>CAMYIE010000013.1 GCA_947258405.1 uncultured Eudoraea sp. | reverse complement strand
TTATCGCCGTAGATGCGCGATTCGAGTACTTCTTTCCAGGGCCAGATCTTATTCAGCGATCCCAGGATAAATCCGGTAAGCAGCGCAAGAGTTACATTTTTGTAGTGATGAAACATCCATTTCAGGAGTCGGGCAAAACTTAAAAGACCAAAAACGGCTCCCAAAGCCACAACACTCAGGATCAGAAAATTTCTCTCATGAACCGCATCCAGAACCGTCTTGTACGAGCCTAGTAATACCAGAATAAATGCCCCGGAAATGCCCGGAAGGATCATCGCACATACGGCGAGGGCTCCTGAAAGAAAAAAGAACGGAAGGCTGCCGCTATTGTCAGCGGGTGGTAGCGAAGTAATAAAAAAGGCCGACAAAGCCCCAAGAACAAATACAAGGATCGTGGCTGCGTTCCAGCGGCTGATATCACGGGCTACAAAAAAGATACTCGCCAGGACAAGACCAAAAAAGAACGACCATACTGAGATCGGTTGATTCTCAAGTAGCCAACTGATTAGCTTTGCCAACGAGACGACACTTACTGCGATCCCACTAAAAAGCGCTAACAGAAAGTTTCCATTAAGTTTTTGCCAGGCAGCTTTTATACCTTCACTTTTCCAGGTTTGTAGTGTAGAGAGGTTAATATTGTTTAAAGAAGTGATCAATTCTTCATAGATCCCCGAAATAAATGCAATGGTGCCGCCGGATACTCCGGGGACCACATCTGCAGCTCCCATGGCCATCCCTTTAAGGGCTACAAGGATATATTGGAACAGATTTCGGTCTCCCATAGGAAAATAAAGGACAAAAGTAAACCTTTTATTCAGAAGCATTCTGATTGCCCGAAATAATGTTCTGGGCACGGTACGAGCGGTAGAATTTAGGGAATTCACGCTTCAATAAGGACATTTTAGCCCGGTCGAGCCTCAATGCGATGACCAGGTACTTTTCTGCATTAAGCTGATCTCCCTGGAGATTATACAAGCCTGAGATTCTGTAGGGGATAAATGCCTCATCAGGATAGAATTCAAATCCCTGGATCAAAATTTGAATTGCCGACTGCAGATCGCAATTAGTCTTTACTACCGCTGCCCAATTCAGCCAGGTATCTACTTCGTAGTTGCCCAGATCTACCGTCTGTTTGTAGGCAAAATCTGCCTCGTCAAGATTTTCCAGGGCCTGGTGAATAGCAGCACACTTTTTCCAGTAAAGTGGATTTTCCCCATCTATATTGATTGCCTTATTGATATAATAGAGTGCTCGTTCATGGTTGTTCTTTCGGCAATAGAACTCGGTAATAGCGATCCAACCTTTATCTAATAACGGATCTTCATGTACGGTCTGATAGTAGTAATACTTTGCCAGATCATCGTTATGTAGCTTTTCATGACATTTTCCCATCCTAAGATACGCATGGGATGTCGGGTCTTCTATTTTTATTGTGGTTTCGTAGTTGGTGATAGCCTCGTTGTATCGACCCATTTTTTCCAACACCTTGCCTTTTTCAAAATAAGCCCCGATGAACTCATCGTCCGAGATTATTGCAAAATCAAAGGCTGCCAAAGCTTCTTCCAACAGCTCCTTGATCATATATTGTTTCCCCAATTGGTGCCATGCTACCTGTGAATATGGATTTTGTTCGAGGTAGTCGTTTAAAAAGTGGATCGCACCATCATAGTCTTCCAGGAATTCAAAACAGTAAACTACATTATACAGTGAAGAATAATCGTGAGGATCGAAACAGACACATTGCATAAAATTCTTCTTGGCCAGTTCAAAATCGTCCATAAAGAGATACTCCATACCTAGCAGCGAGTAGATGTCAAGGTTGTTGTTTGAAAGTTCCAATGCCTTTTCCAAAAGGGCAACAGCAGCTTCATGATTATCCTTTTTGGAGTAAATATTGGCACGTTGAATATAGATTTCTTCGTTTGAGGAGTCTAGCAATTGTAACTGATCGAGCATCTGTTCGGCCACATCCAGATTATTCTCAAATACCAGCACTTCGATATTCAATAATTTCAACTCGATGGAATCCGGATGTTGATGCAAGCCGATCTTGATGGCCTTCTTGGCAAGCGAAACCTTGCCGTTATTAAGATAGTGGTGTATGATGTCTTCGAAATCCTCAGAGTCAAAAAAATAGACGTCGTCGGTCTTCAGCATGGACTCGAACTTCGCAATGGGTTGTTTTGGCCTTTCGTTTGGGTCTAACGCCATAGAAACGTTATTGGTTAAACTATGGATTTAAATTTAGTCTTTTAAAAACTATGCGTACGGACAGATTTGAGCTATATTATTAACAATTTAGTTAACAAATTATTGCTGAAATTCTCTTAAAACTTCGAGAATTATATCGCACCCTTTATCGATCTCCTCCCTGGATATAGTCATTGGGGGTGATATCCTTACTGCCCGTTTTTCGAAAAGCAACCAAAATAGCACCAGACCCCTGTCGGAACAGGCCATGACAAGCCTATTGGCCGTTTCAGAATCCTTCATTATCAATGCCAGCATAAGGCCTTTCCCCCTGATTTCCTCGATCAGAGGATGTTGCAACCGCCGGCGGAATTGTTGTTCCTTTTCCAGGGTCAACTCGATTAAATTGCTCTCCTGAAGCTCTTGCAGGGTAGCGAGTGCCGCCGCCGCAATCACCGAATTCCCTCCAAATGTGGTGATATGGCCAAGGGCTGGATTACGGCTAAGGCTTAGCATAATTTCCCGTGAGGAGGTAAATCCACCAACGGGTAAACCTGATGCCATCGACTTACCCATTACCAGTATATCAGGGACAATTCCATAATGCTCATAGGCAAAGAGTTTGCCAGTACGCCCGAAACCAGGCTGGATCTCATCCAATATCAACAGGGCTCCCACTTCTTTGCATTTCCGGGACACATTTAAGAGATAATCCGCTTCCGGCAGAATAAAACCAGCTCCGCCCTGAATGGTTTCCAATACCACGGCAGCTGTTCTTTTGCTAATTTTTTGAAGGTCTTCAAGTGAATTGAACTGAACAAAAGTTACATCTGGTATTAATGGCCTGAAGGGGGCTTTCTGCTCCTCGCAACTCATCAGGCTGAGACTGCCCATAGTGTTACCATGATATGCATTCTTAGCAGCGATGATTTCAGATCTGCCCGTGTAGCGCCTGGCCAGTTTAATGGCTCCCTCTATGGCTTCGGTACCCGAATTCACCAGATACGTCATTTCGAGAGGATCGGGGAGCAAGGCCGCCAGCATTCTTGTTAAATCAATGGCAGGACCCTGTGCATATTCCCCATAAACCATTACATGGAGATACTTCTCGCTTTGCCTTTTTATCGCCTTAACCACCCTGGGGTGGCAATGACCGAGTCCACATGCAGATACTCCGGCGACAAAATCTAAATGCGCCCTTCCATCGGTATCGTAGATATACGAACCTTTGGCGTATGCAACCTTAAGTCCCAGCGGAGTGGTGGTGGTTTGAGCCTGGTATTTTAGAAAGTCTTTATCCATCAGGCTCCGACGGTTCTGAAGGGCGAGGTTTTTGTTTTTCCAGGATTGCCTGCCCATTGGGCTGTAGCAAGGTTCTTTCGTCTTCCGGCAGATTTTCTTCCTCCAAGGCATCAAGGGGATGGTCTACACCCTCTATCCTGACCAATTCAATATTGTTGTCATCTTCATCGAAGATATCATCCTTGGTGCGGATCCGCTCATCACCACGCCAAATAAACCCCTTTAATTTACGACTATTCAACGGTAATTCCTTTTCGGGGAAAATATCCCCGTCGGGATCAGTAAAAAATGTGATCTCTTCAATATCACTGCTGTCTAGCTTCATCTGGATGGCGCTGCAAATAGTTTTATTGATACCGATGAGCTCATTATCGTCGTTGTACATATAGTAAATCACTTCGGTATTTTTCACCAGATCTACGATCTTCAATTCGTTCTCGATGAACTGCCCGAAGAGATCTTTACCCTTTGCCTGGTTATAGCCTGTTTTGCTTACACTATCAAGTGAAATAATAAATGCATTGTTAAGCACTTTTAAAGAGTCCAGTTTTTGAGTCTCACTATCACTCAGCAAATGAATACTATCACCTGTCATTTGGTTTTCGAGGTTCCATAACACTGGATCTGTCACCATTTGTGTCACCCCTGTTCGCTGTTCATAATGTATGGAATCGCATTTGCCGCTTAGATCTGTTTTGTAGAATTTGGCATTTCTAAATGCTCTGAGAATCCTTTGGTCGGGTTTACCGGTTATCATCAGTGTATCGCCATGCATATAAAGTGAGTCCTTCTCCACCAGACTCACCGACACTGCCCTTTTTGTGGCAAAAACCGAATCTTTTGCTTTAAAAACTTCTGCATAATGCGCCCTGATAACCCCCTGATTTACTGTATCGGTAACTTTGATATTGTTGGTAGCAGAAGCAAATTCGGACGCTTTGTCAAAATAGACACTGTCTCCCTCGATTATTCGATCATTGTAATCGATACGCGTATTTTTAATACCGTAGCCACTTTCAATTTTGGTATCGTAAAAGCCGCGTTCACAGTAGATCTTATAAGTGTCACCAGTGATGGTTGATGGACCGTACATATAGGCATTTCTGGAAGTGGTATAGTAATCGAGCTGTTTCGATTCCAGGGTATACTCCGGATTATTGATCTTAACACTATCGAGGAAACGATATTTTTTTGGGATCATGAAGTATCGCCCTTTCTTGCTGGTAAGCGTATTGGCAGAATCTACAATAGTTCCCCCACTGTTATAATACGATTCCTGTAAAGCCCGGTCCCAATATAGCGTATCGGTTCGGAGCGTCATTTCCGGATTTCTCAAGACCACACGCTCCCAGGCTTTGGCCAGGCTTTTATTCCCGTCGAAATCGATCCGACCACTATTTAACTGGATACTATCTCCCTGCTGTAAACGGATATTTCCAATCGCCTTAAGTCGGTTTTCTTTTTGATAAAAAATGGCGACATCGCACCAGAGATTTGCGCCCTCATGCTCAAATTGAACCTGTCTGTTGTCTTTACTAAACAGAGAGGCACCGGGGAATTGTTCTTCGTCCTTGGTGAAGTTTGCACCGTAGACTATGTTGATCTGACGCTCCTCAGCCGATGGCTCCTGCGCACTTAACGGCATAGAGAATATCAGCGAGGAACATAAAGCCAACAAGTATTTTCGCACTCTCATTCTGTCCAAAAATAATTCTTTTCAACTTTTCCCTGACTTAATTAGGATAGTTTTAGGATGATGCTAACATGTAAATCGGTCGCTTTTTACTTCGAACGATGAATGGTTTGTTTCCGGTCAGGGCCAACCGATACGATCTTAATCGGTATCTGGAGTTCGCCCTCCAGGAATTCGATGTACTGATTCAGTGTTTCCGGGATTTCGGATTCCTTGGTCATCCTGGTAAGGTCCTTTTTCCAACCTTTCATCTCCGTGTAGACGGGCGTTACATTATCGGATTCGATATTGAATGGCAGGTGATTGATGGTTTTACCCCGATACTTGTATGCGGTACAGATTTTTAAAGAATCGAAGCCACTTAATACATCGGCTTTCATCATCATAAGAGCGGTAACTCCATTGATTTGGACAGCATACTTGAGGGCTACCAGGTCGAGCCAACCACATCTTCTGGGTCGGCCGGTTGTTGCTCCGAATTCATTTCCTACCTTGCTCATTGTGGCGCCATCTTCATCGAAGAGTTCTGTTGGAAAAGGACCACTGCCCACTCTTGTGGTATAGGCTTTAAAAATTCCTAAAACTTCCCCGATGTTTCCCGGGGCAACCCCAAGACCTGTGCAGGCACCTGCCGCTGTAGTATTGGAAGAAGTAACATAGGGATAGGTTCCAAAATCGATGTCCAATAAGGAACCCTGGGCCCCTTCGGCCAGGATCTTTTTACCCGCTTGCTGAGCCTGATAGAGGTATTCTTCACTATCTATAAAGGTAAGTTTCTTTAAATGTTCTACGGCTTCAAAGAATTCGGCTTCCAGTTCAGCCAGGTCGTATTGTACATCCACATCATAGAACGAAATCATCGCCTGATGTTTATTAGCCAGACTCCGGTATTTGTCGCACCAGCTTTCTAGCTCCAGGTCCCCAACCCTCATCCCGTTGCGTCCTGTCTTATCCATGTATGTAGGGCCTATTCCTTTAAGCGTTGACCCGATCTTGGCCTTGCCTTTCGCCGCTTCAGATGCCGCATCTAACAGCCGGTGTGTGGGAAGTATCAGATGGGCCTTTCTGGAGATAAATAATTTACTATTGATGTCCAGATCGAATTTCTCGAGGTTCTGCAGCTCTTTCCTGAAGATGACCGGATCGATGACCACACCGTTACCCACTATATTGATCGCATTTTCGTGGAATATTCCCGATGGAATGGTATGAAGCACGTGCTTGATGCCGTCGAATTCGAGCGTGTGCCCGGCGTTGGGTCCGCCCTGAAATCGAGCTATAATATCGTAATTAGCTGTTAGTACGTCTACAATCTTTCCTTTTCCTTCATCCCCCCACTGTAGTCCTAGTAGCAAGTCTACCGCCATGAATTTGATTTGGTTATTTTGTTGATTCTTTTTCCTGGTTCCTTGTGCCATAGAAGTAGAGTGAATGGTTGTTGATTTTTATGTCGAAAACCTCTTCTATGGTCTTTTTTATCGATTCTATCCTCGGGTCACAAAACTCCACCACCTCTCCTGTGTCGGTAAGGATGACGTGATCGTGTTGCCGATCAAAATATGATTTTTCGTATTGGGCCTGATTTTTTCCAAACTGGTGTTTACGGACCAGTTTACAATCCAGTAACAGTTCAATAGTGTTATAAAGCGTGGCTCGGCTTACCCGGTAGTTCTTATTCTTCATCTTGATATAAAGGGATTCTATATCAAAATGATCTTCACTGTCATAGATCTCTTGAAGAATAGCATATCTTTCTGGTGTTTTGCGATGTCCATTGTCCTCCAGAAATGTCGTGAAGACATTTTTTACAATTTCCTGATCCTTATTTGTGCTCATAAACACCTTCATTAGAACTATCTGCAAAGGTACAGTTAAAAATGAGAATGCTCAACATCCCGTAAGTGGAAATACAGCCTGATATAATACCAAAAAGTATTATAATCTGATCACTTTTTCAATGCCACCTATCTGTTTGAGATTTTGGATCAGCTTTTTAAGAATCGATTGGTTTTTTACTACCACTGAGATGGTGCCGGTAAAAGTACCGCCATCGGTACTGAAGTTCAGATTTTTCATATTCACATGCATGTTATCTGAAATGATCTCGGTGATTTCATTAAGTAGGCCCAGGTTATCGATGCCACTAAGCTTGATCTCGGAGGTAAATACTTCCTGGGAGGAATCTATCCATTTAGCCTGAATGATCCTGTAAGCATAGTTTGATTGCAGGGAAATGGCATTGGGACAGTTTTTCTTATGCACCTTAATACCTTCATTTACACTCAGGAAACCAAATACGTCATCTCCCGGGATCGGGGTACAGCATTTAGAGAGTATATAGCCTAGTTTTTCTTCCTCTTTGCCAAAGACCAACAGATCGTATTTCGAGGTGATCTCTTCCCGGTCGATATTTTCCGGGATCGCTTTTCGTCTGATCTTATTTTTGAAAAAGCTGATAAAAGCATTGTTATAGGAGGAGGCAAACTCCTTTATCTTCTGGTTATCGATGGCACCCAGACCTACACGGTAAAATAGGTCGAGCGAAGTCTGTAATTTAAAATAGACCACCATCTTGTTTACCACATCTTCGTTTAATGTGATCTTTTGAGATTTTAATTTTCTGCGTAAAATCTCTTTCCCATCATTGGCAATGAGTTTCTTTTCCTCACGTAACGAGGATCTGATTTTTGCCCTTGCCCTCGCGGTAGTGGCATAATCTAGCCAGCTCTGGCTTGGCTTGGCACTATCTGAGGTGATGATTTCTACCTGGTCACCGCTTTGAAGTGTTGTACTGAGGGGGACCAGTTTACCATTTACTTTTGCTCCTCTGGTCCTCATTCCAACTTCCGTATGGATGTTGAAGGCAAAATCGAGTGGTGTGGAATCTTTGGGAAGTGATTTCAAATCACCCCTGGGGGTAAATACAAATATCTCCTTCGAATATAGATTCAGTTTGAATTCCTCTACGAAGTCGACCGCATTCCCATTGGAACTCTCCAGAGCTTCCTGCAAGCGGTTCAACCATTCTTCAATACCTTGTTCCTTCTGCTCACCATGCTTGTACTTAAAATGAGCCGCATATCCTTTTTCTGCTATTTCGTGCATACGTTCACTTCGGATCTGCACTTCTACCCAACGGCCTTCCGGTCCCATAACAGTAATGTGCAAAGCCTCATATCCGGTCGATTTAGGTGAGGATATCCAATCGCGCAACCTTATCGGATTGGGGGTGAAGTGGTCGGTAACAATCGAATAGATCTTCCAGGCGAGAAATTTTTCGTTCTGATCGTCCGATTCATAAATGATCCTGATGGCAAACTTGTCGTAGATCTCGTCGAACCTTACGTTCTGCGATAACATTTTTTTACGGATGGAATAGGTAGATTTCATCCTACCTTTAACGGTATACTTCAGCCCCTCTTTGTCTAGTGAATCACGTATCACATCTGAGAAATCGTCGATATATCGTTGCTGCTCTTCCTTGGTATGTTCTATCTTTTCCTGAATATCACGGTATACCTCTGGTTCTGTATATTTCAGACTTAGATCCTCAAGCTCGGTCTTAATATTGTAGAGGCCTATTCTATGAGCAAGCGGAGCATAGATATATAGGGTTTCGGAAGCCATTTTTACCTGTTTATGCTCTGGCATGGCATCCATGGTCAGCATATTGTGATAACGGTCTGCTATCTTGATGATAATAACCCTTACATCATCATGCAGGGTGAGCAGCATCTTTCTGAAATTCTCCGCCTGTTGGGAGATATTCATGTCTTTTTTCAGATGGGCAATCTTTGTAAGCCCGTCTACGATCCTGGCGATGGTTTCCCCGAACATTCGCTCGATGTCATCTAGGGTATAATCGGTATCTTCAACAACATCGTGTAAAAGGGCAGAGGCTATGGAAGTGGCATCCAGCCCGATTTCCGAAGCCACGATCTTGGCCACAGCGATAGGATGGAATACATAGGCTTCTCCTGATTTCCTTCTTTGATTCTTGTGTGCATCTACAGCAGTATCAAAGGCCAGGCGTATCAGTTTCTTATCTTCAGCGTTGAGGTTCTGATAACTGATGCGCAGGAGTTCCTTGTATTGTTTGGCGATCTCCTTGTTTTCCTTCTCTATGAGTGTTTCCGTCCTCATAGTCTAAAATTAATCATTCTTAGCCTCCTAATCAACAAAAATCATGCCTTTAAGTTTAATATCCGCTTAATCAGAGGAGGGTGTGAGTAGTGTACAAAAACATATGCAGGATGGGGAGTGAGATTACTCAGGCTGTTCTTTGAAAGCTTCTTTAGTGAGGTTATAAGCGGCTCCGAATGGTAAGTTTTACGGGCATAGTCATCGGCCTGATATTCAAACTTCCGGGAAAAATAATTCATAATAAGCCCGGTAAGTTCAGAGATAGGGCTGTAAAGGATCCCAAAACCGATAAGTCCGGCATGGAAACTGGGTTGTGACACCCCAATAGCAAGCGATAGTTCCGGGTTATTGATAAATACTGATAAAAGAAATAGCGTAAATCCGGTAAGAAGTATAGACACGAACAGATTTACAAGGATATGATGTCGTTTGTAATGGCCCACTTCATGCGCTAAAACCGCCACAATCTCATCTTCGTTCAGGTCGGAGAGCAGTGTGTCGAAGAGCGTAACGCGTTTCTCCCTGCCGAAACCTGAAAAATAGGCATTGGCCTTGGTGCTTCGTTTGGAGCCATCAATAACATAAATGTGGCGCAGTTCGAAGCCTACATCTAGAGCATAAGATCTGATTTTGTCGCGTAAACTACCTTCTTCGAGAGGGGTTTGCTTGTTGAAAATAGGAACGATTAGCCTGCTATATAAAAGATTGACAACTATTGAAAACAATGCAATTATTCCCCAGGCATAAAGCCAGAATGATGAGCCTGCCCAATTGTAAAACCAGATGATCAGTGCCAGCATACCACCACCCAGAATAAATAGAAGTAACCAACCTTTGATTTTATCCAGGATGAAAAGTCGGGGGGTGGTTTTATTAAATCCGAATTTTTCTTCGATTACAAAGGTCTGATACCACGAAAACGGAGTGCTGAGCAGGTCGCTTCCCAGCAGAATAACCCCAAAGAAAACAAGTGCCCTAATTATCGGGTTTGATGAAACCCCCAGCGCAAGTTGGTCTGCCCATTCAAATCCGCCCAATACCAGAAATCCCAGAGTGAGGAGAAGTGAAAAAACAGATGAGATCAACCCGAAACGATAATTGCGGTGTTTGTAATCCTGTGACTTTCTGTAGGCTTCATTATCGAAAACATCATTCAATTCGTCCGGGATGGCATCACCAAATCTCCGGGCATTGAGATAATTAAGCAAGGTTTCCATTGCAAATTGCAATAGCAGAACTGCAATGATGATCTTAAATAAGATGGATTCGCTCATTCGTGATGGAATTCAAATAATGTTTTTAGTTAAACGGTTTATCCCTGACCAAATCTACTCAACACTTTCCGTGTTGAAAATTTATTCAAAACCTCTCTGCCGCATCGCCTCAAATATAAGTATTGCGGCCGATACCGACACATTCATCGAGTCTATTTCACCTCGCATGGGAATGATTATTCGTTGATTGGCCTCACGGGTCCATTCTTCGGATAAACCAGAAGATTCTGCTCCTACCACCAGGGCCGAGCAAGAACTGAGATCCATATCGCTATAATTGTGTTTGGCTCCTAAATGGGCTGCATAGGTTGTTATATTATTCTTCCTGAGGTATTCGATTACCTCGGCATTTGGTGCCGCCGCTATAGGGACACTAAAAACACAACCCAGACTGGAGCGTATAATATTAGGATTGTAGAGATCAGTTTTTGGGTTAGAGATAATTACTGCATCTAAAGCAGCAGCATCTGCTGTTCTTAAGAGGGCGCCAATATTTCCGGGTTTTTCCAGTGCTTCGGCAACAAGTATAAGGGGTTTGGCCCTCTTAAATTTTATCGATTCCAGAGAGTGTGATTTGGCTTTTCCAAGAGCGACAACCCCTTCGGTTTTTTCCCGGTAAGCGATTCTTCGATAGACTTCGTGCGAAACCGAGATCAATTCAGCAGATATCTTGTAGGAATTAAGGATTTGCTGTACATCTTCCCGGCCTATAATCCCCGGATCAAAAAATATACTTTCCAGCATATAACTGCCATTCAAGGCCATTTTTAACTCCCTTAATCCTTCTACAACAAACCGGCCTGTCTTTTTTCTCCACCTCGATTTTTCCTTGATGAGAACCACTTCTTTGATGGTGGTGTTTTTAAGACTATCTATATGCTTTACAGGGTCCATTCGAACAAATGTAAAGTATTAAGTAAATTACCCGACATAATTGCGACTTAGCATCTGAATTTTAAATCACTATCATGAAAAAGACTATTGGAATCCTTCTTCTTCTTCTTATAACGATCACTGCCTGTCGGGATAAAGTGGCTAAGAAAGATTCTATAAAGGTAGCGGAAGCCCAAGCTAAAAAGGAAAAAGCAAGTTATCCGAAGTTGATATCAGATATATTGGAGGCGCATGGTGGTTTAGACCATTGGCGATCCCAGCGCAACCTGGTTTTTGAAATGCCACGAGCCGATTTTAAAGAAAAGCATACAGTGGATCTCTACTCCAGAAAGGATCGTATCGATACCCCGGCCTACGCCATGGGTTTCGATGGAAAAAATATTTGGCTCCTGGATGAAAATGGGCAATATGAAGGAGATCCCGTATTCTACCATAATTTAATGTTCTACTTTTTTGCGATGCCATTTGTCCTCGCCGATGATGGAATTGTATATGGTGAGACGGAAGATCTTGTTTTTGAAGGGGTAGAATATCCCGGAGTTCGTATTAGCTATAATGCTGGTGTTGGCACTTCACCCAAGGATGAATACTTTGTTCATTGCGATCCCAAAACCATGCAAATGGCCTGGCTGGGATATACTGTTACCTACCGTACAGGTGAAAAGTCGGATAATTACAAATGGATCCGCTACAATAGCTGGCAGGATGTGGGTGGGATTTACTTGCCTGAATCCATAATCTGGTATGACTATGAAGGACGAAATTTAAAAGAGCCAAAAAACAGCGTGAGTTTTCGTAATGTAACTTTAAGCGAGAAATCTGAATCGGTTGATTTTTTCAATAAACCGGAAGAAGCGGAAATTGTTCCGGACAGGAAACCCTAATCATAGAATAGTTTAAGGGTTTATTCGACTGTTTCAGGCAAAAGTGGATTTTGGTCGTGATACCCAACTATCAGTGAAACCACCCGATTATAACTGTCAATGCCTGCAGCCTGATTATTTGCTTTTAAAAAAGTATTGAAAATACTTTTGAAAACAGGCTCTAAAGGGTTTTCATAAGCCTTCCAAAAAGTCCGAAGTTCATCGTAGTTTTCCCCAACACCCGGGTTTATTTTGCCAAGGAGCACTTTGTAGTCATCGGGGTTTTTTCTATTGATTTCACCAAGGCAATAACTGAGCGCATAAGCATAAGCGGCATATTGTAAATACCGGTCTTTATGGTTAACCATTACCAAATACCCTATAAAATTTACCTCATTCTCTGCCGAATAGCCCAGTTGATGACCCACCTCATGACCGCAGACTACAGGAAATCTAAAATTAGGGATCTTGCTGTTTACCTGAGATTCGTGTGTAAACGGATTTAAATAGCCCCCATAGCCCATATAGGTGAGTGCCGTACTAAAGCCAGATTTTTTTAAACTGGGGCGATTATATGCCAGTTCGGGGTAAATTTTGGCCAATTGCTGATAACCCTCGATAGTTTTGCCAAATAATACTTGTTGTGAATAAGGGATGGATACCGCCTTACTGCTGTCGGCCGTAATTAAAACCTGCATTTCATTGGTTTTGGTGATAAGCTTCTCCGTGGTTTGGAATAGCTGCTGTGAAGAGTATTTTTCCTTAAGTGCCAATGTCTTGGCTATGGGGACCCTGTAATAGTTTAGGCCCCAGGAAAGGTTGAAGGTGAAATATGCCACTGAGAGAATCAATATGACATCTCTAAGCAAGGATTTCCAGTTTTTATCGTAAAAGGTTCTTTGCCTGATCAGGTAATACAATGACCCTACGATCAGACCACCATAGATAAGGTCTCCCACGGAAAATGGAACCCATCCGAATAGCCATCTGTAAAAGCCCGACCAAAGAGGGTAGAAACCGTTGCTATAATACCGTTCAACAACCTCAGGGTACAATGCCAGCCATTGGATCAGTATGATCTGAGGTATAATGGAAAGTGCGATCCCGTTTTTTAACCGATTCTTCATTTGTGCCTCAAAAGTAATACAATTCAAATCTCCTGGGACGTCAGAAAGACTAATACCAGTCCTGACTGGCAAAGAGTTTTAAAATTGATGCGAAAACCTCGGCAAATTGGAAGTGTTGATGTATTTTTGAAGGATTGAAACCTTCCTATGAATAAAGAGATCCTCAATTTAGAACCCAGACCAGTTTGGAAGAATTTTTCGGACCTGAATGCTGTGCCCAGACCATCAAAGAAAGAAGAAAGAGTAATTCGATTCATGATGGATTTTGGAGAACGGCTAGGACTCGAAACTATTCAGGATAAGGTAGGCAACGTAATTATCAGAAAACCCGGGTCGAAGGGAATGGAAGACCGTCAAATGGTCGTGTTACAATCGCATCTCGATATGGTACATCAGAAAAACACCGCTACTGATTTTGATTTTGAAACCGAGGGGATAAAGATGTTTGTAAATGGAGACTGGGTTAGGGCAGAAGGTACTACGCTTGGTGCAGATAACGGAATGGGTGTTGCCGCAATTATGGCACTTCTGGAAAGCACCGATATCCCTCATCCACCACTGGAAGCACTATTTACTATCGATGAAGAAACCGGGATGACAGGTGCCATGGGTCTTGAGGGTGGTATGTTGAAAGGTAGCATACTGCTGAACCTGGATACCGAAGAGGACGATGAAATAGATATAGGCTGTGCCGGTGGGATCGATATCACGGCCAAAAGGACTTATAGAGAAACCGATACCCCTTCGCATATGAGTGGTTTTGAAGTATCTGTAAAAGGATTAAAAGGTGGCCATAGCGGAATGGATATACACCGGGGGCTTGGGAATGCCAATAAGATTATGAATCGAATTTTGCTCAATGCCCATTCAAATTTCAACATCGGACTCCATGAACTGAATGGGGGAGGACTTCGAAATGCAATTCCACGAGAAAGTACGGCTTTGATTTCTGTTTCTAATCAGGAAGCAGATAGCTTTAAGAAGGAATTAAAACAATGGGCAAATACAATCAGAGAAGAATTGGCGATGGCCGAACCCGGACTTGACATTGAATTAATGCCATCCGGGTTAAACCACAAGATGGTGTCTGCCGATGATCTTTCCCAATTGCTTAGAACCGTTTATGCTTTGCATAATGGTGTCTATGCCATGAGTGCAGGAATTCCCGATCTGGTGGAGACTTCCAACAATATAGCCAGGGTAAGTGTCAAAGATGGTGAGATGTCTGTTCAATGTCTTACCCGTTCATCTGTTAACTCGGCAAAACTAGACCTTGCTGAAAGCCTGAGGTCTGCTTTAATGCTGGGAGGATTTTCTGTAAAACTCAGTGGGGAATATCCGGGTTGGAAACCTAATCCTAATTCGGCCATCCTGAAGGTGCTCACCAGCAGATATCAGGCTTTGTTCGGCGAGAAACCTGAAGTGGTAGCTTGCCATGCCGGTCTGGAATGTGGTATTCTAGGTCAGAATTATCCCGAGATGGATATGATCAGTTTTGGCCCGACAATCAAAGGAGCTCATTCACCTGATGAAAGGGTAGAGATAAAATCCGTTCAAAAATTCTGGAGATATCTGCTAGATATACTTGCTCATATACCGGCTGCTTAGACTAAAATATATTGCCAATCAGCTAATTAGCCGCAGTTTGGTTAAAAATTCCTAACTTTAATAGGAATCACAAAACGATGACTATGGCTATCAAAAGTTTTCAAGGAAGGCGAAAGAAACCCGAAAATGAAGAGGTACCTCTTAGGGTGAGAGACTATATGACCAAAAAACTGATCACTTTCAGCCCGGAACAATCTGTGGAGGAGGTGATTGAGGAACTTATCCGATATAAGATCAGCGGGGGACCGGTAGTGAATGAAAAGAATGAATTGGTCGGGATTATTTCCGAAGGAGATTGTATTCGCCATGTTAGCGAGAGTCGTTATCATAATCTCCCCGGTGAAATCAGAAAAGTGGAACAGCATATGGCCAAAAATGTAGAAACCATTGATGGGGATATGAATATTTTTGATGCCGCTAATAAGTTCTTAAATGATCGAAGACGACGTTTTCCTATAGTAGATGAAGGAGTTCTCGTTGGGCAAATCTCGCAAAAGGATATTCTTAAAGCAACTCTTTCACTTAAATCCCAGAACTGGAAGAAATAAACCCCGAATTGAAAAGTTATAAAAAAAACCGCGCCCTGCGCGGTTTTTTTTTTATTCAATGATCTCAACGATCTCAATATCGAAGATCAATTCAGAATTTGGTGGTATAGGTCCGCCACCTTGTGGTCCCAGCCCCAGATGGGAAGGTATAAACAACCGGTGTTTGTCTCCCACCTTCATACGTAACAGGCCTTCTTTGAAACCGGGGATCAATGGAGCATCAGGGCTATAAGTCATGGGTATGGGAGTAAATCCATTTCTGTGAACACGACTTATCTGTTGCAGGTTGCCAAATTTTTCGGCAACATCTTCTTCACTTGTATCGAAAAGAACCCCGGTAGATAGCCATCCCGCGTAATTCACCAAAACGCTATCACCAATTTTTGGCATCGGTCCTTCGCCATCACTGATCACATAGATCTTTAAGCCCGAAGGCAATTCTTCAGACTCGTTCTTTTGGCCTGTAATTTCGGCAATAAAATCGTTCTTTACCTTTTTCATCGCCTCTATCAGTCTTTCTTCCTCGCCAAAGTAATCCGACAGAATCTGGACTGCATCAAATTTTTTGGCCTCCTTTCCTTTTCTTACGATTTCTACCGTATTCATCACAACATCCACCACGGGTCTGTCTTTACGGTTTGGTTCCTGGTAGGTCTTTACCATCGCAATGGTATCCACTACGTCCATACCCGAGATCACTTCACCGAATACGGTATGCTTGCCATCGAGGAAGGGGGTCTCCTTATGGGTAATGAAGAATTGACAACCATTGGTTTTAGGTCCGGCATTGGCCATTGATAAAATACCTGCCTTATTGTGCCTCAGAGAATCGTTTATTTCATCTTTAAAGCGATAACCCGGATTCCCGCTACCGCTGCCAGTTGGATCTCCACCCTGGATCATAAAATCCTGGATCACCCGATGAAAGATAACACCGTCATAATATTTTTTTTCTTTGTATTCATCGCTTACAAAGGGATTAGTTCCTTCTGCCAGGGAGATGAAATTGGCTACGGTAACCGGAGTTTTTTCATGTTCCAGCCTAACGATGATATCCCCGCGGCTGGTTTGTATATCTGCGTAAATACCATCCGCCAATTCGGTGTACTTGCTCGACTTGCAACTTGAAAGTGAGATAAGAACAAGGGTAATAAATGCATAAGCGTACTTCATAGTATAAGATTTAATTAGGTATACTGTCTTTAGATTGTTCAATGCCTATAATAGTTACCGTAGATTTAACAGGAATGTTGGGCCCTATACGATTATTGTCTCCATGGTAACCAAATGCCAGATGGGAGGGGAATAGAAAAGTAACGGTTTCGCCTTTTCTCAAGAGCTTAACACCCATTCTGAGTCCTGGGAAAAGTTCCTCCCGATCTACCAAGTATTCAAGAACACCAATTTCATCCTTAGAATATATGGTATCGTTTTGGAGGCTGAGAATATCGTAGGTCATGTTAACCAGATCGTTTTCCTGGGGCAGGTAATCTGACGATAATTTTTCTTCCTGATAAAAATACCATGCGCCAAAATCGGTGCTGATATAGTCTTGTGTACTATCCGTAGCGATTATAGAACCAATGAGTTCTTCTTCACTGGCCAGGAGTTCGCGGTTACGCTCTACCGATTGTTTGATAAAACTTCCTGTTTTCACCTCAATGGGCTTGCGCGCTTCTGGTCCGCCGCACTGGACTAAAAGCAAGCCCAATAGTATAACGGGAATATTTCTCATGGGGTCAATTGTTCTTTATATTCTTCTAATATTTGCAAAAATTTTTCGACCGTTTCCTCCATGCTGAGATCACTCCTTCCACCTGCTGCATTGGTATGCCCACCGCCGTTAAAATGGCTGCGTGCAAATTCATTGACCGAAAAATCGCCTTGTGAACGGAGTGATATTTTAATATAACCCTCATCGCCATTCTCTATAAAGATCAAGGCAAATCTGATTCCTTCGAGTGTGAGTCCGTAGTTCACAAATCCTTCGGTGTCTCCCTTCTTGAAATTGAACTCATCCATATCTTTCTGGAGGAGCGTGATGTAAGCCGTGCTGTACTGTTTTAGAATAACAAGGTTATTCAATGCCCTACCCAGAAGATGTAATCGATCTGGCGTATTGGTGTCGAAGATCATTTGCTGGATACTGCTACAGTTTATTCCTTTGTCGATAAGATCTGCAACTACCCTGTGTGTTCTGCTACTGGTGGATGGATATTTAAAAGAACCTGTATCTGTAAGTATTCCTGCATATATGCACTGCGCTATCTTTTCATCTATTCGGTTTCGGTCGCCCAAAATCTCAATGAAATTATATATCATTTCACAGGTTGAGCTCATGGATACGTCGGAATAGGTGACCCTGGCATAGCTATGTGGTTCCTGGTGATGATCGATCATTACAAAATCGGCAGTCGCATTCTCAAATGCTGGTTTCATAGCGCCTATCCTTCCCAGATCGTTAAAATCCAAAGTGAAGATCAGATCAGCTTTTTCAATAATTTTCAGCGAAGCTTCCTTTTTTTTATCAAAGATCAGAATTTGGTCTACCCCGGGCATCCATTTTAGAAATTTGGGAAAATCGTTGGGAACAATTACCTGTGCATTGTGGTTGTGCTGCCTGAGATAATGCCAGAGGGCCAGGCTGCTTCCAATGGCATCACCATCAGGGTTTTTATGCGGGGTAATCACAATGCTTTTCGGTTCCGACAGCAATTCTTTTACCAGCTGGAGCTCCTCTGAATTCATGCGCGCAAAGATACAATTTAATACTATAGTCATATGGTATAAAAGATTAATTTTACCCTCAAGAATAACTGGTAATTATGCTATACAGAGCTTTATTTCTTATTTCAATCCTACTATTTTATTCATGCAAGTCGGTTGAGAAACCAGGGACGTCATCCAATACTAAGGCCAACTTTACCATCGCCTTTGGCTCGTGCAATAAGACTGATCTTCCCAATATACTTTGGGACGATGTTCTTAAAGTAAAGCCGGATATCTGGATATGGGGAGGAGATAATATATATGCCGATACAGATGATGTAAAAGCCATAGCTTCTATGTATGGGGAGCTGAAAAAGGAGGAGGGTTATCAAAAACTACTCTCTGAAATCCCTGTCATCGGAACCTGGGACGATCACGATTACGGCTTGAATGACGGAGGGGTAGAATGGGTGATTAAAAAGGAGAGTCAGCAGGCATTTCTAGATTTTCTCGATGTGCCGCTGAATAGCCAAAGGAGGAAAAGGCAAGGTGTCTATACGGTTCATGATTATGTATTGGCCGAGGGGTCGGTTAAAATATTTATCCTCGATACACGCTATTTCCGTACCTCTTTGACAGATGATCCCAGCGGGCAGAAAAGGTATTTGCCAAACAAACCCGGAGAAGGTACTCTTTTGGGGGATCAACAGTGGGGATGGCTGGAGCGCGAACTAGGGGATTCCAGGGCCGACTTTAATATTTTGGTGAGCAGTATTCAATTCCTCTCCGATCAGCACGGTTTTGAAACCTGGGGAAATTTTCCGGATGAAGTGAGTCGTATGAAACAATTAGTAGGGAACTCCGCGGCAAATGGCATCATTATTCTTTCGGGCGACAGGCATATTTCGGAATTCTCCAGTACAAGTTTAAACGGCCTGTCTTATCCGTTGATCGACTTCACCAGCAGCGGACTCACCCATGTTTATTCAAATTATTCAGGTGAACCCAATCCCTATCGGCGTGGCGAAGTTATCAGTCAGAAGAGTTTTGGGATCTTAAAATTGAATCTGACCAAAAAAATGGCCTTTTTTGAGATGATTGGCGATGGGGGGCAGGTATTTGCAAAACTCGAACAACGGTATTAATGTTGCGGGTTGAAGTGAGAAAGTGTATTTTTGCCCAAAATTTTTCAGAATGGCAGGAAACAGAACTTTTACAATGATCAAGCCAGACGCGGTTGAAAATGGCCATATCGGTCCGATACTTGCAAAAATAAGCTCTGCTGGATTTAGGATCGTCGCAATGAAATTTACCCAGCTTAGCAGGAGGGATGCCCGTGAGTTTTACGCGATTCACAAAGACCGTCCGTTTTTCAATGAATTGATCCAATTCATGACAAGGGGGCCAATTGTTTCCGCTATACTGGAAAAAGACAATGCTGTTGAGGATTTCAGGGCATTGATCGGTTCTACTAATCCCCAGGAAGCGGCCGAAGGGACGATCAGGAAACTATATGCCAAGGATATCGGTGAAAATGCCGTTCACGGTTCAGACAGCGATGAGAATGCATCTATAGAAGGGGCTTTTCATTTCTCTGGTAGGGAGATCTACTCTTAGTCAGGTTCCGCAGGCATAAAAGCACTATCGCAATATCAAGCGTTGTATCAGTTCTTTTCCTAATGCTTCGTTGAGCAAGTCAATGATTTTTGTGCGACCCAGGCTTAACTCTTCTCTCAATACGGAGGAAGATAAAGAAATATAAAGCGTATCTCCTTTGAGCTGTACAGACGTAGTGTACTTGCTGACACCCGGACCCATAGAGGCTTTCCAGACCTCACTCACCCTTATCTGATCCATACCTTTTTGAAGTTTGTTGGATTCTATGAATTCGTTTAGGGCCTGTTTTAAGCTCTGATGTCCTTCTTTTCTGTTCACTCTTCCAGTATTCCTTTAAATCTCTTGTAATGATAAGCCACGCCTTCAGCCGTTTGCATAATCAAGTGGTTTTGATCGATTCCTATGATCTTTTCTTCCCATTGACTCAGATCGTTCGTGTAATGCATCCTAAAGGTACTTTTTTCGATCGATATTGAGAATAATTCCGCATCATCGGAGGTTCTAAAACTACCATCCAGGTTTGGGTGTACTTTTTTTCTGAACCCTTTGAGGTTCTGGTATTGGATATAATCTATTGTACTGTTCACGGTATACTCCTTGGTCTGACCATCGGGGAAGACCACTTTTTCGATTTCCCAATATCCGTTTATTTGGTCCAGTTCCTGAAGGCTTATTTTCTTTTCACATCCCATCAGAAGGATAAAAATGCCTGCCATACCGAGTAATCGCATATCAGAGAGTATAAATTTTATAGGTTTGATGTATTTGTGCTACGATATGTTCCGTTCGTTCGGCATGTGTATCGCTGAGGAAAATCTGCCCGAAGTGATCATCGTCTACCATTTTAACAATATGTGCCACCCTGCTTTCATCGAGCTTGTCGAAAATATCATCGAGAATGAGGATCGGTGTGGTTCCCGATTGCTTTTTTATAAAATCGAATTGAGCGAGTTTAAGGGCGATTAGAAATGACTTCTGTTGGCCCTGACTTCCAAATTTCTTTACAGGATGTGAGGCGATCTTAAACAGCAGGTCATCCCGATGAATCCCCACACTGGTATGCCCTAACATACGATCTTTCTGGAGCGAATCTTTTAGTAAATCGATCAGCGGCTGGTCTTTCAGGCTGCTTTGATAATCAAGACCTACAACCTCGTTTCCTCCGGAAATAGTCTCATACTTTTCCTGGAAAATAGGGACAAGAGCTTCCATAAAACCAAGTCTGCTCTCGTAAATCTGGTTGCCGTAGCTGTGTAGTTGTTCATTATACACATCAATGGTACGGTCGCTAAAGGTATTGTTCAATGCAAAATACTTCAATAGAGCATTCCGCTGACTTAACACTTTGTTGTAGTTGAGCAAAGACCTGAGATAGTTTTTGTCTGACTGGGAAATTACCCCATCCATAAATTTTCTTCGGGTATCGCTACCCTCTGTTATAAGATCGCGGTCTGCCGGAGAGATAATCACCAAGGGCAGCAGTCCTATATGGTCGCTAATGCGTTCGTATGCCTTGTCATTGCGCTTGATGACTTTTGGAAGCCCTCTTTTTAAACTGCAAACCACCTTCTCTTCCCTGTCTTTCAAGTTGAAAAGACCTTCAATTACAAAGAATTCCTCACCGTGCTTTATGTTCTGTGAACTTACCGGATTAAAGTAGCTCTTGCCAAAACAAAGATGGTATATGGCATCCATAACGTTGGTTTTGCCAACACCATTGTCGCCTACAACACAGTTGATTTTGCGGTCGAACTCAAAATCCTGTGAATCAAAATTTTTATAATTGACAAGGGATAATTTCTGTAGAAACATTCATCAATGCGTAAAGAAGGTGCAAAATATCGAAAAATAACAAATATTATGGGCTCTGTATGCGGATAAAATTTTATTTTTGCGCGACCAATAATTTAAAAAATGGCGACATATAAAAAGAGGGGTTATAAACCAAAATCGAAAGCTGAACGAAGAGATAAGGAACTGGAGCAAAGCACAACGGCCGAGGTTTTTAGCACCTTGGACGAAAGCGCTTCTAAATCGGAGCAATGGGTTTCCAGAAATCAAAACTACATTATTGGTGTCATCGGAGTGGTTGCCGTAGCGGTTTTAGGCTATCTGGCCTACATCCAGTTTGTTCAAAACCCGAAGGAACAAAGCGCCTCCAATGAAATGTTTTATCCTCAGCAATATTTTGCACAGGCGGTAAACAGCCCCACCGCCCAGGATTCTCTTTATAACCTGGCGCTAAATGGTGCAGAAGGAAAATATGGTTTTCTCGATATCATCGACGAATACAACGGGACGAAGGCAGCGAATCTTGCCCATTATTCGGCGGGAATGGCCTATCTGAATTTGCAGCAGTACGAGGATGCTATCGATCATCTTGAAAGTTTTTCCTCGGACGACCTTATGCTGGGTGCCCTTGCCAAAGGAGGCATTGGCGATGCTTTTGTGCAATTGGGGCAGCCCGAAGAGGCCCTGTCGTATTACGAACAGGCGTCAGATCACAATGCTAATAACTACACCACTCCTAAATTCCTTTATAAGGCCGGGCTAACCGCTATGGATCTCGATCAGAAGGATAAAGCACTGGGGTATTTCCAGCGCATCAAAGACGATTTTCCAGAGTCTGATGAGGCTGCCAATATCGATGTGTTTATCGGAATGGCCAAAAATCAGCAGTAAATGGCTACTGTGGGTAAAAACCTGTCCCAGTACAACAGGGAGGAAATACCGAATGCATCTGAGCTTAAGATTGGCCTGGTGGTCTCTCAATGGAATGGTGAAATTACAGAAGCCCTTTACGATGGTGCTTATGGCACTTTGGTAGAGTGTGGGGCAATGGCCGAGAATATAATAAGGCGGAATGTGCCTGGTAGCTTTGAATTGGTTTTTGGATGCAAGAAGCTAATAGCCGACAGCAAGCCCGATGCAGTTATTGCCATTGGCAGTGTTATTCGCGGTGAGACCAGCCATTTCGATTTTGTTTGTGAGGCTGCGGCTCAAGGTATAAAAGACCTTAATGTACTTTCTGATACTCCTGTAATATTCTGTGTCCTTACCGACGATAACTGGCAGCAGGCTAAAGATCGGAGTGGGGGAGTTCATGGCAATAAAGGAACGGAAGCGGCTATCGCAGCGATTCAAATGGCCCATTTATAGATTTTCTTCTATCTACAAAGCTTTGGAGTTTTCTTCGTTGATCCGAATATTATCAATGGGTATTTTAAAAAAGGAAAACATTGTGGATGCCATGTTATCATCAGGCTCTGTAGAATGATGCTGTTAACAATTTTTGGGAATAGATGTTGGTGCTGTTTTGTGAATTTAAGTAACTTTGAGTGGCATTATCATGAGGAAGTTTACACGGCTTAGAAAGAATAAAAAATTTAGCTACTCCCCACGTTTTTACGACGATAAAGGGGAGGGTACGCCATATAAAATAGAGCGAAAACTCGATAAGTTTCGGACCGTGGACACTCAGAGAGGCCTCAAGGGTAAATTCAATAGTGCCATGGATGATCTGAAAAGATCCGGTGATCCCAACATGAAATTACGTATGCTCGTAATCATCGCTGTCCTGGTATTTATCTTCCTCTACATAATCGATTTTGATCTCTCCATATTCTTTAAAGGCTGATGGCAGATATAATTCAATTATTGCCAGATCATGTGGCCAATCAGATCGCCGCAGGCGAAGTGGTGCAGCGACCGGCCTCTGTAGTGAAGGAATTACTTGAAAATTCGATTGATTCGGGTGCTACGTCGATTAAGCTCATTGTAAAAGATGGTGGTAAAACCCTTATTCAGGTGGTCGACAATGGTTCAGGGATGAGCACTACCGATGCACGGCTTAGTTTCGAACGCCATGCCACTTCGAAGATTTCACAGGCAGAAGACCTATTCCGTATACAAACAAAAGGATTCAGGGGGGAGGCCCTGGCTTCCATTGCTGCCATTGCGCATATCGAAATGCATACTCGTTTGAAAGAAGAAGAACTCGGTACGGAGATCAGGATAGAGGGAAGCAAGGTTATTTCGCAGGAATTCGCGGCGGTTGCAACGGGTACTTCCATCGCCGTAAAGAACCTTTTTTATAACATTCCGGCCAGGCGTAATTTTCTAAAATCCAACCAGGTAGAACTTCGTCATATCACCGATGAGTTTCAAAGGGTGGCATTGGCCCATCCGGGGGTCGAATTTGTGTACTATAGCAACGGGAGTCCGTTGTTTAAGCTTTCAAAAAGCGAGACCCGTAAAAGGATCGTACAGGTTTTTGGACGTAAGACTAATGAAAAACTGGTGCCTGTAGAGGAGGAAACACCACAGATCAGGATTTCGGGCTTTATCTGTAAACCTGAATTTGCTAAAAAGAGCAGGGGAGAGCAATTCTTCTTTGTCAATAATCGCTTTATCAAAAGCTCCTATCTCCATCATGCCATGATTTCGGCATTCGAAGGATTAATCAGATCAGACCATATTCCGGGTTACTTTCTCTTTATGGAAGTTGATCCGGCCTCTATTGACATTAATATTCATCCTACGAAAACGGAAATCAAATTTGAGGACGAACACACCTTATATGCCATATTGAGATCGGCGGTTAAACATAGCCTTGGGCAATTTAACGTCGCACCTGCAATAGATTTTGACAGTGACCCCAACCTACAGACACCTTATCATTTCAGGAATAGAACCCCAAATAAACCGGAAATAAGCTTCGATTCCAGTTTTAATCCTTTCCAGGCAAAGGCAGGACAATTGGGAAGGGTATCAGGTGGTGGGCACAAGAACTTAGGCTGGGAGGAACACTATGTAGGTCTCGAGTCGGGTTTAGGCGATACCGAAGAAATGAGCCGGATGAATTTTGAAGAGGAGCCGGGCGAGACTGGTGAACTTTTCGATATATCCGCCGGATCGATGGTGACCACCCTGCAATTAGGACGTAAATATATCTTGGTTACAATTAAATCTGGCTTGCTGGTGATCGATCAACACCGGGCGCATCAAAGAGTATTGTACGAGCAGTTACTAAAAAGCCTTACCCTTAGAGAGACCGTAAGTCAGCAATTACTCTTCCCACTGGTTTTTTCATACAACAAGTCGGAAATAAAAATGCTTCATGAAATGGAAGAATGTCTGGGCACTCTTGGGTTTTCTTTCGAACAATGGGAAGCAGATCAGGTCGAAATCAAAGGGATACCACCCTTTGTTAAGGAAGATGAAGTAGGCATTGTACTCGATAGTCTTCTTGCGGATTATCTGCTCAAAACCGGCCCTGAAATGGTTTCTCAAGCCGATATGCTTGCCAAGTCTCTGTGTAAAACCATGGCGGTCAGATCAGGGGAAACTATGGAACCTACTTCACAACTGGCACTGGTTAACGATCTTTTTGCGTGTAAGGAAATAGACCGGTCTCCGTTTAATAAACCGATATTTATTACAATCAAGGAAAAAGATATTGAACATAAATTTATTTAAATGGGCCGACTCACCGATGCTATAAAGCATCTTCTGATCATCAATATTCTGTTTTTTGTAGCCACAAATCTATATGGGGATCAGATGTACGAGTGGTTTTCGCTCTGGTTTCCCAAGAATGAAAATTTTGCCTTATGGCAGATTATTTCACATATGTTTATGCATGGCGGGTTTATGCATATCCTTTTTAATATGTATGCTTTATGGGCCTTTGGAACACCACTGGAACGCATTTGGGGCAGGAATAAATTCCTGTTCTTTTATTTCTCGGCTGGCCTTGGTGCCGCGCTGATCCATACCGGGGTGAATTACTATTATTTCAGTCAGGGGATGGAAGCCCTTGTCGCCTCAGGAATCGATGAAAAAACAGTCATAGGAATAGTTTCACAAGGTAAATACATGCCCGATTGGTATAACCTTGCCTCCCAAAGTACGATCGATAATTTTTTGGGGGCTTATAATACCCCTGCCGTAGGAGCTTCCGGGGCTATTTACGGTATCCTTGTCGCCTTTGGGATGTCGTATCCCAACAGCGAGCTGTTTCTTATTTTCCTTCCGGTGCCCATTAAGGCGAAATATTTTATTCCGGTATTAGTGGGGCTCGATTTGTTCTCCGGTGTTACCGGTTATCCTATCTTTGGAAGCGGTATCGCCCATTTTGCCCACGTGGGTGGCGCACTCTTTGGATTTATCATGATGTGGTACTGGAAAAAGAGCCAGTTCAACAAAAACAGATGGGATCAATAAATGAATTCTGGAGGTTTAAAATATCAATTTGCCAGGCTTAGCATAGCCGAAAAGCTCATCGCCGTCAATGCGGCGGTATACATCCTAAATGGTCTATTGACCTTTTTGTTGGGCCTGTCGTCTAATTACATATTGCGATGGTTTGAGCTGCCAAAAGACTTTTTCAATTTCATGACCCAGCCGTGGTCCCTTGTAACTTATTCGTTCTTCCACGGTGGATTGTGGCATTTATTCTGGAATATGGTGCTGCTATATTTTTCCGGCAGAATATTCCTTAACCTTTTCGGCCCTAAAAAACTGATCAATGTTTATTTCCTGGGCGTGATCCTCGGAGGACTAACCTTTTTACTCAGCTATAATATCTTTCCGGCTTTTCTCGGTATGCAGACCGCACTTATAGGTGCCTCTGCCGGTGTTACAGCAGTACTGATCTTTATCTGTTCCTATATACCTAACCAGGAGGTCAGACTATTTTTCTTTAATGTAAAACTCTGGTATATCGGAGCTTTTTTTGTGCTCATCGATCTGGTTCAAATCCCCGTTAGTGGGAACGCAGGTGGCCATTTGGCACATTTGGGAGGCGCATTACTGGGTTATATCTATGCCCGGCAACTGATAAAAGGCAGAGATATCGGAGAGGGATTTTCCAAGTTTACCGATGGACTCGCCAATATTTTCAAGAAGCGGGAAAAAAAGGCACCCATGAAGACGGTTTATCGGAAGACCAGGTCGGCCAGTCGAACAGCAAACAGGGATTTCGACAAAGAAGCAAAGCAGAGGAAAATAGACGGAATACTCGACAAGATCAGTAAATCTGGTTATGAGAGCTTGTCAAAAGCCGAAAAGGACTTCTTATTCAAAGCAGGGAAAGAAGACTAGGAAATTTCGCTTTACCAGACAATTTTCAGCCATTTATAAACATGCAATCCACCCAATCGGCAAGAATATGAATCAGCAATGCCAACCCGATTATTCGTGTTTTCTTTATTATGGTCAATACCAGGTAGCCCGAAATCGCAGCATAGCTGTGCAGAGGATGAAACCCTATACTACAACGCATAGGATCGAAAATAGGAGTGGCCAGAAGATGGTCAAGGTCGATTAATATACCCGATAGAAGGATGATTATTATCCAGGCTCGATTTTTCTTGAAAAAGAGGAATCCTATCAATACAGGGAGTACGAAATGTATACCGTAATGAAGTACGATCCTAAGCATGCGAGAAATTCAGATTGATATTCTGTAAATAGTCTAGTGCAGAATTACCTTCATTAAAGATCAGATCGAGTACACTAAGGCCTGAAACAAAGCCGTGCTTGTCCTGAAATACCTGGGTGTATGTGCTTTGTGGTGACGGGGGTTGAGCTTTAGCATTTACCAAAAAACGTGCATCGATCATCGAATCTGTTTCCTTTTGAAAATGTGTCGTTTGTTCTGTTTTATTATCCTGGTCGAGGCATTGGGTGATAGTCTCGATAGTCTGGAAATTAAAATCCAGTAAAAAGTCAAATTTTCGATGAAATAAAGGAGCGAAATCTTCTTCAAAAAACTCAAAAAAAGGAGAGGATCTGTAGGCCGTCTCCAAGCTTCTCCAGTGCAGACGCTGCCATGGGTACTGATTGTCGGGCCTGACATCCCGGTATAGTTGGCGTCCTTCCGCTCCACCGGCATGTTTAATCGGGATACTCAGCATATGCCTACCCTGATCAGTACAGATATAGCAACGATTCCGATAAGTTTGCTTTTGATAATTATCCCAGACCTCCCAGCAGATATCTTTTTGTACGGCTACCGCCGCGGTGATAATATCAGGGCAATAGGTGGGATGGAGCAGGAATTTCACCTAGGAAGTTTTTATCTTTTTGTAACTATACGCGTTGGCTCTCAAGATCAATTCGTTATATCCCATATCACTATTCATGTGTGGCTCTTTTCTTTTTTCGGCGTTTCCTGAAATAATCCAGGCCTATCAGCAGGGCCAGCCCCACCAGGAAATGTTTGAAATATGATCGGGGTTCCCCATCACCCCCTACAGTAGTAAATATCCTATCCCATCTTGGTCGCCAGTTGGCAATGCCTTCGTTGAAATTGTCGAAGCTTAACCAAATAAACACCGGTTTACCCACTACATGATTTTCAGGAACATACCCCCAGGTCCTGCTATCTTCAGAATGATGTCGATTATCGCCCATCATCCAGTAATAATCCTGCTCGAAGATATATGTTTCGGTTACCTGACCATTTATACTGATCTGATTTCCACTAACACTAATTTCTTTTCCTTCATAATCCCTGATGATCTTTTTATAAAGGGGAAGTGTTTTGGTATTCAGAACTACTTTGTCGCCCTCAGCGGGAAGGTATATAGGACCGAAATTATCATTATTCCAACTATAGGCTGGATGATGTGGAAAAATATTATATCCTTTTTTGCCTCTGGGCTCAATTTGCATCACCACAGAATCGATAGCATTATTATTTCTGAGCTCTTCGGCCATTGCATCGGTAAGTGGAAGCATTCTCAACCTATCGCTTACTTCTCTTAACGATAGTCCCGCACTTCGAATCGCCTTCATAGGGATACCGGCGGCTTCGGTAATAATCTCCAGTTCACCTCTTTCATTAGGTCCTCCACCTAAAATATAGGGGCTTATAGCATTGATCTGGGCCTGGTTTAAAGGGGCCGACAGGTAGGTTCGGTTAAATTCACTGGCGCCAACAGTGCGAAGCAATCGGGAGGAGACTCCTTTTTGAGCGTATACTTTATAGTCGTATTGTGGCTTAGCCCTGTCCGAAAGTTTTAATATCTGGCCATTTATGTATACCACACCATCCCGGACTTCAAGTGAATCGCCAGGCACGCCTACACAGCGCTTAACATAATTCGATTTTTTGTCGATGGGTTTTTTAACCCCTTTTTCCTTTTTAAAGAAAACACGAACGGTATCCGCCGGCCAACTAAAGACTACGATGTCATTTTTCTTGACTTTCTGAAAGCCTGGTAATCGGAAGTAGGGTAGTTGTGGAGTGTTGAGGTACGATCTCACTCCCAGTACGGGAAGGGTGTCGTGAACCATCGGTGCGGCTACCGTTGTCATCGGGGCGCGGGCGCCAAAATGAAATTTACTGACGAAAAGTAAGTCGCCGATTCTCAGCGTGCGCTCGAGTGAACCGGTAGGAATTACATAGGGCTGCATGAAATAAGTGTGGACCAGAGTGGCCGCGACTACGGCAAAAACAATCGAACTCACCCATTCACCCAGTGCTGTACGTGGATGCAGGCTTCTGTCTTTTACATATTCAACGTCGAGCCCATAACTCACATAAAAGATATAGAAGCCAAGTGTTAAGATCACCAGCCATGTTTCAATCAGTGAATTCCTGCCATAGCTTCGGATCGTTTCTACCCATATAACAGGGAACATCAGTAAATTGATGATCGGGATGAACAGCAGTATAACCCACCATTTAGGCCGGCCAATGATCTCCATCAGCACAATGGCATTATAGATAGGGACAGCAGCTTCCCATGCTTTTCTGCCTGCTTTGACATAGAGCTTCCACGTGGCTGCAAAATGTATTACCTGAACGATTAATATGAATATGATCCACCCTGTGCTGTTCATAGTTGCTTGGAATTAGTATGCTTCCTTTAATATTGTTCTCTATTGTTATACGACAAATACATACGAATGTTACGTTTATTAACCCAGGTTTAACACATCTTTCATGCTGAAAACACCTGTTTTACCCTGCAACCACTCTGCCGCAACGACAGCTCCCAGTGCAAATCCATTCCTGCTATGGGCCGTATGTTTGATCTCAATATCGTCAATCGGACTGGAATAGCTAATGGTATGGGTACCAGGAGTCTCACCGATCCTTTTCGAGTGGATGGGGAGCGTGGTTCCTGAACCCTGGTTGAGTTGCCAGTCCTGGTATATGGAGTTCGCGATAATGTCTTCTGCCAGGGTAATGGCAGTTCCGCTTGGGGCATCTACTTTATGTATATGATGTATTTCCTCTATTTCTGCCTTGTATTCCGTCATTGGCTCCATCAATTCGGTTAGTTTACTATTCAACGCAAAAAATATATTGACACCAAGGCTAAAGTTGGAGGCATAAAGGAAGGCACCTTTTTTTTGATTGCATATCTCCACCACCTCATCGAATCGTTCGAGCCATCCTGTGGTGCCCGAAATTATGGGTATGCCATGATCCAGGCATTCGAGTATGTTGTCAACTGCGGCTTCAGGACTGCTAAAATCTATGCCGATCTCAACCTCCTGATAATCGACTTTAGGTCGGTCGATATCTTTTATCGCCACTACTTTATGTTGCCTTTCGAGTGCTATCTTTTCGATAAGCCTGCCCATTTTGCCGTACCCGAATAAAGCGATATTCATATAGATCAGAATTTAACGATTAGCGCCAGACCGTAATGAGGGTCGGTGGTGATGGGGTTATACTCCAAATAGGGTTTAACATCAAGGGAGAGATTCTGATCCACATTGAATTGTTTAAGGTGGGCATCAACGTTTGCATCCACGATATTGAGAACGTACAGCCCGATGGTGATGGCCAGGGCCAGATCTCGATCGGTTTGAGCACGTTCCTGAGCATCTTGCAGGGCCTGATCTGAAACAAAAGGACTTCCCGGTATGATCTCTCCAAAATTGTTAGGATAGAACTCATCGTCGGTAAAACCAGCTTTTCTTCTTTTAAAGGCGTCTCTGAACCGGTTGTATTCGTTGTTGTTAAAAGTGTAGGCATAAATGCCCAATCCCAAAGCACCCCATACGATAGGCACTTTCCAGTATCGTTTGTTGTAAGCCTGCCCCAGTCCGGGAAGGATTGCAGAATAAAAAGCCGCCTTGCTGGGCGCCAGCGGATTTTGCTCGATTCTTTTTACCTGGCCGTCTACAACTATCCCCTCCTTTTCAACATTGCTGACAACAGAGTCGATTTCCGACTCAGGAACTTCAGTTTCCTGGGCCGATGCATGATATATAAATATTGTAAAGGCCCCAAAGAGTAAGAAGGTCCTAATCACCTGTAATGAGTTTTTTAATACGTCGGAATTCTTCCCTTGATTGGAATGGAATGCGCAGCGTACCCTTTCCATCCTCCGAGGCTTTAACCTCTACTTTTGCATTGAGGTATTCTTTAATTTCTAGAGAACTATCCCTGAAGTAGGCCGGCAGGATATTAGAAGTCTTTTTTGTGGATTTTGGACTGCGGCCATGTTGATGAAAACTGCGCACTGCCTGTTCCGTTTCGCGAACAGACCACTGATTTTCCAGGATCCTTTCATAGAGATCCAGCTGATCCGTTTTATTTTCGATATTCACCAGGGCCCGGCCATGACCCATACTGATAAACCCATCGCGCATCCCGGTTTGAATGATGGGATCGAGCCGTAATAATCTAAGATAGTTGGTTATGGTAGACCTCTTTTTGCCTATTCGCCCACTGAGTTTTTCCTGGGTCAGTTTAATTTCTTCGATAAGACGCTGATAGGAAAGTGCAATTTCGATAGGGTCGAGATCCTGACGCTGGATATTTTCCACCAGGGCCATTTCGAGGGTTTCCTGGTCATTGGCGATGCGGATATAGGCCGGTATGGTCTTCATACCGATCAGCCTGGAGGCTCTGTATCTTCGTTCTCCTGAAACCAGTTGATACTGGTTAAAATCCATTTTCCGAACCGTAATAGGCTGAATTAGCCCTAACTCTTTTATAGAGGAGGCCAGTTCTTTTAGCGCTTCATCGTTGAAGTTCGACCTCGGTTGGAATGGGTTTACCGAAATCGCATCCAAATCCAATTCCACAATATTGCCTACAACCTTGTCAGCATTCTTATCAGACACCGAACGAATATCATTCTCCGGATCTTTCAAAAGAGCAGAAAGGCCTCTTCCTAACGCTTGTTTTTTGGTTGCCCTGGCCATCTCAAACTTTTTCCATGTTCTTTTTCAGGAGTTCATCGGCCATGTTCAGGTAATTAACCGCTCCTTTGCTGCTCGCATCGTACTTTATGATACTCTCGCCATAACTAGGGGCTTCACCAAGTCTTACGTTACGCTGAATAATCGTATCGAATACCATGTCGCTAAAATGCTTTCGTACCTCTTCGACCACCTGGTTAGATAGCCTTAGTCGGGAATCATACATTGTCAGCAACATACCTTCAATATCGAGCTCTGAATTGTGAATGCGCTGAACACTCTTAATGGTATTCAATAATTTTCCAAGACCTTCAAGGGCAAAATATTCACACTGAATGGGAATGATGACCGAATCTGCGGCAGTCAGGGCATTCAATGTAAGCAAGCCAAGTGATGGAGCACAATCGATAAGGATATAATCATAATCATCCCTAAGTTCCTCTATAGCACGTTTCAGCATATATTCTCGGTCGTCCTTATCAACCAATTCTATTTCAATAGCGACCAGATCGATATGTGCCGGGATCAGATCTACATTAGGTGAGGAGGTTTTTATAACGGTCTCCCGGGCGTTCAAAGTGTGTTCCAGTAATTGATAAGTACCCTGCTCAATCTGATCCACATTAATACCGAGCCCTGAGGTGGCGTTGGCCTGCGGATCAGCATCGATCAATAGCACGCTTTTTTCCAAAACACCCAGAGAGGCAGCCAGGTTTACGGTGGTAGTTGTTTTGCCAACTCCACCTTTTTGGTTAGCAATAGCAATGATTTTGCCCATTTTCAAGTAAGTTAGGCGTTAAAAATACGATTATTTACCTTGCCAGAAAATGTAATTTGTTAACAGTAAGTGAATAAGTTATCCCAATTTAACTGAACACACTTAAGCCATAAGGAGTTAGCGACGGATGAACTGGCCGCCTCCAGAAAAACGAGCAACAACAAAGAAACTTGATTCCTGTTCGCACCTGGTCTCCAGTGGTAGAATCACAACAGGGTATTACTCCATCAAGATCTCCAAAATTTCGATAGCGGCTTCGCTAATCCTGGTCCCTGGACCGAAAACTGCCACTGCTCCAGAATCGAACAAATACTGATAATCCTGCTTGGGGATCACCCCGCCCACAATCACCATGATATCTTCACGTCCATAGTCTTTCAGGGCTGCAATTACCTGTGGTACCAAGGTCTTATGACCGGCAGCCAAAGAAGAAACGCCCAGAATATGGACATCATTTTCAACCGCCTGTTTAGCAGCTTCCTTTGGAGTCTGGAAAAGAGGGCCGATATCCACATCGAAACCCAGGTCGGCATAGCCGGTGGCGACAACCTTTGCACCTCTGTCGTGTCCGTCCTGTCCCATTTTAGCGATCATGATCCGTGGTCGGCGACCTTCCTGTTCCGCGAACTGGTCGGCCATTGCACGAGCCTTGTCAAATTGCTTATCTTCCTTAATCGCTTTAGAATACACGCCGGTAAATGATTGAATTTTTGCCTTGTACCTGCCAAAGACCTTTTCAAGGGCGTCACTTATTTCCCCCAGGCTGGCACGGGCACGTGCGGCTTCCACTGCCAAAGCTAATAAATTGTCTTCTGTTGTGCAGGATTCGGAAGCGGCTTTCTTTTTGGCCGCCTCAGCAAGTTTTTGCAACGCTTCTGTAACCTTTTCAGTATTGCGATCAGTCTTGAGGACCTTTAAACGATCTACTTGCTGTCGGCGCACTTCAGCGTTATCCACTTCAAGTATCTGAAGCTCTTCTTCCTGATCGAGCTGATATTTATTCACCCCGACAATAATATCCTGCCCACTGTCTATCCGGGCTTGCTTTTTGGCTGCAGCTTCCTCAATCCTCATTTTTGGGATACCGGCTTCGATGGCTTTGGTCATTCCGCCCAGTTCTTCTGTCTCTTCGATCAGCGCCCATGCTTTTTTAGCGATTTCATCAGTTAGATGCTCCACATAATAACTACCTGCCCATGGATCAACTGTTTTGGTGATTTTGGTCTCCTCCTGTAAAAATATTTGTGTATTCCGGGCAATCCGTGCCGAGAAATCCGTAGGCAATGCAATGGCCTCGTCAAGTGCATTGGTGTGGAGACTCTGGGTTCCGCCAAACGCGGCTGCAGCTGCTTCAATCGCTGTTCGGGCCACATTATTAAAAGGGTCCTGTTCGGTAAGGCTCCAGCCACTGGTCTGACAGTGTGTTCTTAAAGCCAGCGATTTGGCATTTTTTGGTTCGAATTGATTCACAAGTTTTGCCCATAACATACGCCCGGCTCTCATTTTGGCGATTTCCATAAAGTGATTCATCCCTATGGCCCAGAAAAAGGAAAGACGCGGTGCAAACTGGTCAATATCTAAACCCGCTTTCAGGCCTGTTCGGATATATTCCAATCCATCTGCAAGGGTATAGGCCAGTTCCAGTTCGGCCGTAGCCCCGGCTTCCTGCATATGATATCCGGAAATACTTATACTGTTAAACCTGGGCATATTATTACTTGTATACTCAAAGATGTCTGCAATGATCTGAATTGATGGGGAAGGAGGGTATATATAAGTGTTCCGCACCATAAATTCTTTTAAAATATCGTTCTGGATGGTACCGGCGAGCTGCTTAGGATTTACCCCTTGTTCTTCCGCAGCAACTATGTAAAAGGCCATAATGGGTAATACAGCTCCATTCATGGTCATGGAAACCGACATTTTGTCTAAGGGTATGCCATCGAAGAGGATCTTCATATCTTCTACTGAATCGATTGCCACTCCAGCCTTGCCCACATCGCCAACAACACGCTCATGATCGCTATCGTAACCGCGGTGTGTCGGAAGATCGAACGCAACGGAAAGCCCCTTCTGTCCGGCGGCAAGATTCCTTCTATAGAAAGCGTTGCTTTCCTCAGCTGTTGAAAATCCGGCATATTGTCTGATCGTCCAGGGCCTGCGGACATACATGGTAGAGTAGGGCCCCCTTAAATAAGGTGGTATTCCTGCAGCATAGTCCAGATGATCAATATGTTTAATATCCTCATGGGAATACTTCTGCTTTACTGCTATTCCTTCGGCTGTCATGAATTGATCCTGATTATGGAGGGGTGTTCCGGTAGTCGATTTCCCTCCTGTTACCTTCTCTTTGGTTGTTTTTTTACTCATGATCCAATCGATTTTTCTCTAATGGTTCCGCAAGTCGTTTTTCTATGATAGGTTCTATAAGGGTCTTTCGTGACACTTTTTGCATAAAAGGATCCTTATCTAACTGATCTTTCATTTTATCCGCTTCATTCGGATATTTGTTACAACCTACCAAAACTTCATGACCATCGTTGAAGGCTTGCTGCTGGCTGTAGGCACTTTCTTTGATTTTTTTCTGGATCTTGTGCTCTTTCAATTGGGTTAGGAACCCCCCGCCAGCCTCTATTTGTTTATAGATCGCCCAGGCTTTCTCAACCATCTCTTCACTTAGTGATTCGATATAGTATGATCCGGCGGCAGCGTTCGAAACCTGGTCGAAATAGCTCTCATGCTTAAGGATCAGAAGCTGATTACGAGCAATACGATCGGCAAATTCGTTCTGCCCGTGATACATATTGTCATAGGGGAGATTATAGATAGTATCTGCACCACCCAGAATGGCGGCCATACACTCGGTTGTGCTACGTAACATATTTACATTGTAATCATAGATACTCTTATTCCTTTCAGATGGAGAACTGATAATATGGTACGACAATGAGCGCTGCTCCTCTTCCATTAACTTCTGAAAGAGTTGTCGGAGTGCCTTTAATTTGGCAATTTCAAAGAAGTAGTTTGAACCCGTGGAGGTCTTGAAAGTGATATGTCCGAAATCATCGGTCTGTAAGTGGTCGAGGTAGGCTTTGGAATGTGCCACCATATATGCCAATTCCTGTATTTTGTTCGCCCCGGAATTCTGATACAAGGCTCCGTTTACTGCAACCAATTTCATCTTTGGGAAATCTGAAATCAGGGTCTCCAGCGTTTCGAAATCTTCACGATATGAACTATGCCAGTTACCAGTGCCTGCAAGGTGTCCGATAATATCGTATAAGAATATATTATGAGGACTTTCGACTGAGCTTTTCAACATGCCAGACATCGTATCCGGTGCCCGGTGGTTTGCTTCTATAAGGAACTTACATCCTTTTAAAAGGGGCTCGGAAATCAGAGAATCTAAAAAAACTTCATTCGAATCCAGATGAAGAATTAAGTGTTCTGCACCTCCCTTAAAGGCATTGATACATTGCTTTTTTAAATCTTTAAAGTCTTGGGCCTCAATACGCTGACCCACCTTCCAGGAAGATGGGTTGAGTTCGCTTGAGGGGGTGAGCCCTTCAAGATCCTCAGAACTATAAAATGGCTTCACCTTGATACCTTCCGCGGATTCCCAAACTAAAGTTTTGTTGTAATCGGCACCTTTGAGATCTGCCTGAATCTTTTGTTTCCAGCCCTTTGAATTAACTGGTGGAAACATCTCGAATAAGGATTGTTCACTCATCTTCCTTGTTTTTTATACTATCTTCATACTCAATGATATATATCTCTTCGTTCTTCTTTTTGAGATAATACTGTTCACGTGCAAATTTTTCGAGTTCTTCGGGATCCGAAAGCTTTTCGATCACTTTTTTGTCCTTGGCGATCTCTTCCCTGAGAAATTCCTGCTGCTTTTCCAGCTTTTTGATCTCACGTCTCAACTCCAGATGGATAAGCAATGAATTGGTGTCGAAAAAAGTCATCCATATCACGAACACCGTCAATACCAAAACATAAATATTGGTCAGTATAGAAAACCACTTATTTTTCCTGATTTCTTTCCACCCCATAATACTTCAGAGTTTTTCATTGATTATAGTGCGGACAATATCGATGGCCACGGTGTTATACTTATTATTTGGGATGATGATGTCGGCATATTCTTTGGTCGGTTCAATGAATTGATCGTGCATGGGTTTCAGGGTATTCTGATACCGGGAAAGCACTTCCGACAGGTCCCGGCCGCGTTCATTGATATCTCGTTTCAGTCTGCGGATCAGTCGTTCGTCTGAATCGGCATGAACATAGATCTTTATATCAAAAATATCCCTGATTTCAGGATGGGTCATGATTAAAATTCCCTCTACGATAATCACCTTGGTAGGGTGTGTTTTGATAACATCTTCTGATCTGTTGTGTTCTTTAAAGGAGTAAACCGGTTGATCGATAGATAGACCTGACCTGAGTACACCAAGATGTTCTATCAAAAGGTCAAAGTCTATCGCCCTGGGATGATCAAAATTAATTTCCACCCTTTCCTCGTAGGTTAAATGCGAAAGATCTTTGTAATATGAATCCTGGGAAATCACACCTACCTCCCCATCAGGGAGTTCGTTGATGATCTGATCCACAACAGTGGTCTTACCACAGCCTGTTCCACCAGCAATTCCAATAATCAGCATAGGTTTCTGCTTTGTTTCAAAAATAGCGATTTGCTATGAAAGGAGACCTGAGATATCTTGACTATTCCACATGCATAATTAATATGCATATCGGTCATAAAACATGATAAAATTCATACTTTTAAATCTTCATGCCGTCCTACTTTTGTGAATTATTAAGACAATAGTGAAACCTGCCCTAGAGGCAGGTATAAACATTATACAATCCTTTTCACATTTTAGGTAGAAATTTCTAAAAATTATGGAAGACACCTTTAAAATTCTCGTTAACGGCGAATTCGAATACGAGCTTAAAACCGAAGATCTGGAAGCTCTAGATATGGTTCCCACAGGAAAAGATGGGTATCATATTCTAAAAGAGAACAAGCCTTATCATATCACCATACTCGATGCCGATTTTAATGCTAAAACGTATTCGGTAAAAGTGAATTCTGAAGTCTATGAGGTTAGAATTGAAGATGATTTGGATCTTATGATCGATCAGATGGGCTTTGCCCTGTCTTCTTCAAAGGATGTCGGGATGATAGAAGCGCCGATGCCAGGATTGATTCTCGATATCAATGTAAGGATAGGTCAGGCTGTAAATGAGGATGATCCCTTACTGATCCTCGAGGCGATGAAAATGGAAAACGTCATCACCTCACCCAGGGATGGGATTATAAAAACCGTAAGTGTAAAGAAAGGAGAAGCGGTAGACAAAAAAGATGTATTAATCGAATTTGAATAAATACAAAAGGATGAAGAAAATACTGGTGGCCAATCGCGGTGAAATCGCGATCAGGGTGATGAAAACAGCCCGCAGAATGGGAATAAAAACCGTGGCGGTATATTCCAAGGCCGACCGCAATGCGCCTCATGTGAAATTTGCTGATGAAGCCGTATGCATAGGAGAGCCTCCCTCTAACCAATCATATTTAAGGGGGGAACACATAATAGAGTTGGCTCAGAAACTCGATGTTGATGCTATTCACCCAGGCTATGGTTTCCTGAGTGAAAATGCAGAATTTGCGGAACAGGTAGAGGCAAACGGACTCATTTTTATCGGGCCAAAATCTAAGGCAATCAGAATGATGGGGAGTAAGCTTGCCGCGAAGGAAGCGGTAAAAAATTACGATATTCCTATGGTCCCCGGTGTGGATGAGGCGATCTCAGATGTAAAAAAGGCAAAGGTGATCGCTCGCGAAATAGGGTATCCTGTACTGATCAAAGCTTCTGCCGGCGGCGGGGGTAAAGGGATGCGGGTTGTAGAAAGCGAAAAAGACCTGGAATCTCAAATGGAAAGGGCAATAAGCGAAGCAACTTCCGCTTTTGGCGATGGTTCTGTTTTCATTGAAAAATATGTGACATCGCCAAGGCATGTCGAAATACAGGTAATGGCAGATAGCCATGGCAATATTCTTTACTTTTTTGAGCGGGAATGCAGCGTACAGCGAAGACATCAAAAAGTGGTGGAGGAGGCCCCCTCGGCTGTGCTCACTCCCCAATTGAGAGAGGAAATGGGTGTAGCTGCCACCAGAGTAGCCGAAGCTTGTGAGTACCTCGGTGCCGGGACCGTAGAATTTTTAATGGATGCCGATCTCAACTACTATTTCCTAGAAATGAATACAAGGCTACAGGTAGAACATCCGGTTACCGAACTGATCACAGGGGTGGATCTGGTTGAACTACAAATATGTGTGGCCCGAGGGGAGGCCCTGCCGTTGAAACAAGAAGACCTGCAGATCAATGGCCATGCGCTCGAATTACGGGTTTATGCGGAAGATCCTTTAAACGATTTCCTCCCCAGTGTTGGAACATTAGAGAGATACAGGCTTCCAGTCGGCGAGGGAATAAGGGTTGATAACGGTTTTGAAGAAGGAATGGATGTGCCGATTTACTACGATCCGATGTTGTCTAAGCTCATTACCTATGGCAAAGATCGTGACGAGGCTATACAGCTTATGATAGAAGCCATAGCGGACTATCATGTAGAAGGGGTTCAGACCACATTACCATTTGGAAAATTTGTATGTGAACACGAAGCTTTTCGTACAGGGCAGTTCGACACCCATTTTGTGTCTAATTACTATTCCCCTGAGGTGTTGCTTCAACAAACCGAGTCTGAAGCGGCAGTGGCTGCCATAATCGCCCTGAAAAGATTCAGAGAAGATCAGCAAAAATTAAGAATCCCAACCATGTAACTATGAATACGAAACTCGACAAGCTCAATGAACGAATCGAATTGGCCCACCAGGGGGGTGGACAGAAACGAATCGAAAAGCAACATCAGAAAAAGAAACTTACGGCCAGGGAACGAATAAACTATTTGCTCGACCAGGGCTCTTTTGAAGAAATGGGGATATTGGTTACCCACCGTACCACCGATTTTGGGATGGACAAAGAGATCTATTTCGGAGATGGGGTGGTAACCGGTTATGGCACCATCGATGGGCGTCTGGTTTATGTCTACGCCCAGGATTTCACAGTTTTTGGTGGTGCCCTGTCTGAAACTCATGCAGAGAAGATCTGTAAGATTATGGACCTGGCTATGAAAGTAGGAGCTCCGGTGATCGGACTGAACGATTCAGGCGGAGCCAGAATTCAGGAAGGAGTAAAATCCCTCGGAGGTTACGCCGATATATTTTATAGAAACGTACAGGCATCTGGAGTGGTTCCCCAGATCTCGGCTATTATGGGCCCCTGCGCGGGTGGAGCTGTTTATTCGCCTGCAATGACCGATTTCACCATTATGGTGGAACAAACAAGCTATATGTTCGTTACCGGACCAAATGTTGTAAAAACCGTGACCAATGAAGAGGTTACCGCTGAGGAGCTCGGAGGGGCCAGTACTCATGCTGTTAAGTCGGGAGTGGCACACAGGACTTCGGCCAATGATGTGGTCTGTCTGGACGACGTAATAAGGTTATTGAGTTATTTGCCTCAGAGCAATCGGGAAAAAGCGCCCCAGTTGCCTTTTGAACTGGGAGACGAAATACGGGATGCCCTCAGGAATATAATACCCGATAACCCTAATAAACCCTATGATATGCACCAGGTTATCGAGGGTATTATCGATGAGGAATCGTTTTATGAAATCCACAAAGACTACGCAGAGAATATTCTTGTTGGATTTGCCCGTTTAGGAGGGCGTAGTATCGGTATCATAGCCAACCAACCGATGTTCCTGGCCGGGGTACTTGATGTCAATAGTTCGGTAAAAGCCGCACGTTTTGTTAGGTTCTGTGATAGTTTTAATATCCCAATGCTGGTGTTGGTAGATGTGCCTGGATTCCTTCCTGGTACTGACCAGGAGTGGAATGGTATCATTGTACATGGTGCTAAGTTGCTCTATGCCTTTAGTGAAGCCACCGTTCCCAGAGTTACCCTGATCACCCGAAAAGCATATGGAGGTGCTTATGATGTAATGAATTCTAAACATATCGGGGCAGATTTCAACTACGCCTGGCCAAGTGCGGAAATTGCCGTTATGGGGGCAAAAGGTGCAAGTGAGATCATATTCCGCAAGGAAATCGCTTCAGCCGATGATCCGGTGGCAAAACTCGCAGAAAAGGAAGCAGATTACGCGGATAAATTTGCGAACCCATTCAGGGCTGCACGCAGAGGCTTTATAGATGAGGTTATAATGCCTGAGAATACCAGGCGAAAACTCATCAAAACCTTTCAAATGCTTGAAAATAAAAAGGTAGAAAATCCGGAAAAAAAACACGGAAACATCCCCTTGTAGCTTCAAAAAGATAGTTTTTAGGGCATGTATAGCACACCAGAGCAGGAATCGGTACGTGCTCCGGTTACGGAGCTCAAGACATTGGTTTGTCCTTGTATTCTAAGCAGCCCCATAAAGGCGAAGACCATTGCCTCTTTAAAGGAAACCAACTTCTTTGATGGCACCATAATATCTATGTCGGGCCCCAGTTTCTCATTCAATACCTCGATGAGATAATCGTTAAATGCCCCACCACCTGTCACCAGCACATTAGATCTGTCTCCTTTGGGATGCAACTGAAGCTGCCTGGCGATCTGTTCGGCGATATGGTAGACCGATGTTTTTAAGAGATCGGGGATCTCCAGGTCGCTTCTCTCTACTAGTGGTATGATCTTGGCGCTAAACCATTCAAAGCCTGTTGATTTTGGATAGGGCAGCGCATAGTAGGGCAAATTGTTGAGTTTGCTAAGAAGATTTTCATCCAGGCGACCCTGCCTGGCGATGGTTCCACCCGCATCGAATGCTGAGCCTAATTTACAACTCAGGTGATTAAGGAGCATGTTAGCGATACCGATATCGTAGGCGATACGTTTGCCCTCTATTTCCAAAGATAGATTACTTATCCCACCCAGATTTAAACAAAAATGGTATTGGCTAAAAAATAGTTGGTCTCCGATAGGCACCAGAGGTGCACCTTGACCACCAAGAACCAGGTCTTTCGTCCTGAAATCACAAATAGTTAAATAGCCGCTTTCTGTTGCCAGATGCTGGCCAGAACCGATCTGATATGTAAAACCGGCATCGGGTTGATGATGTACGGTATGACCGTGACTGGCTATATAATCGACTTCTAACACTTCCCTATCTATAAAAGCCCTGGCTTGCTGGCCAAGATAAACCCCATATTCCCGATCCAGTTTAAAAAGATCTTTTACATCATAGGTGATGGCCGATTGCAATTTTTCTGTCCACTCGGTATTATAGGCTGAAGTTGTAGCTTTTTGGATTTCAAATTGCCAGCTGCCGCTTTCCTCCCAAAAATGACAATAAGCGAGATCCAGTCCATCGAGAGAAGTACCCGACATCAATCCTAAAACTTTAAATACCTTCATAATCAACTAGTTTTAATAGTTACAGGTAATACCCCTCGCGTTTCGCTTTTTCCAAGAAAATGCCTGGCGGCATTCTCCTCAAATTCCGGAAAATCCTGGAATACCGACCAAACCGACTTAAATTTTTCCAGTGGCAAACAATTTAAAACATAGGGATTTCAAAAAACATATAAAACAACCTCTATTTGGTTGCATAACTTAGCGATCATCTTCAGTTCTGTATTAGAAAGCCCAAAATTATTGGCGGGCTTCATGCTGGGTGGATATAGTGCCAAAAGTAACTGTTTACTACCGGCCAGTTCTTCTAATTCTGCTGATATCGAAGCGGGGTAGTTAAAACATTCAAACGGATGTACTTTGTTAATATGCTTTGTAAAGTTTTTGTCACGCTCAGTTCCAATGGTCAGGCCGGCGAAAGGCGATTGCCTAAAAAAGTTCAGATAGTTTTCTTCACCCTTCACTAAACTAAGGCTTTCTTCCGCTAGCCTGATCATAAGGCTTTTCCTGAGTATTGATGGCGTTAAATCCTTTGATCCAGGAGGCCTCATAGCTCGTTTTTTAAGATCCCAAACTCTTTTAAAACGCTCTTCTATCAACTTTTTATCACCCCTCTTTTCAATAGCGTTTATGCCTTCCTCCACATTTAGGGTATAGCATAGAACATCTACTCCCGCGGAATAAGCCCGCCATTCCAATTCGCCCTTATATTGAAGGTTTTTAGATACGGCATGCATATTCAAAGCATCGGAAACCACCACTCCGTCAAAATTGAGTTCTTTCCGTAAAAACCCATTAATAATGGCATTCGATATTGTAGAAGCTTCTATTTGGCCACTGCTAAGAGCAGGGACTGCGAGGTGTCCTACCATAACAGATTCTATTCCCTGTTTGCTCAGCTCAATGAATGGTTTGAGCTCATTTGAATAGAGTTCTTCTTTGGATTTATCGATCACAGGCAACCCCAGATGAGAATCAGTGGAAGTGTCTCCATGACCCGGAAAATGTTTTGCGCTCGATAGTATTCCAGAACTTTTAAGTCCCTTAAAAAAGGCGGTCCCGTAACGCGTCACCTTTGCAGGATTTTCTCCAAAAGAGCGATAGCCAATCACAGGATTATTGGGGTCATTGTTTATGTCGACCACAGGAGCAAAATTCCAATGGATGCCAGCTTCCCTGCAGTCTAATCCAATATTCCGGCCTACCTGGAAAACAAGTTCGGCCTGATCTTGCATGGCTCCCAAAGTTAATGCATAAGGGTATTGAGGCGTATTTTCGATTCGCATGGCAAGCCCCCATTCGGCATCAATACTGATCAATAGCGGGTATTTTGCAGCTTTTTGATATCGTGATATCAGCTTTTTTAAGACCTCAAGGCTGTTTTCGTTATAGATAACCTCTCTCGGTCCTTCGAAGTTGGTTGCCGCGCTAGCCCTGCTGTGAAAGAAACATATTCCACCAATGCCATATTCGGCAATGCAGTTTTCCAGTTTGGAGATCTCCTCCTCCGCGTCATTGATATAGGCCGCGGGCATAAAACTCTGACCGATCTTTTCTCTTATCGTCAGTCGTTTTCTTGCTTCTTCATATTCGTGGTAATCACTGGCCATTTTCCGCTCCTTTTTTTCCGTAATCAGCCGGGTAATCGAGGTATTTCAATAGAACTATCGCCGGCAGGGCACCCAGTACAACCCAGATAAAAAACCCGTCATATCCAAGCCATTCCTGCATATAACCACTTATTAGTCCGGGGAGCATCATGCCTAGCGCCATAAAACCAGTTGCCAGGGCATAATGTGAAGTTTTAGAGGCACCTTCGGCAATATAGATCATAAAGACCATAAATCCGGCAATGGCAAATCCATAGCCAAATTGTTCCAATACTACTGTGGTTACCACCGCCACAATGTTATTCGTATTTGTAAATGCCAGGAAGGCATAGAAGGCATTTGGGATATTGATGGACAATACCATCGGAAGCATCCACTTTTTAAGTCCATCCCTTGAGATAACGATCCCACCCAGAATTCCTCCAAGGGTAAGCATGATTACACCAACGGTCCCATAAATGGTTCCAACTTCGGCGGTAGTATATCCCAGTCCGCCTTTTTCCACCGGATCGAGAAAGAATGGGGCAGCCATTTTAACCAATTGGGATTCTCCCAGGCGAAAGAAGAGGATAAAGGCCAAGGCCATCCCCATTCCTTTTTTTCTAAAAAACGTGGTAAAAACTTCCAAAAAACCTTTGGGTTTTTCGAGTACAATAGCATCGGAAGACTCATATTTTGGAGTCGCAAAAAAATTGGCGATAGTGAGACTGAACATGAGTACAGCCGCAGCGATCATTGTAATGGACCAGGCCTTGGTATTGTCGCCGTAATAGGTTTCGAGAAAACCAGCCAGGATGACCAGCAAGCCCTGTCCCGTTACATTGGCCAGTTTATAAAAGGTACTCCGTATCCCCACAAAGAACGACTGTTTGTCTTGTGTGAGACCTATCATATAGTAGCCATCTGAGGCCACATCGTTGGTAGCGGAAGCGAAGGCCGCCATCCAGAAACACGCCAGGGTGGTGACAAAGAATATATTCGTGGGCAGGGCCAGCCCGACCCCGAGCAAGGCGATTGATATCAACAATTGCATGGCAAGAAACCAATTTCTTTTGGTGCTAATGATATCCACATATGGACTCCAGAGCGGTTTTATTACCCATGGGAGATAAAGCCAGCTAGTATATAGCCCAATATCGGCATTGCTGATGCCCAGTTTTTTGTACATGATGACCGATACAGTCACTACGAGTACAAAAGGAAGGCCCTGGGTGAAGTAGAGTACAGGTACCCAAATCCAGGCCCATTTGTTTTTTTTGATCATTTTGGTTTAGTTAGTTTCTGCCGGTTGGTTCAAGACTGTATTCGGATTATCACCATTGATACGGATTTGAATTTATTCAATAAAAATACACCCCTGGTATAATTCGAAGATTATTTCTTAGGTATTGGGGTTCAGTACCCGAATTGATATCCGACAAATCCTTCAATCGCTTCGTATTCTGCCATCCCAAGGGCATTGTATTTATGGGCTGTTTCTTTATTTCGCTGTTCTGCTCTCTGCCAGAATTCCCGCTCGTCATTTCCGGGGAACATCGCACTGTCCTTTTGTGACTGGTGCTTAAAAATGGCATTTTTCTTTCGCTCCATATCCATAGGGCCTATCGGAACGGCCATTTCCATATCGGCGATGTCCCATTCCTGCCAGGCACCGCGATATAACCACACATAACAGTCTTCGAGCCATTGGGCACCTTCTTTTATAAGTTGGTCGAGAGCAGCATAAATGACCTGTAAACACACCTGATGTGTGCCGTGAGGATCCGACAAATCCCCTGCAGCAAAAATCTGATGGGGCTTTATTTTTTGAAGAAGGTCGTAGGTAATACGCACATCAGCTTCCGAAAATGGCTTTTTCTTTACAGTACCGGTCTCGTAGAATGGAAGATTGAGGAAATGAGCATTCTTTTCATCAACCCCACAGTAACGACAAGCCGCCAGGGCTTCCCCTTTCCGAATAAGTCCTTTAAAATGTTGAATTTCAAGACTGTCTACTTCTCCGGCTTTTTTCTTGCTCAGGAACTGCTTTACAGAAATAAACTGAGCCTCAAGCTCTTTGTTGTCTTTTTCCACATCGGTGGCGAAGTCGAGGAAGCGGACTACTTCATCGTCGAAAACTGCGATGTTTCCAGAAGTTTGATAAGCGATGTGTACTTCATGTCCCTGGTCTACCAGCCTCAGGAGGGTACCACCCATCGATATCACATCGTCGTCGGGATGTGGACTGAAAATGAGCGATCTCTTGGGATAAGGATCCTGTCTTTCGGGGCGCTGGCTGTCATCGGCATTGGGTTTGCCGCCGGGCCAACCTGTTATTGTAGCCTGCAGTTGGTTAAAAACCTTGAGGTTGATATGCTCTGCAGAGCCAATTTCTGCGATGAGGTTCCCCATACCATACTCATTATAGTCTTCATTGGTGAGTTTAAGCACTGCTTTACTTAGTTTTTCTGATAACCAGAGCGTGGCTTTTTTAGTCAGGTGATCGTCCCAGTCGCATTCACTTACCAACCAGGGTGTCGCCAGACGCGTTAGGGCAGAAGACGCCGCATGATCCAGGATAAAATCACAGTTTTCGTGGTGTTGCAGAAAGGTTGCGGGTACAGCTTCGCGTATATTTCCCTCAACCGCTTCGCGTATAATATGAGATTTTCCTTCACCCCAGGCCATCAGGATAATCCTTTTCGAGGACATGATCGTGCCTACCCCCATGGTAATAGCTCGGATCGGTACATTTTCCAATCCAAAAAAATCACTTGCCGCATCCAAACGCGTAATACGATCCAGGCGAACGATTCTTGTTTTACTCGATAGTGAAGAACCCGGTTCATTAAAACCAACATGGCCTGTTCTGCCAATACCCAGGATCTGAATGTCTATTCCGCCTGCTTTTTCTATTTTCTTCTCATAGGCCTTGCAGAAATCCCTGACATCTTCTTTATCCATGGTTCCATCAGGGATATGAATATTCTTCTTTTTAATATCGATATGATCAAAAAGATGTTCGTTCATGAACCGCACATAACTATGTATAGAATCCGGTTCCATGGGATAATATTCATCGAGGTTAAAGGTGATAACATTTTTAAAGCTTAATCCCTCTTCCTGGTGGAATTTGACCAGGAAATCATACATCTTGGTAGGAGATGAACCTGTTGCCAGACCGAGGACTACATTTTTCCCGAGCTTTTGTCGCTGCCGGATCAGGTTGGCGATCTCATTGGCGACATAAAATGAAGCTTCTTCAGAATTCAGGTGGACATGCGTATTTATTTTTTCAAATTTTCTCGACTCTTCATCGGTCGGGAAACTACGCGGACTAGGTTTTGTGAGTGTTAAAGGCATACTATTAGATTGAGAGGCAAAGATACAGTATGATTGCCGTTTTGTGCAATTTATATTGCAATAAATTGCTTTTTTAACATATAATTAATTTTAAAACGGCATAAAACAGCAATAATGATTACTTTTTTGTAACTTTGTCCGAAACATTTAAACCTATGCTTAAGGAAGAGCGCTGGCAAGCTATTTTGAATGAAGTGGCCCTTCATAATCGGATATTGCTTTCCGACATCGCCGAAAAACTGGATGTTTCCATCGATACTATTAGAAGGGATGTAAAGGAGCTAGATACCGAGAAGAAACTGCAAAAGGTACATGGAGGAGCTATATCCATGGGCTATGCACAAATCACCCCGCATAATACCAACACCTATGCCCTGAAAGAGAAAACAAGTATTGCCGAAAAAGCCCTTGCCCTAATCCGAGACAACAGCGTGATCTTTATCGATGGGGGAACTACCTGCCTGGAGCTGGCAAGACTAATTCCTCCTGAGCTTCATTTGACCTGCTTTACTGTAAGTCTGCCGGTAGCATTGCAACTCAGCACCAAACCCAACATAAGGGTTATGTTTATTGGAGGTGAAGTAGATGCCGAGGCTCAAATTGTAACAGGAGCTCAGGCGATACATAATCTGGCAGGCATACGAGTAGATTACGGATTTATAGGTACGGGCTATGTTGATGCGCTTCACGGGCTGACTGAATTTGACTGGGATATCGTTCAGGTAAAGAAGGCAGTGGTATACGCGTCTAAAAAAACGGTACTTTTGTGTATATCGGAAAAACTCAATTCACAACATCGCTTTAAGACCTGCGATATCAATGCCATAAATACCATGATTACCGAATTGGATCCGAATAATAATCTTCTCAATCTTTTTAGAAATCATCAAATTCACCTGCTCTGATGGCGGAATTCAAGAAAATTACCGAAACTGCTTCTCTATATGATCATCTGGAGCAATTGAGTACGAAAGACTTATTAGAAAATATCAATAGGGAAGATCAGAAAGTGGCATTAGCGGTTAAGAAGGTGATACCCAGGATCTCAAAATTAGTCGACGAAATTGAAAAAAGATTCTATGATGGCGGCCGATTGTTCTATATAGGCGCAGGTACCAGTGGTAGATTGGGAATTCTGGATGCTTCTGAGATTCCACCTACTTTTGGTATGCCCCACGATCGTGTAATCGGGCTGATAGCAGGAGGAGACTCAGCCATACGCAAAGCCGTAGAGTTCGCGGAGGATGATACGGAGCAGGCCTGGATCGACCTGCAGGAGTTCAAAATCGATATAAAAGACACATTGGTAGGGATCGCCGCTTCAGGGACAACTCCTTATGTACTTGGGGGTATCAGGGATGCCAGGAAAAATGGTATCCTGACGGCAGGCATCACCAATAACCCCGGGTCTCCTTTGGCTCAGACCGCTGAAATACCTATTGAGATCGAGGTAGGGCCGGAATTTGTTACCGGTAGTACCCGTATGAAGAGTGGAACTTCACAAAAACTGGCACTCAACATGATCACCACAAGCCTGATGGTCCGAGTTGGCCGGGTGAAGGGGAATAAAATGGTGAATATGCAGCTGAGTAACAATAAATTGGTGGATCGAGGTACCCGATACCTTATGGAGGGATTAGAGCTAGACTACCAAGAGGCGCAAGAAGTACTGCATCGATACGGTTCCGTCAGGAAGGCGCTGGAAGCCCTAAAAAAATAAATTATCTCCTGTCTATAGAGGCAACCTCCTCAACGGTTACCATTTTCTCGCTTTTATTACCCCAGGAGTTATAGACGTAGTTCATCACATCCGCTATCTCTTCATCATCTAAACCTAAGGGCATCATGGTATTGTCGTAGGTTACTCCATTGACGACCATCTCACCACGTTGACCATATTTTACGCCTCTGATGCTCGCCTCGCGATTGGCCATAAGATAGTCTGACTTAGCTAAAGGCGGAAAAGTGCTCTCAACACCCTCGCCATTGGGCATATGACATGTTACGCAGAAATCGGTATAGAGTTCCTCACCCCTCGCCATACTGGCTTTCAAGGTGTTGTCCTGGAACAATACAAAGGCCAGACCTGCGACTAAACACTGGTAGCCGATAACTAATGACTTCATTTAAATAGAATGATTTTTCGGTACCTCAATTGAACTATTCCGATTTGGGTATCAGCTTATAAATCCCTTTTCCCTCCACAGCAACATAAATATATCCATCGGGACCCTGGCGGACATTTCGAACACGACCTATATCCTCCATCAGTTTTTCACGGTAGCTTACTTTTTCACCTTCGAGCACCAGCCTTTCAAGGTACTGGAAAGAGAGGGATCCTACCAGCAAATTGCCTTTCCAGTCGGGATAAAGGTCCGAAGTAACAAAAGCCATACCACTGGGTGCGATAGAAGGAACCCAGTAATGGATGGGCTGTTCCATACCTTCTTTGGAGGTAATACTGGTGATCGAAGTCCCATTATAATTGGAGCCATAGGTAATCACAGGCCAGCCGTAATTAACACCTTTTTTTATAATGTTGACCTCGTCTCCGCCCATCGGGCCATGTTCATGGATCCATATTTCACCCGTTTCCGGATTTTTTGCCATTCCCTGAGGGTTTCGGTTACCCCATGTGAAGGCCCTGGTATTGCCATTCTCTATACCTATAAAAGGATTGTCATCGGGTACTCGGCCATCATCGAAGATGCGGTAGATCTTCCCTCCGTCTAATGTTCTGTCTTGCGGATTTCGATCTCTGGCACCCCTGTCGCCAATAGAAAAATAGAGATACCCGTCATTGTCGAATTCGAGTCGGGAACCCCAATGTTGCCCCTTTTTAGTATTAGGTGAAGCTTTGTATAATAACTCACTGTTAATTAAGGTATTACCAGAAAGTTTTGCACGCATAATAGCTGTATTGCCACCACTTCCTCCCCCTTCCTCTGAAGAATAGGAAAAATAGATCCAACCATTGGATGCATAGTCCGGATGCAATTCAATATCCATAAGCCCTCCCTGTCCGCGTTGATAAATCTCCGGACCGCCCTGAATTTCTATCTTAATACCTTCTTTAAAATGGATGATATCACCGCTTTTTTCGGTGATCAACATGCTTCCGTCTGGAAGAAATGCCATACCCCACGGGATTTGAAGGTCTTCGACCACTAATTCGGCATTAAAATCGACCTTTTCTGGTGTATTTATTTCAGTATCCGTCTTTTGTGCGCAGGAAATACTTGCCATTACAACGAAAAAACAACTAATAATGATACTATTTCGCATAATATGACGTTAGTTTATAGATACTAAATCTAGGTTTAAGGCCTAAAGATAAACAGAAATTATAAGTATAAACAACTACGCTTAAGAATATACAGAGCCCAAATCGCGCATATTCTTGCCATAACACGAATTAACCTATGCTCCCAAAGAAAACGAGGCATCTCTTGTATGCCGTGCTGCTATTGGCACTTTTTGTTGTAGGTACCTCAGCTATAGCAAATTCTAAAGTTTACGAGCTTTTATCAGACCTCTCAGAAGTTAGATCCGAACTGGCGGAGGTATTCGGTACTGATGAGAAAGAAGAAAAAGATTCTTCTATTTTACTTCAATCCACGGTTTCTGGTAACGAGAATTTAGAAATGTCCTCAGCCCCGATGTTCATGACGATCATCCAGGGTGCTGATGAAGAAGTGATATGTCCGAATGACGGTAGTACACTCGCAAAATTCTTTCTATGTGGTACCAGTGATATCCGTACGATATCCCTTTCACAGAGTGGGGGTACTTACCAATGGCAAAAACTGGATCCGAATCGCTGTGCACTTTCCGTAATCGATGATTGTGCGAATACAGACAATACTTGTTACGATAATGTTGGTTCAAACAGTACTTACGATCTTGATTCGGCCGGAGAATTTCGTGTTCGGATAGACGGAGGCCAATATTATTATTTTAAATCATCATTAAATCCCCTTGATCCACAACTTATTAAGGAAGATATTATTTGTGGTAATCCCGGACGTGTGGAGATCACCAACGTACCTGCGGGGTACGAATACAGTCTGAACAGCTCTGCCGGACCCTACCAGGATGATCCGTTTTTTGATATTACCAGCTCTGGTAATTATATGGTTTGGGTACGATTAAAGAATGTATCGAGTAGCGCCTGTTTATTTCCCTCTAATACAGTGACTGTTCAGGACCTCGATATTACAGTAGATGTAGTAGCCAATGATATTCTCTGCGCAGGAGAACTGGGCAGCATTGATGTGACGGTAGCCGGTGTCCCCGGATTTTTTACCTATCGACTTATAAAGGGCGGCGTAACGGTAGATACATTTGGCCCTGATGCAGCCAGCAATTATACCTTCGCCAATGTTAGTGCCGGTGTATATAGCATTCGTGTTGAAACCAATAAATGTAATGAGTTGGTTACACTCGATGTCAACAGCGACCCTATTGAGATTGGTAACGGTATTGCCCCGCTTGCCGTTTCTGCCACGGCCAACGATAGTTTTGGTTGTGGTGCAGCAACTGTGGATGTGGATATCATCACCACCGGTGGTACTACGCCTTATCGCTATAGCCTCGATGGAGGTACTAACTGGAGTGGTCCTTATACAGGTACCGCTACATTTACAGTAAGTACTCCGGGCACGTATAATATTCTGGTAGAGGACGCCAATGGGTGCACAAAAACCGCCAGTGTGGATGTACAGGACTTACCACCTCCTGTGTATACAATCACGACCAATGATGCTAATTGTGGTGGCGCGAACGATGGACAGATTATCGTTAATGTCACTAATGGCTTTGGTTACAATCTTGAATTCAGCATTGATAATGGGAGCAATTATCAAGGGAGCAATGTTTTCAACGGATTGGCACCAGGCAATTATGATGTCATGGTCAGATACCAACAGGATAGCTTTGTATGTACCACACCGGCCAGTTTGGAAACGATCGGGACGCCAACGAATATCAGTGGAACTGCCACCGCTGATTCGGATCCTACCTGTTTAAATGAAAACGGGGGTCAAATTACTATTTCCGGCGTATCCGGAGGAACACCTCCCTATGAATACAGTATTGGCGCTGGATTCAGTGGGACTGCGGTTTTTACGAATTTGGGCGTAGGAACCTATACCCCTCAAATCAGAGATGCTAACGGATGTATAGTAAGTTTGGCTCCCATTGTATACAATGCGTTGGATAAACCAACGGATATGGACTTTGCCATATCAAGCTTGGATTGTATTACCAGTACTGCCTCTGTAACGGTAACCGTAACCGATGGTACAGCACCTTATACTTATGAAATCGTTGCCCCGGCTGTTGCTGTGATCAATAACGGCAACAATCCTGTTTTTACCGGGCTTGGATTAGGGACCTATACTTTTAGGGTTACCGATAATGAGGGTTGTAGTTATGATGAAGCCTTTGCTATTACCGATATCAGTTCGATTGGCGTACAGGCACAGACCGTTCAGGTGGTTACCTGTGTGGGCGACAGCGACGGGGAAGGAAGATTTTTGGTAGATGGTTTTGCCACTACATATAGTTATCAGATCGATGCCGGACCACTGGTCACTGGTCAGTCGGCTGGAATTATAGATTTAACTGGTCTAACGGCAGGCAATTACAATATTACCGTTACCGATGAAGATACCAATTGTACCGATACAGCAACACTAACAATTGATGAACCGGCAGTAGCGCTGGCCATCAGCGGTTTAAATGTTACCGCCATGAGCTGTCAGAACAATAATACTGGCGCTGTGGCTGTCAATACCGTAGGAGGATGGGGAGGTAACCGATATACGCTTACACAACCCGATCTATCTACCCGAGGCCCACAGTCGAGCAATACCTTTACCAATCTGACTCAGGACGGACCTTATCAGGTAAGCGTAACCGATGCGAACGGATGTACGGTCACCGATACTTTCACGCTAACGTCATTGGCTTCACCAACACTCTCTGTGAATGCCGGAGCTACGGATTACTGCTACGACAATGTAGACGCAGCAACAATTGCCGTAACTACTGCGGGAGGGCTTGCGCCATTTCAGTATCGAATCAATAGCGGACCACTGGGAGGAAGCAGTACTTTTAATGGACTTACCCCTGGAACTTATTTTATCGAAGTGGTCGATTCAAATAATTGCTGGGACGATATCACTGTTGTTATCGAACCGGAAATCAATGCAGTGGCAACTACTATTCAGGAATTAGATTGTGGTGGCCCGCCAGCTCAGATCCAGGTTACGATCAACGATGGATATACTTCAGGAGGTGATTACGATATCTATGAAGTAAGTATCGATGGAGCTCCATATACCTCTGATTCGAACAATATTACGGGGAATTCATTTATATATAGTATTCCTAATGATGGATCTATAATTGCCCCAACTACCTTCCAGTTCCTGGTGCAGGATTCTGAGGGTTGTACCACCGAAACCAATGTGGTGACCATATCACCACCGGAAACAATAGTAGGCGCTGCGGTACCTACAGATACTACCTGTGGAGACGATAATGGTATCATTACCCTGGTGCCGGATACCAATTTTGGGGTGCCTCCTTATGAATTCAGTGATAACAGTGGTGCCACCTGGTCTGCTCAGAATATATATTCCGGTTTTGCCCCCGGTACTTATAGCACTTTTATGATCCGCGATAGCAGGGGTTGTACGACGGCACTTTTATCGGCGACGATCAATACCAGCTTGGCGCTCGATGCTAGCGTAGTTCCCGTTGATGCGGTTTGTGCCGCAGGAACGGTTGAAGGAGCGATCGATGTAACTGCTGTGGCCAATGGAACAGCCAACTATACTTATATCGTTGAAGATATTAACGGTGCGACAGTAGCCGTTGTAGGACCTACAGCGAGTACTTCTGTAAACTTCCCCAATCTTGTTCCTGGTACATATACTGTAATTACCAGGGATGACGGAGGATGCGAGGACCGCGATACAGTGACGATCAGTCAGAATGAGCTGGATCTTATTCCGGTAGCGACCACAACACCACCAGATTGTACAACAACATTTACATATATAGTAGATATAGTGGGCGGGACCCCTCCTTATATGATCGGATTGGTTGGAGATCCTCTCGTATCGCCAAATGTGGATTTTAACACCCACGATTTCACCGGGCAGATCCAATACGGTGTCACCTACTTTGTAGAAGTGGTTGATGATTTAGGATGCCGCTATATCGAACAAATTGATCCTATCCCGGGTCCGAATCCGCTTGCTGTTACTGCAACTGCAACCACGGCTTCTTGTTTGCCGGGTGGAAATGGTCAGATAGACTTTCAGGTAACGGGGATAGGTTCTCCAGGTGATATTACCATAGAATTACAGGATACCAATACTGGTGCAACTATTTCCGGACCTACTTCATTGACCAATGAACCGATACCTTATAATGGATCCTTTACAGCTTTGCCAGCAGGCAATTATCAAATATTGGTTAGGGACGATAACACGAGCTGCTTTGCCAGCACACTTGTAGATATTATTACGGTATTACCGGCCATTGTGGTTGATAATAATGAACCTGCCAATTGTAATATTGGTGCATTGGTAACGGTTAGAGGAACAGGAAGTACCGGTCCTTATGAATTTGCCTATGTACCTACAGGAAATCCGGCACCAGGTGCTTATGCATCTCAGACGACATATGAGATTGCAGGTCCTTACCCGGACGATTACGATTTCTATGTAAGGGATGCTAACGGTTGTATCAGCTTTACCACGGTAACGGTCACAGAAGATGGAGGAGTACCTGTTCCAACAGTGGATGTGATCAATCAGTGTACTGCGGTGGCTAATTATACGATCAATGTTACCTCTCCGTTGAGCACCGGTTCGGGCTTACCGGAAGAGACATATGAATACAATATTGGCGGCGGCTTTCAGTCGAGTCCAAACTTCACCGTACCGAATCCTGGTGATTATACGATTGTAGTCCGGGATGGAAATGGGTGTAGCAATACAGTGCTGGCAAGGGTATTCGATTTCTTTGCGATATCGGCAAGTGCCACTTCAGAACCTACCTGTAATGCCGGTGATGGTGTCATTACGGTGAATACAACGGGTGGTAGTGGAAACTTCCGTTTTGAACTGGATGACGGTATAAATCCACCAATTGTACAGCTCAACGATCCCGTATTTCTTGGTATTCTTCCCGGAAGTTATACGATTCTGGTAACCGATTTAGATTCTAATACCATTCCGCTGTGTACCGATACGGTAACGGTTGATGTAACCCTGGTGGATACTCCGATCATCTCGGCAACACCAAAGACAGATATCAGTTGTAATGGTGCTAACGACGGAACAATTTCGGTTGAATTACAACCTGGTACAGATACAGACACTCCAATAAATTTTATTCTATATGATGGTGCGACTGCAACTGTATTGGCAGGGCCTCAAGGCTCATCGATCTTCGATAACCTTGGTCCTGGTACATATCAGGTTGAAGCCGTTTCTAACAGGGGATGTTCGAACCGTTCGGGTGATGTTAACATAATTGAGCCCACCTTGCTGGAGATTGCTACTATCAATACAGAATTTACTTGTGATCCGTCTAATAATCGCTTTAGTACGGCCACCATTACGGTATATAACGATACCAATGGTGATGGTACAGGTGTGAACACCGGTTCACCGCCCTATACCTATACGATGTTCGATGGTACGACAACTATTTCCAATGGTACCAACAACGTTTTTGAGGTCATTGATGATGGAACTACACAGACGTTGGTACTAACAACAAGAGATAACAACGGCTGTGAGATTACAGATACCGTCGTGATCAATCCGCCGAGCGACCTGACCTTTACTTTTAATGTCAATCCGATTACCTGTGATGTAAACGGTACAGGAGTGAATCCAGGCTCTATAGACATAACCATTGATCAAGGGCCCGGAAACTACGATGTTGAAATATTACCCCTTGGTTCAGAACCTGTGCAAAATTCGGGAGGTAGCGATACCGTGAACTGGGCGATCAGCATTCCGGGTAACTATATTTTTGCAGTTACGGATATAGGGAATGGTGGATGTACCTATCTCACTCAAGTGGTCAATGTGCCGGAGTACAATACCATTGATGCGGTTATTGCCGAAGTGAAACCTGTTACTTGTTTTAACGGAACAGATGGCGAGATCAGCATTCAGATCAATAACTATACAGGACAATATAACTATGAGGTATTCTCCAGAGATAACTTTGGGGTAGAAACAACTACAGGTGTTACCGGCAGTTTCGATACTACCGTGCAGAATCCGGGAATTATAACCGGCCTGCCCGCGGGCAATCTCGTGGTACATGTGGAAGCACTCGATACTCCATTCTGTGATACAGTGAGTAACGTAGCTACCGTAAGACAGCCCGATAGAGCTCTAACTGTTGCACTGCAACAGACAGGGGAAGTTACCTGTGCCATTCCCGGATTGGGTCAGATTTTTGCGACCGGAGATGGTGGCTGGGGAGGTTACGAATTCCAGGTGATAGCGCCAGACGGCTTTACTATAATCCAGGATTTCCCGAGTACCAATGACAATTTCACAGGGCTTTCTGCAGGACTCCATACAGTTAATGTTAGGGATTCCGAAGGATGTATTGCTACCAATACCATCGACCTGGCGTTACCCGCACCGATTTATGCGGATATTCAGATTACCAATCCATTGAGGTGTAATAATGATAATGATGGTGAAATTCAGGCTTTTAATGAAAGTGGCGGACAAGGTCCGGGTAATTATCTTTATCAACTTAACCGACTCTCGGATGGATCGAGCAGTGGTCTTCAAACGACCCCTACTTTTGGTAACCTATCCGCAGGTGATTATACTATAACTGTTTACGATGGTTGGGATTGTTCATATACTACGGTTCCTATCACCATACAGGATCCGCCGGTGGTTCTTGCGGAGCTAGTAGAACTTCAGCCTCCTGGTTGTGGAAATTTAGGAGTGATGGAACTCACGGTGACCAATCCGGAAGTAGGGGTAAGCTATTTCTACAGAAGGTCCGGAACAGCCGATCCGTTTATTCCTTTTGATGCATCGGATCCATTGGCAACATCCGTTCAGATCACTGAAGATATTACTATCGATCCCGGACCATTCCAGTACGATGTACAGAACTCGAACGGTTGTCCGTTTGAAAAGTCAAATCAGATATCTCTCGACCCAGCAGCTCCATTGGTGATTTCATTGGATCTAGCCAATGCGACTATTAACTGTGCAGGGGAGGCCACTGGTATTATCCGTTCAGAAGCATTCGGAGGGATTGGAAATTATGTCTATACTTTATTAAATTCCGATGTACCACCTTTCCCAAGTGGAGGAAACGTGGAAAGGAGTGCACAGGCTTCCGGGATTTTCAGGGATCTGGGACCCGGTACCTACTGGGTATATGCCACGAGTGGAGGCTGTACAGCGATCTCCACCCCGATCACTATTGTTGATCCTCCGCCATTGGTATTGGATTATATCGAAACGGTACCCGTAAGTTGTTTTGGTGACACCGATGGTCAACTGATTATCGAGGCCAGTGGTGGTACCGGTACCATCAGGTACTCCATTGCCGATCAGCTAAGTGAGTTCTTTGAAGGAGACGATCCGATGTTCCCCAATAGAAAAACCTTTACTGATCTGGAACCAAGAAATTATGAGATTATTATTCAGGACGATTTGGGATGTACAATTACACAGACGGTAACTATAACTCAACCTGCGGAATTGGTGGCGAGTATTGGAGATTCCACACCTGAGGTCTGTCTCGGTGATGCCGACGGATCTGTAACTATCAATGTGGCGGGTGGTACGCCTCCGTATGAGTTCGCCCTTAATTCATCTGATGCGGCAGACTTTGCACCAAACCCTTCTCAGACCTGGAATAATTTGATGGGTGGTGATACCAATGTGATATTTGTAAGGGATGCCAATGGTTGTGAAACCAATGTAATTGTACCAGTAGATCCGGGGGTTGCGATAAATCCTGAGGCTATTGTGGAATATGGTTGTGACGGTATGTTCCCGAACAGCATGGTTAGAGTTGATGTTCAGGATAGCAGCCAATATCCACAACTTTTATTCGCTTTGGATCCTGCAGATCCAACCGATGCGATTACCTCACAAGCAAGTTCCGAACGAAGCTGGGGCGATCTGCCGGTTGGCGATCACACGGTTTATATCTATCATGAAAATGGATGTACAACTTTTGTAGAGTTTACATTGGATGCATACAATCCATTGACCTTAATGGCTTCGAAAACCGCGGTAAATGAAATTACGGCTGTGGCCGAAGGAGGTTTTGGCGGCTATGAATATTTCTTCCAGGGCATTTCTTTTGGCAGTGAAAATATTTACACGACCAATGAAGACGCACTGGTGAATATCAGAGTTGTTGATGCCGCTGGTTGTGAGGCTGAAATTGAAATACCATTCGATTTTACGGGTATGCTGACCATGCCAAATTACTTTACACCGGATGGGGATAATATGAATGAGGAATGGTTCCCAAGAAACCGCGACCTTTTCCCCAATATCGAAGTGAAGATCTATGACCGTTATGGTAGGGTAGTGGCTATTCTCGATCAGATTGATAAATGGGATGGTACCTATGAAGGAAAGGAACTTCCTACCGGAGATTACTGGTATGTGGTGAATGCCAATGACAAGGAAAAACAGCAATACGTAGGGCATTTTACCCTATACAGATAAAAGGCGAATAGGTATTCGACTTATGTTATGCAGTAAGGCCGCCAGCAATGGCGGTCTTTCTATTTGTGGAATTTTTCCTTTTTGAATTGGAAATGCTTTTCGGGAACTAAATTTGTGACCAGGTAGATGGAATCAAATTGGCGATTGAGCTGTTTGCTTTCGAAATTTTGCTTCAATAAGGCTTCCTGGTAGTAATAAACAGAATCTTTATAAAATTCCGATTTTCGGGTAGCGATCCAAAATTTTCTTTCCTCTTCTGAAACTTTTAAATACAGATAAGAATCCGAAGGAAGTATCTCCAAAACCCTGATGCGATGCATATCGAATGAAAGCCCCTCATCCCAGGTGCTGTCGAGTTCCTGAATCCCTGGTAAAACGACCTCCTTTTCTCTTGGACCCCATTGGCAACTGTTAAGGAGTAATAAAACGGATATGATTAACCAGAAGTGCAGCAAGCGCATAATCAACGTGGATTTGAAGTTATATAGAACAGTATGGCGGATATTTAGAAGAATCAAAGATCATTATTAAATGTGCTCTTCGAGAATTAGTTCCATTTCTGGTTCGGGGATTTTTTTACCTTGTTGCTTAAACGATCTTCTGATAATCCTGTTAATTGCAAGTTGGGCTTTGTCGTTCTCAATACGTTGTCCGTGTTGATGGAGATAAGTATTGACCCATTCAACAACTTCGGTCTTATAATCAGACAGAAATTTCCTGGCTGGGGCTTTTTTCAACCAGAACACATATTCCTGAAGTTCGACCTTGATAATCTTTTCCACCTGATCGATACTCTTCATTCTGTTATCGTGATTTTCCTTCAGGGCTTTAGCTATGGAATCCAGGTCGTAATGGATTATATGTGGTTCGTCGGCCAGTTGCTTGTCAGTATTTCCCGGAACGGCCAAGTCAAGAATTAAAGATTTCCCGGTCCCTTTTGCTAAATTATTTACAAGGTTAGGCCGATTGCTCACGGCTGTCACAATAACATTGAAATCCTTGAAATCATTTGCGAGAACCCGATCCCAATCATAGGTATACCCTCCGAATTTTTGTGTCAGGTCCTCGGCTTTTTGTGCCGTCCTATTAGCCACATAAACCGAATTAAACTCAAACTTATTGTTATAATTCAGGAGTTGCTTCACTATATCTCCGGCACCAATGAACAGAATTTTTAAAGATTTTCTTTCAACCGTATTAAAAGTACTGGCGATCAATTTCAAGGCCTTATAAGCTACAGAGGTAGTGCCATCCCTGAACCTGGTCTCATTGCTGATCCTTTTATGGCATTTAAAAACGGATTGCATACAACGTTCCAAAAGCGAACCTTGTAGCTGGTCCTGGCAGCTTTGATGATATGCCATTTTTATCTGATGAATAATCTCCGAATCACCCAGAACAGATGACGCTAATCCGGAAGATACTTCTAGGATATGCTTTACAGATTCTAGGGTTTCATCAGAAGTACTAAAATAACTCGTACTCCGATCTTGGGAATTAGCCATGGTGCCATTGATAATAAAATGGAGTATCTGACGGGCTGTGGTATTTTTGGATTCAAAATATATCTCTGTTCTGTTACATGTAACCAGTATGAGTAATCCCTGGACATCTTCAAAATTTAATCTTATTTTCTCTACCCAGGCCTTTTGCTCTGCATCTGAAAAATGATAGCATTCCCGCGCTTTTAGCGCGGCAGACTTATGTGAGATGCTGATATATCTTAAACTGTTATCCATCATTAGGGTTTAATGACTCAATATTGATCTATTCTTCAAGCATGGTCCTCATGTAGTTGACTATTAGCCAACGATCTTCATCATCGGGCATTTTTTTGGTGTATTCCGGCATGTCATCACGGCCGAAGGAAGTTTTATAAAACAATTCACCATCTGTCTGTGACTGATACTCTGCTGTTGAAAAATCTCCCAGATCGCCTTTTTGATCGGCCGCTTTTGGGCCGTCGCCATACCCTTCTTTACCATGGCATGACTGACAATGTTTTTTATATAGGGCTTTTCCAATGTTGAGGTCCACGGCAGGGTCCGTAGGATTTTTCATATTTACATACTCTTCCGGAACTACCCATTCCTCCTGGGGAGGGGAATTGAAAGCAAAAAATAGAAGGGTCAAAAATGCAATTGGCAAAAGTTTTTTCATTGTTTTCATTATTCAGTTTTTAGCAATTCTATACATATTAATGATCAAATATATGACAAGTCCCCAGGCACCGAATATCAAAACCCCGGTGAATATCAAAATAAATATAGGGCTTTTACTACTCCGGGCCCAAAGCGCCCTTTGATCGTAGGTAGAAATATGTGCAATTGGTGTGCCAACCTTGGCTTCCAACGAGGTTTTAACTGTAGCGAATGTGTCGTTTTCCTCGATGACTACCTCGATGTCCAGTATTCCATCCTTTCCTGGGATATCTCCCGGGACTGGGACCAGTATACTTCCATTGGTATCTGTCATCAGGAACTCCTCGCTGATCTGTAAAGGTTTGAACATGCGTTTTACCTGTACCTTGATCAGTGCGCCTTCCACCAGACTATCAAGTACTGTATCAGATAGAGAAGCTTCTATATAATTTATGCTGTCTTGTGTTTTAAGAGAGGCACGGATAGCTGCATCCCTGAATTCAATGCTTCTGCTGGCCCTTCGGAATGTATCATCGCCTTCAAATGTGGCGCTAAGAATATACAGGCCAGTGGAATCGGGTTGAATCTGCCCGGGATTGTCCATTGTAAACCGGACATCTCCGTTAGCACCGGTGCGTACTTCGCCCAAAGGATATTCCTCCCCGTCCACTTCGTAAAAGACGTCCAGGCCTATGTCTGGTACTTTAACATTGCTCCGGTCGATTCGTGCTGATGTAGACAGATCGAGATAAACAGGCCCGTCCATGATCTTGGTATATACAGCTCCAATTCGCAGCCGCTCTTTTTTATCCTGTGCGCTAGTTGGTAATACGAGTAGAAATGCCAGGGCAAAACCCAGTATTCGGAAATCCGCAATATGTATATCTATATTCGATTTCATATAGCAGCCTTTTTATGTTCTGATTCGGCCAGTTCTTTTTCTGCAGCTAAACGGTCAATTGATATCACAGGCACATATCGCATAAGCAATGTGATGATCAAGAGGGCCATGGCAAGAGTTGCTGAGGTGATCAACCACTCGTGCAGGCTTGGAAAATAGTGTCGCCATGATTCAGGAACCCCTTGTATTGGTACATAGGGGTGAAGCAGGGTGGGCGTTACGATCAGATATCGTTTCCACCAGGAGCCAATGACAACCACGATAGCGATGTAGAACAACCACCGAGGCTGTCGGAAACGTTTAAAAATAGTAAGTATGGCTGGAATCAGCAGTCCCACAAAGGAAACAACCCAGAACAGCGTCGAATATGGCCCGATCAACAGCGACTCCAGGTGTTCGCTTTCCCCTTTCTTCGCAGTGAATAATGGAATTAGATACTCGTTAATATTGAAATATAAGTAGATTATCAGGGCAAGGTTAAATAGTTTTCCCATCTTATTAAAATGGTAATTTGTAATATAATTTTGAAGGTGCTTATTTCTACGAACTATATATACGACGGAAACCAATGCACCAAGGCCGGCTACCATTGCTCCGGAGATGAAATATGGGGCAAAGTTAGAACTATCCCATCCCACCCGGTACGTGGTAGAGAAAAGGTAGGCATCTATAGATTCCAGAATAAGTCCCAAAGGGAGGATCATCAGTGCTAATATTTGGATGCTCTTTTGCTGAAGCCTGATCTGTTGTGCAGCCCAGTTCCATTTCAGGGCGAAGAATCCATAAATCCTGCTTAGTCGGGGTTTATTCTTTGAGTAATGGTCCCGCATTATCGCCAGGTCAGGAATCAATGGGAAGTAAAGCAATAACAAACTTACAACCATAAAGGTGGGAATTATGATTACATCCCAGGTGATAGGTGACTGAAGTCGGGCATGAATGAAGAGGTTCATCATACGGTCCGGACGAGCCATGTCGATAATGATGGTTATACCAGCCATCACAATACATGCAAAACCCACGATTGCGGCCAGTCTTACAAAAGGCCTTCTCCATTCATTTTTGGTAAGCCGGAGTGCGGCGATTACAATGGCTGCCACAAAACTAGTGGCAACAAAGAATACGAAATTGGAAATATATACTCCCCAGAGTACATAGTCTCTCATATTGGTAACTACCTGGCCTTCAATGATCTGTTCTATATAGGCTACTATGCCAGCTAGAATTACGAGCAGTAGAAAGCCTACCCATAATTTCCCTCGGAGGTTGAATCCTCTTGGGCCAAGGTCATGGATCAATTTTTCGTATCTACTCATGAATCTTTTGGATTTTCCATTGCGGTATCTGGTTTTTCAACCGATTGAAATTCATTGTAGTTTTCCAGGCCTTCTTCAAAAGGCAACCTGTCTTTGTGGGGCAGATAGTAAACATTAGGTTCTGTTCCAAATTCCTCAAAAAGTCGGTATCCTGCATTGTCCTCTAGAAGTTTGCTGAGTCGAACCGTCTCGGTCCCATTGGTCACTGTATCCTCATTCTTGTCCCCAAAATAGAATACGCCGTTTGGGCAGGCTGTCACACAATGGGGCAGTTCGCCCTTGACGGCCTGATGGGGGCAAAAATCACACTTGTCGACAGTACCCTTAACACTTGGCATACCGGCATGTTCCGGACTATGCATTTGCGCTACCATCTCCATGTTCATTTCAAATTCCTGTTTGGGTTCATTCCAGTTAAATACCCGGGTGGAGTAGGGACAGGCTGCCATACAAAATCGGCATCCCACACAACGATCATTATCTATCAGCACCAACCCATCTTCCCTCTTAAAGGTTGCATCCACCGGGCAAACCGTCACACAGGCAGGCTTATCACAATGCATACATAAGGTTGGCATCCAATAGGGACCTGTTTCTTCGGTTTCCTGCATTTTATATACTTTGAGCCAGGCGTTATCCCCGGTGACAAAGTGATGTTTATTGCAGGAACGCTGACAAGCCAAAGCATTCTGACATTTGGCAAGGTCTACGACCATCACGAATTTCCTGCCCGGCATACCACGTCGAACTTCGTGGGCCTGCCCGGCAGAGGCCATTTCCTCTACCTGTGTTGCATCCACTTCGATGATATTGCCCTCTGTGTCCATCAGTTCCACGGTTTCCCCAAAAGATTCTGTACCTTCAAGTCCAGACCCTTCTTTAAGATGTGCCAGGGCTGCGCCTCCTAATATAGAAGCCAAGCCCAATTTCCATCCCTGGTTGAGGAACTTTCGTCTGGTATCTTTTTTCTGGTCTTTCATGTCTTAAGAATCCTGTGGATCTTTTTTTAGCCAGGTTAGCAGTTCTTTATTGCTGATATTCTTCCTTACTACTTTAGATTTCTTTATTCCGCTTGAAGTTACCCGCACGGCAGTGCCGTCGGGTTTTAGAAGCGTCTTGTATTCTGGGTTCTCTTCCTTTTCTGATGCCTGTAGCCTCACAGTCATAAATGGTAACAAAAGTCCTGTACCGAGAATAGGAAGAATTCTACGGCGTTCCAATACTATCTTTTTGGCGGGTTTATTCTTCATATCTGCTAGGCCGACTGTGGATTAGAAATTATAGAGTCGGGTTATATTGAAACCTATAAGTATATCCCCGTTAAAAAAGTCGTTTTCATTTTTAACATAGCTCTGTTGCGGTACAATACCATTAAGGTTGCTTATAAAAATCTGAAAGGCATGAGAAGAGGTACGTACTTCAAAACCGAGACTAACACCCGGGTAGTTGTTGTAGTTATTGAGATCCGGATTGATCTCGAACCGGGTGATCGGCTGGCTGTAATCCCATAGAATTGAAGATTGCGGGCTAATTTTTACCCGCCCTCCGAAGGCAATGGCTATACGATCGTTTTTCATATTGGAGTCTACCACGTTAAAATGGGAAATGCTGGGTGCAATTTGCATCGAGAGGGTCGAAGTAAACCTACGGGCAAAAATAACCTGGTGGAAGAACGAATATCTGTGCTGGTCTAGTGCAAAATTCTCTTTTTTACGTGCATCGATCACGAAATTCCCATAATAGGATATATTTACAGGAATCCTGCCAGAACGTGTTTGTTTTAACAACCCAACCTTCCAGTTAAAATCCTGGAGACGATCAAATTTGGTTGTTCCAAACCCTACGGTAATCCTTTCATGTGGGGCATAGGCCACCCCAATGCGGATATTTGAAGGGGCCCAGATCCCAATCAGGTCGTTGGTGCCCCCATTAAAGGTCCCGAACCGGTGATTGATCACTATTTCCATAGTTTTTTTATTGAATAGCAGGTCGGTTGGGTTATCTATGATATAGGAACTTTCGAAAGCATCCCTTTCAGGTTTGTCTGGCAAAGAATCACGTGATTTCTCCTGAGAAAGAAGTGAGGCCTGTACCACCAGGAGTGAAATCAAAGCAACTATTGTTTTTTTCATGTGTTTGATCTTAACAGTTAATTGTTTTCGGCACCTCGATCGATCCATGCCTTTATCAGTGCTATTTCATCTGTATTGAGGAGGAAGCCGGCTTCTACCGGATGGTTGTTGCCAGGCAGTCTTTGATAGAAAACACTGGCTTCTGCATTTCCAGGCACTACCAGGTCGGGTACTATGGCGTTATAGGCATTGCCTTCACGCAAATCGGGATTGGCTACCGTACCATTATGGCAGGTGGTACAATCCTTGCCTTCCTGAATGAAGATAGGTTGGATGTCCTCGGAAAAGGAAACTTCCTGTTCCTCGGGGATTTCTGGTATTATCTCCTCAACAGCCTCATCATAATAACACGAAGAATACGCCAGAAACAGAATCAGTACCAGAAACTTGCTACTTATTTTTTTCATTTGAGTATGATCATTAGTGATCTCAGGACTTGTGCCTTTCAAAGCTGGGTTACTGTTGTGTTTAACTGTAAACTTTGATTATCAACAAGTCCCGAAATATTATTCTTCTAAGGCTTTGATTGAGTTTTCAAGCAATGCCCTGGTATATGCGGGGTTATGGATGCCACGGCTGTTATCTTCCAGTAAGGTCTTATAATTCCATGCGGCCTGTGCTTCAGCTGTGGAAAAAATTCCTTCCTGAGAACGATCTGGCTCTGGTGTATCAACAATGATACCGGTCACCGTCACACCATTTCCCACGGGGTTGCCATCCATATCGTAAACAGGATTTCCAAGGGAGTCCACCGCATATTCTTCACCGACCACCTGTCCAAGCAACTGTTTCAGTGCAGCCATACGATCATCGAATTCTGCTAATCGATCAGGAGCACCTGATGGGTGGCATTCTACGCATGCTGCTTCTGTTGGAACCATTGAATGCAGCCCTTCTGTCTCGGTACTAGATTCACCCATATGGCAGTTTACACAAGAAGAACCGTTTCTATGCGCAGAAGAAGCCACTCCGGGATAGCCTTCTGGCCCTGCCAGGTTCGCGCCCATAATACCTTCGAGCATGGTGGACTGAGGTCCGTGGTGTGGTCCGAAGCGTGAACTGGTAACCACATATTTACCCGTACCGTCTTCTGCAGGAATCACATAGCTGCTCCGTGGTTGGTGACAGGTAATACAATTATTGCTGGGACCTTCAAAATCTATAACAGTCATCCCGTCTATGACAAGAGTAGCCGCATCCGGGTTCCTCAGGGCATAATCCAAACCATCGTTTTCAAAATCAAAGGTCCGGTGCTTGCTATGACAGGTAGAGCAGTAAAAAGGAGAGGGATTGGCATACCCTAATGAATCGGATTCACCAAGTTCGACATAATCTATAAAACCTTCCTCACCATGGCACTGTGCGCATCGGTTAGTAGGATCTTCACCCCCTCTGCCGGCGGCAAATCCAACAAAACTGGAACCGTGTTTAGAGGCAAAGAATGAATTTTCAATAGGATCCCTTGCGCTATTGGAATGACAAGAGATACAAGAGGCGGTACCATCGGCACCGTCTGCGCCATCAATACCATCTACTCCCGGTGGTCCGGGTATGGGGTCACTGGTACATTGTACCAAAAGAAAACTAGATAAGGATAAGAATAGGATAGTCCTTAAGTTGAAGAATTTCATAAGTGCACTATTTAAATGATCGATAATTGAGCTCCTAAACTAACACTGTTAAGGTTCTCATAATATGATATTTGTCATAGATTTTTTACTCTGAAGAATTATTTAGGACAAGGCTAAAATTGCTAGTACTGCCGAAAATAATTGCGACAAAACCACGCCTGTTTCTCGAATCTTTTTAATTTTGCATTCCTTATCCGGGATATGGCTTATTTTTTCAAGGATACGAAACAGACTGGTGGCGTACCCGCCTTGGCGGGATGGTAGCTAGTTCGAATGACATAATGAGAATAACTTCGGGATGTGGCTTGTTTCCGCAAGAATTCGGAACTGGCTGGTAGCGT
>CAMYIE010000012.1 GCA_947258405.1 uncultured Eudoraea sp. | reverse complement strand
TCTATCGGTAATGCTGTAATGGTTGGAGCAGGTGCAGCTGTAGTGAGAAATGTAGAAGATAAGCAACAGATACTTGGTGTGCCAGCACGCCCAAAGGGCTCTTAAAATTGACAGCTATTTTTAAACAAAAACTAGCAATCGAAGGTGGAGAGTGTGAAATTAATTCTGCATTTCCGGTTTGGCCTACCTACGCTCAAGATGAAGTTAATGCTGTTCTAAATGTTCTTAAATCTGGAAGAGTAAATTACTGGACAGGAGATTTAGGTCAAAAATTTGAAAAGCAGTTTGCTACATATTTTGGCGTTAATTATGCTGTTGCGCTCGCGAATGGAAGTGTTGCACTTGAGCTTGCGTTGCAAGTATTAAATATAGGAGAAGGGGATGAGGTCATCGTTACACCTCGTACATTTATTGCGACAGTAAGTAGTATATGCCTAAAAGGCGCAACACCAATTTTTGCAGATGTAGATCTAAACACTCAGTACGTTACTGCTGAGTCTATTCAAGCATGTATTACACCAAGAACAAAAGCGATTATCTTTGTTCATTTGGCAGGTTGGCCATGCGACATGAAGTCAATTATCAAAGTTGCAAAGGATAATGATCTAAAGTTAATTGAGGATTGTGCGCAAGCTCATGGCGCGGAGTATAAAGGTAAAAGAATAGGAGCCATTGGCGACATTGGCACGTTCAGCTTCTACCCAGGGAAAAATCTCGGAGCCTACGGTGATGGTGGCGCTATAGTTACGAACAATTCGCAATTGGCAAAGAAATGCAGAATGATCGCCAACCATGGAAGAATAGAGAAGTACAATCATGAGTTTGAAGGGCGCAATAGCCGTCTTGATAACTTGCAGGCTGCTGTTTTGAATGTAAAACTCGGACATCTGGAAAACTGGACATCCCAACGTATAAAAATTGCCGATTTCTATCTAAAGAATTTAGAGGATATAAATGAGATTGTCTTGCCTAAACGCGAAAAATGGGCACGACAAGTATATCATCTTTTCGTAATTCGTATCAAGCAGAGAGAGAAGCTTCAGGATTTTCTCCGTGAAAAAGGAATTCAAACCGGAATACATTATCCCATTGCTCTTCCGAAATTACAAGCGTACTCATATATGGGAAAAAGCGACAATAATTTAAAAGCCAATCAGTTAGATGCTGAATTGCTAAGTTTGCCAATTGGTGAGCATCTGGAGATTTCCCAAGCTGAAGAAGTGGTTAGCGCTCTACGAGAATATTATAAGCAACAATGAAGTACGATGTTGCAATTATCGGTGGAGGCATAGTTGGGCTGAGTGTTGCTTATAATTTATCTATCGAGCGTCCGGATATGAGGATTGTTATTATCGAAAAGGAATCAGAAGTTGCCTTTCATCAAACAGGTAGAAATAGCGGGGTCATACATTCCGGAATATATTATCAACCGGGCAGTGCCAAGGCAGTTAATTGTAAAAAAGGGTACAACTTATTGCTCGAATTTTGCCGACGCGAGAGAATTGAGCATGACATATGCGGGAAATTGATTGTAGCCACAAGTCCGGAAGAAGAGCCAAAACTTATGGATATTTATTCCAGGGGACAAGAAAATGGATTAAAGGGCCTTCGACTACTAGATCCTGCTGAATTCAGAAATATAGAACCTCATGTAGAAGGAATCAAAGCAATATTTGTTCCTCAGGCGGGAATTGTAAATTATAAGGAGGTCTCATTAGCGTTAAAAAAAATTCTTGTCGATCGACAGATAGAATTCCGATTTTCAAATGAAGTAAAAAAAATCAAGGAATCTGACAACCAACTTGAGATACAAACAAACCAGTCTAGGCTGAGCTGTAGTTATTTGGTCAATTGTGCGGGTCTGTATTCCGATAAGATTGCCAGATTACATGGAATTGAGCACAAAGCCCAAATTATTCCTTTCCGTGGTGAATATTATCTTTTGAAAGAAGAAAAGAGAAATTTGGTAAATAATCTGGTTTACCCGGTACCCGATCCGGCCTTTCCTTTTCTGGGAGTTCATTTTACTAGGAGAATTGGGGGTGAGGTAGATGCAGGACCGAATGCAGTATTGGCTTACAAACGCGAAGGATATCGGAAACAGGATGTAAATGCGGTAGAATTTCTGGAAACAATATTTTTTCCGGGATTTCTCAAAGTGGCCTATAAGTATTGGAAAGTAGGATTGTACGAAATGTACAGGTCCTATTCAAAAAAAGCTTTTGTAAAAGCACTTCAAAAGCTTGTTCCGGAGATTGGCGAAGAAGATTTAATCCCAGGCACCTCAGGGGTCAGAGCTCAACTCTGTGACGAAAAGGGAAATCTGATAGACGATTTTATGATTTTGCATAAAAAACGGGCCGTACATGTGCTGAATGCACCTTCACCGGCGGCCACTTCCTCTCTTCAGATTGGAAAATCAATTGGTCAAAAAATACTTAATCAGGTCTAGTGAAGAATATCTGGATACTTAATCAGTATATAACATCACCGGAAATAGATGGTGATGGATATCGGCATTATTACTTAGCAAAAAGACTTCATCAGTTTGGCTATAATTCCCTACTAGTTACTTCCTCATTTGCTCACGCACCTTATCGGCACAATAAATACAAAGGATTGTATAAATATGTAAACAAAGGTGTTCCTACAATCATCCTAAAAGGCAATAAATATGGAATAGCTTCGGGTGTCGGTCGGATATTTAGTTGGATCGTTTATTCATTCCAACTCTATCTACTACCTTTTATCAGTTCAAAAAAAGTTCCCAAACCCGATATTATACTGCTTTCTTCACTCCCCTTATTACCTATACTTAACGTTCCATTTTTCAAATTGCTGTATCCGAAATGTAAATTTGTATTTGAAGTAAGAGATCTATGGCCCTTGTCGGGCATTGAACTTGGGGGATATTCTCCCAGGAATCCGTTTATGCAATTCCTGGCGTTTTTAGAAAGGATGGCTTACAGGAAGGCCGACCTCGTTATTTCGGTTATTCCACGGGCAGATCTGCATATCGCCAAAGTTCTGGGACATGATAAATTCAGGTTTGAATGGATTACAAATGGATACGAAATTCCCAAACTCGAAAAAGAACTCGATCTGAGTGATGTTTTGGATATTAATATTGATCCAAGTGATTTCAATATTGGTTATGCCGGGACCCTGGTAGTAGCTAATCCATTAGACACAATCATAAACGTAGTTGGAAGGCACTCAAATAGAAGAATAAAACTTTATGTTTTGGGAGGAGGTCCTGAGAGAAAAAGCTTGGTTGCACTGGCCGACCAATATGAGAATGTTCATATACTCAATAGAATTCCTAAGAAATATGTGCCTTTCTTTCTGGCAAAAATGGACCTTTTGTATATGGGAAAAGGAGGGAAAAAGACAAAGGTCTACGAATTCGGCACCTCTCAGTTAAAGACTTTCGATTACTTTTTTGCGAGCAAGCCTATTATTCAGGCCTTAAATTCCATGGAAAACCCGGTAACTTATTCCGGTGCTGGTTTCGTAATTGAACCTGAGGATAAAGTGGCCTTAAGAGAAAAAATAGATTATTTTGCGTCATTATCTAATGAAGAATTGAAAGCCTACGGTATAAAAGGATATAAGTATTTAATTGAGAATTGCACCTATGATATTATCAGCAATAAATTTCATAAAGCACTAAAGGACCTACAATGATCAGACCGCATTATCAGATAATACTCTGAATCCACTACTTGAATTATGAGCTCCTTTCAAAAAACACATTCTAGTTGTTTATCCGGCAGTTTTTCGAACATTAGTGGAAACTTATCAAATGAAGAACTAAATTTACATAGAAGTTAAAGAGGCCTCATAATGAGCAGACCTTCCATTTTAAGTTCTTTAGAAAGAAAATTTATACTACTGCTTGGGGATCTTTTTATCATAGTAGTATCCCTGAATGTCTTGGTAAACCACGCCATCGATAGTGAGTTTATCTCAAATAATCTTAAATTCTGGGTTTTCGCTACAGGGATCGCCACTTATTTATCACTCTCCTATATTCTTGATTTCTATAACCTCTCAAAAGTTTCCCGAAGAAGATATGTGATCTCACAATCAATATATATCACTGGCCTTTTCGTTTTTATCATATTTCTATTTACCATCCTGGCGTTTGATGTCAGCTTCTGGAGAAAACCGCTGCTCTTTTTTCTTTCGCTAACTCCCATTCAAATAGCATTATGGCGATTTTTTTTCGGCAATGTTTTTAGAATTATTCCGGTAACCAAGAATGTACTTTATGTATATGACGAGGTCACCGAAAAAAATATTAAGACCGATATCGCAGCGATAAACGGCTCAGAAATCGAGACCTTTTATAAGGTGAAACTCACCTATTCCCTTAGTCAGAACTCGGCGATCAATAAAAAGTTTTTCCAATCAGCCGTTGATAAAGTGGATGCCTATATTATCAACACCAAGGATTATTCAAATATTCCCAGATCTTTGGAAGAAATGATGCTCCGGTCCATTATCAAAGGCAAGGAGGTAATTTCGTTTACTTCTTTTTACGAAAACATATATGAAGCGATGCCCCTTCGCTCTCATAACGATAGCTTTTACGAAATACTGCAGTTCAGAAATAAAAAAATACGTTACCTGCAAAGGATATTTACTTATGGTATTAATTTCCTGTTGTCGGTTATAATAGGCTTCATTTTTCTACTATCAGTTCCTTTTGTGTGGTTTTTGAATCTTTTCTTCAATAGGGGGCCATTGTTTTATGTACAGAAGAGGGTGGGATTGCACGGCAAGGAATTCAAGATTTATAAATACCGATCTATGGTAAAGGACGCCGAGAAGTTGGGTGCCGTTATGGCTACTAAAAATGACAATCGCATTACTCCTTTTGGTAAAATTATCAGGGTTTTCAGGGTAGATGAACTTCCACAAATAATTTCAGTTATCAAAGGCAACATGCAGTTTATCGGCCCCAGGCCCGAAAGAAAGGTATTTGTAGATCAGTTGAATGAGATGCTTCCCTTTTATAATGTTAGACATATTATCAAACCGGGGATAACAGGATGGGCCCAGGTCAAATATAAATACGGTGAAAATCTGGAGGACTCTTTACGGAAACTCGAATACGATCTTTATTATATTAAAAACAAATCAATTACCCTCGACCTGAGAATCATCATGAAGACTATTACCACCGTATTGTTTTCAAGGGGAATTTGAAAAGTTGTTTTCAAATCCGATAAATCAATTTAGCCGTTATTTGAACCGGATAATGTGCTTTTAATATAAAATAATTGATTTGCTGTAATACCCGCTCTATATTTGCCCACTCTTTGGAAATGAGATTCAATTAAAAATAAAAATAAATAATGAAAGTATCGGTAATTGGTACGGGATATGTCGGTCTCGTAACGGGAACATGTTTGGCTGAAACAGGCAACGAAGTAGTCTGTGTAGACATCGATGAGTCTAAGGTCCAAAAGATGCAGAATGGGATAGTGCCTATCTATGAACCGCATCTCGATGTTTTGTTTGAAAGAAATATCAAGGCCAAGAGGCTGCGATTCTCTACATCGTTACAACATGGTCTGGAACACGGAGATATTATTTTTCTGGCATTACCCACTCCGGAAGGCGAAGATGGCTCTGCTGACTTGAAATACGTCCTGGGCGTGGCTGAGGAGATCGGTAAACTGATCACAAAATATAAGGTTGTCGTTGATAAGAGCACGGTTCCGGTAGGCACCTCTGAGAAAGTTGAAGCTGCGATTGCTAAAAACGCAAGCTGCGAGTTCGACGTGGTTTCCAATCCTGAATTTCTGCGCGAAGGCTTTGCGGTAGACGACTTCCTAAAACCCGAAAGGATTGTGGTAGGCGCAAGTTCTGAACGCGCCATAAAGGCCATGCAAAGGCTTTATAAGCCATTTGTACGTTCTGGTAATCCTGTGATCATCATGGATGAAAAATCTGCAGAGCTCACCAAATATGCCGCTAATTCATTCCTGGCCACGAAGATCACCTTTATGAACGAGATCGCAAATTTTTGTGAATTGGTGGGCGCCGATGTTGATGAGGTGCGGATCGGTATGGGTACCGATTCCAGGATTGGGAAAAGGTTCTTATTCCCAGGGATTGGTTACGGCGGATCCTGCTTTCCCAAAGATGTAAAGGCACTCCATAAGTCCGGAAAAGATGCAGACTACGATTTTAAAATACTGGACTCCGTAATCCAGGTGAATAAAAAACAGAAAGTAGCGCTGATCCCTAAGATCAAAAATTATTTTAAGGGAGATCTGAAAGGAAAAAAGATCGGGATTTGGGGCCTTGCTTTCAAACCCGAAACAGATGATATCAGGGAGGCTCCGGCACTCGATGTTATAGAAGAGCTTCTGCAACTGGGGGCAAAGATTACAGCTTTCGACCCTGAGGCGATGAACAATGTACAGAAAAAACTGGGTGAGCGTATTTCGTTTGCGCCTGGGATGTATGGTGCTCTGGAAGACGCAGATGCATTGGTAATATGCACAGAATGGGGTGTTTTCAGAAATCCGAATTTCCAGGTGATGAAGGAGCTCCTCAAGGAAGATGTTATATTCGACGGACGGAATTTATACGACCTGGATGAAATTAGAGCTGAAGGATTTCATTACGAATCCATCGGTAGATAGGGATAATAATAACAACTAATACAGGATACGTGAAAAGAGTATTAATTACAGGAGCAGCAGGTTTTCTAGGGTCCCATCTTTGCGACAGATTTATCAAAGAAGGCCATCATGTGATCGCTATGGACAATTTAATAACCGGCGATCTTAAAAATATCGAACACCTATTCAATCTCGAAAATTTTGAATTCTACCACCACGATGTGACCACGTTTGTCCACGTTCCTGGCAAGCTCGACTATATTCTACATTTTGCATCACCGGCCAGTCCGATCGACTATCTAAAAATCCCGATTCAAACGCTTAAAGTTGGCGCCCTGGGAACGCATAACCTCCTCGGCCTGGCCAAGGACAAGAATGCGAGAATCCTTATCGCCTCCACTTCGGAGGTCTATGGAGATCCATTGGTACATCCGCAAACCGAAGAATATTACGGCAATGTGAACACCATAGGCCCCAGAGGGGTCTACGATGAAGCCAAGCGATTTCAGGAATCGATTACCATGGCCTACCATAGGTTCCACGGCCTGGATACCCGGATTGTGAGGATCTTTAATACCTATGGCCCCAGAATGCGTCTCAACGACGGACGCGTGATCCCTGCCTTTATGGGACAGGCATTAAGAGGTGAAGACCTCACCGTTTTTGGCGATGGGCTGCAAACCCGCTCGTTCTGTTATGTTGATGATCAGATTGAAGGGATCTACAGGCTGCTGATGAGCGACTATACCCAACCGGTGAATATTGGCAACCCCCATGAGATTACTATCAAGGACTTTGCCGAGGAGATCATTAAACTAACCGGCACCGACCAGAAGATCGTTTATAAGCCGCTGCCCAAAGACGATCCATTACAACGACAGCCCGACATCACCAAGGCTAAAGAAATTTTGGGATGGGAACCTCAGGTGGGTAGGGAAGAAGGGATGAAAACGACCTACGACTATTTTAAAAGGCTTTCCAAAGTAGAGCTTGAAAAAACTGAACACCGGGATTTTTCGAAGCGGAATAAGCGGTAAACAAAATCGTATCTAATGACGGAGCGAACATTTAATCTCTCTGAGAGTATTCATATTTGAATCTCTTCATCTATTTTTGCCCAAACTCCGTTTTGTGAAAATACTCGTTCTGGGTTCCGGCGGGAGGGAACATGCCATCTGCTGGAAATTAAAGCAAAGCCCACTGCTTCAAAGACTCGTAATTGCTCCGGGAAATGCAGGCACAGCATCTTTGGGAAAAAATTCAGATGTAAATCCCGGCGATTTTGGCGCTGTTAAAAAGCTGGTTCTTGAAGAAAATATAGATATGGTGATTGTTGGCCCCGAAGATCCATTGGTCAATGGCATTCACGATTTTTTTCTGGACGATCCGGATCTCCAAGGAATCCACGTTATTGGACCAAAGAAGGAGGCCGCACGCCTGGAAGGAAGTAAGGACTTTGCCAAGGATTTTATGAACCGGCATCATATTCCAACGGCAGCGCACAGTAGTTTTACAATAAATACCCTTGAAGAAGGCAAGGCCTACCTGGAAACGCAGAAATCGCCATATGTACTTAAAGCAGATGGACTAGCCGCTGGCAAGGGTGTTCTGATCATTCATGACCTCCAAGAAGCAAAAGAAGAATTAAGTGCCATGCTTCTCGATGCCAAGTTCGGGCAAGCGAGCACTACGGTGGTTGTAGAAGAATTCCTCTCAGGTATCGAACTGAGTTGTTTTGTGCTCACCGATGGCGACGACTATAAAATATTACCTTTCGCAAAGGATTACAAGCGAATAGGTGAAGGCGATACAGGTCTCAATACAGGAGGTATGGGCGCTATATCACCGGTGCCTTTTGTAGATGAAGCATTTGAAGAAAAGATAAGGACAAGGATTGTACAACCTACTATCGAAGGTTTAAAAAAAGATGGGATACCTTATAAGGGTTTTATCTTTATAGGGCTGATAAAGGTGGATTCGGATCCCTACGTCATAGAATATAATGTGCGATTGGGAGACCCTGAAACCGAAGTGGTTTTACCCCGGATCAAAAGTGATTTGCTTCAACTGTTGCAAAGTCTCGCTGAGGGCAATCTGGAAAAAGAATCCCTTGAAACAGACGATAGATTTGCCTGTACGGTTATGGCCGTCTCAGGAGGTTATCCGGGCTCTTACGAAAAAGGGAAACCTATAAGCGGACTCGATAAAATAGAGGATTCCATAGTATTCCATGCGGGTACCCGCATTGTAGAGGATGAAATTGTCACCAATGGTGGGAGAGTGATGGCTTTTACATCAATCGGGGTTGGGCTGAACGAAGCGCTTTCCACTTCCTATGATAACCTTGCCAGGGTTCAATTCGATGGCATGAATTACCGTAAGGACATCGGCTTCGATCTATAATGAAGCGGAATGAAAGATTATAGAGGTTTAAAGCCAGTGATTACAGATAACTGTGAGAAGTAATGCTCTTGTCTTCTTCACCATTGTCATGAGATATTTTTAATTGTCTCATCCAATAGATGAATGCCACAGCACCCATGATTGCAAAGAGCCAGTTTACCAAATTGGCCGTCCACCAGTTTTCCATAAATCTGAAAAAATCGTAAGGCCAAAAAATTCCGTTGACGAATAAATCTTCAATGCCTTCAAAAAATGCTTTCATCTTGGTTATCTTTACATGGCAAAAATATAAAAAACCAAAATGATATCCAGCATTTTTGGACAGTCTAAGCCCATAAATTACGTCATCATTCTTGGTTTTCTGCTCCTTTTCTATGGGGTGCTGAGTTTTGACAGCTTGTTTTCGGCCGAATCGGCTCAAGATCTGATACTTCGATTGCTGGTATTAGCCATTTTGCTTTTCAGTATTATGGTGGTGAACTTTATAGTGAAACGCAACCAGATTTCAGGCACTAACGATTTTACTATATTCTACTATACCTTGCTGGTTGTGCTCTTTCCTGATGTGCTTGTAGATCACAATGCAATCCTGAGCAGCTATTTCCTCCTCTTAGCCCTCAGAAGGCTGATTAGCTTGAAATCGTTAAAAGATATCAAATTAAAACTCTTCGATGCCACATTCTGGATCGTCGTATCCAGCCTTTTCTACGATTGGGTCTTGTTATTTGTGATCCTGGTATATATCTGTATCTATTTTTATGAACCCAAGAACATAAGGAACTGGCTGGTACCGATTTTATGCCTGGTCTGTACGACTGCCTTATTATATACAAGCCTGATTCTTTTTGGAGAAACCGCCTTTATACTCGAGCATTATCAATTCAAGATCGCAGCAAATTCCAATATCCTCTATAGTATGCAGGGAAGTGTAAAAATCCTGTTATACCTCATTTTGGTTGTGGTTGCCATGATTGTTTCCTTCATAAAACTCGGTAAACTTGGAATGGGTAAAATCGTAACTATGCGGATTATCACCATTGCATTTTTTGTAGGTATGGTCGTTACCATTCTCAAATCTCAGGAAACCATCTCACCTGTAATGATCACCTTTTTTCCAGCTTCCATACTTTTTACTAAATACGTGGAGGTGATCAAAAAAGCCAACATTAAGGAACTCACACTTATTCTATCGATTGTGGTGCCTTTTATGATTTTCATCGGCGAATTGATTGCTAAATAAAGGGTATATTTATATCAAAATAAGACAGGATGTTTAGCAAGTTTGCCTTTGATATTTTTGATGAGTGCATCAATACCTACCATAGGGTAGACCGGGTAGATCAAGATTTCCATAATCCGTATTCCGCAGGTGATATAAAACACCTGCTATACCGAAAAGGCTGGATCGATACTGTACAATGGCATTATGAGGACCTTATCAGGGACCCGGAAATCGATCCGGAAGCGGCTCTTGTTTTAAAAAGAAAGATCGACGCCAGTAATCAGGACCGGACTGATCTGGTGGAGTATATCGACAGTTATTTTCTACAAAAATACCAATCGGTTTCTATTAAAGAAAAGGCTAATATCAATACCGAAAGTCCTGCCTGGGCCATAGACCGGCTGTCGATATTAGCATTAAAGATATACCATATGCGTGAGGAGGCCAAACGAGCCGATGCCTCAGAGAAACATCGCAATACCTGTAACGAGAAACTAAACGTTTTGCTGGAACAGAAAAAAGACCTTTCCACGGCTATCGATCAACTCCTTGATGATATTGAGGCTGGAAACAAGTATATGAAGGTCTACAAACAGATGAAAATGTACAACGACGAGGAATTAAACCCTGTCCTTCGTGGTCAAAAATAAACCATGCCATATTCTCGTTATTCGTTTTTCGGCATTGGGAGATGTAGCCATGACCGTGCCGGTTCTTACCGCTTTTCAAAATCGGTTTCCAGATACCCGTATCACATTTCTCACCAGGCCATTTTACAAACCAATTTTTAACGGTCTGGAGAATGTTCATGTAGAAGGTGCAGACCTGAAAGGAAAACATAGGGGAATTGCCGGAATGGGCCGATTATACTCTCATCTCGCTAAGATGGAAATCGATGCCGTTGCTGATTTACATAACGTACTACGCACTAAGATCCTTAAAAAATATTTCTTGTTAAGCAAGATTCCCTTTGTACAAATCGACAAGGGGCGCAAGGAAAAAAGGGCATTGACAAGGCCATTAAATAAAAAATTCGGCCCTCTAAAGTCGACCTTTGAGCGATATGCAGATGTTTTTCGACAATTGGGATTCGATATTGATCTGGAGGAGTCAAGACCCCAAACGAGGCTTCCACTTTCTTTTGAGAACAAACCTGATCTGAAACGGAGCACAGCCAAATGGATAGGGATTGCTCCCTTTGCAGCCTTTCGCTCTAAAATGTACCCCCTTCAAGAGATGGAAGAAGTCATTGCAGGCCTGAACAATACCAATAAGTATAAATTGTTGCTTTTCGGAGCTGGTGATGAGGAAGTAACTGTGCTCAAAGGATTTGCCGAGAAGTATGCCAATGCTGTTAATATGGCTGGAGTATATACTTTCCAGGAAGAACTGGCCGTGATTTCCAACCTGGATCTTATGGTATCTATGGACAGCGGAAACGGACATCTTGCAGCAATGTTTGACGTACCGGCTGTTACTATATGGGGGGTTACTCATCCCTATGCTGGTTTTGCTCCCTTTGGCCACGATCAGAGCTACTCTGTGCTGCCCGACAGAAACTTGTTTCCCTTGCTGCCCACATCGGTATATGGAAACAAATTTCCTAAAGGCTATGACAAGGCCATTGGCACCATAACACCTGCCCAGATTTTAGACAAAATTGAATCTGTGCTGACCATCTGATGGTTTAGGAAACCAGTGTACTGTGCTCAATGGATTTGAAGTACGTCTTTAATTGCTGCATATATTGGTATCGCAATGCTTTGCAATTTCCTTCGACCATTAATGTGCGTATTCCGATATATGAAGAGATCAGGTAAGTGGCCACAGCTTCACTATCTACATGCCTTTCCAGATAACCATCGGTCTTTGCTCTTTGCAGTGTAGTGACAAGATTAACTTCCCATACCTTATATATATCGCGGAGATAATTGGAGATTTCCGTATTCCGCCTGTTGAATTCGGTCATGAAATTGCTCAATATAAATCCATAGTCCATTTCGTTGTACTGAGCCGTTTCCAGGGCATTATCGAAACAAGACTCTAAGGCCCTAAATGGGTTGTCACATTTTTCTATAGGCTCGATCAACATCGAATATACTTTCTGAACGATCAAATTCTGGATGATGCTGATAAAGAAATCCTCTTTAGATTGAAAGTGGTGGTAAAAAGCCCCTTTTGATAAAGACAGCGACTTTAATATATCATCTACACTGGTGTTATAATAGCCATTTTGGTAGAATAACTCCAGTCCTTTTACCTGCATTCGATGCATGGTAGCCATTCGTTTTAGATTCTTATCCATGAGATTTGGGTTTTAGGTCTAACAGACCAGTTCGTCTATATCTAAGAACCTGCGAATTGCGTTTTTTTTGGAGATACAAGGATGTACGTCAATATAAAATCGACAAGAGGTTAAATCATCGACCATTAGCAGTGAAAAGGCATAACCTCACCGACCACTTGGTCGGTAAAAAGTATCGATGAACTGCAAAATGCTATAAAAATATGTACTTACGGGAGGAAATTTTAAACGATTTAAGCTACTGATCCCTGACAACTACTTCCTGCCCCGGCAGTACAACCATAACAATGCTGTGAGATAATAATATTCCGGTCGGCTAGAACATCTTCATTATAATCCCTTATGTGTTTTACTCGACTTGCAACTTTTAAATCGAGCATTTGGTTAAAATCGCAATCGTACAACCAACCATCCCAACTTACCGAAATGGTATTGGTACACATTACGTTTTCAACTGCCGCAGGATTGAAGGCCTCCACCAGGGCATACATATAGTCCTCATAGTTTTCTGAGGCGATGAGATAATCCAAAAAACGTGAAATGGGCAAATTGGTGATCGCAAAAAGATTGTGAAATGTAATGCCAAAATCCTCCATCAGTGCTTTCTTAAAATCGCGTTCCATAGCCTGCTGATCGGCCGGAAGAAAAGCACCGGATGGATTATATACCAGATCGAGCCTTAATGGACTGTCTTTAATCCCATAGCCTACTTTATTAAGAGCCTGTAAGGCATTTATCGATTTGTCGAAAACACCTTCTCCTCTTTGCTTATCTGTTTTTCCCCGGGTATAATGCGGCATTGAAGAGACTACATGGACATTGTGTTTTTTAAAGAATTCCGGCAGATCATGGTATTTTTTATTGGCCCGGATGATGGTAAGATTCGAACGAACAATAAAGTCTTTGATGCCCACTTTTGCTGCCTCTTCCACAAACCAGCGGAAATTCGGGTTCATTTCAGGGGCTCCGCCCGTAAGATCCAGGGTATGCGCTCCTGTATTTCTAATCACATCGAGACAGAGTTCCATGGTCTCCCTGGTCATGATCTCCTTCCTGTCGGGGCCGGCATCAACATGACAGTGTTCGCAAACCTGGTTGCACATATAGCCCACATTGATCTGTAGTATTTCGAGTTTCTTTGGCCGCAGCGGGAAATGGCCGATATTGGCGATCTTATCTCTGAAATAGGGGAGCTCACCATCTTCAAACATACCCGATTCTAGGATCTCCAATTGATTGGAAGTATCGGAAAGTGCCTTATGCCTTGCTTTGAGCGACTTTGTTGCCATAGTTTTTACATTATGCATTCAATATTTCTGTAAGCCGAGATATTCTCAACCTACATACTTAATTTGTTATACTTATTCATCATTTGCACTCCGTGAACAAGGCTGGCGCCGCTTTCGATAGCTGCGGCTGCATGGACAGCCTCCATCATCTCTTCTTTGGTGATACCTCGTTGTAAACCGTCTTTGGTATAGGCATCAATGCAATATGGACACTTTACTACGTGAGAAACAGCAAGGGCGATAAGGGATTTTTCTCTTGCTGAAAGCGCTCCTTCCTCGAATACTTTTCCGTAGTATTCAAAAAACTTTGTACCCAGTTCTTCACTCCATTCGGTGATATCGCCAAATTTTCTGAGATCGGCCGGATCGTAATATGTATTTGCCATGTTTATTCGTATTGTGAATTATATGTAATTATTGAATTCTGATGTCAGCTTAAAGTGACAACAGAAGTGGAAATTTCATTTTTGGAAATATGGCTTTTGCTAATAGCTGAAAAGCCCGTGTTCAGGGGACCCCTTATTATAATGGGATTTAAGGAAAGTTGAATCGAAGTGTTTTTCTATGGTTATCTCTGCTATACGCTCACATCTGGTAAGCAAAGAAAGATATTTAAATATACTATATGGTATATTTTTATGTCCTAATATCAGTCCGTCAAGGTCTTCTACCCTATCGATGTCCGACAAAATTTTTAATATACAGATATTCAGACCTTTAGAGCTTATATTATTGACCAGATGGGCTCTTAGATCCGAAGTTTGCCAGGGCAATTGAATCATTTCCTGTTTTAAAAACTGAGATTTGTGAAGCCCGATAAGATAAAAACCTCCATCGGTACTCGGACCTATTACAATTTCATCTTTCTTTAATCTATCAGCCGCGGACAGTATTTGTGAGGCAGAAATCCGAGGTATATCGGCACCGATGGCGATCACATATTGGTATCCTATATCAAAAACATCTTCCATCGCATTTAAAAAACGACTTCCGAAATCTGACCCTCTTTGATGTTGTTCATCAAAGTGAAAATATGGCAATCCTGTTTTTGTTACCTCCAACAATGTCCTGGTCATGATATCCCTGAATAACTCCGTACCATGAAGCAGAGATTTACGCCTGGATTCCTCTTCTGGAGAATTGGCGAAAATAAGAATAGCGGTTTTGGAATGCCCGTCGGTCTTCATTTTCATATCTGATCCGTAAACATACAATAATTAGATCCTGAAATATTGGTCGAGACCGCTTTTTTTTCATTACAAAAAAGGACATTTAATAAGAATCGGGCTATAGATCAAAAACCAACTAGCTGGTTTGTTATTTAATTGTAAACAGGGCTCTTTTTTATATGTAAAAGGCTAAGCAGACTGTTTTCCCCGATAAAGACATCATTGGGGGTCATAAATTCAACAAAAGATTTTTATTTCTGACCGATTGGTCTGTGATGAAGAATAAAAAAATATGAAAAAGGCTGTATTTCCCTCAAAATTAGTCCTGATAAGGGCTATTGCAGACCGCCAAGATCTCAAAAATGGATCTGGCCCTGACGAACTCTTAATCCACTCACACTAAAAATAACCTCAGAGCTATTAAACCGATCGAATGTTCAGATTATACATCGTCATAATCAATCTTTAGCACATCGGTGGTGGGATGGGCCTGACAGGTGAGGATAAGGCCATCTTCAACTTCACCATCGGTAAGGATTTGATTTTGCTCCATCGTGACCTGTCCTTCTGTTACTTTGGCAATACAGGTACTGCAAACACCTCCCTGACAGGAATAAGGAGCATCTATATCCTGGTCCAGCACCGCGTCGAGCAACAGTTGCCCCTTTTTCATTCTAAAAGTAAATTCCTCATCGTCTAGGGTAACACTTATTTCTGTGGAGCCATCCTCAGTTGGCAGTGGTACTGCAGCTGTTTCAGAACTGGTAAATAATTCAGTGAAAATTCGATCGGCCTTTATGTCTTTCTCAACAAGGCATGTGTTTACGGTTTTGATCATCGATTCCGGGCCGCAGATGTAATGAGCATCAAATACACGCTCTTTAAACTTATTCCGGTTGATAAAATTGACCGTTGAAGCCTCAATCCGGCCAAACAGCGCATCTTCCTCCCTGGATCTGCTAAAGACCCACTGAACAAAAAACCTATCGGTATATAATTTAGATAATTCTTCGATGTCTTTATAGAACATCGTTTCCTCTTTATTTTGGTTCCCATATAGAAGGACTACGGTACTTTCCGGTTGAGATTCCAGGGCGGTTTGCAAGATGCTCATAATTGGTGTTATCCCACTGCCTGCGGCATAGGCAATAATATGGTTCGCATTAGATCCGGGATCATATACGAATCTGCCTTCCGGTGGCATCACATCCATAATATCACCTACTTTAATCTCGGTATTGGCATATACTGAAAACAAGCCTGAGGGAACCTTTTTTACTCCGATAGTAAAACGATCATGCCCGGGGGCTGAGGATATGGAATAGGCACGGCGGACTTCTTTACCATCGAAATAATGTCTGATCGTAATATATTGTCCGGCCTTAAACTCAAATACTGGTTTTAATTGGTCTGGAACTTCAAAAGTGATCGCAACAGAATTTGGGGTCAAGCGGTCAAGCTGAACTACTTTTAATGGATGGAATTCACTCATGGTGTAAAAATTTTTGCAAATCTAAAAAATGCCGGGTCTTTTAAACAGTCGATAACTAAATTTTAACCAAGAACTGTAACATTTTTGGTTAACACAACACTAACTTAGATGGGAATTCTTAGCAGATGTTCAGACATTTTATCAGACTTCAATGGAAATCCTTCTTCCGGGCAGCTTCATTTAAGACTAATCTCGCCTTCCGGATCTTGATGATCTTTGGAGTATTATATTTTGTCGCGGTTTTTCTTGCACTCGGAGTAGGATCATTTTATCTCATCAGGGATGCAGGCGTAAGCGACCCTTTGCAATGGGTCAATCGGTATATGATCTATTATCTGGCAGGGGATTTATATATGCGCTATATGTTGCAGCGTATGCCTGTGATGAACATCAGGCCGATGCTTTACCTGCCATTTAAAAAGAACGAAATCGTATATTTTTCCCTGGCGAAAACCGCCACCTCTTTTTTCAACTGGGCACATGCCTTCTTTTTCCTTCCTTTTACCATCGTACTCTGGAAAGAAGGATATTCATTTGAGGGGTTGATAGGTTGGCATCTGGGGATTATGGCCCTTTTCTATTGCAACAACTTTATCAATATATTAATTAACAACAAGGACAAGCTATTCTATTCACTCCTCGGACTACTTGCTATTACTGGCCTTTCGCAGTATTATGGCTGGTTCGATCTTACCCGTTATTCTTTTGAGGTTTTTAATATGTTCTATACACTGCCGGTGACCGCAATTGCCTCATGGCTAGTATTGGTCATTGTTATATGGAATGCAGCCCGTTATTTCAAAAACAGGATGTACCTCGATGGCGGCCTGCAGATCAAAAGGGAAATTGCCAAAACAGAAGATTTTGAATGGCTTAACCGATTGGGGAATCTGGGCAGCTTTCTCAAGAATGATATCAAGCTGATCAAAAGAAATAAAAGATCCCGGACTACTGTGATAATGAGCGGACTATTTTTGTTTTATGGGCTGGTTTTTTTCCCGGGAGGTATAGATTCCTATGAGCATCCGGCCTGGAATATATTTGCCGGTATTTTTGTTTCCGGTGGCTTTCTCTTCAGCTTCGGGCAGTTTGTGCCCAGCTGGGACAGTGCCTATTACCCGCTGATAATGAGTCAAAATATAAGGTATCGGGAATACATCATGTCTAAATGGTACCTGGTCATATTCGCTACCGCCCTCAGTGCGGTATTGGCCTTGTTCTATCTCTATTTTGGGTGGGAGGCTTACCTGGCAGTACTGGTAGGAGCCATTTATAACATGGGTGTGAACTCACATTTGGTCTTATGGGGTGGGGCTTATATTAAAACGCCTATACACCTTACCTCTAACAGAAATGTCTTAGGCGATAAACAGGCATTTAATGTTAAAACACTCCTACTGATCCTTCCCAAAATTCTTTTACCCATGCTGATCTACGGACTGGGGCATTACTGGATCAGCCCGGTGGCTGGTTATGCATTCGTTGCTTTTGCCGGTCTATTGGGTTTTGCTTTTAAAAACTCGGTTTTTAGGAAAATAGAATCGATATATAAAAAAGAAAAATATAAAACGCTAAAGGCGTACCAGCAGAAAAACTGATAATTATAATAGCTACTATCAATGATACAAGCGAATAGTCTGAGTAAGCGATATGGTGAGAAGACAGTATTGAATATAGAAAGTCTGGAAATACCAAAAGGCGAGAGTTTTGGCCTGGTAGGGAATAACGGCGCCGGAAAAACCACTTTCTTCAGCCTGATACTCGACCTGATTCAACCCAGCAGCGGGCGGATTTTCAATAATGGGATTCAGGTAAACAAAAGTGAAGCCTGGAAACCTATAACCTCTGCTTTTATAGATGAATCATTCCTGATAGGATACCTTACCCCGGAGGAATATTTTTATTTTATAGGGGAACTTCGGGGTTTAAATAAGGCCGATGTTGAGGCAATGCTCAGTGGATTCGAGGATTTTTTTAACCAGGAAGTACTGGGGCAAAAGAAATACCTGCGGGACCTATCGAAGGGAAACCAAAAAAAAGTAGGTATTGTCGCTGCACTAATCGGGCAACCCGGAGTTATCATTCTCGACGAACCCTTTGCCAATCTCGACCCCACCACCCAGATCAGGTTAAAAAAGATAATTCGCGTCCTTATGGAAAACAGGGAAAGAACAGTGCTTGTATCGAGCCACGATTTGATCCATGTTACTGAGGTTTGCGAGCGCATTGTAGTCCTTGAAAAAGGGGAAATCGTACGCGATATTAAAACCTCGAATGAGACCCTGAAAGAACTGGAACTTTTTTTTGCCGGTTAGTCCACTGGATGGCGGTCAATGCCATACTTTTAACAATAGCCAACGAGCTATTTTTTGTGAATGAGATTTTTTACACCAAATTTGCGCTATACCGGCATACTAAACGCTTTCTTTTTTAGTTTTGATTAGGTAAGAATACCGATATTTTGAAGCTTCATATCAAACGAATTGTCATTGGTGTTCTTGGGGGCACACTCTTATTTGCTTGTTCAACCAAGAAAGACACCTTTGTAAACCGTAATTGGCACGCGTTAACAACGAAGTATAACGTGCTGTATAACGGTAATATCGCTTTTGATGAAGGGCGGGAACAACTCAATACCACATATCAGGATAATTATTGGGAAATACTGCCGGTAGAAAGACTACAGGTGTCCGGTGAAGTACGACTCGATTCTGAAGATAACAATCCGAATTTTGTCATCGCCGAAGAAAAGGCCACAAAAGCCATCCAAAAACACGGAATGGAAATCGATGGTGAAGAGAGGAATCCCCAGACCGATGAAGCCTTTCTTCTGCTGGGAAAGGCACGCTATTTTGATGAGCGATATATCCCGGCCGTAGAAGCCTTTAATTATATTCTTAGAAAGTACCCTAAGAGCGATAAGCTCGATGAGGCTTCTATCTGGAGAGAAAAGACAAATATCCGACTGCAGAATGAAGAGCTTGCCATAAAGAACCTTAAGAATCTGCTTCGTTACGAACAACTTAAGGCACAGGATTATGCCGATGCAAATGCCATGATGGCACAGGCGAATATCAATATAAAGGAACCTGCAACCGCACTTCAGCATCTAAAGGTGGCCTCCGCCTATACCAAAAATAACGGGGAAAAAGGCCGTTACTATTTTATAATCGGGCAGCTGTATAATCAATTGGGATATCGCGACAGTGCCAATTTTGTTTTCGATAAGATCATCGAACTCAATCGCAGGTCACCAAGGGTTTATATGATAAATGCACATCTTCAAAAGGTAAGAAATACCAAAGTGACCCCGGAGAACAAGCAAGAGATTTTGGAATATCTGACCGATCTGGAAGAAAACCGTGAAAATCGTCCTTACCTGGATAAGATTTTTCATGAGATTGGTTATTTCCACGAGAGCAATGGGTCAGATAGTCTTGCGCTAGCTTACTACAACAAATCCTTACGCGCCAGTCGGAATATACCACAACTTAATGCCCTGAATTATGAATACCTTGGAGAGCATTTTTTTGATGAGAATATTTATAAAACAGCAGGGGCATATTACGACAGTGTACTGACCAATCTCCCGGAAAACAGTAAAAAATACAGGGCGGTTAAAAAGAAATTCGACAACCTTGAAGATGTCATAAAATACGAAGACATTGTACAGCATGCAGACAGCGTATTGATGTTATACAATATGACCGAGCCGGAGCGAGTTGCCTATTTTGATCGTTATATCGCCGATCTTAAGAAAAAGGCTGAAGAAGCGGCGGCTGCGGAAGAAAAAAGAACTACTGCCGGTTTTGCGGCCTTTGCCGAAACCAAAGGAGGCCAACAGAATAAGGGTAAATTTTACTTCTACAATATTGCCAGCCTGGGCTATGGAAAAAACGATTTCCGAAATCGCTGGGGGGATCGGGTTCTTGAGGATGATTGGCGATGGGCGAATAAAAACCGAAGCCTGCCTGCCGAAGATACAGGTGAACTCGTAGATGTGGGAGATGATCAGGACGGTCCGATTTCTGAAGAGGAGAAGTATTCGCTGGAGTATTATTTGGAAAAGATCCCCACAGATCCCGAAATTATAGACAGTCTTGCCGTCGAGAGAAATTTTGCCAATTATCAACTCGGGCTTATTTACAAGGAAAAATTCAAAGAGAACCTTCTCGCTGCCGGGAAGCTAGAAGATGTTTTGAAATCGGATCCCGAAGAACGGCTGATATTACCATCAAAATACAATCTTTACAAAATTTACGAGGAGTCAGACAGCTCTCTAGCAGAACAGATGAAGGAAAATATCATTCAGAATCATCCTGAGTCGCGCTACGCTGAAATACTGCTAAATCCACAGGCGGTGATAGCAGGGGCCGAGAACAGCCCGGAACGTAAATATGAAGATCTATTCAAGCTATTTCGGGAACAGCAATTTCTTACTGTTATCACCAGAGCCGAAGAGAATATCAATCAATTCACCGGCGACCCGATCGTTCCGAAGTTTGAAATGCTAAAGGCCAATGCCATTGGCAGATTACAGGGTTTCGATCAATTCAAGGAGGCTTTAAATTATGTAGCTCTGAATTATCCCAACAATCCCGAGGGAAAAAAGGCAGAACAAATGATCGAAGAGCAACTCCCGAAATTAGAACCCAAGGAATTTTCTCAGGAAACCGGAGCTACAGGCACTGGAAACTGGAAGGTAGTATTTCCTTTTAAAAGGCATGAAGATGAAAAAGCCGAAATCCTGAAAAAACGCCTGGAAGAATCTGTGGTAGAATTGGGATATAAAAATGTGATCTCAAAAGATATTTACAATTTAGAAGATGAATTTGTAGTGGTCCACGGCTTTAAATCCAAAGAATTTGCCCTTGGCTACGTAGAATTGTTAAAAGTAAACAAGGACTACCGTATTGATCTTGAGAATTTTGTAATTTTATCCTCTAACTATAAAATCATTCAGGTCCATAAAAACTTAGAGGATTATAAGGACCAGGTATTAACCCCAAAACCATAAACAGAATGTTTTCGGATAACAAAAAACCTAGAACTATGAGCGAACTCGGCGGACAGCCCAACAGAATTGAAAAAAACACCAAAATTAAGGGTGATATTATTTCTGAAGCAGACTTCAGGATTGACGGTAAATTAGATGGCAATGTTAAAACCTCCGGTAAGGTGGTTATTGGCAAGGATGGATATATTCACGGAAAGGTACAGTGCGTAAATGCAGACATAGAAGGAAGTTTCAATGGTGAACTCAATGTATCTGAACTTCTTTCTCTTAAAGCTTCAGCAGTGATCGAGGGTAATGTTTCTGTGAATAAGTTGGCGGTGGAGCCAGGGGCTACATTTAATGCCTCCTGTACCATGAAGGGTAAAGGCGGACTTAGCAGTAGCAGTTCTGCATCCTCATCAGCCAGTACAGGATCTGCCTCAACGGGCGGAACAGCTCAGGGGTATAAATCCTCCTTGAGTTCTGGTTCGAGCAAGTCTGGTGAGCCGGCAAAAGCTTCCTAAACCGGTCTAAGGAAATATAGGATTCAGGTTCCTTTGGCCAAAAAGATATTTTAAGGGAACACTACATAAAATTTTTTTAAAGTGCCACGATCATCGTGGCACTTTTAATTTTTGATAGTTTTGTACGATACATCCATAGAAAATGACAGAGAACAAAAAGAAACCCAACTATTGGTTAAGCCTTTCCGGGATTGCTATACAAATGGGTATTATCATTTTCTCAGGGGCAAAAGCAGGGCAATGGCTAGATGAGAATTATGCCGAATCTGGCACCACCTACACAGTAGTCTTAACATTATTATCGGTTGCCATTTCGATGTACCTGGTTATTAAGCAAACCAAAAAACTGAATTCTTGATCAAGGGAAGTCTCATTTTCGCATTTCGCTTATTTCTGGTGCTGGCACTTATAGCTGGCATGCATTGGGCCTATTTATATGTCAGTGAAATTCCGATCGACTTTAAAACCCTCGGATTTTGTTACCTGATCAATTTTATTATGGCTCTGGTTATATTCGTTAGCCTGCTAAGGCTGGCAGAAGATAAGAGTCAGTATCTTGGCTTTATTTTCCTTGTGGGCAGCACCCTGAAATTTGTGGTTTATTTTCTCGTTTTTGATCCACTTTTTAAACAAGACGGGGATCTTACAAGGGTTGAATTCTTCCTCTTTTTTGTTCCCTATTTGGCATCCCTGGGAGTCGAGACCGTTGCATTGGTAAAGCTGCTTAGAACACTAAGCTGAGATAAGATGTCCAAATGCTGAATAAAGCTTGAAAATAAAAGGCTAAATGCTTTTTTCTTTTTAGGAGAATAGTTTACATTTGCACCGATTTTTGAAGCCCGTATCATGGACGATGTGCGTACCTCTTTTTTAAGCATATTCCTTTCTTTTTTGATGGCCTGTACAGGTCAGTCGGTCTTTGCTGGCACCGATGAAATATCCAGTGAAGCCGAAGGAAAAGATTTAAAAACCGAGATTAGTGATTATATTCAGCATCACCTGAAAGACTCACACGATTTTTCCCTGTTTTCCTATTCAGACGACCAAAACATAACGCATCATGTGGGCCTTCCACTGCCGGTAATTCTTTGGGATAATGGCCTGGTATTATTCTCCTCATCAAAACTACACCATGGGGAATCGGTAGCTGAGGCTGGGGGAAATTATTACAAGGCGTATCATGGGAAGATTTATAAAACAGATAGTGAAGGAACTATTAATTACGACGAATCACATCACCCCACCAATATAAAACCCGTGGATTTCTCCATCACCAAAAGTGTAGTAATGATTCTAATTACAGGGTTTCTGATGTTTCTGCTTTTTAGAAGCCTGGCGGTATCCTATTCAAAAAACAATAATATAGCCAAGGGTGTCGGTCGTTTTTTCGAACCGATCATTCTCTATATCCGCGACGATATTGCAATTGCAACAATTGGTGAAAAGCGATATAGAAAATATATGCCTTTTCTGCTGACGATTTTCTTTTTCGTTTGGTTTTTGAATATGTTCGGAATGACACCTCTGGGGGTAAATGTTACTGGTAATATTGCGATTACAACCGCTTTGGCAATTTTGACATTCCTGTTGACAAATTTTACGGGAACTTCGGATTATTGGAAACACCTGTTCGATCCGCTCGGGGATTCAATGCCCTGGATCGCAAAGATTCCTCTGTATATTATTCTGGTCCCTATCGAATTACTGGGGCTAATTATCAAGCCTTTCTCATTGTTGATCCGTTTGTATGCCAACATGCAGGCAGGGCATATCGTGATCATGAGTCTGATCGGCCTCATGTTTATTTTTAAAAATTGGATCGGAAGTACACTATCCTTTGGACTGGCATTTGCCATTTCCATTATTGAGATCCTGGTGGCCGTATTACAGGCTTATATATTTACCATGCTCTCGGCCCTGTACTTCGGTTTTGCCTCTGAAGAACACGAACATGCTGAGGCGCATTAAATTGAATGTTTAATTATTAAATATACTATTATGACAATTCCAAGAATTGTAGGTGCAGGACTGATTGTAATTGGTGTTGGTGTGGGTATCGGTAGAATCGGTGGCCAGGCTATGGAAGCCATTGCAAGACAACCTGAGGCTTACGGAAAGATCCAGACTGCGATGTTGATCGTTGCGGCACTGATCGAAGGTATTGGTTTCGCTGCGTTGTTTGCAACTACAGAGAGCTAAAATCTTTAGACAATCAGTCGTAACGGTTGGTTACGACTGATTGTTAATGTTAATAGTAAAATAGTTAAGTAAAAGATATTATGGAAAAGCTTATCGAAGATTTCTCAGTAGGGTTATTTTTCTGGCAGACCTTATTATTTATAGCCCTTGTCCTTTTGCTTTGGCGTTATGCCTGGAAGCCAATTCTCAATGCGGTAAATGATCGTGAAGAGGGGATTAAGAATGCTTTGGCTGCTGCGGAAGATGCTAAAAAGGAAATGCAGAATGTTACTGCCGACAGTGAGAAGCTTTTAAAAGAAGCAAGAGCCGAGCGTGAGTTGATGATGAAAGAAGCCCGGGAAATCAAAGAAAAAATTGTTTCCGAAGCTAAGGAACAGGCTCAGGTAGAAGGCGATAAATTAATTAAGCAGGCACAGGCAACCATTGAGAGCGAAAAGAAAGCAGCGGTTACCGACATCAAGAATCAGGTGGCAGAGCTTTCGGTAGATATCGCAGAGAAGATTATCAAAGAACAATTGGCCAACAAAGACAAACAACTCAAGTTGGTCGATAATATGCTGAATGACATAAAACTAGATTAACAGACTCATGAACGAATCAAGAGCGGCGATACGTTACGCAAAAGCGACCCTGGAGCATGCATTAGAGAACAATGCCTCTAAAGCTGTGGAAGGAGATATGCGTTCTATCCTGGCAACACTTGAGGGGAGTCCTGAATTGGGTGAAGTGTTGTTTAGCCCCGTTATCACTGGCGATCAGAAGAAAAATGTACTTCTTAAAATTTTCGACCAGTGTGATAAGATCACAAAAAACCTCTTGACCCTGTTGGTTGAGAATAAACGCATTTCCCACCTTGGGGAGGTCGCTGGTAAATTTATCTACTTAAACGACCTTTTGAAAGGTGAAAAAATCGCACAGGTTACTACTGCGGTTCCGTTAACCTCAGATCTGGAAAAGCAACTCCTAAAACGAGTGGAGCGATTAACAGGTAATAAAGTAGCACTGGAAAATACTATTGATGAAAATATTATTGGCGGATTTATCCTCCGCATTGGTGATACGCAATTCAACGCAAGTATAGCCAATCAGTTAAACAATTTGAAAAGAGAATTTACAAATAGCTAACAAACCCGAAAGGGAAGCGAGATACATTAGATTATGGCAGGAGTTAAAGCCGCTGAAGTTTCAGCAATCTTAAAAGAACAACTATCAGGTTACGATGCAACAGCATCTCTAGATGAAATTGGTACCGTACTCCAGGTGGGTGATGGTATTGCTCGTGTTTACGGGCTTTCTAACGCTCAATACGGCGAACTTCTTGAATTTGAAGGAGGTCTGGAAGGTATTGTACTTAACCTGGAAGAAGATAATGTTGGTGTCGTATTACTGGCTCCCTCAAAGGAGATCGGGGAAGGGGATACGGTAAAACGTACTCAAAGGATCGCCTCAATCAAAGTAGGAGAAGGTGTTGTAGGCAGGGTTTTAAATACCCTGGGTGTTCCGATTGATGGAAAAGGACCTGTTAGCGGTGAATTACACGACATGCCGCTCGAACGAAAAGCACCTGGCGTAATTTATCGTCAGCCGGTTAGTGAACCGCTGCAGACAGGTATTAAGGCGGTAGACGCCATGATCCCGATCGGTAGGGGGCAACGTGAATTGGTGATCGGTGACCGACAGACAGGGAAAACTACAGTTTGTATCGATACAATCATCAATCAAAAGGAATTCTACGATGCGGGAGAACCAGTTTACTGTATCTATGTGGCTATCGGACAAAAAGCGTCTACCGTGGCGCTAATTGCCAAAACTCTCGAGGACAAAGGAGCACTGGCCTATACTACAATCATAGCGGCAAACGCTTCAGATCCGGCACCAATGCAGGTTTATGCACCCTTTGCCGGGGCAGCCATTGGCGAGTACTTTAGGGATACCGGCCGTCCGGCCCTGATCATTTACGACGATCTTTCAAAACAGGCTGTGGCTTACAGGGAAGTTTCTCTCTTGCTAAGACGACCACCAGGGCGTGAGGCTTATCCCGGAGACGTTTTCTACCTTCATAGTCGTCTTTTGGAGCGTGCTGCCAAGGTTATTGATGATGATAGTGTAGCCGAGAATATGAACGATTTACCAGATTTTTTAAAGCCGAAAGTAAAAGGAGGTGGATCACTTACGGCGCTTCCGATAATTGAGACACAGGCAGGTGATGTTTCTGCGTATATCCCTACCAATGTGATTTCTATTACCGATGGACAGATCTTTCTGGAACAGGATCTTTTCAACCAGGGTGTCAGACCGGCGATTAACGTTGGTATATCTGTAAGCCGTGTAGGTGGTGCTGCCCAGATTAAATCGATGAAGAAAGTGGCAGGGACTTTGAAACTCGACCAGGCACAATTCCGTGAACTGGAGGCTTTTGCCAAATTTGGATCGGATCTGGATGCAGCTACCCTGAGTGTTATCGAAAAGGGTCGAAGGAATGTAGAGATTCTCAAGCAAGCACAGGCCGACCCATTTACGGTAGAAGAACAGGTTGCGATCATTTTTGCAGGATCTAAGAACCTGTTAAAAAATGTTCCGGTGAATAAGGTCAGAGAATTTGAAAGAGACTTTCTTGAGTTTTTAAAAGCAAAACATCGCGATGTTTTGGATGCCCTCAAGCAAGGGAAACTAACGGAAAATGCTACCGTTACTTTGACTGAGGTTTGTAAGGACCTGGCCGATAAGTACAAAGACTAACAGAACGCTAATCAGCACAGCAGTACATGGCTAATTTAAAGGAAATTAGGAACAGGATTTCATCGGTTTCATCAACCATGAAGATCACCAGTGCCATGAAAATGGTATCTGCTGCCAAACTTAAAAAGGCTCAGGATGCTATTACGGCAATGCGTCCGTATGCGAATAAGCTTACAGAATTGCTACAGGGTCTCAGTTCTAATCTCGAATCGGATGGCATTAGTGATTACGCAGATCAACGACCTGTGAACAAGGTTCTTATTGTGGCAATAACATCAAATCGTGGTCTATGTGGGGCTTTTAACTCCAATGTTATAAAGGAGTGCAGTGAGGTGATCGAAAACGAATTTTCGGACCAACAGGCCGATCTGATCACGATTGGAAAAAAGGCGCACGATTTGCTCGAAAAGAAATTTTCGATAGTGGAAGACCACAGCCAGGTATTCGATGACCTTAGCTTTCAGAACATTGCACAGATTGCAGATAACTTAATGAACTATTATTCAGAAGGAGCCTATGACAAGATCCTTCTGGTGTACAATAGTTTTAAGAATGCTGGAACACAAATCCTTATGAAGGAACAATTCCTTCCCATTCTGCCATCAGCAGAAGAGAATGAGTCATCAGCTGATTACATTTTTGAACCTTCGTCTGAAGAGATCGTTATTCATCTGATTCCCAAATCATTAAAGACGCAGCTTTATAAAGCAGTACGGGATTCATATGCAAGTGAACACGGAGCGCGAATGACTGCCATGCACAAGGCCACAGATAATGCATCTGAACTTATAGATGAACTCACCCTTACTTATAACAAGGCACGTCAGGCATCGATCACCAATGAGATTCTCGAAATTGTAGGTGGTGCGGAAGCGCTTAATAATTAAATAGAAATATTCTTTTTTCTAAATATAAAAGGCCTCCGGTGGAGGCTTTTTTATGCCACACTATAAAATAATGTTGGTTACCGCCTAAGTCACTAACCTAAATAATAATGCCAATCCTGGCAGCTGAGCTCTAACCGACTTTGTTCAAAGCCCATAAATAGCTACTTTTAGACCCTACCTAATGCGCAACGGGTTGAGCTTATTCAAAAAACTCTTTAAACATACATTTATATACGGTCTGGCCACCGTTCTGCCTCGTATGCTGTCTTTTATCCTGGTGCCACTCTACACCAGGGTAATGCCACCAGGCTCCTATGGCGAAGTCACACTTATTTTCACATGGTTTGCCATCTTTAACGTAATTCTGGCCTATGGTATGGAAACGGCCTTTTTTCGCTTTTTTAACCGGGAATCCGATAAACAAAAGGTAATCTCCACTTCTTTGATCTCCATTTTGGCAAGTACTGTGCTTTTTTTGGTGCTGGCCACCGTTTTTCGAGAATCACTTGCACAGGCCCTTAATATTGAATATCGATATATCAAGTATGTTATTATCATTCTATCTCTCGATGCTCTGGTGATTATACCTTTTGCATGGTTGAGGGCGGCCGAAAAACCGCTTAAATATGCGCTGATCAAAATATTCAATGTGTCATTGAACCTTGGGTTGAATCTCTTTTTCCTGCTGCTGCTTCCTGAACTGGCTACTTACAACCCAAAGGGATTGCTCAATGCCATTTATATTCTGGATTTTGAGATATCGTACATATTTATATCCAATTTAGTCGCAAGTGCCGTTACCCTGATCATAATGAGCAGCACCTATTTCCGAACTAAATATGTCTTTGATGGAAAAATTTGGCGTCAAATGCTGAGATATAGCCTGCCTGTTATGGTGGCCGGGATCGCTTATACAATAAATGAAGTCTTCGACCGGATACTGCTGGCCGAGTTGCTCCCCGAGAATATCGCCAAGAGTGAACTCGGTAAATATTCGGCCTGCTATAAGCTGGCACTGTTTATGACGTTTTTTGCCACTGCATTTCGCCTGGGTATCGAACCCTTCTTTTTTAGTCATGCTTCATCAGAAAACCCCAAGAAAGCCTACGCTCTGATCACAGACTATTTTGTTGTGCTGGGCAGCGTGATACTTTTGGTCGTAGTTGTATTTTCTGATGTTCTAAAACTGATTATTGAAAAAGCCTATTGGGAGGCCCTTCCTGTTGTACCGATAATATTGCTTGCTAGTTTTTGTTTGGGTATCTATCATAATCTTTCGGTTTGGTATAAGGTAACCGACAGAACCCGATATGGGGCTTATTTCTCCTTGTTCGGTGCTTTGATCACCATAGTTATCAACTATTTGTTTATACCAAAAATAGGGTACTATGCTTCCGCACTGGCTACATTGGCTGCCTATTCAACGATGATGTTCCTCTCTTTTTTCTATGGCAGAAAATATTATCGAATACCGTATAATCTTCGAAAGATAATTTTCTATTCTCTGATTTCCATTTTGTTTTCTGCCCTTTCTTTTTATGTTTTCGACCGAAATCTTATCGTGGGATCGTTGCTTCTTTTGGTATTTTTGACTTTGGTTTATCGTATGGAGAGAGAAATTTTAAGAAGGATTATCCTTAGTTTTACACGCAAATCAAACTGATATGTCGAGTATAGATGTTAGGATCATAAACAGATCCAACCACAAACTACCTGAATATAAAACCATCGCATCTGCCGGAATGGATCTCAGGGCCAATATAAGTAGCCCTGTTACGTTGCAACCCTTAGAGAGGTCATTGATTAAAACCGGCTTGTTTATAGAGCTTCCAATAGGTCTTGAAGCCCAGGTTAGGCCGCGCAGTGGTTTGGCGGCAAAATTTGGCATTACGGTTTTAAATACACCGGGAACCATCGACGCGGACTACCGGGGGGAGATTGGCGTAATTCTTGTGAATCTATCCAATGAACCGTATACACTGGAAGATGGCGAGCGTATCGCACAATTGGTGGTGGCAAAACACGAAAGGATTATCTGGACGGAGGCGGAAGAACTCAGTGAAACTGCGAGAGGTACAGGCGGATTTGGAAGTACGGGGACTCGGTAGCGAGACGACTCAACACAAAAGAGGTTATGAAACAGAGGAAGGGAAAATGAAGATGAATGTTGGCAAGATAGTATTCCTGGTGTTGGTATTAATGGGATTGGGCCTGGCAAATGCCCAGGAAGAGGAAAGCGCAGAATTCTACCTGGAAGAATATACCGACGAATTTCAGGAACTTTTCTTTGAGGCACTAAAACAAAAAGGGATCGAGAATTATGACAGAGCCATCAATCTTCTGCTCGAATGCAGACAGTTGGAACCCGGCATTGCCACCATCGATCACGAACTGGCTAAGTTATATCTAAAACAGAAAGACTGGGCCTCTGCTTTGGAATACAGTATAGATGCGCTGAAAAGTAAGCCCGAAAATTATTGGTATGCCAGTACTTTTATCGAATCACTTCAGCAGTTGGGGCGCTCATCCACCGATTTAAGCTCCAGGATCCCTTTTCAAAATGAAATGCTCAAGCAGAATCTCGCGTTGATCTATTACAAGAAGAGAGATTATAAGGAATCGCTAAAGATCCTGAAAGAAATGAGAGTTTCGAGCTTCACCAGCGATCTTACGGCCAAAATCAAAGATTCGATCGATATGGCTTCGAAAAGGATGAAGGACAACTTTCCTGAAGAATCAGAAGAAGATATTGAAGAAGATCCGCTGGAGGAATACAAAAAGAAACTCGAGAATCTATTGGCTCAAAAGGACTACACAGGCCTTGAATCTGCGGCATCCGAAGCCCTTGAATTATTCCCTTCCCAACCCTATTTTTATCTGATGATGGGGAAAGCCCTTGCCCTGAACAACAACGCAGAAGAGGCGGCCAAGGTTCTGGAATCCTCTCTTGATTTTTTGCTCGACGACACAGCTCTCGTTGATCAGATTTACAGAGAATTAGCCGATGTTTACAAGATTTTGGGAAATCCGACAAAGGCAAACATGTATCTTAGAAAAATTAAAAATGGCTCCTGATCCCAATATATATATCGGTCTTATAAAGGCAAAGACACTATTGCTGGGATTGATCATTTTTCTATTTGTCGGCTGTAAATCTGCCAAAACCATTACAGGGGAAGAAATTACTAAAGACATCCCGGCTAAAACAATTATTGCAAATCACTATAAGAATAAACTGGACTTCACGACCATTAGCGGAAAAATAAAGATCGATTATTCTGAGGGCAGCAGCACACAGAGTGTGGGGGTTAGTTTTCGCATGAAAAAAGACCAGGCTATCTGGATAAGCGCCCCGCTGGGGGTTATAAAAGCTTACATCACTCCGGGCAGGGTATCATTTTATAACAAGTTACAGAACGAATATTTCGATGGAGATTTTTCCTATTTCAGTGATATCCTTGGATTCGACATCGATTACTTCAAAATCCAGAACTTACTGACCGGGGAAGCACTATTCGACTTAAGAGAGTTGAAGTATAATGCCCAACCCAATGGTAAGTATTACGAACTAACACCTAAAAAAAGTTCGGAAATTCTCAAATCCCTGTTCTTTGTTGAACCGGAAAACTATAAACTTGCACGACAACAATTGTCACAACCTGTCGAGAAAAGATTGCTGGATATTCACTATAAAAACTATTTAAAATACGGTGATAGGGTTCTTCCGCACGAGGTGGGTATCATGGCCATTGAATCTATGCAGCGTACCTTTATAGAAATCACCTATAAAAATATTGAATTCGACAGAGATCTAAATTTCCCCTACAGGATTCCCAAGGGTTACGATGAGATACTGGTAAAATAAATGCGGATTAAAGTTCCATATATTTTCTTTCTGATCGCAGTGTTATTCTGCGGAGGCTATTCCTTATCTGCCCAAACTAACGAACAGAAAAAGCTGGAGGCTAAAAGAGAACAACTCCAGCAGGAGATAAATGAGATCAATCGATTGCTCGTTGTCGAGAAAAAACAAAAGGGCACCATATTGGATCAACTCGAAGTACTCGACCAAAGGATCAATGTTAGGCAACAACTGATCAGGGTGACGAATCAACAGGCAAATTTGCTAAGCCGGCAGATCAATACGAACATACGGAATATCAGTAAACTTCGTGAAGATCTTGAGGTATTGAAAGACGAGTATGCCGAGATGATCAGAAAGTCATATCAAAACAAATCTCAACAGAATCGTTTGATGTTCCTCTTATCTTCAGAAACATTTTTTCAGGCGTTGAAGAGGTTAGAGTATATGAAACAATATACTCAATACAGAAAAATGCAGGGGGAGGAAATCGCTGAGAAAACTACAGAACTCACACAGTTAAACCAGGAGTTGTCTGAACAGAAAAGAACCAAGGACGTTTTAATCGCTGATAACTTAAAGGCTAAGAATCAAATGCTGATAGAGATCAAGTCACAGAAAGAACTCCTAAAATCGATTCGTCAGAATGAAAGCAAATACGCCACACAAATTCGTAAAAAAACCGAAGAGACTAAAAAGCTCGACAGGCAGATCGAGAGGCTTATCCGGTCTGCGATCGCAGCGGCAAACAAAGAAGCAGGTGGATCGGCAAACAGCAGTAGTTTCGTAATGACTCCCGAGGCAAGTCTGATGGCCAGGAATTTTTCCGAAAGCAAGGGTAAACTTATATGGCCTGTGGAACGAGGTGTTAAAAGGCAGGGCTATGGCGTATATAAAGATGCACTTTACCCCGGGATTAAACACAGGAGTAATGGTGTTATTATCGCCACCGATGAAGGAGCAAAAGCAAGAGCTGTTTTCGACGGGGAAGTTATTGCGATATTGGCGGTTCCCGGAGGAAACAAAGGTGTCCAGATCAAACACGGTAATTATATAAGCACCTATTATAATCTTTCGAACCTCTATGTTAAAAAAGGAGACAAGGTAATAGTCAAAGATGAATTGGGAGAAATATATACCAATCGGTTTAATGGACTTACCCAACTAAAATTTTATCTTTATCGGGATGCAACCCGCCTGAATCCTGAGGAGTGGATCTACAGGCTTTAATATCATAAATTATGAGCGCCATTACAGATATCAAGGGAACATTTACGCTTCACAATGGCGTAGAGATGCCGTATTTTGGACTTGGGGTCTATCTTTCAGAAGATGGTCAGGAAGTAATAAATTCTGTTAAATGGGCGCTTGAAGAAGGATACAGGCATGTCGATACCGCCTCGGTTTATAATAATGAATCTGGAGTAGGACAGGGGATTAAGGAATCTTCAGTACCACGCGAGGAGATTTTCCTGGTAAGCAAAGTCTGGAATTCGGATCAGGGTTACGACCGCACTCTTAAAGCTTTTGATGATAGCCTGGCAAAGTTAGGCACCGATTACTTAGATCTTTACCTGATACATTGGCCGGTAGCTGGGAAATACAAGGAAACATGGCGTGCTCTGGAACGGCTTTATGCCGATAAGCGGATCAGGTCAATAGGGGTGAGTAATTTTTTGCAACACCATTTGGAGGATCTCCTAACTTCAGCTGAAATCGTACCAATGGTCAATCAAATGGAATTCCATCCTTATCTGGTACAACAGGATCTGCTCGATTATTGCCGTACCCACCGTATACGGTACGAAGCGTGGTCTCCTATGATGCAGGGTAAAATTTTTGCAATGGAGACTTTTAAAGAAATGGCCCAAAAGTATGAGAAAAGCATCGCACAGATAGTACTGCGCTGGGATTTGCAGAAGGGAGTTGTCACTATACCCAAGTCTTCTAAAAAGGAAAGGATCGCGAGTAATGCCGACATATTCGACTTCGAATTATCGGCTGAAGATGTAGCCTTTTTAGACCAACTCGACCGAGGCCAGCGCTTCGGTCCAGATCCGGACACTTTCGATTTCTAATAGTGTTCACTAGCTATCTATAAAAAGAGCACGAAGTTCCGTAGCCTCAGCAGGCTTCATTTTACCGGCTAGGACCAGGCTTAACTGTTTTCTGCGTAAAGCCCCCGCAAAACGCTCTTTTTCCAGTTCTGTTTCGGGTTCTAATTCTGGGACTGCAGTAGGTATTCCTGCATCGTCTACAGCTACAAACGTATATATGGCTTCGTTGGCTTTAATCCTTTCACCACTGAACCGGTCTTCCATCCACACATCTATATAGACTTCCATGGAGGTGTTAAATGCACGGGATATGGCCGCTTCAACGGTTACAACACTGCCAAGTGGCACCGAGCGGTTAAAGGCTACATGGTTTACTGAAGCTGTTACGGTTATCCTCCTGCTATGTCTTCTTGCCGAAATACTGCCTGCCCGGTCCATTCGGGCCAGTAATTCACCTCCGAAAAGATTATTGAGGGGATTGCTTTCGCTGGGAAGAACCATATCAGTCATTATAGTTCTGGAATCACGCGGATGTTTGGCTTTCATTCTAAAAATTTCCGCAAAGATATGGCTTAGAGGATTAAGAGAAAGGAGTTTTTTATTTTCTCGAGAGTAACCAGGCATCGGCCGATTCTGTCTGCCGAATTTGTTTCAGGAATTTGAGCGCTTCCTTTGGCTCTGCATAGCTGCCATAAGTAACCTGGTGCAATCCGAATTTGTTTTTGCCCAAATACTCTGCCTGATATCCTTTTTCTCTTAACTGACGCACTTTTTTATCGGCGTTTTCCATTACCCTGAACGCACCAGCAATGATATGGTGTCGCGGACCTGCTTCCTTATTTACATCGATAGAAAGCACGGGTAATTCAAAAGGCTTTGAATTAAAAAATGTTGCTTCCTGTATGTTCTTTGATACAATTTCCTGGGCCTTCTGATGCACCATTTGCTGGGTAGAAATGGTTTCATTATAGATCTTAAAGCCGGTAAGACCGGTAGAGATGGCAAGGAGAATCACAGCCGCGTATTTGAATACTTCTCTATAGGATCCTTTGCTGCGCTCCTCAGGGGTGATAATAAATGGGATCTTTTCTTCCAGTTCTTCGACTTGTTCTTTCAGCACTTCCCTTGTGACAGAGGAGGTAATGATAGAGTTCAGCCCAAACGAGGAAGTGAGGAAGTTGATTTTCTTATTGGGTTGAAATTGAATTTTTCCTTCCCGGTTCAGCCATAGTTCACCAATATTATCTAGCCCTAATCTTTCACCTTTTTTCAATTGATGCATCCAATGCTTTGACTCTTCCAAAAGGTTCTTTAACATCTCTTCGTAAGACGTACCCTCGGCATTCGCCATATAGGAAACAAGCAGGCCGTCGTTTGAAGATAATTGTTCGTTAAAAGAAATGAGTTTGGCTGGAGGAAAAATGGTATTTGTGGGCCTGTGGATATATGCTGGTTTATTCTGAGTGAGAAAAGCACCAAATTCGGGCACTACCACGCAGTTATAGCGATACAGAAGTTCTTCTATGTATCCAATTGCTCCCATTTTTACAAAGATCAAAAAAATTAGTGGCCCCTCAAACCTTGCTATATAACTTTTTATTAACATAAAATATTGTGTAATTTGTAGAGAAAGCACTGTTCTATCATAAATGACTAATAATGAACATATTGCGGCTTTAAGGCTACAAAACATTCCTCATATAGGGAATATTACGGCCAAAAAGCTCATCGCCCATTGTGGAAGTCCATCCGCAGTTTTTAGCGATAAAAAGAAAGCATTGCTCAGGATAGAAGGAGTCGGAGAGTATACACTTAGGGGATTGTTTAACTCGCGATATCTCGATGCTGCACTTGAAGAATATAATTATGTAAAGGGCAGTGATATTCGTATGCAGCTTTTTAGCGATCCTGACTATCCTGAGTATCTCAAGCACTGTCCAGACGGACCTATTTTACTCTTTGCCAGGGGCAGGATAAGGCTTCAGGATCAAAAAATAATTTCTGTTGTAGGCACCCGGAATATGACGGAATTTGGGAGGTCTTTCTGTGAGCGATTTATAGAAGAAATTGCGGCACTGAATCCTGTAATAGTTAGCGGTTTTGCGCTTGGCGTGGATATCTGCGTGCATAAGGCAGCAATAAAACATGGATTGCAGACCATTGGTTGCCTGGCCCATGGCCTCAATCAGATTTATCCCAGGATACATTCGCGTTATATGGCACAGGTAGTGGACAACGGCGGTTTTCTAACAGAATTCTGGAGCACCAGTCAACCTGAGCGTGAAAACTTTCTAAGAAGAAACCGAATTATCGCCGGGATGACCCAGGCCACAGTTGTGGTGGAATCGGCTGAAAAAGGAGGAAGTCTGGTTACCGCCGACCTTGCTGCTGGTTATAACCGAGACGTTTTTGCTGTTCCCGGCAGACCTGGAGACCGCTTCAGTGTTGGCACTAACAACCTCATTAAGCAACAAAAGGCTCATTTGATAACTTCGGCAGCCGATCTGATCTATCTGCTGAACTGGACCCTGGACCCGGCAAAAGAAAGATCGGTACAAAAACGCTTGTTCGTCGAATTACAGGAATCGGAAAAAACCATTTATCAATTTTTGCTACAGGATGGCAAACAACAACTAGACTCCATAGCCATCAACTGTGAATTACCAGTTTTTAAGGTCTCCTCTGCCTTATTGGAGATGGAAATGAAGGGAGTGGTCCGCTGCCTGCCGGGTAAGGTATTTGAAGCAGTGTAAACGCATTTTCAATTGTTAATATCCAAGTCTCGAACGAACTCTGGCCAGCACATCTTCAGCGACTAAATGAGCTTTGGTGGCTCCTTGTTTAAGGATGTCATCTAGTTCTTCAGGATGCTGGATATAGTGGCTGAATTTTTGTCGCATCGGAGCGAATCTTTCGAGGATCAATTCGAACAGCGCTTGTTTGGCATGCCCGTATCCATAATTGCCCTCTAAATAGTTTTTACGCATAGCATCAATCTGATCGCTGGAAGCAAGAAGGCGATATAAAGCAAAAACATTATCTGAATCCGGATCTTTGGGTTCTTCCAATGGAGTACTGTCGGTTACAATACCCATGATCTGCTTGCGCAATTTTTTTTCAGGCAAAAATATATCGATAGTATTGTTTTTGCTTTTGCTCATTTTTTCCCCATCTACACCAGGTACGATCTGCATCTCCTCCTGGACCTGAGCTTCCGGGAGCACAAAAGTATCACCCATCTGGGCGTGAAATCTTGAGGCGACATCCCTGGTCATTTCCAGATGCTGAAGCTGATCTTTGCCTACCGGTACTACCTCTGCATCGTAAAGTAGGATATCAGCGGCCATTAACATCGGATAAGAAAACAGGCCTGCATTGACATCTTCAAGGCGATTGGCTTTATCCTTAAATGAATGTGCCAGAGTAAGACGCTGGTAGGGGAAGAAACAACTCAGATACCAGGCCAGTTCGGTCACCTGGGGGACATCGCTTTGCCTGTAGAAAACGGTTTTTTCAGCATCCAGTCCGAAAGCGAGCCAGGCTGCGGCAGTGGCATAGGTATTATCGCGCAGGCTACTACCATCCTTGATCTGAGTCAGCGAATGCATATCCGCAATAAAAAGAAAAGACTCGGTCTGCTCCTTTTTTGCCATTTCGATGGCGGGAATTATAGCACCCAGTATGTTTCCCAAATGAGGAGTCCCTGTACTTTGTATGCCGGTAAGTATTCTTTTCATACCCAAATTTTATCGGAATGACAAAAGTAAAAGAAATCCCAGAACCCTACTAAAATTGTTACTTTTGAATTTATGCCTGCCAATCTCCTTAAAATAGGACAGACCTTATATCGAATTTGGTTTTATATCCTGGTTGCGATTCCCATTTTTTTGCTTTTCCCCTTTCTCGTTGCCTTTACCATTTCGGATAAAACATATCGTCAATTCTTTTGGCTGGCCCGAAATATCTGGGCAAATGTAATCCTGTATGGTATGGGTTGCGCACCCCGGATCTTCAGAGAAGAAAAGATGATCAGGGGTCAGAGTTATATGCTGGTGGCCAACCATACCAGTATGCTCGATATCATGCTGATGTTACGCGCGAGCAAAAATCCTTTTGTTTTCGTTGGGAAAAAGGAACTGGTTAAGATCCCTGTTTTTGGCTTTTTTTACAAACGGGTTTGTATAATGGTCGATCGGGAGGATAGCCGAAGCCGTACCGCTGTATATATTCGTGCTCAAAAACGGCTTAGCAAAGGCCTTAGTATCTGTATTTTTCCGGAAGGCGGTGTACCCGATGAAAGCGTTGTCCTGGATGATTTTAAAGATGGAGCATTCAAAATGGCTATCGCCCACAATATACCTGTGGTCCCTATGACATTTTGTGATAACAAGCGAAGGTTTCCATTTACTTTTTACGCCGGTGGGCCAGGACCACTAAGAGTTAAGATCCATCGCTTTTTTAATACAGAAAAGCTTCATGAACGCGAAAAATCGGAACTCAGAAAAATCGTCCGAAATGTCATTATAAATGAATTGCTAAAAAATTCCAGCTGAGCCCGATAGGGTTATAAAAGCAGTTATACAAAAACACCCCGCATTGTGGATACAGGGTGTTCGGATAGTTAACGCATTAATGCTATAACTTATCTAACCAACTTCGTTGTTAAGCACTGCTTTCTCTTTCATATTAAAACTTAAAACTCATCCCGGTATAAACTCCAAGGGAATAAGGTTGAAAATTCCCTTCTACGTCCGAGAACATGTTTAATTGATATTTAAAGATTGGTTCGAGATGAACCTTCATTGTGTTGTTCAGTTTGTAGTTAATGCCCAGCCCAACATTGGTGCTAAAATTCAGGTCGTTCAAATTATTGGCTTCTCCCATTTCAGTAGAGGCACCTTCAGATTCAAGGGTTACCGAATTATTGACCAGGAAAAGTGAACTAACACCACCCACCAGATTTATGCTAAGCTTTCTATCTAACAAGGCATAGTTGAGTTCTAATGGCACCTCCAGATAGCCAAACTCCTGAACCATAGTGCCATTTCTCGATGGGCTTTGAGCAATGATATCATTGGCTGAAAAATCCTCGGAGTTAGACCGCGAAGAATTGCTTTCAACCACAAGATTCCTGGAATTGCTGTTGTAATCAATATTAGTGATCTCTGAACTGGTCGATGCCACCAATGAAGAAGAAAAACTTATATCATTAGTGTTATAGCCATAATCTACTTTATGTAAACCCGACCTTACGCTTAACTTCTTTGAAACATCATAGCTCACCGCCACCCCATAACTCAGATTAACATTCCCTGTCTTGGAATTAGTAGCAAAATTGGAATGTATAGGTGATCCGTCGCCAAATGAGTTGAAATAGACCGGGGCGATGCTCGGTCCTACAGACCATTTAGGACCTGAAACTTCTGCCAGTAGATCGTCTTCCTTGTTGATCTCATCGAAAATGGATTTTTTCCCCGATTCTTCTATGATATTCTTTTCCGTTTCTTGCTGGGCGATTTCTGTTTGTTCTGGTAAGGCCCGTGGATCTGTTTCCGTTTCCGATAATTTCTCCTGACGATCAGCAATTACACTGTTGGTATTATCAAGCTGTTTCTGGTTTTGCTCGATTTGGGCCACATTTTCCTCAGATCGATTGGTTGCGTTCGCCGGATCGATGTATTCATCTGCCGTGCTTTTGTCAACTAATGTTTCAACAGGATCTGCTGCTTCCCCACTGAGAGATTTAGAAGGCAAGACTGTTTTATCTGATCCATCCTCTGAGGCTACCTGATATTTTTCATCGAACGATGGTTTCTGAAACTTGTTCGTTTCCGTTTTCGGATTTATATCATCATCCGTGTTGGTGATTTCAGAAGACTTAATTTCTGATTCACCATTTTGCATTTGGTTCGGGTCAACTTTACTATTCGCGGGGTTATCTGGCACCACTTTTTCCACATCGGTTATGGCAGGAGCTGCCAGCTCCGGGCCTGAAAACGGATTCCAAAACATTAGGCCAAGAACGAGGATAGCCGCGGCACCTCCAAGTTTCCACCAGATCGGAATAATCCTCCTCGATTTTTTGCGTTGATTCAGGGACTGCTCAATGGATTTCCATACCTTTTCATCGGGTATTTCACGGAAATCGCCCAGTTTGTCCTGAAACAATTTATCTATATCCTTTTTGTTCATGCCATTGGTTTTAGGCAATGTTGATATTTTGCTTTTTGATCTTTTCTCTTAAAATCATCCTTGCTCTTGCAAGATTAGATTTCGATGTCCCCAATGATGTTCCCAGGGCCTCACTGATCTCTTTATGGGAATATCCGTCAAGAACATACATATTAAAGGTTAACCTATACTTATTGGGTAGTTCCTGTATATATCTCAATAAGGTCTGAAGACCTATATCACCATACATTTCTTCTCTGTCGATCTCCTCCATAAGGTTGTCATTTACCAGTTTGAGGCGCTGTTCCTTGCGATATTTCTGTAAGACCGTATTGATCGCGATCCTTTTCATCCAACCTTCAAAAGATCCTTTGGATTTATACTGCTCAATTTTATCATAGATCGTCATAAAACTATCATGAAGACTATCTTCCGCTTCCACCCTGGTACGGGAATACTTTAGACATACACCGAACAATTTGCTAGAATATTTCTTATACAATTGTTCCTGGGATCTCCTGTCTCCCTTTTTACAACCTGATATGAGTTCCTCTATGCTACTCAAAATGTTGGTTAGAATATTATCGGTCCTGGGCTTTAACTACGGTACTACCGGGACCTCCAATTCGATATACTGCTGTTCTCCGTTTTCGTCTTCTCCAGTCCACATTCTGAAAAAGTACGTGCCTTCATATAAACAAATAAAATCCAGGGATCCTTCAGCTTCAACCGCAACGAGATTACACACCTCGTCCAGACGTTCAGAGCCGATGGCCACAATGTTCCTGCTGGTTATATCAATATTACTTATATCAAATCCTTCAAAGGCTATACAGTTGTTGGGAATGACATAGGTAATCTTGATATTGTAAGTTTCGTTCAGGGTAAATGATTCCGGAAACTCTGCATCTACGATCTGTAATGGAACAAAATTAAATTCTACACTGTCGTCATTAAGGCTGCATGAAGTAATAGTAATGGCGATACAGCAGAGTATGAGTAAGAACGTTTTCTTCATGATCATCACGCAATATCATTAACAAAAGGATGAAAACTAGGGTTAAAGGTTGCTTAGAAAACGTATCTTTTAAAATAGAGAAGCCTTTTTAGACTATGCTTTCACGGTCTGGATGGCTTCCTTTATCTTCTCCTCAAGTTCTTCAAGAAGTTCAGGGTTATCACTGAGAAGAGCTTTTACAGCATCCCGGCCCTGGCCGAGTTTTGTATCGCCATAGCTGAACCAGGAACCACTTTTCTTGATGATTTCATAATCCACACCAAGATCCAGTATCTCACCAACCTTGGAGATCCCTTCCCCGTACATAATATCAAATTCTGCCATTTTGAAAGGGGGAGCCACTTTATTTTTAACCACTTTGACGCGGGTCTTGTTGCCCAGCACCCTGCCGTCTGTATCCTTTATTTGAGTAGATCTCCGGATATCGAGGCGTACTGAAGCATAAAACTTTAAAGCGTTTCCGCCGGTGGTAGTTTCGGGATTTCCGAACATAACGCCGATCTTTTCACGCAACTGGTTGATAAAAACTACGGTACATCGGGTTTTGCTGATCGATGCAGTCAGCTTTCTTAACGCCTGAGACATCAGTCGGGCATGAAGTCCCATTTTTGAATCTCCCATTTCACCCTCGATTTCGCTTTTTGGTGTAAGCGCAGCCACCGAATCGATAATTACAATATCTATGGCACCCGAGCGAATCAGATTGTCTGCAATTTCCAATGCTTGCTCGCCATGGTCGGGTTGCGATATGATAAGATTATCAATGTCGATCCCCAAATTTTCCGCATAAAACCTATCAAAAGCATGTTCTGCATCGATAAAGGCAGCAATCCCTCCATTTTTCTGTGCCTCTGCAATAGCATGCAAGGTAAGTGTGGTCTTACCAGATGATTCCGGGCCATATATCTCGATTACACGGCCTCTTGGATAGCCACCTACACCCATTGCCAGATCGAGGCCTATAGAACCCGAGGGGATCACTTCTACGTCTTCTATTACATGATCACCCATCTTCATTACGGCACCTTTGCCGTATGTCTTGTCAAGTTTATCAAGGGTGAGTTTTAACGCCTTTAATTTCGCTTCTTTCTCGCTCATTTACAGTTTTTTTGATAGGAGAGCTAAATTACCATTCATTTTGGATATAACAATGCAGTAAGCAACCTTTTTGGATCAACAGTATCATAATACAAAGTGTTCGTACCACACCTATAAATCCAAGGTTATTGCAGCTGAAAAAGCTGAGGCCATTACCTCAATGGACTATCTATGAAAAAGAAGACAGCGGGATGGCCAGTTAAGAGCTTTGAAGTCTTTCAAAGCTCTTTTTCATTGTCTACCTGATAATTATCTCTAATTTTACCCCGGACTATTCTTTAAACTTAATCATTGGTATAGCATGCAACTGTACAATACTTTAAGTGCTAAGGAAAGGGAAGCCCTTATCGATAAAGCCGGTAAGGACAGACTTACTATTTCTTTCTATAAGTACGCACATATTGGTAACCCGGGGCTTTTCAGGGATTACCTTTTTATTCACTGGAACAATTTGGATGTATTAGGGCGGATCTATGTGGCCCGTGAAGGCATTAATGCCCAATTATCCGTTACTTCAGAAAATTTTAAGGACTTTAAAGACCATCTCGACAGCATTGGTTTTCTGGAAGGAGTACGTCTGAACATCGCCATTGAACAAGACAATAAATCTTTTTTAAAACTTAAAATAAAGGTGCGTAAAAAAATTGTTGCAGATGGTCTGGACGATGGAAGTTTTGATGTGACAAATAGGGGAGTTCACCTGAACGCGGAGCAGTTCAATACTATCCTTGATGACCCGGATACCATCTTGGTGGATATGCGGAATCATTATGAAAGTGAGATCGGACATTTCCAGAACGCCATCACACCCGATGTGGATACCTTTAGGGATTCCCTTGACATCATAGAAGAACAATTGGCCGAACATAAAGAAGATAGGAACCTGGTGATGTATTGCACCGGAGGGATCCGATGCGAGAAAGCCAGCGCCTACTATAAACACAAGGGTTTTCAACGTGTATTTCAGCTCGAGGGAGGCATCATAGAGTACACCAGGCAGGTGCGCCGGAAAGAGCTGGAAAATAAGTTTACAGGAAAGAATTTTGTTTTTGATCAAAGGAGGGGTGAGCGTATTTCAGACGACATAATCGCCCAATGCCACCAGTGTGGTGAAGCTTGTGATACTCATGTAAATTGCGCCAATGAAGCCTGTCATTTGCTTTTTATTCAATGCGAAACCTGCGCAGAAAAAATGGATAACTGTTGTAGTGATCCGTGCAAGGAGATCAATGCATTGCCATTTGAAGAACAGAAAAGACTGAGACGCGGCAAAGTGGTGAGCAATAAAATATTTAAAAAGGGCAGGTCTGAGGTTCTGAAGTTCAAAAGATCGCAACCTACAAAGCCTGACATCAGGAAATAGCTTTCAGCTTACCTATTGGAGGGTATAGCGCGACGAACCCCGATAAAGTGAGTATTTAGGACATAAACACCAGGCCTTTCATTAAATTCTGGCATGGCAGATGCTGTAGTGTTCCCGGCGCTAAAACGCAGGTCGTGCAAGAGATAGATTTTGGTGCTTACTGGAATACCACTCTGAATAGCGGGCAACCATGCTCCCTCGACCTGCTTAATCGCCGCTATCAACAGTTTGGCAATTTCAAGATCATGGGTTTCTTCAGTCCGTATTGCTCTCGGTTGCCCACGAGGGTCCACAACTAGCGATAGAACGGTTATCCCCTGATTCTTCTTGGCAAGGTTTATTATTTTTTCTATATCTAAATGAAGTAGTATCCGGTCTTTAAATTCTTCATTGTAGCCTAGGTAGAAGGGCTCACGATCAACACTTTCTATTGGAAATGCGCCGTTTCTCATTACGGGAAGCTCAATAGAATCCGATCCTGTATTTATAATTTTCCGAAACGATTGGCTATTGTAATCGTAAGTATGGGTTAGAGGCCCATCCTTCGAGTAAAACTTCCAAAGACCAATCGGTTCACCTTTACTGAATCTTCCAGCACAAAGTGTATCTTTATTTAACGGATTCAGCTGAACATAAGCCCCGTTCTTTAGTTTACTGGCTTTGTCTATCTGATAAATTTCTTTGAAATAGCTGTTTTTCTCAATCTTGGTTTTGACTTTCTGAGCTTCTGATGGCACTGCGCAGAAAAGCAATAGTATTCCAGTAAGAAATTTCACACTAAAAATTTTGAATAAATATACAAAAAGGATTCACTTTCTTTGTTTGGAAGATATTAGTCCATCAGGTGGTTTACTTCCCTTTTAAATTTATCCTATCTTTACAGATGTAAATAAAGTACGAACCTTTTTTGGCAAAGAACTCTGGTTCTTGTCCAAATCAAGATAAAAAATATGGGTTGCAACAGTTGTTCAACCACAACGGGGGGACAGCCTCGAGGATGCAGGAGCAATGGGACCTGCGGTTCGGATGGCTGCAATAAACTTACCGTTTTCGATTGGCTTTCCAATATGTCCTTACCCGACGGGGCCACAGCATTCGATTGTGTCGAAGTGCGCTTTAAGAACAGTCGCAAGGAATTCTTCAGGAATACAGATAACCTCCCGCTTTCCATTGGCGATATTGTAGCGACACAAGCCAAATCGGGGCACGATGTTGGTATTGTAACCCTTACCGGCGAGCTGGTAAAGGTCCAGATGAGAAAGAAAAAAGTAAATCCGGAAGACGATCTACCAAAAATTTACCGAAAAGCCACCCAAAAGGATATTGATAAATGGCAAAAATGCAGGGATAAGGAGGAAGAAGTAAAGAAGCGTTCACGGGAGATGGCTATTTTATTACGGCTTCAAATGAAGATCTCCGACATTGAGTTCCAGGGCGATGGGTCCAAGGCCACTTTTTATTATACCGCTGAAGAAAGAATCGATTTCAGGCAGCTGATCAAAGATATGGCCAAAGCGTTCGGAATCAGGATAGAAATGAGACAGATCGGATACCGGCAAGAGGCTCAAAGACTGGGGGGTATCGGTTCCTGTGGCAGAGAATTATGTTGTTCTACCTGGCTCACCGACTTCAGATCAGTCAGTACCTCATCTGCGCGATATCAGCAATTATCTCTCAATCCCCAAAAGCTTGCGGGCCAATGTGGCAAACTGAAATGTTGCCTGAATTACGAACTGGACCTCTATATGGAAGCCCTGAATGATTTCCCGTCTCAGGATGTAAAACTGCAGACAGAGAAGGGGATCGCTTTTTGTCAGAAGGCTGATATCTTCAAAGGAGCGCTGTGGTATTCCTATAAGGACGACCCTTCTACCTGGCATGAACTTAGTAAAGACCAGGTCCATCAGATCATGAAAGCGAACAGGATGAAGGAAAAGGTGATGAGTTTAGAGGAATTCGCCTCGGAAAACATCAAAACCGACAATCTGATTTTCGAGAATGTAGTAGGACAGGACAGTCTTACCCGTTTTGATCGACCCAGACGAAAGAAAAAAAGGAAGAAAGGCAGAAATCAGAGATCTGCCAAAAAAAGCCGGTCGAGGAATGTTTAGCAGATTTTGTTTTTCCATAATATTGCTGATTGCCACAGGTTGTAATGAGGCATTGGTATACTCGGATTACAAAGCGACCACCAACGGAGCATGGAACAAAGACGACGTAAAGAAATTTGAAGTGAGTTCCCTGGATTCCATCCAGCCCTACAACGTTTTCATTATGGTGAGGAACGACAATACCTTTCCTTTCAGCAACCTTTTTTTAATAGCAGATATCCAGACACCCGATGATCAAATAATCAGAGACACCCTGGAATATGAAATGGCGCTCCCCGATGGCCGATGGCTGGGGAAGGGATATGGAAGTGTTATCGAAAACAAACTTTGGTATAAGGAAAACATCGTTTTTTCCAATCCGGGCGTATATACAATACAACTTGTTCATGCTATGAGACAAACCGGACAGGTAGAAGGTTTAAACAATTTAAAAGGCATAACCGACGTTGGTATTGAGATTGAACGACGGGAAGAATAATGGCTAAGAAGAAAACGACTGCGAAAAGGGGCATTTTTTATCCTTTTATAAAGGGTTTCTGGATACTGTTCGGTGCAGGGGTAATTGCCGTCCTGCTCCTATTTGTGTTGGCGTCTTGGGGCGTATTTGGGGAGATGCCCACTTTCGAGCGCCTTGAAAATCCACAAACTAACCTGGCTACAGAAATCATCTCGTCCGATGGAGAAACCCTTGGGAAACTCTACCTCGAAGACAACAGGACCTGGGTCCCCTTCGAGGAACTTCCTCAAAATCTGGTGAATGCTCTGGTCGCCACTGAGGATGTTCGCTACTACGAACATTCGGGGATCGACGCCAGGGGTACCCTTAGAGCAATGATATTTTTAGGAAAAAGAGGCGGGGCCAGCACCATCCCTCAACAACTTTCTAAACTCCTGTTTACCAAAAGACCATCAGGTGGGGTATTTGGCAGAATCATACAGAAGATTAAAGAGTGGGTAATCGCCATCAGGCTGGAGCGACAATATACCAAGGAAGAGATCATGTCGATGTATCTCAACGAATACGATTTTGGTTACAATGCGGATGGGATCAGATCTGCGGCACGTATCTATTTCGGGAAAGAACCCAATACGCTTAAAACCGAAGAGTCGGCCGTCCTGGTGGGGATGCTAAAAAACTCTTCACTGTATAACCCGATCAGACGCAGTGAACTGGTATTAAATCGAAGGAATACGGTTCTGGGTCAGATGGCCAAGTATGATTTTATCACTGAGGCTCAGCGAGATTCATTACTGGGATTGAAAATGGATATCAATTTCAGCCCTGAATCACATAGAGAAGGACTGGCCACTTATTTCAGGATGTACCTTCAGCGTTATCTAAAAAGATGGATTCAGGAGAATCCGAAGATCGAAGAAAATGGAGATGAAGGGAAATGGAATATGTATTTAGACGGACTTAAGATCTACACAACGATCGATTCGCGGATGCAGGCCAATGCAGAAAAAGCTGTGGCGGAACATATGAAACGACTTCAAGCCGAATTTTTCGTTCAGAATACCCCCCAGAGAAATCCCACCACCCCATTTCTGGAACTCGAACGATCTGAAATTAAATCGATCATGGAAAGAGCCATGAAAACCTCGGAGCGCTGGAGGGCGATGAAAAGGGCAGGAGCGTCAGAAGAGGAGATCCGGGCTTCTTTCAATGAAAAAACCGAAATGACCGTTTTCGATTGGGAGAGCGAAACCAGAGAAAAAGACACCATATTGACCCCATTGGATTCGATAAGGTACTACAAAACTTTTCTTAGGGCAGCCATGATGTCAATGGAACCCCAAACCGGTCATGTGAAAGCATGGGTGGGGGGATTAAACTACAAACATTTTCAGTACGACAACGTTATACAGGGCGCGCGCCAGGCCGGATCTACATTTAAACCTTTTGTCTATGCGGCAGCGATAGATCAATTGCGCCTTTCACCTTGTGATGCTTTACCCGACAGCCAGTATTGTATAGAGGCAAACAAACATGGTAACCCGGAACCCTGGTGCCCGAAGAACTCAAATGGAAAATATTCAGGCAATATGTACACCCTGAAACATGCTCTTGCCAATTCTGTCAATTCGGTGACCGCGCAACTCATTGATCGCATCGGGCCAAAACCAGTGGTATCGATCGTTAAAAAACTGGGCTTTTCTAAAGAAATCCCGGAAGTTCCTTCGATTGCACTGGGCACGCCAGATTTTAATGTCTATGAGATGGTTGGAGCATATGGTACTTTTGCCAATCAGGGGGTCTATGTGAAACCGGTAATGGTGACACGGATAGAAGACAAGAATGGCACCGTGCTCTACGAATATGTCCCCGAAACAAATGACGTCCTTAATAAAGATGTGGCCTATGCTATGGTAAATCTTATGGAAGGGGTTACTCAAAGTGGATCCGGGATGCGTTTGCGCCATAGTAGCCTGAAAGAACAAAGGGTATATAAAGAGATTATTACCGGATATCCCTATGGTTTTACCAACCCGATTGCCGGTAAGACCGGTACAACGCAAAACCAGAGCGATGGCTGGTTCATGGGCATGGTTCCTAACCTGGTGACAGGCGTATGGGTAGGCGGGGAGGAACGGGCCACCCACTTCAGGAGTATAGTTTATGGGCAGGGAGCCTCTATGGCACTTCCGATCTGGGGTCTTTATATGAAGATGAATTATGCCGATGAGGATCTCGGCGTTTCTCAAGGAGAGTTTGTGGAACCGGAAAACTTGTCGATCAATGTGAATTGTACAAAGATTCAGGAAGAAACGGAAAACCTGCCCGACCTGGATGATGATCTGGATGATCTCGACTTTTAAAGACAGAGGATCGGCAAGAACTCAACTATTTTTACCTTCACATTTTCACGCTAATAGTGTAAATTAGTGGCAACGCTTCAAAAGCCTTTTCTTTTGTAGCAGAATCTGTATCATATGATAAGGAAAACGGTGGCCGATGCACAGGAAGCACTGCGCGGAGTGCAGGATGGCATGACTTTTATGCTTGGGGGGTTCGGCCTTTGCGGGATACCGGAAAATGCCATTGCCGAGCTGGTACGTCTTGGGATAAAGGATATCACCTGTATCAGCAATAATGCCGGAGTTGATGATTTTGGCCTTGGCCTTCTTTTACAAAAAAAACAGATCCGCAAAATGATCTCATCGTATGTAGGAGAGAACGATGAGTTCGAACGTCAGATGCTTAGCGGGGAACTCGATGTGGAATTAACCCCTCAGGGAACACTTGCCGAGAAATGCAGGGCTGCCCAAGCAGGTTTTCCGGCTATTTATACACCTGCCGGCTATGGCACTGAGGTAGCCGAGGGCAAGGAAACCAGGGAGTTTAATGGTAAGATGTACGTGTTGGAATATGCTTATAATTCCGACTTTTCCTTTGTAAAAGCATGGAAGGGCGATGAAGCCGGAAATCTGGTATTTAAGGGTACAGCAAGGAATTTTAACCCTTGTATGTGCGGGGCTTCGGGAATTACAGTTGCTGAGGTCGAAGAATTGCTTCCTGCCGGCAGTCTGGATCCAAATGAGATTCATATTCCGGGGATCTTCGTACAGAGGATTTTCCAGGGACCACATTACGAAAAAAGAATTGAACAACGGACGGTAAGAAAACGAGACTGATGCTGGATAAGAATGGAATAGCAAAAAGGATTGCCCGCGAGGTTAAAGACGGTTACTACGTAAATCTCGGAATTGGTATTCCCACTTTGGTTGCCAACTTTGTGCGATCCGATATCAGTGTTGAATTTCAAAGTGAGAACGGCGTTTTAGGAATGGGACCTTTCCCTTATGAAGGCGAAGAAGACCCCGACATTATTAATGCAGGCAAACAAACCATCACCACCTTACCGGGAGCCTCTTTTTTTGATTCTGCCACCAGCTTTGGAATGATCCGCGGACAACATGTAGATCTCACCATACTGGGGGCTATGGAAGTGTCAGAAAACGGAGATATCGCAAACTGGAAGATACCTGGAAAAATGGTGAAGGGGATGGGTGGAGCTATGGATCTTGTGGCCTCTGCCGAAAATATAATCGTTGCCATGATGCATACCAATAAGGCGGGTAAATCTAAATTACTTAAACGCTGTACACTCCCTTTAACCGGTGTTGGTTGTGTAAAGAAAATCGTTTCTAACCTGGCTGTACTCGAAATAACCGATGAAGGTTTTAAGTTGTTGGAAAGAGCTCCGGGGATTAGTGTTGAAGCGATCAAAGAGGCTACCGAAGGTAAACTGATCGTTCCGGATGAGGTTCCCGAGATGGAGATCTGATTTTGGTTTTATCGACGAACGACACCCCTTTTGAATTTTCACCACAGTTTTTGAAATCTTCACAACAATCCATTGATTGATACGTTATTATATCCTATATTTATTTCCTTAATTTTTTTAACCCCATTTAACCTATAAATACGTAATCGCTATGGAAGCCCAGATAGACCATACGCCAGTTGAAGAAGAAGTTCAGATTTACAGAAATGAATTCCTGAGTGGAATCATAATGTTGGCTAGAAAACTCTTTATGCTGTAAGCAAACACAACCTGACAATTAGTACAAGCAAACTTTATAGTTTGCTTTTTTTATTTCCTGGCATAAAAAGACAACATAAATACAAGCAAAAACCGAGCTTAGCCAGTATACTGAAGAAAGAATCTTTTATTAAATTTCGGTAAAAGAATCAGTATGGAACTTAGCCTTTTAAAATGTACAACGGACCAGCTCGATGTACTAGTGGAGATTTCCAGATCGACATTTAGAGATACCTTTGAACACCTCAATGACCCTAAGGATTTTCATTCATATTTAGAGACCGCTTTCGACAAGACTAAGATCGAAAATGAATTGAAAAATAGTGAGCTCTCTTATTATTTGGTCTATAATGAAGGAAAAACCGTAGCCTATTTCAAAGTAAATCGGGCGGCATCCCAAACAGACATAGCCGACACTGACTCACTCGAATTAGAACGTTTTTATGTGCGAAGAGAGTATCAGGGATTGAAAATCGGAAACTGGATAATGGCTCAAATCATCTATTTTGCACAAAAAACCGGAACAGAGTATCTCTGGTTGGGTGTTTGGGAAGAAAACCAGCCTGCGATCCGATTTTACCAAAAACTGGGTTTTATAAAATTCAGGAAACACGCTTTTTATATTGGAAAAGATAAACAAACCGATTGGTTAATGCGGTTGGATATCCCTAAATTGTAGCGCCAAATATACACGCTATGACTCCTGGGAAACTTCTTATATATTTTAGTATTTGCCTATGTTCACTTCAAGGATTTTCTCAATCCATTTATTTTCCAGATCGAAACACCGATTGGGAAGTACGTACCCCCGAAGAATTTAATGTAGATAAAGAACAGCTGGATCGGGCAGTCCAATTTGCTCTTGAAAATGAATATTCAGGATCCCGAGACCTGCGTATAGCCATATTAAAAGGATTTACCCGCGAACCATTTCATGAGATACTGGGCCCTACAAAGAAACGAGGTGGCCCGGCAGGCATGATACTTAAAAATGGATATATGATCGGTAGCTGGGGCGATACGCAGCGGGTCGACATGACCTTTAGCGTTACCAAGAGTTTCCTTTCAACGGTAGCAGGCCTGGCGGTGGACCGAAAGCTTATCGGCAGCGCTAATGATCTGCTGGCCGATTATATATGGGATGGAACTTTTCAGGGTCCTCACAACAGCCAGATCCGTTGGAAACACTTGCTACAGCAAAACTCAGACTGGTCGGGTGAATTATGGGGCATAAAAGACTGGGCAGACAGACCACCACGGAAAGGAAGCCTCGATGACTGGAAGTACAGGGAATTAAAAACTCCGGGCACGGTTATGGAATATAACGATGTTCGGGTTAACGTACTTGCATATTCCCTTACTCAAGTATGGCGCAACCCTTTGCCAAAAGTGCTCAAAGAACATCTTATGGATCCTATTGGAGCCTCTACTACCTGGAGGTGGTTTGGCTATGACCATGCCTGGACCGAAGTAGATGGTATAAAGATGAAGTCTGTTACGGGCGGAGGTCATTCAGGAGCTGGAATATTTATCAATGCGGAAGACATGGCTCGCTTCGGACTTTTATTTATGAATAACGGGCGCTGGAAAACTCAGAAGATTATCAGTGAGGAATGGATAGCCGAGGCACTTACTTCTTCTGAACCCAACGTCAATTACGGATTTATGTGGTGGCTCAATACACCCGGGGACGACCGTTGGGAACGCGCACCCGATAACCTTTTTTCGGCTCAGGGGTTTGGCGGAAACTATATTGTTATCGACAGGCAAAGGCAATTGGTCATCATCACACGCTGGATGGAACCTTCAAAAATGGACGAGTTCTTAAAACTTCTGTATCAGGCTGTCAACTAGATCTTGCCTAATATTTCAGTTGCCCTGAGTATAGTATCTTCGGTCTTGGCAAAACAGAATCGCAAATACCCGTGATCTTGCCCATCTTTGTTAAACACAGATATGGGTATACTGGCGACGCCTTTTTCCACAGTTAGCCGTTTGGCAAATTCCACATCCCCCTCGTCTGTAATATCAGAGAAATCCAATAATTGAAAATAGGTACCCTCCGAAGGATTGAACTTAAATCTCGAACTCTGAAGACCGGAAAGGAACAGATCCCGTTTTTGCTGAAAAAATGGTCCCAGGTTTAAATAGTGGTCCGGGGTTTTAAGATAGGATGCCAAAGCCCTTTGCAAAGGGTGATTAGCACAGAATACATTGAATTCATGAACCCTTCGGAATTCCTTCATGAGGTGGTCTGGGGCTGCACAATAGCCCATTTTCCAACCGGTTACATGAAAAGTTTTTCCGAATGAAGCACAGATAAGACTTCTGGAGGCCAAGTCTTCAAATCTTGAGGCGCTTTCGTGCCTGACCTTATCGAAAACAATATGTTCATACACCTCATCGCTGAGAACAAGGATGTCTGTGTTATGCAAGTATCGCTCCAGTGTCTTCATATCTTCGGCACTAAATGTCTTGCCACTTGGATTATGAGGAGTATTGATAATCACCATTCTGGTTTTATCACCAATCGCCTTCTCGAACAACTTCCAGTCAACTTCATGTTCATGAGGATCCATTTGAACGAGGACAGGGCGTCCTCCATGAGCAATAATAGCCGGTTCATAGCAGTCGTAAGCTGGTTTTAAAACAATTACCTCATCACCTGGCCAGACAAAGGCCGCTATCGCGGTATAAATAGCCTGGGTGGCACCTGCGGTAATCGTTATTTCTGAATCGGGATGGTATTCTCTGGAATACAGGCTGTGAATTTTTTCCGAGATCACCTCCCTTAAGGAGTAGATACCACTTAAGGGTGCATACTGGTTAAAACCATCATGCATAGCCTTTGTGGCCAGCTCCAGTAATTTCCTGTCCGGATCAAAATTCGGAAAACCCTGGGATAAGTTGATGGCTCCGTATTCTTTCGCCATGACACTCATGGTGGTAAAAATAGATTGCGGTAAGTTGGGCAGTTTGGGGCGTATAGAAAGCGTTGATGATGACATAATAAACAATATTTAGTAAAAGTAGGGAATTCCTCCGGCAACGATTTTTGGAGATTTCGACTATAAAAAATGTCCTGCCTTCAATGGCAGGACCTGGTTGGAATTATATGTAGTTTGTGGTTATCCTTTAGAGGTAGCCATCAGGTATTCGCGGTTCATCCTGGCGATATTTTCCAAAGAAATTCCCTTTGGGCATTCAACCTCGCAGGCTCCGGTATTGGTGCAATTCCCGAATCCTTCCAAATCCATCTGTCGCACCATATTCTGTACCCTTTCGGTCGCTTCCACTCTACCCTGAGGTAAAAGGGAAAACTGAGATACCTTGGCTGATGTAAACAGCATGGCACTTGCATTTTTACAAGCTGCCACACAAGCTCCGCAGCCGATGCAGGTAGCCGCATCCATGGCTTCGTCTGCTTTATGCTTTTCGATTGGAATGGCATTGGCATCCACCGTATTTCCGGAAGTATTAACGGAGATATATCCACCCGCCTGCTGAATCCTGTCAAATGCAGTCCTGTCTATGATCAGATCTTTGATCACTGGAAAGGCCTTCGCCCTGAAAGGTTCAATAACGATAGTGTCGCCGTCTTTGAACTTTCTCATATGAAGTTGGCAGGCTGTGATCAGACGATCTGGCCCATGCGGTTCTCCGTTGATCATCAATGAACAGGTGCCACAAATCCCTTCTCTGCAGTCATGGTCAAAGGCAATGGGCTCTTCTCCTTTGTTTATGAGAGATTCGTTTAATACGTCGAGCATTTCAAGGAAAGACATATCCGATTCCACCCCACTGATGGGATAATCTACCATCTTACCTTTTGAATTTGCATTCTGCTGACGCCATATTTTCAAATGTAGGTTCATATCCTTTCTTTTTCTAATTCTGATAGTCCTGTCGGGCCTACTTATTTATAGCTTCTTGTTTTAACCTTTATATTCTCGTATACGAGCTCTTCCTTGTGCAAAACAGCATCCTTAGGTTCACCTTTATACTCCCAGGCCGCTACATATTTGAAATTCTCATCATCCCTTAGGGCTTCACCTTCAGGGGTTTGATATTCTTCCCTGAAATGCCCGCCGCAAGATTCGTTTCTTTGTAATGCATCTTTGGCGAAAAGCTCTCCAAGTTCCAAAAAGTCTGAAACACGCCCGGCCTTCTCCAGTTCTGTATTCATTCCTTGCTTGCCTCCGGTAACTTTTACATTTTCCCAAAAATCTTTTCTTAAAGCTGCAATTTCGTCTATCGCACTTTTAAGATCTTCTGCGTTACGGGACATGCCGCATTTATTCCACATGATTTTACCCAATTTTTTATGGTAATAATCCACAGAATGCTTTCCACTGCCACTCATCAGCCTGTCAATACGCTCCTTTATTCCCTTTTCCACTTCTTCAAATTCCGGAGAATCGGTAGAAATTGGGCCGGTCTGAATATCATCAGATAAATAATCGCCTATGGTATAAGGGAGTACAAAATAGCCATCAGCCAAACCTTGCATCAAGGCCGAAGCTCCTAATCGGTTTGCGCCATGGTCACTAAAATTAGCCTCACCTGCCGAGTAACAACCAGGAATAGTGGTTTGCAGGTTATAGTCTACCCAGAGTCCGCCCATAGTATAATGAACCGCCGGATAAATCATCATCGGCGTGTTATATGGATTCTCATCGACTATTTTTTCATACATCTGGAAGAGGTTGCCATACTTTGCGGCGATGATTTCTTTTCCGAGTTTGGTGACGGTGTCTTTATCCGGATTTTTAATACCTGATGTCAGTGCCTTTTCATTGCCGTACCTTGCAATGGCCGAGGAGAAATCCAGATAAACTGCTTCACCGGTCTTATTAACGCCAAAGCCTGCATCGCATCGTTCTTTAGCAGCACGAGAAGCAACGTCCCTGGGAACCAGGTTACCGAATGCCGGATAACGTCTTTCGAGGAAATAGTCGCGATCTTCTTCTTTTAGTTCTGTTGGTTTTAACTTGCCTTCACGAATGGCCTGGGTATCTTCCTTTCTTTTTGGGACCCAGATACGCCCATCATTCCTGAGAGATTCGGACATGAGCGTTAATTTCGACTGATGATCTCCAGAGACCGGGATACAGGTCGGGTGAATTTGAGTAAAGCATGGATTGGCAAAAAAAGCACCCCGTCTGTGTGCACGCCATGCAGCGGTTACATTACATCCCATTGCCATTGTGGAAAGGTAGAAGACATTACCATATCCACCAGTAGCTAAAACCACGGCATGGGCCGAATGCCTCTCTATTTCTCCGCTGATAAGGTCACGGGCAATAATGCCGCGAGCCTTTCCGTCTATGAGAACGAGGTCTAACATTTCATGCCGGGTATGCGATTTTATTTTACCCCTTTGGATCTGTCGGTTCATCGCTCCATAAGCACCGAGTAATAATTGCTGCCCTGTTTGCCCTTTTGCATAAAAGGTCCTGGACACTAATACGCCCCCAAAAGATCGGTTGTCTAGCAACCCACCATATTCACGTGCAAAAGGAACCCCCTGTGCAACGCATTGGTCTATGATATTACCTGATACTTCTGCCAGTCGGTAAACGTTAGCTTCCCTTGAACGATAATCCCCTCCTTTGATTGTATCGTAGAAAAGGCGGTAATCACTATCTCCATCACCCTGGTAATTTTTAGAGGCGTTGATACCTCCCTGGGCGGCGATGGAATGTGCTCTCCTGGGCGAATCCTGGTAGCAAAAAGTTTTTACGTTGTACCCCAATTCTGCCAGTGTGGCTGCAGCTGAACCACCAGCAAGGCCGGTACCCACTATGATAATATCAATATTTCGTTTATTGGCGGGGTTAACGAGGTCTATTTCATTCTTATGCTTGGTCCACTTTTCGGCAAGGGGCCCTGTAGGAATTTTTGAATCCAGAACAGCCATAATTAATGTGTTAACGGATTAAGATGATGGTATAATGCGATAAATACGAAACCTAAAGGAACGATCAGCGCATAGACTTTTGTAAACTTTTTAAGGTTGGGCGTGTACTTGTTGTTGAGGCCCATACTTTGGAAAGAGGAGGCGAAACCATGCCATAAATGCATGGAAAGCAAAATAAAAGAAACCACATAGATCACGGTCCTCCATATGGGTTCAAATTTTTCTACGGTTTCTGCATAATATCTTGTCGGGTCCTGAGGATTAACCTCCACATATTTGTACGCCATCTCATGAATCCAGAAATCATAGAAATGCAAGCCCAGGAAGGCCAGGACCACCAATCCTGAGATGATCATATTTCTTGAAACCCATGAGGCATTGGCGCTACCTTTAAACTGGGCATATTTTACGGTTCTTGCCCTGTTATTTTGAAGTTCTAAAACAATCCCCATTACAAAATGAACTACAACCCCGGCGATAAGTATCGGTTGCATCAGGTACTGAACCAATGGATTATAACCCATAAAGTGGGACCATTGATTAAATATGTCGGGGTTGATGACCGAGGAAAGGTTGATAGTAAGGTGAAGGAGCAGAAAAAGAACTAAAAAAAGACCAGAAAGAGCCATCACCACTTTGCGGGCAATGGACGATTTTATCAGTGCACTCATTCCATTGGATTTAACTGCGCTAATTTACACTACGGGCCAATTATTAACAAACTTAGGGCACTTTAATATTCAGTATTTAGATTCATTATAAGCAACAAAACCAGGCTGTTTAATTTTTTGATTTAAACATACACAAATCGAGCTAACATCTTAAACAAAAAACACTCTAATATTCTAGTTTTCACCGGGATAAAAATTGAACTAACATCTGAGATATCATTATTTTAGCGATATTAGAGACGATAATCCTATCAGAACACCAGCCATGAACATCGGACTCTTATCGGTTAGCCTGAGCGTATACTCTACTAAGAGGATCGCGGAAGAAGTGGAAAGAGGTGGGCATTATATAGAATTGATCGATCATACTAAATGCTCGGTAAAACTGGTATCCGGTAATCCTCAGATCTTTCTTGGTAATGAGAATATTTCTGATGATTTTGATGTGATTATTCCACGAATTGGCACTAATGTTACCCGTCACGGGGCCGCAATTGTAAAACAGTTTGAGATGAATGGGGTTTTCAGCACGGCCAGATCATTAGGGATTACCCGTGCGAGGAATAAAGTCCGAACTCTTCAGATCATGACAAAGAAGGGTATTCCTATTCCGGAAACACTTTTCTCTATCAATCCGGAGAATATCAATGAACAAATTGAGATCCTGGGAGGCACACCCGTAATTATAAAATTGCAGGAAGGAACGCAGGGTATGGGGGTCATTCTGGCAGAGTCCAGGAAGTCGGCGAAATCTATCCTGGATACCTTTTACAAGTTAGACACCAGTATACTTATACAGGAATATATCGAAGAGGCCAGGGGCGAGGATATCCGTATCATTGTTGTTGGAAATAAGGTAATCGCGAGTATGAAGCGATCAAGTGCACTGGAAGAATTTCGTTCGAATGTTCACCAGGGTGCCGAGACCATGGCCATAATCCCTACGCCTAAAGAACAGGCTATGGCCATTAAAGCTGTAAAACATCTCGGATTAGGCGTTGCCGGAGTAGATCTGATACGGTCCGATCGAGGTCCTTTGCTGCTCGAGGCAAACGCTTCTCCCGGGTTGAGAGGAATTGAAGAAGCTACCGGGATCAATGTAGCACAGGAGATTATAAAATACGTTGAGCTTAACAGATATCGACGAAAAAAACAAAAGTATTATCAGTAGGAACGCCATTACAACCGACCGGAAAGTCGGCCGAATCTAAGATGAGCGTTTATCGGAAATGGATTATAAATAACTCAACCACCACTTATCTCTGTTTTCAGATTTATAGCGATTGTACCAAATACATACCGGATACAAGGCCAGCACTATTCCAATCCACACAAGGTAAACCACCCACAGTTCAAAACCATAGCCCTGTAATTCTGATTGCATGTTAATCCAGATGTCGATGATCATATCCGATGCGTTAAAGCCCATGGCTACTGCCGCGATTAATGCCAGCAAATGGATCACGTAAAGATGTACAACGTAAAAGAACATTGGGACTCGTCCGATAATCACCAATTGTTCGAAGAACCAACCCTTAAACTTTTCAGCAAGTGCTAAAAAGATAATCGAAGGCCCGAGAGTTACTGATAAAAAGAGCAACGATGGCGGGTATTTGGTGACATTCAGAAAAGACATTATAGTAAAAGAAAGATTTCCCTGAGGACTCCAGGGATAGAGGTCTCCATAGATATTCAGCAAGCGCAAAACCAGGAAAAGCAAGGTCGCCCCAAGGCCTATCTGCCAGAGTCGTTTAATCCTGAAGCCAGGCAATACGTCCGGTTTATAGAGGGCACCGAAATAGTACCCCAGGGGCATTACAAATATCCAGGGTACTGCCGGATATGCTGCCAGGACAATACTGCTTCCCATGGGAACCAGACCAAAAACATGCAGAACCCGCCAGATACTTTCACCTGCTCCTACAGCAGGGGTGAAGGGATCACCGGTACTGTAAATGTCCAATAAATTATGCGAAAGAACCACAATCAACGCCAATGCCAGTCCTAGTTTTCTAGGCAGGTAAATGTAGGCCGCCAGGAATATCATCCCTAGCCCCAGCACCCAGATTACCTGCAGCATGATTACGCTAAAATCGAGCTTAAATGCCCAGGCTAGTTTAATTATCGTGAATTCGGCAAATATTAGCCATACTCCACGTTTCAATAACCATTTGGCAAGGAATTTTTTATCACGTCGCTGACCGACGAAGAAGGCAGAAGTACCTGCCAAAAAAACAAAAACCGGGGCACAAAAATGCGTGACGAAACGGGTAAAAAATAATGCGACATTAGTTTGTTCCAGATCTGTCGGATCAAAATAGAATGCATCTTTGTGAAAGTAATCGCGCACATGGTCCAGGGCCATAATCACCATTACCAGTCCTCTTAGCATATCGATAGAACTGATCCGTTTTCCTCTGGGTGTTTTTAAAGTCATTTTGGTTGGTTTGGTGGCTTTTAAGGTCCTATTGGCCCATATCGTTTAACTGGATCCCCAGGGCTTTGGTTGAAAGTTGTACTTCTACAAGCGACAGGATCAACGACAGCATCAGGGCCATCAGACTAACCCCAAAGGCCATGTTGGCCCAGAAGCCAAGTCCTACATAGATCAGGAACATGGTAATAGCACTGAATAAAAAGCTCAGTATGGCCACCGCCTGCATATTCTTGATGATGGTTAGTCTTTTCTGCAATTGTTTTACTTGCCGGTCGAGGTTTTTGGACCGTGTTTCTAAGTACTGTTTGTGCAATTGTCTTATAAGGGCGGCAATGGCCAGATAGCGGGCATTGTAGGCCAGCATGCTTAATGAAATTGCCGGGAACAGCAGGGCAGGAATAGTTAAGGAGAGCTCCATAGGAATTATTTTTTAAGGATAAGGTTTAGCTGAGAAAGCACACTAGTCCTTGATAACAAATTGTTTTACTTGCATTGATCCATTACCACTGATCTCAACCTCGTACTTTCCAGCGGGCAGATAGGTTTTACCATTTTTTGCAGTGGCCAGCCTTCGTTTATATTTTTTCAGATAAATTGATTTTCCTTTTTTTGAAAAGGCCATATCGTACGAAAGGATATTTAATCCTCTGATGGCATCAACCTCAGTATCGCTAACAACAACTCCTTCAAGGGAACGAACTTTTGCACCATAATTTCCCGGTTTTCCGGCAAAAAAGGAAATATCTAAACCAGGGGTATTCGGTTCTGCCCAGACAGTGGAGGGATTACCCCAATCATCCGAATACTCAATGGTTTGCAGATCAAATACGGTCAGGGCAGAATTCCTAATGCTTTCGTTCAACTTTTGGAGGATCGAAATATCGGCCTGGTAGATGCTTCTCCCATGGGTGCCCACCAGCAGGTGTTTGGCTTCATCCTGGATCACCAGGTCGTGAATGGCAACATTAGGGATTCCGGTTTGAAAGCTTTCCCATTGCTTCCCCTTGTCGAAACTCACATAGAGACCATTATCGGTTCCTGCAAATAACAGGTCTTCAGAAAGTGCATCTTCCGCAAGGGCATTAACCGGCGCATCCGGGATATTCGACGAGATGTCTTTCCAACTCTTTCCGCCGTCATCACTGCTGTAGATATATGTGGTAAAATCATCCTGGCGATATCCGTTCAGACTTACATAAACACGATTGACGCTGTGCCGGGAAGCCACTACTTCACTGATCCATAACGAGCCGGGGAGTTCGCCGAATATGGTGGTCCAGGAAGCACCTCCATCATCGGTGCGTTGAACGAGTCCGTCGTCTGTGCCAATATAGACCAGCCCAAATTTTAGTGGAGATTCGGAAATGGAAGTAATCGTTCCATAGGCTACATTACCTTTTTTATCTCCCTGGGTAAGGTCTCCTGAAATCGATTCCCAGGTATCGCCCTGGTCCATAGAACGGTGCAATAAATTGCTTCCCAGGTAAAGGATGTCCTGGTTATGTGGAGAGAGCAAGATCGGGGTTTGCCAATTGAATCGGAAAGCTTCGGCACCGAGATCGTGTCTGGGTTGGATCTTTGTACGAGAACCCGAATCGAGGTCTATCCGATAATAGTTTCCAAATTGGAAACCCGTATATACCAGTTGAGGGTTACTGCGATCTATCTGAACCTGCATCCCATCGCCTCCAAGGATCATTTTCCACGCATAATGACCAGTCTGATGCCAGCGGGTATTCTCCTTTGCATTATGGGGGCCCATCCATACCCCGTTGTCCTGAAGTCCGCCATAAACGTTATAGGGCTCCTGATAGTCTACATTTATGGCATAGAACTGACCTACGGTCGGAGCATTATTTTTTATCCAGTGTTTACCCATATCATAGGTTATATTCACACCGCCGTCATTGCCATTAATGATATGACGAGGGTTGTTAGGGTTGATCCACAAAGCATGATGGTCTGCATGGACGTTCTCTCCGCTGATATCCTGAAAAGTTTTGCCGCCATTCTCAGATTTCAGAATGGGCACTCCAGAGATATATATTCGGTCCTGGTTAGATGGATCTACCCGGATCTGACCAAAATAATATCCGTAACTATAGTAAAGATCATCTATGTAATCCTCATTCATTTTGGTCCACGAAACACCTCCATCTTCACTCCGATACACTTCAGCACCGATTACCGGAACCTCAAATAGCAGAGAATTTGCATTGTCGAGGTAGCTGCTGAGATCTTTAGGCTCTATCGTTCCTGAACGAACCATTTCTTTGACCTCTAAGGCCGTGTATTTATCAGGAAAATCTTCATCCCTTAAATAGGCATCTAGCTCATCATCACTTAATTGCTCCAGTGTGGTTGCTGTCATTTTTTTGAAATCCTCTTTGGTCAGTTTACCTGGTTCTTCAACCTCGGGACTTCTTCTATCGCGACGATATTGATTATCAAGAATGGCATAAAGCAGATTGTCATCGAAGACCGATAACCCAATTCGGCCAACTCCTTCCCCGGTAGGGAAACCACTTCCCTCGATATTCATTTTCTTCCAGGTTTTTCCACTATCGATGCTTTTATAAATCCCCGAATTCTCACCATTGCCTCTAAAATTCCATGCCTTGCGATCTTTCTCCCAGGCAGAGGCATATTGAATATTAAAATTATCAGCTGCCGTGGCAAGATCTATAATCCCTGTTTGATTGTCGATATACAGAACCTGTTTCCAGTTCTGCCCGCCATCAGTGGTCTTATATATTCCCCTTTCTTCATTGGCCGAATAAAGGTGTCCGGTGGCCCCGACCACCACTTCATCCGGGTTTTCAGGGTTGATCAGGATACGACCTATATGGTGAGAATCTGCCAGCCCCATATGCTGCCAGTTTTTCCCCATATCTGTAGATTTAAAGATGCCGATACCCGCATAGGATGAGCGTGAGGCATTACTCTCACCGGTCCCGGCCCATATGGTGCCACTTTGCCAATGCACAGCGATATCACCAAGATTTTGGGTAGAGGTGGAATCCATTGCCGGTATAAAACTGGTGCCATTGTTGTTGGTATGCCAAAGCCCTCCCGAGGCATAGGCGACATAGAATTCTTCCGTATTCTCCGGGTTAACATCGAGATCCACCACCCGGCCACTCATTATAGTGGGCCCTATATTATTAAATCTGATATTCTTTACTAGAGATTGCTTCTGCATTTCTCTTTTTTGATTCAGCGATTCCCGAATGCTTTGGGCAGAAGTTGAGGGGGTTTGGGCCCAGCTTTGTGCAGATCCCAATATCAGAAAGAAGAGTAGAGTTCTAAAAATCATATAAAGGCAGTTATTTTGGCGAATGTATGAATTTACCATCCCTATGACAAGGGGAAACCTCGCCACTATTATCTTTGATCTCAAGCGTTGAATCCCTAATTTTGATGAAACTTCTTCAAAGATTATGAAATACGAACCTATTCCTTCCCGATTATTTATCAAGAACCGACAAAAATTCATGGAGCATATGAAACCCGGGGCGATTGCGGCCTTTAATTCGAACGATATATATCCCATAAGCGCAGACAGTACCATGCCGTTCCAGCAACACCGGGATATTTTTTATCTATCCGGGGTCGACCAGGAAGAATCCATACTACTTCTTTTTCCATCTTCTATTAAGGAAAAGCACCGGGAAGTACTTTTTGTAAGAGAGACAAACGAGCATATAGCAATTTGGGAAGGAGAAAAACTTACCAAAGAAAAAGCCACCGAAGTATCGGGGATAGCAACCGTATATTGGCTGAATGAGTTCAACAAAGTCTTTTTTGACCTGATGACAGAAGCAGACACCATATACTTTAACACCAATGAGCATTACAGGCAATCCTCTGAAACACAAACCAGGGAAGCCCGTTTTATCGAGAAGTGTAAAAAGGATTTTCCGGCACATCAGTATGCGAAGAGCAACCCCATCTTGCAGGAGATCAGAGGGGTAAAAGAGCCTGAGGAGATCGAACAGTTGCAAAAGGCCTGCAATATCACAGAAAAAGGATTCAGACGGGTATTGTCGTTCTTAAAATCAGGTGTAATGGAGTACGAAGTCGAGGCAGAATACCTGCATGAGTTTATCAGGAACCGATCCAGGGGATTTGCCTACACACCAATTATCGCTTCAGGGAATAATGCCAATGTTCTGCATTATATCGAGAATAACCAACCCTGTAAAGACGGAGATCTGGTTTTGATGGACGTGGGAGCGGAATATGCCAACTACGCCAGTGATATGACCCGCACTATACCGGTAAGCGGAAGATTTACCGACCGCCAGAGAAATGTATACCAGGCCGTCCTCAGGGTAAAGAATAAGGCCACCCAATTGCTGGTGCCCGGAACAGATTGGGAGGAATATCATATCGAAGTGGGTAAGATCATGACCGGCGAATTGTTGGGGCTTGGCCTGCTCGACAAGGCTGATGTAAAGAATGAAGACCCCAACTGGCCGGCCTATAAAAAATACTTTATGCACGGGACCAGTCATCATATGGGGCTAGACACTCACGATTATGGGGCATTGAAAACCCCGATGAAGGCTAATATGGTATTCACCGTAGAACCGGGGATTTATATTCCCAACGAAAAAATGGGGATACGGCTCGAAGATGACGTGGTGATTCAGGAGTCAGGCTCACCGCTGAATCTTATGAAGAATATCCCGATTGAGGCCGAGGAAATTGAGCAGCTGATGAATTCGAATTAGGATTCATTTACAAACTACTTGTACTTACCCATGGGCGAAGGTTTTTTTTCCCTGATTAAAAGGGCAAAAAAAACAATTAAAGATGGCAATACCCACCCCATTTTAAAGTCGCTTAAAGGTATCCACGTCCACCAATCGAGTTCTATTCCAAAAGATCCCAAAAAATCTGGAAGGCTAAAAACAATTGTGGTAAGGACCACAGCTCTAAAGATCGATGGGGAAGTGAAACGCGAAGGGAGAACATTCAGTAAAATAAGCGCTATAGTAATAGGATAAATAAACATTAGGGCTGGCAAGGCTACGGCAATGATATAGCCAACATTGAATTGACCCATTAGAATTCCCAGAGAACTAGCTATAATGGAGGTGATCAAATAGGCGCTTTTAATTTTGGGAAATTGGGATTTTACGAAATCTGCGGTCCCCGTAATAATTCCAACCGCGGTAGTAAAACACGCTAAACTCACCAGTATGCTCAGCAGGAGGTTGGCAGAATTTCCAAGAGTGGCTTTGCTGATACCGCTTAACAGGGCAGTACGCGTAACATCTTCAGAGAAGTTGCCGTGAAACAGTGCGCCAGTCAGTATCAGACAGCCATATATAAGAAAAAGACCTAACCCGGCTAACCATCCGGCTCTGGCAATAATCTTTCTTTTAGATGAAAAGGACATTTCCCTTTCTTTGATGTTGATCGATATTATTATTACACCTCCTACTACCACGGCACCGATAGCATCGAAGGTCTGATATCCCTCAAGGATTCCGCTTGAAATGGGATTGGAAAATCCGGAAGCGTCAAATTCAAAAGGGAATCGAAAGAAGGAGACAGCGATCATTCCAAACAGCACCAACAATATGGCCGGGGATAGGAATTTTCCAATCACATCCAGGATCCAACCCCGGTTGATCACGAATAAAAAGACTAACGAAAAATATACAATACTTGTGATCAGAGAGGAGCTGTCCACCAATGGCATTACGCCTATCTCGTGGGTAACGGCTGCAGTTCTGGGAGAAGGAAGGCTTATCGAGATAGCATAAACAAAGTAGCAATAGACCCGACTGAAGCCCGGTGATACCTTGTTCCCAAAATCGAACATGGTGCCTTGAAGCCTTGCGTGTGCCAAAATCCCCAGAATAGGAATCAGCACCGCAGAGATACAAAACCCCAAAGCGACGAGCCACCAGGATTCGGCGGCGGTATAGCCCAGTAGTGGAGGCAGAATAAGGTTGCCCGCCCCGAAAAAAAGCGAGAAGAGAGCGAGGGCTGTTAGTAGTATTTCACGGGTCCGTTTCACGCAACCCAAGATAGCGCAAAATAGAGCCGGGACAAACCCTGCAGTTCATCGATATATATTGACAGTTGGTCGAAAAAAAAGAATTTCATCGATTTAGTAGAGATTTTCTCTGCCTGTACCCAATAAAATGAGCAATGAGGACGTTGAGATATAAAGATGTTCTCAGATCTTAACAATCAAATAATTAACCAATAAAAGTATGCGTTCAGCGGCACCCCAATCCCGCTTTAATCTTGCCTAAAACCTACATTATGAAAAAAATATTCTGCAATATTTTTGGGCACCACTACTCGGTTTCAAAAAAAGTTACTTCCCACATTAAGGAGTATAAGTGTGTGCACTGCGGAAAACAAGTTACAACAGATGTTAGTGGTAACCTTTCGGCTTTGACTCCACAACTTCGGGAGATCAATGACACTTTAGAACTTATCTACCAGAAAAGACACCGCACAGATCAGCAAGTAGCTTAGTCTTTTTCGAACGCATTCCAGCCCTGAGCTGTTAAAGGAATTTTAGAGTCATTCCTGGAAATTAAGTGCGTCCCTTCATTCTTATCTGTAATGTGCCCCAAGACAGTAAGATTGGGATTACCTTTTATTTTCAGGAATTCTTTTTGATCTATAGTAAATAATAATTCATAGTCTTCTCCACCGCTTAGTGCAACAAGGGTACTGTCTAAACGGAATTCTTCACAAGCCGATATAACTGTGGGATCGAGGGGAATTTTATCTTCATAGAGATTACATCCTACCTCGCTGTTTTTACAAAGATGAAGGATCTCTGATGAAAGTCCATCGCTTATATCGATCATCGAAGTGGGATGCACTTCAAGCTTTTCTAGTAATTCCACCATGTCTTTACGCGCCTCAGGTTTCAATTGGCGCTCTATCAGATATGCATAGGAGGTAAGATCTGGCTGGTTTTGCGGATTCACCTTAAATACTTCGTTTTCACGTTCTAAAACCTGGAGCCCCATATACGCAGCTCCAAGATCTCCGGTTACAACTAAAAGATCATTGGGTTTTGCTCCCCGCCGCATAACGATCTTGTCTTTATTGGCCGAACCGATGGCGCTAACGCTTATAAGTAACCCTTTATTTGAAGAAGTGGTATCGCCCCCAACGAGATCCACACCATAGATCTTACAAGCCAAAGCGATGCCTTCATAGAGTTCTTCCAGAGCTTCGAGCGAAAAACGGTTCGATACAGCTATAGAAACGGTAATCTGCGTAGCGATGGCGTTCATCGCATAGACATCGGAAAGATTCACCATAACCGCCTTATATCCCAGGTGTTTAAGAGGTGTATAATTAAGATTGAAATGAACCCCTTCAATAAGTAGATCGGTCGTGATCAAGGTATGCTCATCTCCAAAATCGAGTATAGCTGCGTCATCACCAACACCCATAACGGTCGACTTGTGAAGGATAGGGAAATCCTTGGTGAGATGGTCTATAAGTTCGAATTCTCCCAATTCGCTTAAATCGGTTCTGGCAGGGTTTTTATCGTCGAGCATGGTGCAAAAATAGATATGATCCTATAGAAATCTTATCTTTATCCTGAAAAAGAATTGGCTATGAAGAAAATTGCACTGTTGCTTGCCTTCCTTGTTGTGTTGACCAGTTGCTCCAGCGACGATTCATCTGCCAATGATAATAATGATGACAACCCCGTTTTGGGATTCACACCCTGTACCAACGGATTGGCCGGCCAATATCCCTGTGATGGCTTCGATCTGCTGGCCCGTCTTAGTTTGTCGGAGATGAATGCCGGTTCGGGCAATGATATCTGGGGATGGACCGATCCGAACGGTGGTAAAGAATATGCCCTGGTCGGATTGGACAATGGGACGGCCTTTGTAGACATCACCGATACGGAAAACCTGGTTTATCTGGGGAAACTACCTACGCAAACCACAACAAGTACATGGAGGGATATCAAGGTTTTTCAAGATCATGCATTTATAGGCTCTGAAGCCGGTGGCCATGGTATGCAGGTTTTCGATCTTACCCAACTCCGCAATTTGGCCAGTCCGCCTGTTACATTCGACGCAGATGCCGTCTATGACGATTTTGGCAGTTCCCATAATATTGTAATCAATGAGAACACCGGGTTTGCTTATCCTGTCGGGGCAAGGAATGATGCCTATAATGGAGGCGTTCATTTTGTTGATATATCAGATCCCAAAAATCCTGTGGCCGCAGGCGGATATGGAGCAAGCGGGTATACCCAAATGAGGCTTCTGTTGTCATCGTTGATGTTACCGATAAGTCCAATCCCACATTGATAAGTCAGTTTCAGTATTCGAATCTTTGGTATACCCATCAGGGTTGGTTTACTGCAGATCAGCGATTTTTTATTTTGGGGGATGAGCTCGATGAATCCAATACGGGAATTAATTCCCGATCCCTGGTTTTTGATTTTACCGATCTGGACAACCCCATATTCCATACCACCTATTCCGGCCCTACCTCGGCAATAGATCACAATGGTTATGTTCTAGGGAACCAGTTCTTCCTGGCAAACTACACGGCAGGAGTTCGGGTTGTGGATATCTCGGATATTGCTTCAGGAAGTCTTGATGAAATCGGATTTTTTGATACATATCCTAGTAATAATACGGCTGCTTTTGAGGGCGTATGGAGTCTTTATCCATATTTTCCGAGCGGTAAGATCGTTGTTAATGACATTAATTCCGGCTTATTCGTTATTGAAGCCTCCAACTAATCTTATGAAAAAGGGTATAGCGTATTTGCTGATATGGTTGTTGCTGTTATCCTGTTCCAGTGATGATGGAGTTCCTGTGGCCGATTTTTCCGATCAAACTGGATTTTCGGGGGAGATCGATTGGATCAGAAATTACGGGGGCAGTGGATCCGAACAGGCGCGCTCCATTATACAAACATCGGATGGTGGGTTTGCCGTATTAGGTTTTACCAATAGTATGGATGGGGAACTGGAGGGCAAAGCCCTGGCTGTAAACGATTATTGGTTGCTAAAATTCGATGCGGAAGGAAATCTCCAATGGCATAGGACCTATGGAGGCAGTAAGGATGACCGCGGGCAGGCAGTGGTACAAACCAGTGATGGGGGATATGCAATAATTGGATATTCTAAAAGCAGTGACGGAGATGCCAGTCAGAATCAAGGGTTCCACGATCATTGGCTTCTTAAGCTCACCGCAACTGGCGATATACAATGGGAAAATAGCTTTGGTTTTGCAGGTCATGATCATGCCTACGATCTGGTTGAAACTGCCGATGGAGGATATTTCTTTTCAGGATTTCTCGATGTAGTCGCATCGGGAGGCGAGGGTAATTCGGATAAGGGGAATTTTCTGGCCTATCATGGTGTAGGGGAATTCTGGGGAACCAAGATCGACGCCCTGGGAAACCTGGAATGGCAAAAATTCTTTGGCGGAACAAATAATGACAGGGCATATGGCCTGGTGACCTCTTCAGATGGGGGCTATATTATGACGGGATTTTCGGAAAGCGATGATACCGATATCTCCAATACCAAAGGAAGCTACGATTTCTGGGTGATAAAAGTAGACAGCGGGGGTACTTTGGTCTGGGAGCATTCTTTTGGTGGAACGGGGATAGATGTTTCTTATGATATTGAAAAAACTGCTGATAGTGCCTATGTTGTTGTAGGTCATACCTTTAGTACAGATAAGGATATCGGGTCGAGCCATGGGGAATCCGACATATGGTTGATCAAGATCAGCGATTCTGGAGAACTCCTATGGGAAAACACCTATGGAGGTTCGGCATTCGATAATGCCAACAGCGTAAAGCAAACTCAGGATGGCGGATTTCTTATCGCCGGTAATTCACGCAGCAATGACCAGGATCTTGAGGAGAACTTTGGCGAAAATGATATCTGGGTAATTAAGACCGACATCATGGGGCGACTCGAATGGCAGAAATCTTTTGGTGGAACCGGCATTGATTTTGGTTTTGATGTTATTGAACACGGTGATAACGAGATCTTGCTGGTAGGTCAGAGTGGCAGCGCCGATTTCAATCCCGATTCTCACAAAGGGGGCGGTGATCTGGTGATCATCAAAATAAACTGACCTGTAACGGCAATCCTACGCTTTTCGGGAATAGATAAACCCTATTACTCCATACGTTATAATAATGTTACTAAATGCTGTAAAACACTGCTTAAAGCTTATATTTGTAAACTATTTAGAATTAATCCAAATTAAGAATGATCAAAGTATCGAACACGGCAAAAGAAAAGGTCATCTCTCTGATGACGGAATCGGGTTTTGATGCCTCTCAGGATTTCGTTCGAGTTGGTGTGAAGAGCGGGGGATGTAGCGGATTATCCTATGAGTTAAAATTCGATCATGAAAAAGATGAGGCTGACAAGGTTTTTGAAGATAATTCGGTGCGCATCATCGTAGACAAGAAAAGTTTTCTCTATTTGGTGGGTACGATACTAGAATATTCCGGTGGCCTTAACGGCAAAGGATTTGTTTTTAATAACCCTAATGCGCAGCGCACATGTGGTTGCGGGGAGAGCTTTTCACTCTAACATTTGGTAAAACAATGGGTCTATGGCTTATACTGAAGAAGAGTTAAAAAAAGAATTGGAAACCAAGGAATATGAATATGGTTTCTATACCGATATAGAATCCGACACCCTTCCTAAAGGTCTGAATGAGGAAATCGTCATGGCCATTTCCAAAAAGAAAGAAGAACCTCAGTGGATGACAGAATGGAGACTGGAGGCATTTCGCTCATGGAAGGAAATGGAGGAACCGGAATGGGCTAACATTCATTATAAAAAGCCAGATTTCCAGGATATCTCCTACTACTCTGCTCCGAACAAAAAACCAAAATACAATAGTCTGGATGAAGTAGATCCCGAACTGCTCGATACTTTTAAGAGGCTTGGGATCTCTTTAGACGAACAGAAAAAACTTGCAGGAGTAGCTGTAGATATCGTAATGGATTCTGTTTCGGTAGCCACGACTTTTAAGAAAACACTGGCGGAAAAGGGAATTATTTTTTGCTCTATTTCCGAAGCGATTCAGGACCACCCGGAATTGATCAGGAAGTATATCGGAAAGGTTGTGCCACGAAAAGACAATTTCTATGCCGCGCTGAATTCGGCTGTATTTTCAGATGGCTCTTTTTGTTATATCCCCAAAGGGGTCAGGTGCCCGATGGAACTCTCAACGTATTTTCGGATCAACCAGGCAGGGACCGGCCAGTTCGAAAGAACTTTGGTAATCGCCGATAAGGGAAGTTATGTAAGTTACCTGGAAGGGTGCACCGCTCCTTCACGCGATGAAAACCAGTTACATGCCGCAGTGGTGGAACTCATTGCACTAGATGATGCGGAGATCAAATACTCTACCGTTCAGAACTGGTTTCCTGGTGATAAGGAAGGTAAGGGCGGAGTATATAATTTCGTCACCAAAAGGGGATTGTGCGAAAAGAACGCTAAAATATCATGGACTCAGGTAGAAACAGGATCGGCCATCACCTGGAAATATCCTTCATGTATTCTTAAAGGAGACAATTCTATAGGCGAGTTTTACTCCATCGCCGTGACCAATAATTACCAACAAGCCGATACCGGAACGAAAATGATCCACCTTGGCAAAAATACCCGAAGCACCATTATTTCCAAGGGGATATCTGCCGGGAAATCGCAAAACAGTTATCGCGGGCTGGTTCAGGTCAATAAAAGGGCCGATAACGCAAGGAATTTTTCACAGTGCGATTCACTTTTGATGGGGAATAAATGCGGAGCGCATACATTTCCATACATCGAAGCAAAAAATAAGAGCGCCCAGATAGAGCACGAAGCGACCACCAGCAAGATCGGAGAGGATCAGATTTTTTACTGTAATCAGCGGGGGATCGATACCGAGAAAGCCATAGCGCTTATTGTAAACGGCTTCAGCAAGGAAGTTCTCAATAAGCTCCCGATGGAGTTTGCGGTTGAAGCTCAAAAACTATTGGAAATAAGCCTGGAAGGCTCAGTAGGATAGCATGATGAGAACAATTGCAATACTGTTTATCGCCATCCTCTCGCTTAGTGGTTGCAAAGAAGCACCCAAGCCAATAGCGGAGGCCAACCTGGAATCTTCCGAAGGCCGGGCCACTTTACGCTTATATACCTTCGACGGGGGTACGGTGATGGTAAATGCTCTGGGATTTTTTGCACAAGACGATACCTATAAAGGGCAGAGTAAGGAATTTGCCAATGCCTTTTACGTAGTGCAGCACCCTGATGGAAATCTTATGTGGGATGCAGGCCTCCCTGAAGCTCTTGTTGGAATGGACGAACCCTTTACTACCCCGGAAGGTGCTTTTACGGTATCCAGGAAAGATTCGCTTCATCACCAGTTGGCGAAGATCGGATTAACCACAGACGACTTTAAATATATCGCCCTCTCCCATACTCACTTCGACCATGTAGGACATGCTTCGGCACTCAAGAGTGCAACCTGGCTTGTTCAGGAAGACGAATATAAATGGGTAACCGGCGATGAGGTTCGAAAGCAGAACCCAGATAGTTACAATGCGATAAAGGACCTTAGCAAAATAAAGATCGTCAATGGAGATCACGATGTCTTTGGAGATGGCACGGTAGTCTTAAAATATATGCCGGGACATACACCCGGGCATCAGGTCCTTTTTCTCGATCTCAAAAAGCACGGACCAGTTTTGCTTTCGGGAGACCTCTATCATTTTTCAGAGAACAGGGAATTCAAAAGGATTCCGATTTTCAATTACGACCTCGAACAGACAAGGAGGAGTATGAGTCTGTTTGAAGCTTTTGCAGAGGAAAAGAACGCTAAGGTTTATTTACAACACCAAAAAGAGGACTTTCTCAGTATGCCTGAGGCACCTGAGTATTTAAAATAAAGACAAAGACAGAGATGTTAAAGATTAAAAATTTACACGCAGGCGTAGAAGAGAATGAGATTCTCAACGGGATAAACCTTGAGGTAAATCCGGGAGAAGTTCACGCTATAATGGGGCCTAACGGTTCAGGAAAAAGCACTTTGGCAGCGGTGATCGCCGGAAAGGAAGAATTCGAGATCAGCGAAGGGCACATAGAATTCGAAGGAGAAGATCTGGAGGATGCAGCACCTGAGGAAAGGGCGCATAAGGGAATATTTATGTCCTTCCAGTACCCTGTTGAGATACCTGGTGTTTCGGTGACCAATTTTATCAAGACCGCAATTAACGAATCGCGTAAGGCAAGAGGTGAGGAAGAAATGCCGGCCAATAAAATGCTAAAGCTGATACGGGAAAAATCAGAATTGCTCGAAATAGACAGAAAGTTCCTGTCCAGGTCATTGAATCAGGGATTTTCAGGTGGCGAGAAAAAAAGGAACGAGATCTTTCAGATGGCAATGCTCGAACCAAAACTAGCCATTCTCGATGAGACCGATTCCGGCTTGGATATCGATGCCCTGCGTATTGTTGCCCATGGGGTGAATAAATTACGCAGCAAGGATAATGCAGTGATTGTGATCACGCATTATCAGCGGTTACTGGATTATATTATTCCAGATTTTGTACATGTACTTCAGGAGGGTAAAATAGTAAAATCGGGATCCAAAGATTTGGCACTCGAGCTGGAAGATAAGGGCTATGACTGGTTAAAAGATGAAGTTGTTCCTCAGTAAACGGAAGAGATATGGGAAGCAAGCACACCGAAAATATTGACCTCAGAGAAAAGTTGGTTTCGTCTTTTCTGGCATTTCAGAGCCACGTGGATGTGGATCATCCTGTCCACGATATCCGATCTGAAGCAATCCGGAATTTTGAGATCAAAGGATTTCCCAACCGGAAGGAAGAGGCCTGGAAATATACCTCACTTGGAAAACTTCAAAAAATAGACTTTAGTATTTTTCCTAAAAAGGTTAATGCTTTGGAATACAGTGATGTGAAGCAGTATTTCCTCCATGAGATGGATACCTATAAAATTGTATTTATCGATGGTATTTACAGTTCCTATCTCTCTGAAACCACTCACGACGGCGTAGATATTTGCTTGATGAGCGCTGCATTGACTAAACCGATTTACGAACCTATTATCGAATTGTATTTTAATAAAGCGGCCAAGGGAGAAGATTCGCTTACAAGTCTCAATACCGCCTTTAGCAAGGAAGGGGCCTATATTTATATTCCAAAGAGTAAAGCCCCGATAAAGCCTATCGAGATCATTCATTTTGCCACTGGTAAAGAATCATCGTTGATGCTCCAGCCCCGCAATCTCATCATTGCCGAAGAAAATGCGGAGCTTCAGATTATCGAGCGTCATCAGAGTCTCACCTCTAATGATGTGCTTACCAATGCCGTGACCGAAATATTTGCCGCCAAAAATTCTATAGTAGATTATTATAAGGTACAGAACGACTCGAGCAATGCCTCCCTGATAGACAATACTTATATATCACAGAAACAAGGCAGTGCTGTTCATGTGCATACCTTTTCTTTCGGGGGTAATATCACCCGTAATAATCTGAACTTCTATCAGGACGGAGAGCGAATAGATTCCACGCTTAAAGGAGTAACCATTCTCAATAATAAGCAACACGTGGATCATCATACGCTAGTACATCACCAGCAACCGAATTGCGAGAGCCATCAGGATTACAAGGGGATCTATGCGGATAAGGCCACGGGTGTATTTAACGGGAAGATCATTGTTGATGAGGTGGCTCAGAAAACCAATGCCTTTCAGCAGAATAATAACATACTGATAAGTGATGATGCCACGATCAATACCAAACCTCAGCTCGAGATCTTTGCCGATGATGTAAAGTGTTCACACGGCTGTACGATCGGTCAGCTAGATGAGGAAGCGCTCTTTTATCTGAGGGCAAGGGGCATACCTAGAAAAGAAGCGCAAGCCTTGTTGATGTATGCTTTTGCCAACAATGTGCTGGAAAGTGTGCGTATTCCCGAACTGAAATTGAGGATAAATAAGCTTATCGCTGAGAAACTTGGTGTACACCTGGGATTTGATCTCTAGTTTACCTTCCTAATTATGCTTTTGTTTGTATGATTCAAACCACATTAGACATAGCAACCATCCGCAAAGATTTTCCTATTCTCGCTAGGAAGGTAAATGGCCACCCTTTGGTTTATCTCGATAACGCGGCGACTTCTCAGACACCCAAAGCGGTTATAGATACCATAGTAGATTACTACTCCCGATATAATTCGAATATTCACAGAGGCGTTCATGCCTTGTCACAGGAGGCAACCGATGCTTACGAACAGGCCCGGGCTAAGCTGCAGCTGCATTTCAATGTGGCTAAAATCCATGAGATCATTTTTACCTCAGGCACAACCCATAGTATAAATCTTGTAGCCAACGGCTTTGCTTCGATCCTGGAAGAAGGCGATGAAATCCTGGTTTCGGCCATGGAGCACCATAGTAATATCGTACCGTGGCAAATGCTTTCTGAAAAGACCGGGGCAGTACTCAGAGTGATTCCCATGGACGAATCTGGGGATTTGCTTATGGATAAGTACGAACAACTGCTTAACGAACGTACCAAGCTGGTATTCTGCAACCATGTCTCGAATGCGCTGGGAACGATCAACCCGATTGAAGAAATCATAGCTAAGGCCCATGCTGTTGGCGCCGCAGTATTGATCGACGGGGCGCAGGCTGCAGCACATCTAGTGGCCGATCTGCAGGCACTCGATGTGGATTTCTATACAGCTTCTGCACATAAAATGTGCGGCCCAACAGGAGTTGGGATACTCTATGGTAAAGAATCATGGTTAAAGCAACTGCCACCTTATCAGGGGGGCGGGGAAATGATCGCTGAGGTCACCTTTGAAAAAACAACCTATGCGGATCTCCCTCATAAATTTGAAGCCGGAACTCCAAATATCTGTGGAGGTATAGCCTTTGGTGCTGCACTGGACTATTTGCAAAGTATTGGCTTTGAAGCTATAGCCCAATATGAAGATGAACTGTTGAACTATGCCACGGAACAACTACTTAAAATAGAAGGGCTAAAGATCTATGGGACTGCCCGCCATAAAACATCCGTTATTTCTTTTAATGTGGGGAATCTGCACCCTTACGATATCGGAACTATTCTGGATAAACTGGGGATCGCTGTCCGTACCGGTCACCATTGTGCTCAGCCAATAATGGACTTTTACCAGATTCCGGGCACTATAAGAGCCAGTTTTAGTTTCTACAATACCAGGGAAGAGGTGGATATACTGGTGGAGGGCATAAAGAAGGCAGTGGCGATGCTCTCATAATAGAGGGTGTTATCATTTTCCTAAACCATTGAAAAGCAAGCATACTTATCGTATTTTTACCTAAAATCAAGCCAATGAAAATTCAGGAAATCCAGGAAGAAATTGTAGACGAATTTGCGATGTTCGATGACTGGATGCAGCGCTATGAGTATATGATTGAACTAGGCAAGTCTTTACCGCTTATCGATGAACAATATAAAACGGAGGACAATATCATAAAAGGATGTCAGAGTAAGGTATGGGTGCATGCAGAGCTGGAAGGGGATAAACTTGGGTTTACCGCAGATAGCGATGCGATCATCACAAAGGGAATCATCGCCATATTAATTCGAGCTTTTAGCGGCCAGAAACCTCAGGATATCATCGATGCTGATACCGGATTTATAGATGAAATAGGGCTAAAGGAACACCTTTCTCCCACCAGGGCGAACGGACTGGTAAGTATGATTAAACAGCTAAAACTTTATGCTGTGGCCTACCAGACCCAATTGAATTGATAATCAGAGAAAATATATTAGATACGTATTATGAGTGATGAAACACCGGTGATCGACAACCAGGAATTAGGGGAGAAAATAGTGAGAGTTCTAAAAACAGTCTATGACCCTGAGATTCCTGTTGACATTTATGAGTTGGGTTTGATCTACGATGTTTTCGTAAATGAAGACAGGGAGGTAAAAATCCTGATGACCTTGACCTCTCCTAATTGTCCGGTGGCCGAAACACTTCCGGTAGAAGTAGAGGAACGGGTGAAGTCACTTGATCTCGTTAAAAATGCCTTTGTGGAGATTACCTTCGACCCACCGTGGTCCCAGGAACTTATGAGCGAGGAGGCAAAACTCGAATTGGGACTCTTATAATTGAGAATGGAAAATGGATGATGAAGAATGCAGGTAGGATATTGGGCGACTTCTATTCATCTTCCCACTTCTGACTTCTAACTTAAATAAACACAATGTCTGAAATTGTAAATCGAGTCTCTCAGAGCAGTATAATTACTTTAGACCTCGAAGAATATTATCCTGAGGGCAAGCGTGTGTTGTTCGATATTAGTCCATGGCTGTTCCAAGGGATAATCCTGAAGGAAAAAGAATTCAGAAAGCATGTCGCGGAACACTCATGGGACATTTACAGGGATAATTTCGTGGCCATTAATTGTTCAACAGATGCTATTGTACCTGCCTGGGCTTATATGTTGATAACTACAAGGTTACAACCCTTTGCTTCCGCTATTGTCGTTGGGGATCTCAACGATCTTGAGACCCATTTATACAAAGAAGTAATCGATCGAATAGATCTCTCCTCTTACCAGAACAAACCGGTTATTATTAAAGGATGCAGCAATAAACCGGTCCCTCTTAATGCCTACGCCTGGGCTACCGAAAAGATACAGTCGGTGGCAAGGAGTGTGATGTACGGCGAAGCCTGTTCCTCAGTCCCTATTTATAAAAGGAAATAGTGTTAATAACCCCCCATATTTATTAACAATCATTACATTTGCGGTTGATAACACTAACATTTTATACTATGAAAAGAGTTGTTTTAATTCTAGGTTTACTTATTTGCCCTATTATTATTTCTGCGCAAACCAAGGAAGAACTCCTGGCCGATAAAAAGGTAAAGGAAGATTCGATCGGGGCCATTCAGGGCAGGGCCGACGCCATTCAGGCGCAGATTGACGCATTACCCGGTTGGAAGATCGGGGCATTGGGAACTATTGGGGTTGATCTTTCAGAATTCAACAACTGGTATGCCCAGGGGATTCCTAATAACTCCGCTGGAAATATTGGGTTTACGGTGAATTCCTATGCCAATTTATTGCAGGAAAAGTTTTTCTGGAGGAATTCGGCGAATCTGAACCTGAAATGGGTAAAGCTCAATGACAAGGATGATCCTGCGGATGAGTCCGGATTCAGGGCCACAACAGACGTCTTTAATATTTCCACGCTTTACGGCCGGAAATTAAGCGAAAAATTCGCAGTTTCAGGATTGGTGGAGTACAGGACCACACTTATCAATAATTTCAACGATCCGGGTTATCTCGACGTTGGTGTGGGTGGAACCTGGACACCTATCACAGATCTGGTGGTGGTGATTCACCCTGCGAACTACAATTTTGTATTCAGCAGTGATGATACCATATTTGAGTCGTCTTTTGGTGCTAAAATTGTGGCAGATTATATCAAAAGTATCGGTCCGGTCAAACTAAAAACCAATCTTTCTGCTTTTATGAGCTACAAGAGTGGCAACCTGAGCAACTGGACCTGGACCAATTCATTTGCCTATACCATCTGGAAGGGGATAGGTCTTGGTTTCGATTTCGGTCTACGTGACAACAAGCAGGAAGCCCTTAATTATGAGATTAACACGCTGGGGAATACCGGTGCCACTTTCGATAATATAGATAACAAGCTTCAGACTTATTGGACATTGGGGCTTAGTTACGCGTTCTAACAGCTTCTGTACTTATTATAGTAAATAAAAAGCCCTGAATTTCTTCAGGGCTTTTTCTAAGCAGGTTTGCAAAATTTGGTTAGGTATTTTAGCTTTTTCGGTTAAGTGCCAGATTTGGGGAAGGCACTTGAAATTAAGTTCAGGTAGATTTGGGGTCCCGTCTACTAATCGGGCATTTCACTTGTTTACAGGGTAAATATATGGCGAGGATATCTTCTGACTAAATTTTTGTTGTCAACCAGTCTCAGGATGTTGTGAAAAATATAAAGGGCTCATTTTCATCGATAAAGAGTAGTGCCCGTTGAATATTTTTAGTAGCCGTCCAGGTTTTCAGGGTAAAGGAAGTTATTGTAAGGGAAACGGCTGATATGGATTTCCCGAACGGTATGATATACCATCTTTTTGAATTCCTCAAGGTTTTCCTTGTTCAGCGCTGAAATAAACACCACATCTTTCTTTAATTGCTGCATCCAGGTCTTTTTCCATTCTTCGATGGTAAAGTGCTTTGAGGTCTTTACTGTTACGATATCATCATCTTCGATGATTTCAGGTACATACTGATCGATTTTGTTGAAAACCATGATCGTCTTCTTACCGTCGCAGCCTATTTCCTTAAGGATTAGATTCACCGAACTGATGTGGTCTTCGAAATTGGGGTGAGAGATATCTACCACATGTATCAACATATCGGCTTCCCGCACTTCGTCGAGGGTACTTTTAAAGCTCTCAACGAGCTGAGTAGGCAGTTTTCTTATAAAACCAACGGTATCGCTAAGCAGAAAAGGAAGATTTCCCAATACAACCTTTCGCACGGTAGTATCAAGGGTGGCAAACAGCTTGTTCTCGGCAAAAACATCACTCTTGCTGATCACATTCATCAATGTCGATTTACCAACATTGGTATACCCTACCAGGGCAACGCGGACCAACGCCCCACGATTGCCACGCTGGGTTTCCATCTGCTTGTCGATCTTGGTTAATTTCGTCTTGAGCAAGGCAATCCTGTCGCGTACAATTCGCCGGTCGGTTTCTATTTCGCGTTCCCCGGGTCCTCTCATGCCTATACCACCCCTCTGGCGTTCGAGGTGGGTCCATAAACCCGTAAGCCGGGGAAGCAGATATTCATACTGAGCCAGCTCTACCTGTGTTCTTGCATAGCTTGTTTTGGCCCGTTGGGCAAAAATATCTAAGATAAGTCCGGTACGATCGAGGATCTTACAACGTAATTGCTTCTCGATATTCCGCTGTTGCACCGGACTGAGTTCATCATCAAAAATCACACTCCCTATCTCATGTTCTTTGACAAATTCCTCAACCTCTATCATCTTTCCACTACCTATATAAGTTTTTGGATTAGGAACTTCCACCCTTTGAACAAAGCGCTTCACCACTTCACCACCGGCTGTAAAGGTGAGGAATTCGAGTTCATCGAGGTATTCTTTGACTTTTTTCTCTTCCTGTTTGCGGTTGATCACACCGATAAGGACAGCTTTTTCGTATTCGTTCTTTTTCTTTTCGAGCATGGTATGTCTTAGAATACAAAACTAATCAATAAGACCAATAGGTGCTTTTTGTACATTTATATTTCAATACTCATCTCAATGGCCTTCCCATTTTTTAAGCGAAAAAAAAGGAAACACCTTTTTACTGCCGCATTTTATAATCTTGAGAATCTCTTCGATACCGAGGATGATTCCTTTTCCCTCGATGATGATTTCACCCCGGAAGGAGCAAAGAAATGGTCTAACAAGCGATATAAACGGAAACTCTCTAAACTGTCTAAAACTATAGATCAGCTGGGAAGAAAAGAGTCGGCCTTGCCACCTGCACTGGTTGGAGTTGCTGAGGTTGAGAATAAGAGGGTAGTTCAGGAGCTGTTACAATGCGGCCCGTTAAAGAAAATACCGTACGACTATATTCATTTTGATTCACCTGACGAACGAGGTATCGACACCGCACTGATTTACCATAAAGAGCATTTTAAGCCACTATTTTCCGAGCCTATTCCACTATTTATTGAGAATAAGGAAGGCGAAAGGGATATGACCCGCGACATTCTTTATGTCTATGGGATGCTGAACGGGGAGGCGGTACATCTTTTTGTGAATCACTGGCCGTCGAGAAGAGCAGGTGAAGAACTAACATCCTCCAAGCGACTTAGTGCTGCAGATACTATAATTTCGTATATGTCGGGATTGGAAAAAGAACATGAGCAACTCAACTACATCGTAATGGGCGATTTTAACGATGGACCGGAGGACAGAAGTATTAAGCATCTGGTGGAGTCCAAAGACCTATACAACCCCATGGAAAAATTAATTACTCCCGACAGGGGCAGTGCAAACTATAAAAGAAGCTGGTCTTTATTCGATCAGATAATAGTATCACATAGTTTCTTCGACTTTAAAAAAGGCACCCATAGTTTCGCTCATGCCAACATTTTTGATGAATATTTCCTGACCGAATGGAAGGGGAAATACCGGGGAAATCCATTCCGCACCTATGTAGGGCGCAAATACAAAGGAGGATATAGCGATCATTTTCCGGTCTACATCCAACTAAAACTCAATACACCATAGCTCATAATGAGAAGGTGGTGAAACATTACCTACAGTACCTTTGTTAATTCATCTTCTTTCAAGAGGTCTTCGCTTCTCATTTTTAGAAACACCTGAGCCAGGGTAATCACATCCAGTTCGCAATAGGCTACTATCCGATCGATATCTTTGTCTTTATAGTACACCTCGCGAACCATGCTACCATCCATATCTTCCTTAGGTGAAGGAATCCCTAATACATGCGCCAGTAGCTTCAGGGAGGTGTAGTGCTTATAATCACCAAACTTCCATAGTTCCATTGTATCCAAATGGGGAACCTCCCATGGCTTTTTTCCAAAAAGATCTAGTTTGTACGGTAGTTTTATCCCATGGATAATCATTCTTCGGGCGAGATATGGAAAATCGAATTCCTTACCGTTATGAGCGCAAAGTAATTTTTTAGGGCCACTGAAATGCTCGTTCAAAAGTGATTTAAACTCTTTGAGTATAATTTCCTCCTCTCCGTGAAAGGATTTAATCCTCAAGTTCCTGAGATTTGCTGTTACATTAAAAAAGCCTGCCGAAATACATACTACTTTACCGAATTCTGCCCAGATCCCTGCCTTTTCATAGAACTCTTCAGCAGTAAATTCTTCCTTCCGCTGATATTGAGATTTTTGTTCCCATAATTCTTTTTTCACCTCTTCGAGGCTAGAGTATTCCCCTGATTCCGGAACTGTTTCAATATCCAGAAATAATATGTCTTCGAGTTTTAATTTGTACAACATCTGTGCAGAGTATTTAGTACGAAAAGCTGTATTAACAAAAATAGTATGCTCCGATGAAAGAACAGTTCATGAGAAAATCAATATACAAACAATTCGCTTATGGCCATGAGTCATGGTCATTTAACAACAAGGCAGGATTTATGTATCTTTAGAAAAAAAGTTGCATGAACCCCAGGATAGTTTATTGGTCGGTGTTCCTTTGTTTGTTTATATGGAGTTGTTCCAAGGATGAAGCTGGGGAACAGGAAATGGTAAACGAACAAAACGCTGCCCGTTTTCAATTCATAGGCGAAGACGAGGATAGCATTTATTGGTATAATTACGACTCAGAACAGGAGTTGTTAACTTCATTGAATCTTACTGCGGAAGACAACCTGGATAGGTTTTATATCACATTGAGACAAGTTGATGATGTCCTTTCTTTTTTTAGTCTGTTCCAGGGTAATTTTTCACTTTTTCAGAAAAATATTCAAAACAATAGTAGCTCCACCACCGAGAACTTTATTTCTATAACTGGGGAGCGATCTGTGATCTGGGGTGCCAATACAGAAACCCAGATCCTGGTGGGGTACTACAGCCCGCCGGGTTCGGGTGAATTTGGTGTTAGAGTTCTGGATATTGGCACCGGAGATTTTGTAGATACACCGCTGGCTTCCAACGTCTTCGACACGCTCGAGCCCCTTTATTTCAATCAAAGGCTTTTTGCCTCTTACCTGGATAATAACGATCGGTATCATTTAGTTGTCTTTAGTACCGCTGACTTCTTAATAATACGCAGCTTCGATTTTGGGGATCAGATTCCGGCTTTCCTTATAGATGAGACGGGTAATTTAGTTCTCTTAAGAGGGCGTCAGGGAGTATTCAGCAAAGAGGTCTATTCACTGGAAAATATGGATCTGCTGATGTCTGATCCTTTCCAGCTCAACGAATTCCTGGAACCCGGCCCATTAAATGCCTACCTGACAGGGAATAAATTGTATTATCAAAGCGCCCTGGTTCAACCAGCTCCCCTATCTTACACCCCTGCAGTCTATAATTTTGACAACACTGAGAATCGAGTCATCGATATTCTCACTATTCGGGAAACAGTTATTGAGCAAATCGGCCAGAATTTTATCCCTACTTCCTTTGGATTTGATGAAAAAGGAAGAAATTTTTTAATGGGTTTTGCCAAAACGATTCCCAATGGAACCTTTAACGGGGGAATCATCATTATTGCGGAAGATGGGACCCTCATCGAGACCCTCGAACTACCGGTAGCACCCACATATTTCATCAAAAACTGATTTTTACGCTTTTTGACTACATGGTTTGTTTTCTATATTGAAATGGAGTGTATCAATTTCACTATGGCCCGACAGAACTACTGATTTCTCGGTCAAGGGGCCATATTCTGATATAATATAAGGCCAAAACTCACTCTGGCAAACCGGTTAGTCGGTCAATCAGGGAAGAGACTATGTTGCTTCACAGGACCTTCATGGTCCAACAGCCATTTTTTGCGGTGCAAACCACCGGCATAACCTGTTAGTGATCCATCTGAGCCGATAACCCTGTGACAAGGAATTACGATCCATAGAGGGTTCTTTGCATTAGCTGCAGCTACAGCTCTAATGGCTTTTACATCCCCTAATCTCCTGGAAAGATTGAGATAGGATAATGTTTTGCCATAGGGGATCTCCAAAAGGCTTTTCCAGACTTTTAGCTGGAAATCGGTACCCTTCGGATTGGTTTTAATATCAAACTCTTTTAGGTTTCCTTCAAAATATTCCCGAAGCTGCTCTGTCGCTGCTCTGAGCTCTTCCGGCACCTGATCCATAGATAGTTCTCCATTTTCGAGGACAGAAATGGATTGGATCCCGTCGCTGTCACCTTTTATATGGGCTATTCCCAGAGGGGTTTCGAAAAAATATTCTTGCATGGCTATTCTATGATACCGGTTCGCTTGGCACGGGCCTCCCATTTTTTCCTGGCCAGCATCTGAAGATCTTCTACATTATCGCTCTCATCCATAATTTCAAGACCCAGCAGCGTCTCGATAACGTCTTCCATGGTTACGATCCCGCTTACAGAGCCATATTCGTCCACTACCAGTGCGATATGCTCTCTTTTGGCGATCAGGGTTTCAAATAGCTGAGGAATTGGCGTGTCACGGCGTGTGACAAGAATATCTCGCCTGATCTCTGACAAGGGTACGTCTCCTTTTTCTTCTATAATTTCTTCCAGGACATTGTCCTTCAGCACATAGCCGGTAATAATATCCTCTCGTTCCCCATAAATAGGGATCCTCGAAAATCGCAGCCGTGGATTGTCCTTAAAAAAATCTTTAATCGACATGTTTTCCTGGGCAACCTTCATAACGGCACGAGGGGTCATGATATCTTTTGTGAGTACTTCATGGAATTTCAACAGGTTTTTGATCACTTTGGATTCAGATTCCTGGAAAACCCCTTCTTCATGGGCCATATCCGCCATTGCAGTAAACTCCTCCTTACTCAAGACGCTTCCGTGCTCCCCCTTCTTACCGATCAGACGGGTAAAAAGTTGTAAGAGCCACATTAAACCTGTCCATTTCATGATCCAAACCATGCCCCTGAGGACTTTGGTAGAAAAACGTGCCAGCTTCTTCCAATAGGTTGCACCAATAGTTTTAGGGATGATTTCTGAAGCTACTAAAATGAGTATTGTCATAATAGCAGAGACAATCCCTACCATAGCCTGTTCGGTGAATTCAAAACCGAATATATATCGCGTTGTATTGCCATAAGCTTCGGTATAGGCATTTTTGGCCTGTACCCCAACAAGGATAGCTCCGACCGTATGCGCGATAGTATTCAGGGTAAGTATGGCTATCAGCGGTTTGTCGACATCTTTCTTAAGGGCTTCCAATTTAGTGGCAAAGGCTTTCCCCTCACTTTTTTTAACATTGACGAAGGTCGGGGTAACACTCAGAAGTACTGCCTCGAGAATAGAGCAAAGAAAAGAAAAGAAAATAGAAATGAAGGCGTAAAAAAATAGTAATCCCATGGATGAGAAATATGGTATAAAGGTAGCAATTAATTAAAACTTAACTCATTGGTGATAGCCTGGTAAAAAACTTGCTGAACGGCCGTACGGATATTAAGTTCATAAAGCTGCCGATGTGAGCGACTGGGATAAACACGGTTCGATAAGAAAATATATACCATACGGTATTCAGGATCAGCCCATACAAAAGTCCCTGTAAAACCTCCGTGTCCAAAACTTGCCGGGCTTGCTTCAGGTGCAGGATAGGCCTGATCTAATTCATAATCATTGTTATTGATAAGTGGTTTATCGAAACCCAATCCACGACGATTCTCGTTTGTGGGATATTGGATGGCTGTAAATTCTTTTACGGTTTCTTTCCTGAAGAACTGCTGTTCATTGAAAGTACCATAATTCAGATATAGTTGCATCATGAGGTAGAGGTCTCTGGCGGTACCAAAAAGGCCTGCATTTCCCGAAACACCTCCAAAAAGCGATGCGTTTTCGTCGTGTACCCATCCACGGACAGTATCTTTTCGGTAGAGACTGTCTATCTCGGTGGGGACAATAGGATTGGGACGTTTCTTCGCCTCAGGATTGAAGACAAGGCCGGTTGCCCCCAAAGGAAGGAAAAAGTGCTTTTGAAGATAGTATTCATAAGAGCGACCACTGAGTTGAGAGATAAGTTCGGGGAACAACAGGAATGCCAGACCTGAATACCGATAAGACTTTTGGGCCGATACCTCCGATTTGGCTATAGATTTAAAGATCTGGTTTTGGAATCGATCTTTAATATACAGCTTCCTGTAAGCCTGTTTTTGATACGTCGGTCTGGGAAAAGTGCTTACAAAACGTTTCTTAAATCGGCCATTTTTTAATACACGGTTCAGGAAAACGATATAAGGCTTTAAACCTGCCTGATGAGCCAGAATCTCCCTTAAGGTAAGATCTTTTTTATCAGAAATATTTTTCCATGGTTTCCAATAAGTGCTAAAAGGTTCATCCAGGTCGATCTTGCCTTGCTCATAGAGCTTCATCAGTGCCGGGAGGGGTCCTATGATCTTGGTTATTGAAGCAATATCATATAAATCCGTAGGTCCAACAGCTTGATCGTTTTCGTAGGTGTGAAATCCGTAGGTCTTATGGAAAATAATGTCTCCGTCTATAGCAACCAGAACCTGGGCGCCAGGAAAGGCATTCATTTTTATACCATTTGTTATAATAGAATCTACCTTCTTGTTTAACAGATCATTATCCCAATTCCGGTAAATATTTTCCTTTGAAGCCTGAGCTTTGTAAAGTTCTTTGTGTGCCTCAGTTGAATTTCCTACAAGTTCCTGGGATGAAGTCTCTAATATACCGAAAAGTATTAAAATAATATAACTGAGTACCCTGGGAAAATGCTCTAGTTTGGTAGTTAATTCCCTGTTGGTGATCATCATCCCATGATACGTACCAAATCCTTTGCGAAATAGGTGACTATTATATTGGCTCCTGCCCTTTTTATGGCCAGGAGTTGTTCCAGAATGGCCTGGTCGTGGTCTAACCATCCTCTTTCAGCTGCAGCTTTTAACATAGCGTATTCCCCTGAAACCTGGTAAACCGCTATGGGAACATTTACTTCATTTCTCAGATCACGTACAATATCAAGATAGGGCAACCCGGGTTTAACCATGATGATATCCGCGCCTTCTTCTATGTCGAGCTTAGCTTCTTTAACGGCTTCGAGCCTATTGGAGGAATCCATCTGGTAGGTCTTTTTATCTGCCGGGACATCCTGCGCGCTAACAGGAGCAGAATCCAGGGCATCACGGAACGGACCATAGAACGCACTCGCATATTTAGCGCTATAGGCCATGATCCCGGTATTGATCAATTCATCATCTTCGAGTGCTTCCCGAATCACCTTGATCCGACCATCCATCATATCACTTGGCGCTACAAAGTCGGCACCGGCCTGAGCATGAGAAACACTCATTTCGGCCAGTATTTCACTGGTTTCATCGTTCAGGATCTCTCCTTTTGCTACTATCCCATCATGGCCCAGGGAAGAATAGGGGTCTAGTGCTACATCGGTCATCACCAACATTTCCGGACAGGCGTTCTTAACCTCCTTTACCGCCCTTTGCATAAGGCCGTGTTCATTCAGGGCTTCTTTACCCGTATTATCTTTGAGTTCTTCAGGGACTTTTACAAACAAAAGGACCGAACGCAGTCCCATCCTCCAGAGTTCCTTTACTTCCTTCACAAGATTATCCAGGCTCAGGCGATAATATCCGGGCATGGAAGCGATTTCTTCACGAACGCCGTTACCTTCAACAACAAATACGGGGACTAAAAGATCATCCACACTCAGGGCGGTTTCTCTTACCAGTCTTCTGATACTTTCAGAGGTACGAAGCCTCCGGCTTCTTTTTAATGGATACATATGGATAGACTATTGGTTAAAATTAGAACTTTTGGCATAATTAAGCATCTATTTCACCGATTAAGTACAGTACGGCCTTACCAGCAATCTGTACCCTCGGGGGCAGGTATTCACAATGAAGAATTCCCCCTCTTTTTGAAAGCTGTCGGGCACTCATTTTCGTCTTACCCAATATTCCCGACCAATACGGTGTAAGTGTGGTATGCGCCGATCCGGTTACCGGATCTTCGTTAACGCCCGATTGTGGGGCAAAAAAACGCGATACAAAATCCATCTCCGTTCCTGGAGCAGTTACAATAACCCCGCGAGCGTTAATTTTGCTCAATAATAGAAAATCAGGGTTTATCGCCTCAACTTCTTCCTGCCGATTGAAAACCAGAAGATAATCTGTCTTTCCTTTGAACATTTCAATAGGCTCTGCGCCTAAGGCCCTAATAAGGGTTTCATCTTTTGGTACAGGCGCAACTACGTCCGCTGGAAAGTCGAGAATAAGTCTTCCATCTGTACTTTTTTCAACACTTAAAGCTCCGCTTCGAAGGGAATTGAAATTGATTTTATCGGAAGTTACCCCCTCATGGTGGAATAGCACATAAGCCGAGGCCAGGGTTGCGTGGCCACAAAGGTCAACTTCCAGTTCAGGGGTAAACCACCGTATTTCAAATACCTCATTATTAGGCACCACAAAAGCAGTTTCAGCCAGATTGTTCTCCATCGCTACATTTTGCATCCAATCTTCCCCAGGCCACAATTTCATGATACAAACCGCAGCCGGATTACCTTCGAATATCTTTTGGGCGAAAGCGTCTACCTGATAGATTTTTTGTTTCATTTCTTTAAATAATTTATACCCAATCCCTGGGCGATTGCAGCACTTTTACCAATCGTTCTTCCTCAGTGCCTGGTTCCGGATGAAAATCATAGCGCCATTGAACCCTTGGGGGCAGACTCATAAGGATACTTTCGATCCTGCCATTGGTTCTGAGGCCAAATAAAGTTCCCTTATCGTGAACAAGGTTGAACTCCACATAACGCCCCCTTCTGATTTCCTGCCATTGACGTTCTTTATCGGTGTACTCTAACTCTTTTCTTTTCCTCACGATGGGAAGATAAGCATCTAGAAAACTATCCCCTGAGTCTGTCACAAAATCATACCATTTATCCATAGGTCTTTGCTCGGAAGCTCGCAGATAATCAAAAAACAATCCACCGATACCCCTGCCTTCATTTCTATGGTTATTTCTAAAATAGCTATCGCATTTCGTTTTGTATTCAGGATAAAAGGAAGGATCGTGCTTATCACAGACATCTTTACAGACCTGGTGAAAATGAACGGTATCTTCGTCGAATAAATAATACGGTGTCAGATCCAGTCCGCCACCAAACCATTGATCTGTGATTTCCCCTTGCGGATTATACATTTGGAAATATCTCCAGTTCGCATGAACTGTGGGCACTTTAGGACTTATGGGGTGAATTACCAGGCTGAGACCACAGGCAAAAAAGTCTGCCTGACCCACTTTAAAGTATTGTTGCATACTTTCAGGCAGCGCTCCGTGAACTGCAGAGATATTTACTCCCCCTTTTTCGAAAACCTGCCCGTTTTCAATTACCCGAGTACAACCTCCCCCTCCTTCTGGCCGGCTCCAAAGATCTTCCTTAAAAATCCCTTTACCATCTATTTTTTCAAGTTCAGAACAAATATGATTTTGAAGGTTCTGAATGTAGGTGTAAAATTTATCTTTCATTGTTATCTGCATTGATCATGTGTGCTAAATTATCAGCTGGAATTTTAGATAGATCTTCGAGCGATTTTATTAATATTGACTCATGGGCTTTTGCCCTCAACAAGGAAATGATTTCCTCTGGATTCCCCTGGCGATTTTTTTTAAAAAGGGCTCTTCCCACTTCGTTGTTGTGCAGGTCCATAGCTTTAGAGAGTGGAGGGTTAGGATAAAGCTCTTCGTGAATGTCGGTGATCTTTTTTGTCCATACCAAAGTGTTTTCAATATCTGAATTATCGTTGTAGCAGGCTTCGGCCACCAGGTAATTCCACAATGCATGACGAAATGCATTGGCAGCTGTATTGCGCTGATGTGTCAACCCATAGTATTTATTGGCTAACGATACACTCCTTTTCGTGGCCTTCCATGTAGGCCAAAGCCTGGATGGGTTACCAAGGCAAAGAATCAGCAGACGGTATATATGTCTCCATTTTAGAGTCCTGATAAAATCCCATAATCTCATCTATTCCCGGTATTCCTTGACGGCATTTATAAAGGCCGAAACATTTTCCAATGGAATGGTGGGCAAAATGCCATGCCCCAGGTTTACTATATACCGATCTTTCCCGAATTCACGGATCATAGTATTCACCATATCCCTTATCTTTTCAGGAGGTGAAAATAAGCGTGCCGGATCCAGGTTTCCCTGCAGGGTGATCTGCCCCCCAGAGAGGTAACGGGCATTGATCGCGGAACATGTCCAGTCTACGCCCAGTGCGGAGGCCCCGGTCTGGGACAATTCTTTTAATGCAAACCAACACCCTTTTGCGAATACTATAACGGGTGCCTCATGCTGAAGCGCCTGTACGATCTGTCGGATATAAGGAAGGGAGAATTCTGCATAATCTACTGGTGATAGCATTCCTCCCCATGAATCAAATAACTGCGCACTATGTACCCCTGCTTTGACCTTGGCTTTGAGATAGGCTATTGTGGTATCGGTAATCTTCTGCAACAACATATGTGCTGCCTTTGGATGGGTAAAGCAAAAGGTTTTGGCCTGATCGAAGGATTTGCTGCCTTGTCCCTGTACACAATAACAGAGAATAGTCCATGGTGCCCCGGCAAAACCGATCAGTGGCACTTCACCATCCAGTTTTTCCAATGTCATTTCTATGGCCTTCATAACATAGTCAAGCTCTGTATTTACATCCGGGACTTTTATATTCTCCACATCAGTGGTGCTACGTATGGGATTAGGCAGATATGGCCCGAAATCTGGCTTCATCTGCACTTCAATGCCCATCGCCTGAGGTATTACCAGGATATCGCTAAATAGTATAGCGGCATCCATCCCAAACCGGCGAATGGGCTGTACGGTGATCTCCGAAGCCAGTTCAGGAGTCTGGCACCTTGTAAAAAAGTCGTAATTATCGCGGATGGCCATGAACTCGGGCAGATATCTTCCTGCCTGTCGCATCATCCAAACCGGTGGTCTGGAAACCGACTCACCTTTTAAAGCTTTTAAAAACAAATCATTCATAATTCTATTATTCATGTTTTTTCACAAAATATGTCAATGCGCTTTGGATGACACTCTCTGTGGTCTGGTTTTTTGCAACTACTATTTTAGCAGTAAATAAAGAGGCTTCCGCAGCAGTGGTTTCACCTATACAAAAAGCCTCGATGCCCTGTAGTTCGTTCATAGCTACAAAGCTTTGTACCCCACTCGGACTAAAGAATAGTACCCCGTCAAAAACTCCGGGTATTTTACGGGTATTGTATACGGTATTATACGCGATGATTTCTTTATATCGAACAGTATGCTTAGTAAGAATATCCGGTAATTCAGCTCTTCTTAGATTTCCACAAATAAACAAAAAAGAGGCATTTTTGTATGATTTTACAATAAAATGGGCTAAATCGCGCGATTTTTGAACTGTTTTGGTGATTTTAAAGCCATTTTCAATTAGAAGTGATGATGTTTTTTGTCCGACACAAAAACAACTATGGGCCAAGACCTCTGCGTGTTTTTTTGGCAATTGTAAATGATCTAATACTCTGAGAAAACCTCTTACGGCATTTTGACTGGTGAATATATAGTGATCGAATTCCCCTGGGAGACTAAACTCTCTGTATTCAATATTTATTGCGTTGTATTCGGTTAACCGAAACCCTGAGGATGGGATGATCTCTTTTTGCTTTGGGGAAAGAATTTTGGTCGACAGGAGTTGTTTCATGAACCGGCGCGAGATTTTATGGTTTTTAGAATCTCGGCACCTCCTTGAGAAAGGATATGTTTTGCACACTGGCGGCCAAATCCTTCCAAATCTTTGGTCTCGACCTCTTTCTCAACGCTCAATAATCTGCTGCCATCTATTGATCCAAGAACACCTTTAAAATGCATCTTTTCACCTTCAATTTTGGCCAGAGCTCCGATAGGGGCGGAGCAGCCTCCTTCCAGTTCCCTTAGGAATTCGCGCTCTACACCGGTACAGGTATCTGTATCATTATGATTAATTGGTCTTAGAGCATCTATAATTTCCTCATCTTTATGAAGTGCTACCACCAATATTGCTCCCTGCGCTGGTGCCGGGACCATCCACTGCAATTCTACTCCATTCTCAGTATTTAGATCGAGACGCTCTAGTCCGGCCGTCGCAAATATCGCTGCGTTCCAGGGCTCTTCTTCCAGTTTTTTAAGTCGGGTAGGGACATTTCCCCTAAGATCAACTACTGTGTGCAGCGGATAGCGATGCAGCCATTGAGCTTTCCTTCTTAAACTTCCTGTGGCCAAAATACCTTCGGTATTTAAAAAATCAAGTCCCTTATGTATCAGTACATCAGAGGGGTTGGCGCGTTCCAGAACGGCTGCTTTTACAATCCCTTCAGGCAGCATAGTGGGAACATCTTTCATGGAATGTACGGCGATGTCGATCTTTCCCTTAATCAGGGCGATGTCTAATGAGCGTGTAAAAATTCCTATGATTCCTAGTTCGTAGAGTGGCACATCGGTGTTGAGGTCGCCTTCAGACTTAATAGGAACGATTTCGGATCGAACTCCCAGGTCTTCCAGCCGATCCTTAACCGTATTGGCTTGCCATAGTGCTAAATCACTATCGCGGCTGCCTATCCGGATGATCCTGTTCATGGAGACTCCACTTCAAGTTGGAATACCTTCTGTATAAATTCAAGGCTGTCTTCGGAATCGATGTCCGAATCTTTAAGATGGTTTACAAAGCGTTTGGTGATCTTATGTATTATCCGATCGGAGACTAAATCGGCTTGCTCAGCATTGAAATCGTTTATTTTTTTAGACTGGAAGTCGATTTCCTCTTCCTTCATCGTCTTTAATTTTTTCTTCAGGGCTTTGATCACCGGAGCAAATTTCCGGGTCTCCAGCCATTGTATGAAATCTGTCCTCACCTCATCGATGATTCTTTGGGCCTCAGGGATGTGTTCTTTACGTCTTTCCAGGGTCTCGTCGGTTATCTGAGAGAGATGGTCGAGGTGAAGGAGCGATACTTGGGAAAGTTCGGCCACTTCGGGGGCTACGTTTTTTGGAATGGACAGATCAAGGATCAACAGCGGCTTTTTGGAATGTATAAGATCGCTGGTAATCGTAGGGGTGTGCGCAGCGGTAGCTACAATCAATATATCGGCTTTCCTTATCTCGGCTTGCAGGTCGCCATAGTCTTTTACCGTTAAATGGAATTTACCCGCAACTTTCTCGGCTTTATTTTTTGTGCGGTTAATCAGTGTGATATGATGATTGCCGGTGTGTTTTATCAGATTCTCACAGGTATTCCTGCCAATCTTGCCAGTACCGAATAAGAGGATATTCTTTTCAGAAACGTCTTCGATATTTTTCAGTATGTACTGAACCGAAGCAAAAGCTACGGAAGTAGCACCACTCGAAATCTGCGTTTCGTTTTTTACCCTCTTGCTGGCCTGAATGATAGAATTACATAAGCGTTCCAGGAAGTGATTGGTAAGCCCGTGATTTTTAGATCGATGGAAACTGTTTTTGATTTGACCGATAATTTCAAAATCCCCCAGAATCTGACTATCCAATCCGGTGCCAACTCTGAACAGGTGGTCAATGGCGTCGTAATTTTTCAACACATAGGCCACCTGTTGAAATTCTTCAACGGTTCCCACCGTATGGTCGCATAAGAGCTTTATAAGCTGAAAAGGATGCTGGGCAAAGCCGTGAAGTTCTGTTCGATTACAGGTGGAAATGATTAAAAGCCCATCGATCCCTTCTTCCCTGGCTTTCACCAACAAGCGCTCCATTGCGGCGGGTTCCAGACTGAACTTTCCGCGTATATCGGCATTAGCTTTTTTATAGCTCAAACCAATGGTATAAAAAGAATGATGCCTGGAAATATGATATGCCTTCATGTATTCAATTGAGCTAGACAAAAATAAAAGGAGTAATCGGGCAAAAATAACGCTGTAGGTACAATTAATAACGTTCTAAGTTTTTAAATAATTAAAAACCTCTAATTTCCCTAAATACGCTACATTTGCGATAAACAAAGGGGTATAAAGCTTATCTATTTAGAAAGATTCTAAATAAAAAATTAAACCAATATAGCCATGGCACTCAAAAATGTCGCTCAAGGTTCGTTCGAGGAAATAGTATTGGATGACGGCTTTTACGTTTTAAAAATACAGAATGAAAGTCCCGATATTCAAAGGGTTAGGCGTGAGATCGATAATTCGTTCATTCAATTTCATTTCTGCCTTAAAGGGAGTGGAAAATTCGTTTTCAATGAAGGGCGCTATGCGCTGGAAGTAAACGATGAAAACTCATTATTACTGTATAATCCTCAGATCGATTTACCACTTAACCTCGAATTACAGTCAGATAGCTGGTTGGTATCGGTGGTGATGACCATCAGGAATTTTCACGCACTTTTCTCAAAAGAAGCCGACTATATACATTTTCTTACTGCTGAGAACCGCGATAAGAAATATTATGCACAGGAAAATATTAGTCCGGCTATGGCGATAATCCTAAGTCAGGTAATCAATTTTAACCTTCATCCTTCGGTTAAGGAGCTTTATATAAGGGCCAAGGTATATGAATTGATGTCGCTCTATTTTAATCGCAATGTGGACGCAGATGCAGAAAATTGTCCTTTTTTAGTAGACGAGGATAATGTACGGCGCATTCGTCAGGCCAAAGAGATTATCATATCTCAGATGTCAGAACCCCCGTCATTAAAGGAATTAGCTCAGCAGATCGGGCTACCATTGAAAAAGCTAAAAGAGGGGTTTAAGCAAATCTATGGAGATCCGGTCTACACTTTTCTATTCGAATATAAAATGGATTATGCCCGTAAAATGCTTGAATCGGGTCAGTACAATGTTAATGAAGTTGGGCACCGGGTGGGCTATAGCACCGCCAGTCATTTTATCACTGCCTTCAAGAAAAAATATGGCACTACGCCAAAGAAGTACCTGATGTCCCTTACCAATACCTGATTATTTTTGTGTAAAAAGTTTCCTATAGAATATTTAATCATGAGACAGACCTGTTCGAGTTTTGCAATCTTGCTTTTGTTCTCCCTCACTATGCTACAATGCCAGCCGCAATCGGAAGGTAAAGAGGAAAACCTGGTCCAGAACGAAGAGGAAAACCCGGTCCAGAACGAAGAGGAAAATCCGGACCAGAACATGGAGTCGGCCAAAATATTGGTCTTTACAAAAACGGCAGGTTTTCGTCATCAATCGATAGAGAAAGGGGTGTCTACATTGAGAAATCTCGGTGAAGAAAACGATTTTGAGATTACCCATACCGAGGAAGCATCGGTTTTTTCTTCCACAGGCTTGCAGGAATACGATCTGGTGATTTTTCTTAGTACTACCAGGAATATTCTAGATCCAGATCAGGAAAGTGCATTCAAAGCTTATATCAATCAGGGAGGAAACTTTATGGGGATCCACGCAGCAAGTGATACGGAATACGCCTGGTCCTGGTATGGTAAACTTGTAGGCGCATATTTTGAGAGCCATCCCAGTAATCCGAATGTTAGAGAAGCTGATATTGAAGTGGTCGACGAATCACATCCATCTACTTCTCATTTGGAGGAGCTATGGCAGCGAAATGATGAATGGTATAATTTTAAAAGTATAAATCCCGATATTCAGGTGGTACTCAATCTCGATGAAACTTCCTATGTAGGAGGCACCAACGGGAGCTTTCATCCTATTGCATGGTATCATGAATTCGATGGGGGCCGTTCTTTTTATACAGGAGGCGGTCATACAGAAGCCTCCTTTGACGAAATTGACTTCCAAAAACACCTTCTAGGAGGAATTGAGTATTGCCTTAGGCGTAAATAATTCTATAAACAAACCGCTAAAGTGGCCTTGCTACCAGGATTCCTATATTATTTTTAATACCCTCAAGATACTTGGTAAGCGGTTTTTCGGAAATTTCAACCTGCCCGGAAACCGAAGCATGAAGCAGGTAAATCCGCCCGTCTGCTTTGCGGTGGGCAAAGCCGGTATGGGTTACGTCCAGTCCTTCGATAGAGGTGGCCAGTGCGATGATATCACCATCCGCTAAACTCGATTCCACATCCCTGATTTTACTTTTTGGGATGTAGCAAAACTCGCTCACGCTAAGTCTTTCTTCGGTGATTCTCACATCCTCGAAACTCTTATTGTCCTGCAAGCTAGGATAGAGTTTTCTATGAGAGGTCATGAAGTTGATCTCCTTGTTAAACTTTACCCCACCCAGTTCGCATGTAATATTGCGCACCAGCCCCTTCACCTCATTGTTAATAAGCCATTCTGAAAAATAATGGAGTCTTGAGGAATATCCTTCCAGGTCTCCGTCCCTGTAACGGATATTTTTCAGGATACTGCCAAAAGCTTCAAACTCATCGGCCTCCTTTTTCAGCAGTAAGGAGAACGCCAGCACATTTTCAACATAAGTGGTACAGTCGAAACCTCTGAGGTTGATCACCAGCTTTTCGTCTTCGTAAATTTCCAGGGTTTTACCAACATAGGGCATTCCGGCAAAAGTCTTTCCTATTTCAACTACAGTCCGACCCATATTTGGCTGATCGAGCTTTTTTATTTGCTCAACTTTCTTCTTAAATGCCTGTAGATCCTCATCGGAATAATTGAAATGCTGTGCCGTGGTGGAAAACGTTGCAGAAAGAAATATGAATAAAATAATTATAATGCGCACTTGCGAAGTTTCTTAAGCAAATCTACAAATTAGTATCCAAGCTGACTGTAGGAAGAATTCGCTTCAGGGTGAAAGACAATAGCCCGTGCCCTGTCTTTTAACTCAAATTCCTCTCTAAGATAATCCATGGCACTTTGGTCTGTGTCCATATCGCTCATGCGGTACCCGTCGTTCTTGTAAAAGTACTCAGTCTGGATCTCCTCTGAACTTTTGTAAACTACCAGATATACTTTGTAATTCTTATCGAAGTCCTGATTACTCCTAACCTTGAAATAATATCCGGAATAAACATCATTTTGAAGGGTTAGTTTTTCCGCTCCCAGATATATCACTTCGTCCTTGCTGGCAATAAAATTCCTGTCCTCGAAGATAGCACTTTCGGCAAGAGCTTCCTGAACCCGGTACAGGGTTGGAAAAAGATGGGTCTTGCCGTTAGCCCTCAACTGTTCAAAAAGCAGTATTCTGCTATTGATATCCCCAGCTAATGAGTCTATTAGATGTCGAGGTATTTGTTCTTCTTCAGAGACCATCAGACTGGCCAGAGTGACCCTGATATTGGGTGATCTTACCTCCTTTAGTCGGGCAAAGAACTGTTGTACCTCTTTTGCTTTGATATAGGGATGCAGGAGTATGGCGTAGTCTTCTATAAGTGCAGTAGTATTCCGCCGTGAAAGGTTTTGAGAAGAACGCTGTATTTGGCCATTAGCCTCTCTCGCCAGATGTCGCTTTAACTGTATCCGGGCATCGGTAATCAGCTGATCGACGTATTTTTTATAAGTATTGCCCTTGATCAGGTTTTCGGATTTCAGGTCGGCCAGTAGTGAAAAGATCTCCAATTTGTATTCATGTACATTGCTGTAGTACAGGAGTTCAGGAAATAGGAGTCTCGCCGACTCCAGGTCTTTTCTATAAGGCTTAAAAATTCTACTGATTTCCTTGCTGTTCGAGACCAGTGGTAAATCCTGAGCCATCAACTCCAAAAGAAGTAAAGAAGCGTCTTCCGATCTGCTCTTGGATAAAGATTGAAGGATCTTAACCTGGGCCATGGAATTTCCATAGGAGCGCTTATAGAATTCCCTAAAAAACTCCCAGCTGCCTTCAGACACAAGATCTCCGAGTTTTTGGATCAAGTGCGACTGAATATGCCTTGTTTCCAGATCATATTCAAAACCGTCAATATAAAATTCCAGCGAGTCGATATGCGATCGATCAAAATATGGGAAGCGATATCCCTTATAAACGATGCTGTCTTTATCGCGTAAGGCATCAAAGAACTCGAGTGATTTATCTTTTACAAGACTCTTGCCCACTAAAGTGTCGAGAGGCTCAAAATTATTGAAGAAATCCGAGACAAATTGACTGGGAGTTTCCTGGGTATCTACAATGGCCTTCAATTCATAAAGGACACCACCTTTTACGATGTTTTTTACCAGTATACCTCGGGTGCTCAGCGAGTCGGCGGCGATAAATTGCAGTTGGTGAACATTGTTTTTCTTCTCGACTATTTCTTCAGCTACTATTTGAAAATTCTTTTTCCGATACTGGTTTTTTCTCAACGACCATAAGGAATCGATATTGGGAAAAGCCAGCAGGTCGTGCCCTTTATTGAATTCAACTGAAATGGCCTCACTATTTCTATTCTGATAAAGCGTTTTTTTGGTATAGGGATTATACGATTTGTTTTTGGCTTTCTTGCGAAAATATCCCTGGCTGTTTTCAACAAACTTTTTGGGTTTAACAGGAGATATGGTGGTGAATAGCATGGCCGTATCCCTGATTCTGTTAAAAGTTTCCGGATAGGCTTCGTCTTTTAAAGAAAAAGAATCGAAAAAAGTATCCGCCTCCGTTTTTTGACAGCTCAGGGCGCCGAGCAGGTAGTAATCGCCACGATTCAGCACAGCTTTCAGATACAATACCCTGCCCTCTTCATGGTCGAAAACCGCCTGCGATCTTTGCGATTTATCTGCGGAGGTATCGTTCTCGAATTCCAGCCCTAATTCCTGATAAAAACGCTTTTGGATTTGTAGTAATTCAAACTCATCTTCCTCCAGGTATTTCATATCGCTAAGACTGGCGCGCCTCAGAAAATAATAGGCATCTGATGTAGGTTGATATGCTTCAATCATACGCACACCAAGTCGCGAAGGGTTATAAAATGTATATTCACCGGGCATGGTAATCTTAAAATCTTCATAGGCCGATTGCAAAGTCACTCTTTCCCGACCGGGAGATTTAAATCTTAGGCTATCAAAGATCTGATCTGAGAATTTAACGACATACTCACCTTCCCCCGACATTTTAAAAATCAGGATTTCAAGGGGCTTGACAAATATCTGATACCGTTGAAAGTCTCCATTTTTTAGCTTATTGATTATATCGATCCCTTCTACTCCGCTTTGCATGACACGTTTATTGAGTATGATCTCTCCGGGGATATTTTCAAATAGCAGTCTTTCGATATCGTTCAGTGTAATTGAATTTTCCCTGAGAAACGAATAGGTCGGGATCCTGTTAACCATAAGGTAGCTTCCATTGGCCAAATCCGGAGAAACATAGATGGTGGTTTTGTTTTCTGCTACCGGATATAATTTGTTTGGAAGTAAAAGCTTAAAACTTTGGTCTTCAGGAAACTCCATTTTCAAAGGAGTAGGCCTTACTTTCTGCTCAATTTTTTGCTTCAATTGCCTGCCTTTATCCGTAGAACCCGAAACCAATGGTAGTACAGAATAACCCCTATCCCTAAGTAATTGTAATACTCCGCGAGATCCGGGAAGGTGGGCCGCCCCGATACCTGCGAACACTTTACCATTTTGCATAACACTATCGAGACTTTCGGTCATGTTCTCATTGCGGATATAGAGCATATTTTTGCGATAGTAATCGGTATACATCGCACGGTCTATCGAATCAAGCAGGTCGATATTGCGTTCCCGATAGGCGTTTTGCATCAGGTAATTCAGATCCTGCCCCTGCATCTTTTTTTGAAGCCATTCATCCGGTTTATTTTTCATTGCGTTCATACTGGCTCTGGCGACCAGGGTTGAGGACTCCTCCAAATTTTCCAGAGCCACGATGTTCTTGCCATACTTGGCACCTGCCTGATAGATAAACATATCCAGGTAGGTCTCTTCCTCAAAATTTTGGTTGTATTCGTTGGTTCGGTAGAGAATATTATTGATCAATCGGTCGTCAAAAGCCAGGTAGGCTGCAATTTCCTTGATCTGAGGAGATTCCAGTAAGAACGCATCCCGATAAAATCCTTTGCTGTCCAGGCCATATCCGAAGCCATATCCATCCGGACTTTGATGAATTTCATTATCAAGCCATGTATCCGGATCAGATTCTAATGCAATGATATCGCTTTTGTCCAGGGCTTCGAAAAACACATCATCTAGCCTGAAAGCGATTTTCTTACTCACATGCATTGTTCCGTAGAGATAGGAAGACTCCTCTAATCCATTTCCCGAGATCTCCCATAATAAACTGTTCCGGTCTTGTGCTTTTAGCACAAATGAAAGGCATAGAAGTACTGTGGTGCAGGCTAAGCGCATCTTTTGGTTACGTTTGGGATCTCGCGCCTAAGCAGGCTTGGACGTTGGTATTTTTGCGGATAAATCTTTCCGGGCGGTTACTCCATAGAAGTTGCTTATAAGCTTATCACAAAAAGGTAACGTCTAAAACTAACGGTTTTTAAAGGCATGTATTATTTTAGTGCTGTTAAAAAAAATATCCGTACATATACGTCCGGAGATGTCCGAATAAGGCTTTAATTGTTATGAAAAAAGGTGTTTTATTGGTGAATTTGGGCTCTCCTGACAGTCCTGATCCTAAAGATCTAAAACCATATCTCGACGAATTTTTAATGGACGAAAGGGTGATTGATGTACCCCGTTGGTTGCGAAATATTATTGTTCGGGGAATAATTCTCAGGACACGTCCAAAAAAATCGTCCAAAGCCTATAAAAAGATCTGGTGGGAAGAAGGCTCACCTTTGATCGTGATCTCCAAACGCTTTCAGGAAAAAGTACAGGCAAAAACAACGCTCCCGGTTGCACTGGGAATGCGATATGGATCGATGCGTATTCAGGATGCCCTTGCATCACTGCGCGAGCAGGGGGTAGAACAAGTGCTACTTGTGCCGCTCTATCCGCACTATGCGATGAGTTCCTATGAAACGGTGGTAGTAAAAACGATGGAAATTCGAAAAGAACACTTCCCGGAATTAAATCTGGTGACCATGCCAGCTTTCTATAGCCATCCGGAATACATCAAAGTACTTTCCCATTCGATTTCCGAACAGCTGGAAGGATTTCCATTTGATCACATATTGTTCTCTTACCATGGTATTCCGGAACGTCATATCAGAAAATCGGACCCTACCCGCTACCATTGCCAGATAGACGACCGTTGTTGCAGTATTAATTCTGTAGCTCATCATAGCTGTTACAGACATCAATGCTATGATACCACCAGGCGTGTAATTGAAGAAATGAACTTACCTGTAGATAAAGTAAGCAGTTCGTTTCAAAGCAGGTTGGCCGGAGATCCCTGGCTCAAACCCTATACCGATTACGAATTCGAAAGACTCGCCAAAGAAGGTGTGGAGAATTTGGCTGTGATTACACCGGCATTTGTAAGTGATTGTCTGGAGACTCTGGAGGAAATAGCGATGGAGGGAAAAGAACAGTTCGAAGATGCCGGAGGAAAAAAATACATTCATATCCCATGTTTGAATGACCGGGATGAATGGGTGGAACTTATGGCTTCCTGGATCGATCATTGGGAACAAAACGAAGTATTACCGATCTAAAAGGGGTCGCAGGATATAGAATTTTCATCAAAACTTAGGTCCCAATGCTATAATTCTCCAAGCTCGGTTGAGCGGAAAACCAGTGAAATATGGCTAAAATATTATCTGATCAGTTAGGAACCGATCCTATCGGGAAACTCCTGGTACGCCAGGCGGTGCCGGCTTCTATTGGAATCCTGGTGATGAGTCTCAATATTTTGGTCGATACTATTTTTGTGGGGAACTGGATAGGATCGATCGCTATTGCAGCCATTAATGTTGTCCTGCCGGTATCTTTTTTTATCGCTGCCCTGGGTATGGCAATAGGCATTGGCGGCAGTAGCATTATCTCAAGGGCATTAGGCGCGGATAGTAAAGAGCGGGCGCTCAAAACCTTCGGAAATCAGATCACATTGACGGTGCTGGTGACGTTGGGGATGGCCTCCTTAGGGCTTTATTACGTAGATAGCCTGATACCTTTATTCGGAGGCAAAGGAGCCATTTTCGAACCAGCTAAGGTCTATTATACAATCGTTTTGTACGGTGTTCCATTTCTGGCCCTGTGTATGATGGGCAACACCGTGATCCGGGCAGAGGGCAAACCCAGATTTGCCATGATTGCTATGATTATCCCATCGGTTGGGAACCTATTGCTCGATTATTTATTCATCTACGTTTTTGACTGGGGGATGTATGGCGCGGCCTGGGCTACCACGGGAAGCTATTTGCTCTGTTTTGTATATATTTTTTGGTACTTCAGATCCCCGAATTCGGAGTTGAAGATCACCATGCCGGATTTTTATTTTGATCGAGGGATACTCAGGGAAATAGGAGCCTTAGGGTTTGTCACCTTATCCCGTCAGGCGGTCACCAGCATTACCTATTTGCTGATGAATAATATTCTATTTAACCTTGGAGGAGAACCACTTATTGCGGTTTACGCCATAATCGGGAGAATGCTGATGTTTGCCTTTTTCCCAGTTTTTGGTGTAACCCAGGGGTTTTTGCCCATTGCAGGCTATAATTATGGAGCACAGAAGTATGCGAGAGTAAAGGAAAGCATCTACACGGCCATTAAATATGCTGCTCTTGTAGCTACATTGGTGTTTATTGGACTTATGGTTTTTCCAGAAGCTATTACTTCTTTGTTTCTCAGCGACAGAGCAGATTTGCCCGAAATGGAACTGGAAATGAATCGGTTTGTTCTTCAACATACCCCCTCAGCGATGCGATGGGTATTTGTTGCCACGCCCGTAATTGCGATTCAACTTATTGGTGCCGCATATTTTCAGGCCGTTGGAAAGGCGATACCAGCTTTATTGCTTACCCTCACCCGGCAAGGGTTCTTTTTTATACCGCTGATTCTGATTTTACCTCTTTTTTTAGGGGAATTGGGCGTTTGGATATCTTTCCCGATAGCGGATATTCTGGCAACTGTGGTAACAGGTTTTTATCTACAGAAAGAAATCAGGCTGTCACTTTCTGCGACGGCGAAATCATAATCCGATCTCCATAATCCCTATTTCTCCGGTTTAATTCTGTTATATTTCTTCATTATGGTCATCACCTCCTCTATGGGTAATGCCTCTGCTTTATGACCCTGATGGCCACTCATGGTTTTAGCAGCGAACAGCGAATTCAAAATAGCCTCTTCGGTAGCCTCAATTGCGGCCAGAAATAGTGGGGTCATCGCTTCGTTTTTAAGAAACTTACCCTCAATAGTGATCTTGTCGGTATTATAGGGAATCCGGACATTAGAGTTGGTAGAAAAGGCAATTACATAATCACCACTTCCATTCGATGCGATGCCGCCTGTTTTGGCCAGTCCCATAAATGCGCGTTTGGCCAGGCGCTTCAGATTTCGCGGGCCTAATGGCGCGTCGGTTGCGACAACGATCATGCAGGATCCATCCGATTGGTATTTATATGCGTCCGGATATTCCCCCATTTCTCTGGCAACAGGCACACCATTTATTTCAAGAACACCTCCAAAATTGGTCTGGACCAGAACACCCAAAGTGAATGCGCCACTTTCTTTGGGGAGTATTCTCGATGCTGTACCAATGCCGCCTTTGTACCCAAAGCAAACGGTTCCTGTTCCAGCACCTACATTACCTTCTGTAACCGGCCCGCTTTTGGCATTTTTAATAGCGTAGTGAACATCTTCCTCATTTATGCGCCTTGCTCTGATGTCATTCAGATAACCATCGTTGGTTTCTCCTACCAGGGGGTTAACCGACCTTATATTCTCGTTGCCGGTCAATCCAAGAGAATAGCTAATCAGAGCATCTGAGGCCTTGGGCAAACTAAGAGTATTGGTGAGGACAATAGGTGTTTCCAGATTGCCCAATTCTTCCACCTGGCTATATCCTGCCAGCTTGCCGAAACCATTTCCAATAAATATCGCAGCAGGAACTTTATCTTGAAAAATATTACCCTGATGCGGAAGTATTGCGGTCACACCCGTCCGAATATCCTGACCTTCGATCAGGGTTTTATGGCCTACCTGTACGCCCTCTACATCTGAAATAGCATTGTAATGGCCCGGGTGCAACACACCGATTTCAATTCCATAGTCTCTAAATCGTTTTTCCTGCGACATTGCGATATGAATGCTAAAAATGGCGAGCGCCGAGGTCAAAATGAATTTTACCATTAGGCCGGAGCGATATTAGTTGATACAAGATAACCAAAAAAATACCGAAAAATCTTTACAGGATATAGAAGGAGGCTTTACTCTCAAATTCGGGAATTTCCTCGTCGAGCAACTGCCGAATATTTTTTTCTATATTCTGTGAAATGTCGGTCATTGGAGTATCAGTAGGGTGGTTATCAAAGGGGTCCTGAATGGTAAAGGCGATCTTCTCCAATAAGAAGAAGGGAAGCGAAATGCCAATTAGTAGTGGGATTTCGGCAAACTCCAGTAATTCGGCTAAAGGGATAGAAAGAACAATCAGGAAAATATATATGAAGAAGTGCAATATAACTCTGTAAGTTGTTGGAAATACGGTGTTTTTAATCCTTTCTGCTTTCCCCAGGGAGGAAGTTAACCGGACAAGCGTATTGTCGATCTGTATGTGCTGGAAATCATTGATTACACCACTCTTATGCAGAGCAGAAATGTCCCCGCTATTGAGATCAAGCAACGCTACGGGCATATGGGGCTTATGTTTTAATTCTTCCCATTCCATTTCAGATACCAATGGCTGAACCAGCTTATGAGTGTCTTGGCCGCGCAAATGGCTACAGGTAGCATAACACCAGGCAATCTGCCGGTTCCCGATTGTTTTTACAACAGCGATATTCTCAGGAGCTAAAAAATGCTTTACCTGTAGTAGCAGTGTTCTGGAATCGTTAACGATGGCACCCCATATTTTTCTGGCTTCCCACCAGCGGTCATAAGACTGAGCCAGTTTAAAGGACAGTAAAAGGGCAATGGCCGTACCAAGAAATCCCCCTACCGTTATTGGGATATTGATCCTTACGAGAAAGTCCTGAAGGAAATACATAACAAATGAGAATACGGTGACTATGGCAAAATCCCATTTTACCAGATTTAGCCAGTACTTCAAGGGGATTCTCTTATTGAGTATCATGATATTATATTTTGTAAGTGATCAGTGCTGATTTCACTCAGGCAGCAGCTTTCAAAAACTCCAGATTCTGTTCTCCGGCCAGGTGACGCCCTGAAAATACAACAAAATACCGATGCGGCATAGGGCTTAGATTTTCAGCTTACAATACGGCCTTTGCCTTATAAGATTACCCCTGATAATTGGCCAGCATTATGTTAGTAAAGGTGAAGTGCTGAGCATGATAGGTTAGCGTAATTTTCACTTCAACCAACTATTATAATCCCATGTAGGATTTTTAGTCCTTTTCTAATTCTGCTTTAGTTTTCAGGTCTCTTCTTTTTGCTTACATTTAGTGCTGCTAACTCAACTTTTAGAGATAATGATCAATACTATTACCAGGGGAGGTTTATTCCTGTTTTTATTAATAATGACTGTAATCCCTTCTCAGGGACAAAAAGGAAAAAAGGGAATATCGACTGCCACGACTCAATATCCTGCAGAACTATATTCGAGTATGGATTACCGTTTGGTGGGACCTTTTAGGGGTGGGCGTTCGGCCACCGTTACAGGAGTCCCTGGAGATCCCAACTTGTTTTATTTTGGTGGTGCAGGAGGAGGTGTTTGGAAAACTATCGATGGGGGTCGCAGTTGGGAAAATATCTCTGATGGGTATTTTGGTGGCAGTATAGGAGCTGTTGAAGTTTCTAAAAGCGACCCCAACGTTGTCTATGTAGGAGGAGGAGAGAAAACCGTACGCGGAAATGTATCTTCGGGCTATGGTGTATGGAAAAGTACCGATGCCGGCAAAACCTGGAAGCAGGCCGGTTTAGAAAAAAGCAGACATATACCACGCCTTAAAGTACACCCAAATGACCATGAGATTCTATATGCTGCTGTTCTCGGGAATATTTACAAACCAACCAAAGAGCGTGGAATTTATAAAAGTACAGACGGTGGAAATACATGGCAGCAGACCTTATTTGTGAATGAACAAGCAGGGGCGGTAGACCTGGTTATTGACCCTAACAACCCTAGAATTCTATATGCTTCTACATGGAGAGTACAGCGAACGCCACATAGTCTTAGCAGTGGAGGACCAGGTTCTGCTTTATGGAAAAGTACTGATGGAGGAAATAGTTGGCAAGAGATCTCCAAAAATGAAGGGTTCCCAAAAGACACTTTAGGAATTATAGGTGTAACTGTTTCCCCTAAAAACTCTCAACGCGTTTGGGCCATTATTGAAAACAAAGACAAAGGCGGACTCTATCGTTCCGATGATGGGGGCAGTACATGGGAGCATATTAATAAGGAACGCAAACTTAGACAGAGAGCCTGGTACTACTCCAGGGTCTATGCCGATACCGAAGACGAAGACCTGGTATATGTGCTTAATGTTCGCTATCACAGATCGAAAGATGGAGGCAAGACTTTTGAAACCTTTAATGCACCGCACGGTGATCATCACGATCTTTGGATAGCACCCGAAAACTCCGATCGAATGATCATAGGCGATGATGGAGGGGCACAGATTTCTTACGATGGCGGGACTACATGGAGCACCTATTACAATCAACCCACTGCACAGTTCTACAGAGTCACAACAGACAATGCTTTTCCTTACAGGATCTATGTGGCACAACAGGATAACAGCACCGTCAGGATCAATCATCGCGGCGATGGCAGTGTTATCGATGAAGACGATTGGGAACCAACAGCTGGTGGTGAATCGGCTCATATTGCAGTAGATCCTGAAGATAACGAAATTGTCTATGGCGGAAGTTATGGCGGATATCTCACCAGGGTCAATCACAGGACTAAAACCGAAAGAGCTATCAACGTATGGCCTGACAACCCAATGGGATATGGGGCTGAAGGTATGAAATACAGATTCCAGTGGAATTTTCCGATCGTCTTTAGCCGGCACAATCCCGACAAGCTGTATACCTTTTCTAACCATGTGCATATGAGTACCAATGAAGGGCAAAGCTGGGAATTATTAAGCGAAGATCTGACCCGGAATGATCCTGAGAAATTGGTTTCAAGCGGAGGGCCTATCACACAGGACAACACCGGTGTTGAGTATTATTGCACCATTTTTGCAGCTAATGAAAGCCCTATCAGGGAAGGATTGATGTGGGTTGGCAGCGATGACGGACTGGTTCATATCACCCGGGATGGTGGAGCAAGCTGGCAAAACGTTACACCGCCTCAATTGCCCGAATGGAGTATGATAAATAGCATTGAGCCGTCGCATTTTGAAGAAGGGAGCTGTTATATCGCTGCAACACGTTATAAACTAGGCGACTTCAGGCCTTTCCTTTATAAAACCACAGATTACGGGGCCAGCTGGCAACAGATCACCAATGGGATTGATCCTGAACACTTCACAAGAGTCCTCAGGGAAGATCCGGATCTTAAGGGACTGCTATATGCAGGAACCGAGACCGGAATGTATATCAGCTTTAACGACGGGGCAAATTGGCAAACCTTCCAGCAAAACTTACCTGTTGTTCCTATCACCGACCTTGTTGTGAAAAACCAGAACCTGGTGGTCGCAACTCAGGGTCGATCGGTGTGGATTCTCGATGACCTTACTGTACTGCACCAGTTAAATTCCGAATCTAAAAATACCCCTGCTATTCTATTTAAACCCAAGGATTCATACAGGACCAAAGGCAGGACTACCGAAGAACCTTCTAAAACAGCCGGGGCCAATCATCCGAATGGGGTTATTACCCATTTCTATTTAAAAGATCTCAATCCAAAAGACAGTATTGTCCTTACGTATACCACTATAAAGGGAGATACATTGGCGACCTTTTCTAATTCAGACAAGGAAAAGAAGACCAAACTCAAAGTGGAAAAAGGTGGTAATACGCATGTCTGGGATACAAAAGCCAAAGGCGCAGAAAAGCTTGAAGGTATGATTCTCTGGGGGGCCAGTCTCAATGGACCTAGAGCTGTACCTGGCAGGTATATAGTTCATCTCGATATAAATGGCGATCATCAGTCAGAAGAATTTACCATCCTGGCCGATCCTCGTGCGGAGGTAAGCCGGGAAGAGATGCAAAAGCAGTACAGCTTTGTCACGGAAATAAATCGAACCATCGATTCTGCCCACTCGGCTATAAAAAGGATCCGCAAGATTTCTAAACAACTCGATGAATTCACCAAGCGTTACGAAGGACAGGAGTCCACCAAAACCCTTGTGGAAAGGGCAAAAAAAATGAAAGAAGGATTTGAGAAGGTCGAAAAGGCGCTCTATCAAACCAAAAATCGCAGCCGACAGGATCCTTTAAACTTTCCGATAAGGCTTACCAATAAACTAGGCCACCTTAGTAATTTGGTTACCATAGATGATTTTCCACCCACCGCTCAGGATATTGCCGTAAAAGACGAACTCACCGAAAAGATCAATGAGCAACTTAACGCATTTAACGATCTTTTGGATACTGAGATACAATCATTTAACAAAGATTTTAACCAATTGAAATTAGACTATTTGTTTCTAGAAGACTAATAATATCCATTTACAATATGAAAGTTTCCATCCATTTGATTATCGCGCTGATGCTAACTGTGACATTAAGTGCTCAAAATGCAGAAGAATATTTTAAGCCCGTAAAGTACCGCAACATAGGACCCTTTCGAGGAGGAAGATCTGTTTGCGCAACTGGTGTAATTGGCGACCCTTTTACTTATTATATGGGGACCACCGGTGGGGGGCTCTGGAAAACCACAGATGCCGGCCAGCAATGGGAAAATATTTCCGATGGATATTTTAAGACAGGTTCTGTCGGGGCAATTGCGGTTTCAGCATCCAATGCAAATATATTGTACTGCGGAATGGGGGAACATGCTCCAAGAGGCGTGATGACTTCCTATGGCGATGGAGTTTATAAGTCAATCGACGCAGGTAAGACGTGGACAAAAGTTGGTCTGGAAGCAACCCAGCATATATCCAGGATACGCATTCATCCTACGAATCCTGATATCGTCTATGTGGCAGCACAAGGGGCTTTGTATGGACCTAATAAAGAAAGAGGGATCTATAAGACCAGCGATGGTGGCAAAACCTGGGATCAATCACTCTTTGTTAACGAACTTACGGGTTGTTCAGAATTGTCGATGGATCCTCATACACCCGAAACTCTTTATGCGGCGATGTGGCATCATCAACGAAAACCTCATAAGGTGATCAGCGGTGGTGAGGGAAGCGGTCTCTTCAAATCTATGGACGGTGGCACTAGCTGGAAAAAAATACATAAAGGACTACCTGAGGAAAAAGGTAAAATGGCCATTGCCGTCAGCGCTGCGAATTCCGATAAGGTCTATGCCCTTATTGAAAGTGATTCAGATAAGGATAAAGGCGGATTATTTGTTTCCAACGATGCCGGCAACAACTGGAAGATGGTCAGTGGCGACAATAGATTAGTGCAAAGAGCATGGTACTATATTGAAGTGTTTCCCGATCCAAACGATGAAAATACGGTTTATGTGATGAGTGCCCCCGCATTGCGCTCCATCGACGGAGGCAAGAGCTGGGAACGGCTGAGTGGTACTCACGGCGACTTTCACGATCTGTGGATTAATCCTGATAATTCGAAAAATATGGTCATTGCCAACGATGGAGGAGCCGCCATTAGTTTTAATTATGGAACGAGCTGGTCTACCCAGGATAATATGCCTACAGCCCAGTTCTACCGGATCAACACCGATAACTTATTCCCCTATAACATCTATGGAGGGCAACAGGACAACAGCTCTGTACGAATTCCGTATATGTCGCTGGGCCGGGGAGGGATCTCAGAACAGGACTGGACATATGCTGCCGGGGGAGAAAGTGCTTACGCCGCTTTCGATCCGGATAATCCAAGATATGTGCTTGGGGGAAATTATCTCGGTACGATTGAAGTGCTCGATATGGAATCTAAACAAGAGACAAAAATCATGGCGGCTCCGATTCAGTATTTGGGAAGAGCCGCACGGGATATGAAATATCTTTATAACTGGAATGCGCCAATAATTGGTTCCAAACACGAACCTGGCACCTATTACCACTGTGCCCAGGTAGTATTGCGAACAAGAGATATGGGACTGAGCTGGGAAGAAATCTCACCCGACCTGACCCGGAATATGGATGACAAACAGGGAAATGGCGGCGGACCATATACCAATGAAGCAGTCGGAGCCGAAAACTATGGTACCATTGTTTATATGATAGAATCACCCCATGAAAAAGGGGTTTTCTGGACAGCCAGTGATGACGGCTTTGTTCATCTCACACGGGATGGTGGTGAGAACTGGAAGAATGTTACACCAAAAGGACTGGCTGAATGCCTGGTTAATGCAGTTGAGGTATCTCCCCATGATCCTGCCACGGCCTACATCGCCACTACCAGATATAAATTCAACGATTATACTCCAGCTATTTATAAGACGACCAATTACGGTCAGAGCTGGACCAACATCAGCAAGGGAATCCCTTATGGTTCCTTTACGCGTGTGGTCAGGGAGGACCAAGATCGCAAAGACCTGCTCTTTGCTGGCACCGAAAAAGGACTATATATTTCTTGGAATGGAGGACTTAAATGGGAGTCATTGCAGTTAAACCTGCCGGTGGCACCAATTACAGATCTTAAAGTAAACCAGGGTGATCTGATTGTTGCTACTTCGGGGCGTGCCTTCTGGATCCTGGATGATCTGGCACTGCTTTCTCAATTCAAGAGCGCTGAAAAAGGTCTTAAGATCTTTGCTCCTGAAGATACTTATTACGCTTCCTGGTATAGTGAATTAAACCAGAACGATAATAGTTTTAAAGGAACACATCCTTTCGAAGGTGTAAACCCGGCCAATGGAATGGTGCTTTATTACGAGCTTCCCAAAATGGCAGATTCGATGGATCTTCGCTTAGAGATCATGGATGTGAATGGGAAAATGATCCGACAATTCAGTTCTGTAAAAGATACCACATTTAAAAAGTGGGATGGAGGCCCTTCAGCAGAACCTGTACTTGCTAAAAAAGCAGGCCTCAACAGGTTTGTATGGGATCTTAACCATCAGACAAAGATGGGCGTATCCAATGTCTATTTTGAAACAAACTTCTCCGGACACAGGGCGGCCCCAGGCAGTTATAAAGTGAGGCTTAATTATGGTAGCCAGACCGTTGAGACTACCGGAAAAATCATAAATACGCCCGGGGTTGAGATCAGCGATGCTCAACATAAGGAATACGATGATTTTATGAGCGAAACGGAGAATGAACTCATGGCTATGCATCAGACCATAAACAGTCTTTACAACGTACAGAGCCAGTTAAAAAGCGTTATGGGGACCCTTCAGGATGAAAGATTGCTGAAGGAAGGAAAGCTCCTTATGGAAAAACTAGACCAGTGGGATAAAGAAATGGTGCAACGCAAGTCGAAGGCCTATGACGATGTAGAAAATTTTCCAAATAAATTTACTGCGGAATATATGTTCCTGATCGACCAGACCAATAGTGCTATCCCAAGGGTGAATAATAGTTCGAAGGAGCGCAGGGAAGAACTGGAAAAGCAATGGGCCGGACTCAAGCAACGGGCCGGGACCCTTATTAAACAAAGCATACCAGATTATAACCAAGAACTCTGGGAGGCAGGGATTGGTGCTTTAAGGATAGATTAAAATGGGGATGTATTATAATTATATCAAGGCCTTACATCTGATCTTTGTAATTACATGGTTTGCAGGGCTGTTCTATATCCCCCGACTTTTTATCTACCACATCGAAGCACAGGAAAAGGAGTCGCCTGATAAGGAGATACTTTCGCGCCAGTTGAAGATCATGAGCCAGAGGCTATGGTACATTATCACATGGCCTTCTGCGATATTGTCCACCGTATTTGCTTTATGGTTACTGTTGATCATGCCTTCCTGGATAGAACAAGCCTGGATGCATGTAAAACTGGGATTTGTGGTTTTACTTTTTGCCTATCACTTCAAAACACATTTAATGTTCAGGGAGCTTCAGCAGGATAAATTTCGCTATAGCTCGAGTTTTATGCGGATATGGAATGAAGGGGCTACCGTCGTTCTGTTTGCGGTCACATTCCTTGTCATATTGAAGAATGCTTTTAATTGGATTTTCGGATTAGTCGGAATGGTAGTACTGGTACTTCTTCTGATGCTGGGGATCCGTCTGTATAAGCGTTTCAGAGAACGGCGGCCTGATGCCTAAAAATCGAAACTGCCCGCTGATTTCAGCATAATATTTGCTCAGATATTTTGGTTCGATTATTGCTATCTTTAGGCAAAATTCAAAGGATTGTTTAGAAAGTTTTCACTTAGATCCCGCATTTTTATCGGGATGATTTTGCTGGTTTTAACGGCTTCGGTACTCATTGCAGGGGTTACGGTCTACCAATACAGGGAGCAATCTAAAGATTATCATCGCGACAGGCTCGAACGTAAGGAATCCCAGATAGTTCAGAGCATGGAATATACGCTAAAGGCCACCACCTATCCGGTAACTACCGAAAACCTCACTCTGATCTTCAAAGATGAAATATACAGGATAGCCGATGTTCAGAACGTAAATTTTAATCTCTATGATCTAAAAGGGCAATTGATAAAGAGTTCCAGACCCAAATTCAAATACGATTCGATCTCCTCACAGCTGAAACCCGAAATCATTTCCAGAATTTCCAACAGCGTAGAAAAAAGGTATGTGGAACAGAACGCCGCAGTGGGGGATAAATACCAGGATTCCTATCGTTATATCACCGACAATAAATTTAAACCAATTGGCATATTAAATATTCCCTATTACGAGGATAACACCTTTAACGATATGGAACTGAGGGAGTTCATGATGCGTTTGGGGGCGGTTTATCTGGTGATGCTCGGAATTGCTATCGGCCTGGCGTTTTTTATATCCAAATACATTACAAGGTCATTGCAAACCATTTCGGAAAAAATGAATCAAACCCGACTTACTCAACGCAATGAGAAGATAATACTGGCAAAGCCCAGTACGGAAATCAGAAATCTTATCGAGTCCTATAACGGAATGATAGATCAGCTCGAAGCGAGTGCCGCAAAACTGGCGCGTAGTGAAAGGGAACAGGCCTGGAGGGAGATGGCGAAACAGGTAGCGCATGAGATCAAAAACCCATTGACCCCAATGCGGTTGAGTATTCAGAGCTTTGAGCGCAAATTCGATCCAAAGGACCCTGAAGTAGATATAAAGGTGGCCGAGTTCTCGAAGACCATAATTCAGCAGATCGACACCCTGAGTAGCATAGCATCGGCATTTTCGAGTTTTGCCGATATGCCGGCACAACAAAATGAAACACTGAATGTGGTACAGACCGTAAAACTCGCACTCGATATATTTAATGAGAACTATATTCACTTTATCGCCGACGAGGAGAGGATAATCGCCAAATTAGATCGTACGCAATTGGTTCGCATAGTGACCAACCTCGTCAAGAATGCGATTCAGGCTGTTCCCGATGTTTCTTCGCCCAGGATACTGGTCAGTGTGGCCTCAGAGGGAAACCAGGTAAAAATTTCCATAGCTGATAATGGAATTGGTATAGCCGATGATTATAAAGACAAGATTTTTGAACCTAAGTTCACTACTAAAACCAGCGGTATGGGCCTGGGCCTAGGTATGGTGCGAAATATTGTGGAGACCTATGAGGGAACGATAGATTTTACCTCTCAAAAAGGTAAAGGCACAGTATTTACAGTGAAATTTCCTAAAGCAGCTTAAATAATACAGATATGGATTTTGAAAATATTCTGATAGATAAAGAAGGATATATTGCGATTATAACCATCGATCGCCCCAAAAAACTAAATGCGCTTAATCGCATTACGATTTCAGAGTTACACAAGGCTTTTGCACAATTGGAAAATGACAGGGAAATAAGGGTGATTATCCTTACTGGGTCTGGAGAAAAGGCTTTTGTTGCCGGGGCCGATATATCTGAATTCGCGGGCTTTTCACCGGCTCAGGGCGAGCAACTGGCATCGGAAGGGCAAGAGCTCCTCTTTAACTTTGTCGAAAACCTGTCAACACCTGTTATTGCTGCCATTAACGGATTTGCGCTCGGCGGCGGGTTAGAATTGGCGCTATCCTGCCATTTTCGGATCGCATCGGATAATGCTAAGCTGGGTTTGCCGGAAGTATCCCTTGGGGTTATCCCTGGCTATGGCGGAACCCAGAGACTGCCGCAGCTAGCTGGCAGGGGCAAGGCCATGGAAATGATAGTGACCGGTGCTATGATCGATGCAAAAGAGGCAGAACGCTACCACCTGGTTAATCGTGTTGTACCGGTAGAAGAACTTCTGGATTTGTCTATTAAAATTGCTGGCAGGATTGCAAATAATTCGCCTGTAGCCATAAGCTATGCAATAAAAGCGGTAAATGCGGGTTTTAAGAATAATGCACTGGGCTTTGCCACTGAAATAGAATCTTTCGGGGCCTGTTTTGGCACCGAGGATTTCAGGGAGGGCACCACCGCTTTTCTCGAAAAAAGAAAAGCAAAATTTACGGGGACACGATGAGCTAATTAATAATCGTATATGTCTAAACGGTTTAGTATTCTATTGCTTTTGATTCTCGGTCTAGTAACGGCACAGGCGCAGGTCATGCCGATCGACTATCATTTTGGAGAAAAATATAATGATCGGTATAAATACTCGAATCTTTTATCGATAAATGAGGACGGTATGGGCGGTTACCTGCTTGTACGTTCTTATTTTACTGGTTTAGTCCTCAAGCCCAAAGGGTATTATATAGAGCGCTACAATAAGGATTTAGAGCTCATTGAAGAGTATAATTACAAACATCGTGGTGGTGATTTTGTGGAGGGTTATGTTGCCAACGGCAAACTATATCTGCTCTTGCTTGAGTATAGCGAAGAGCGTGCAACATACAACTATATAGTTCATAACAGTTCTATAAGCAACTTTAACTTTACTACAAAAGCGCTGCTATCCATTCCGTCTCAGGCTGTGGAAAATCCTCTAGAACGCAATTACTATAATCGAAACTTTAAATCAGGATTTACAACCACCGCATTATTTAATGAAGATAAGTCTGCCTTTATTTTGAGCGTACATTACAGGAAAGGCAAAGATAATCAGCACAGGATCTATATCTATAACGCCGCCCTGGAACAACTGTTCGACCAGGATTTATCGAAAGAAATTGAGGAAAAAAATTATGCCTTTGAAAATATCGCTATGTCAAAGGACAAGAAAAGGGTCTATATCATAGCCAAGGCCTATTTTAAAAAGAAGCGATTCAAAGCATTGGAGCGCAAGTTTCAGTATGAGATGATCATGGTGTCTGAAGCAGGTGTCAAGACCAGAAGCTTCGACAGTCCGGAGAAATATTCTGAAGCCCTAAAACCCATTTTGCATAAAGGTGAGCTTATTTGTGTTGGTTTCTATGCCGATAGAAAAGATAACCGCTATAATGGAATAGGATACTTTAAAATGGATTCCAAATCCCTTGAGATAAAGGTAAAAAAGTACAATCCTTTTACCGAGGAATTTATGCAGGACAAATTTGGTCGTGATGATACAGACCCGATTAAGAACCTAGTATTTAAAAATGTAAGTTTTACTGACGATGGATCTGTGTTGTTCAATGCCGAGGAGTATTTTGTAACCAGCAGTGTTCAGGCAAATTCGAGCGGAGGCCGACTAAGGGTAGAGCGATATCACCACAACGATATTGTAAGTGCGAAATTAGATTCCAGAGGCGATATACTCTGGGCGCGGAATATCAATAAATCTGAGGTTACTCAGGGCGATGGGGCCTATGCTTCCTATAGCTCATGTACCAAAGGAGGCAATACCTACTTCTTTATTTGCACTGCGGCTGATAATCCACAGTTACTTAACGACGAAAGGTTGATTTTTAAGCAGGGACTGAGCCGTAATCGCAATGTATTTGTGATTCAATTGAATGCCCAGGGTAAAGTCAAATACGAAAAAGTAATAGACGCACAGGAAGCCCGACTACCATTTATGGTATCGAAACCCTTGATGGATCCACAAGAAGATCATTTGTTGTTCTACGCAAAGCGCGGAACAAAGAAGCAATTGGTCAACGTTGCGATCAACTAAAAACTTCTTTATCCCAATCAAGAACTTTGATCATTAGTAGTTTATAAAATGGATATATTCCATATATTTGGAATAAATCCATAATGTGCAAAACAAATCCTATTTAAAGGGAAGGGGGGCCCAGGGAAATCCTTCAAATCGTTTTCTCGAGCTTGAGCATGAAACCCTGAATGAGTTTTTGGAATACTGCTCCAAAAACGGGGAAGTGGCTCGCAGTCCCAAAACCAAATATATACCTGTATATCCCAAAACGGTGATCAATCCTGTTAATAGTCCGGATGTGCCCATGAAATTTTCGATGAATCCATACCAGGGATGTGAACATGGGTGCATTTACTGTTATGCCAGAAATACGCATGAATTCTGGGGATATAGCGCCGGGCTTGATTTTGAGCAACAGATCCTGGTTAAGGAAGAAGCTCCTGTTTTATTGGAACAGAAGTTGAGAAAAAAGAGCTGGAAAGCAGAAACAATAGTGCTTTCCGGTAATACGGATTGCTATCAACCAGCAGAACAAAAATTTAAGCTCACCCGTGCCTGTCTTGAGGTGTTTTTAAAATACAGACATCCGGTAGGTATTATCACCAAAAATTCCCTTGTGCTCCGCGACATAGACCTCATAGAGGAACTCGCTCAACACAATTTGGTCGGCGTTCATATTTCACTGACTTCACTTAATGAAAATACCCGAAGGGTATTAGAACCCAGAACAACCAGTATCAAAAAACGTCTTGAGACCATTCGGATACTCTCCGAAAAAAATATACCTGTAAACGCTATGCTGGCCCCAATAATCCCCGGAATCAATAGTCATGAGATCCTGGATCTGGCCAGGAGGGCCTCAGAGAACGGCGCCATTTCATTTGCACTCACTATAGTACGACTTAATGGTGCGATAGGACAGATCTTTACCGATTGGATTAGGAAAGCTATGCCCGCTAAAGCCGATAAGGTACTTGGCCTAATCGCTGCCTGTCACGGTGGTAAACTAAACGATAGCAGGTTCGGTCTGCGTGTCAAAGGTGAAGGCCAAATAGCCAGACAAATTAACGATTTGGGTAAATTGGCTAAAAACAGGTATTTTAAGGATAAAGCCTTTCCTTCACTAAACAGATCGATGCACCAGGATTTCAAAGACGGACAATTGAGGCTGTTTTGATGAGTAGAAACAGTTTAATTCTTCGCCTTATAGCTGACTTCACGGATTTAGGGAATTACTAGGAAGACCCTTCCCATTCCCGATAAAACCGATTGAGAAACCCCTGCATATACTCATGTCTGTTTTGTGCCAGTGATTTGCCGGTGGCGGTGTTCATCCGGTCTTTTAACAAGAGGAGTTTTTCGTAGAAATGGTTGATGGTAGGACTCTTTGATCGTTTATAGGTTTCCTTATCCATATGGAGATCAGGGGCGATTTCCGGATCGTAAAGAAGTCTGTTTTTGAATCCTCCGTAATGAAAAGCACGGGCAATTCCAATGGCACCGATCGCATCTAGTCGGTCGGCATCCTGAACCACCTGGAGCTCAACAGAGGGTGTGGGTGGTGTTTTGCCCGAAAGTGAGTTTTTAAAGGAGCTGTTACGGATTATATCGATTACCATTTGTTGAACTTCTGAGGAGAGATCGATAGATTCGAGGAATTCGGCAGCTATGGTCGGTCCTAGCTCCTCGTCCCCATGATGGAATTTAGGATCAGCGATATCGTGCAGCAGCGCACCCAATGCCACCACAAAAGTGTTTACCTTCTCCTTTTCGGCAATATACATGGCGGTTTTGTAGACCCGTTGTATATGAAACCAATCATGACCCGCTTCGGCCCCTTCCAGTTGTTTTTTAACAAAGGCCTCAGTAAGTTCAATACAACTTTTTTTATCCATTATTTTGCTGTTATACCCTGGGTAACCACAGCCTCCGCCTGCTGTATTAGATCATCTACTTCACCCCTGATCTCTATGGGCTCATGCACCTGGAATTTCAGGTGACAACCCAGGCCATAGGGAAAGGAACCATAGCGCAATATTTTCCAGCTATTGTTGATGCTCAATGGGACCAGCAATGCCGAAGGAGATTTTTTTATAAGCATTTTTAGTCCTGTAGGCTGGAATTTCTTAGGATGGCCGTTTCTACTTCTTGTCCCCTCAGGGAATATCACAGCACTTCTTTTATTTTCTTCTATATAGTTACCCAACCTGGCGATTTGGGTTATGGCTTGCTTGCTGTCTTTTCTATTGATCAGCACCGATCCACCATGTCTTAGATTAAACGACACACTGGGAATCCCTTTGCCCAGCTCAATTTTGCTGACAAACTTTGGATGGTGATCTCTCATATACCAGATAATAGGCGGAATATCGTACATGCTCTGATGATTGGAAACAATAATCAGTGGGCGTCCTTTGGGTAGTTTATGTGGATTTTTAAAGCTGTATCGGGTTCCCAGAACATGGGTACATCTTATGATACACAGGTTGAGAATAGCTACGCTTTTATGGTGTGCCTGGTAACCAAATAATTTCAAACAGATCCATTGAATAGGATGAAAGATAACCAGGGTGATCCCAAAGAAGATAAAATAAATACCGGTGAGCGGATAGGCCAGTAATTTTTGCATGCTACAAAAATAAAAAACCGCCCAACATGAGCGGTTATATTCTACAGGCTATAATTAAAACATGAGATGTTGACGTTAACAGCCTCTCTAGCAGTGTTCGTTATAGGCTTCCGTAAGATTTTCAGCGATCATCTCGGCAGGCCTGCCTTCTATATGATGTCTTTCGATCATATGCACTAACTCACCATCTTTGAACAGAGCCATGCTTGGTGAAGAAGGCGGGAAAGGGATCATCAGGTTACGTGCAGCATCAACGGCCTCAGTATCCACACCAGCGAATACAGTAACCAGTCGCTCAGGACGTTTGCTATTCTGCAAGCTCAATTTTGCGGCCGGCCGGGCATTGGCGGCTGCACAACCACAAACAGAGTTCACCACAACCAATGTGGTGCCATCGCTTTGGATCGCTTCTTCAACAGCTTCCGCGGTGTATAATTCTTCGAAGCCGGCAATAGCCAGATCTTCTCTCATCGGTTTTACTAATTCTGCGGGATACATAGATTCAATTTTTTTGTTTTAGATAAGCTACAAAGATAACTAATTTGTACGATTTATATTTTTTAACTTACCGGGCGGTAATGCATTATATCTGGCCGATAGGCTATATTAGCGAAAATTTTTGAGTAGGAATGATTAAATGGTTTGCGGCCATCATCGGTTTTTTGTTTTTCAGGCTTCCCGGAGCACTTCTCGGATTTGTAATCGGGAGTTTGATGGACAATATGGGAAGGCCAGGTAGCGGTGGCTCCCTGTTTGAGGACCTCACCAGGCAACGGGTATCACCGGCCGATTTTGAACTAAATCTATTGACGCTTTGCTCGATTGTCATTAAAGCAGATGGGCAGATAAGCCAGCGCGAAATGGATTATGTACGGCGTTATTTTCTTCAGACCTATGGAAAGGAACGCGCCAATGCTATTTTCAGAACGTTTAATGAAGTCAATAAAAAACGTGAAATTTCTGCCTATCGCATTTGTACCTTCCTCAATCAACGCACCCGATATGAGGTGCGTTTGCAACTGGTGCATTTCCTTTTTGGAATAGCCCAGGCCGATGGAGCGGTTAGTCAGGCTGAAATAAACAAACTACACGAGATTGCCGGCTATTTCAGGATCAATGCCTATGATTTTGAAAGTATCAAGGCCATGTTCATCAAATCGGCCGATAATGCTTATAAGATACTGGAAATCGAAAAGACGGCTTCCGATGATGAAGTGAAGAAAGCCTATCGCAAAATGGCCAAAAAATACCATCCAGATAAGGTGATTACAGATAATGAAGCCATAAAAAAGGGTGCTGAGGAAAAGTTTAAACAGGTTCAAAAAGCCTATGAGCAAATCCAAAATGAAAGGGGCCTTTGACTTAGCCAGCCCTATATTTCCGTATATAATACCATCGATCGATTTTAATTAAAAATTAACCGATTAAGGTTGTAATGCTTTTGCAAAGCCGGTATCTTAGCAACATACATCGGGTTATCCGATATTTACTTTAAGCTATACATGGCGACAGATAAACAGCAAAAGTACGACAAGGCTTATCTTAAGATGGCATATGAATGGGGGAAGTTGTCTTATTGCAAAAGACGACAGGTAGGGGCTATTGTGGTTAAGGACCGGATGATTATATCTGATGGTTACAACGGGACGCCAACCGGTTTTGAAAATATCTGTGAGGACGATGAAGGATATACAAAATGGTATGTCTTGCACGCTGAAGCCAATGCACTTTCAAAGCTGGCTTCCTCAACCCAGTCGAGCATTGGAGCGACTTTATACATAACTCTCTCCCCGTGTCGGGAATGCAGTAAACTTATCCATCAGTCTGGTATCAGGCGGGTGGTGTACCAAAAGGCCTACAAAGATGATTCGGGCTTGCAGTTCCTGAAGAGAGCCGGCGTAGAGCTGAAACATCTTCCTGTAACAGAAAACGTAATCTGAAGTCTAATGGACAGATGAAGAAACATTATTACATATGGCCCACCATCATTGCTTTGGCATTAGCCCTTGGGATTTTCGTGGGCGGTAAGCTTCATTTTAATGATTCTCCCGAAAAGCTCTTCACCACCAATTCAAAAAAGGACAAGCTCAATCGACTTATAGACTATATCGATTATGAATATGTAGACGACATCAATACCGATAGTATTGTAGATCTTACAGTGAATAATATCCTTGATAAACTCGATCCTCATTCGGTCTATATCCCCAAAAGTGAAATGGATCGTGTTTCCGAGAACATGAAAGGGGATTTTGTAGGTATAGGGGTTACGTTTTATATGATCAGGGACACGATCACGGTAATTAGAGCGGTGGAGAACGGCCCGAGTGATACCAAAGGTATTTTGCCGGGAGACAGGATTCTTAAGGCAAACTCAGACACCCTTCATGGTAAGAACATGCCCAGTGATCTGATCGTTAGTAAACTAAAAGGCTTGAGCGGATCTTCGGTAATTTTAAAAGTTTACCGGAAATCCTACGACAGTATTTTTGATGTCACCATCAAAAGAGATCGAATTCCGATCAGAAGTGTGGAAGCGTTCTATATGCTTACGCCAGAAATGGGGTATATCAAAATCAACCGTTTTGCTGAATCGACCTATCAGGAATTCAAAGGAGCGCTTTCCGTTTTGCAGACAAGAGGTGCAAAAAAACTCACCCTCGATTTAAGGGATAACCCAGGAGGCTACCTTAATATCGCAGAGCAGTTAGCCGACGAATTCCTCACGGATGGGAAACTCATATTATTCACTCAAAATAAAAATGGCAAGGTAGATAAGAGCTTTGCTTCAGAAAAAGGCGCCTTCGAGGACAAGCCGGTCTATGTGTTGATCAATGAACGATCGGCCTCGGCAAGCGAGATTATCGCAGGGGCATTACAGGATAATGATGTAGGGACGATTGTAGGAAGAAGATCCTTCGGGAAGGGATTGGTGCAGAGGGAGATGGAGCTAGGCGATGGTTCGGCAGTGAGATTGACCGTTTCGAGATACTATACCCCCACAGGAAGGTCTATTCAGAGAGATTATCAGAATGGCAGTAGCGACTACTACCAGGAGTTCACAGACCGGTATCACAATGGGGAACTGGTCTCTGTAGACAGCATCAAAGTAACAGATTCGCTAAGATTTACCACACCCAAAGGCAAAGTGGTCTATGGCGGCGGGGGTATTGTACCAGATGTTTTCGTACCGATTGGAAGTAACGAATCTGAGGCCATTGAAAGTATGGATAGTCTCGGTTTTATTTCGCGTTTTATATTCCAGCATCTTGAGGAAGACAGAACACGATTCCAGGGGATCAGCAGGAATGAATTCCTAAAGGATTTCAGGGTAGATGATATCCTGTTTGAAAGATTTGTCGACTATTGTCTGGCAAGCACCATAAAACTTAGTTTCTATGACTATGAAGAGGATATTAAACGCTATTTAAAAGCCTCTCTTGCCGGACAGCTCTTTTCGCCCAACCTCCATGCGAAGATCAAAGGGGATTCCGACCCTATGCTGCAAAAAGTAATCGAACTGGACCGGCCTACCATTAGCCAGGATGAGGCTTCACAAATTCATTCGGAAAAATAGGGAGATAAATTCACCGTATTTGTTCCAGGATCAATTGAAACTCTTTGTCTTCGGCAAGCGATTCGAAGGCCTTTTCTTTTAAAATCCAACTTTTGTTCGTCCACCCATTATTCACTGCCTGTTTTAGGTGACTTAGTGATTCTTCATCCTTCCCTTGCAAAGCGTATGCCCTTGCTATCCTGAATTGGATATAGGCGTTTTTGGGCCAATTGGCATGCATCAGCAAAGCATAGTAAAGGATATCTTTACTATTGTTTTGTGAAACCGCCAACTCCAGGTTTTCGATGGCGACCGCTGTGATCATGCTCTGCAGACGCAGCCCCATATCCTTCATTTCAGGTTTTTCAGCATCGATATAATCCTGATGCAGCTGGTCCATTTCTTTATGCCACCATCTAAAGTCTTCCGGCAGACTTTCCTGTTCTGTCTCTAGGCTGATCCTGCCGACCAGCTTTTCGGTCCATCTGTTTTCCAGTGAGGAAATGCGCTCCCTCTCACTCACCGCCTTTTTATATTCCCTGGTTTTTCGTATTTGTTTGAGATGTCCCGAAATACTATCCAGATCGAAATGCGGGTTTAGTGTATTTATAATGTGCTCATAATTTTCTGCAGCCCCGATTAAGTTTTGTGTTTTCATCATATCATGGGCTTTGTCCAGCCAGGTCGTTAGATAGGATTCTAAAAAAACCTGGTCTGTTGGAGATCGGTTATTATTGATGTCCTGAAGGCGGAACCAATGGAAGGCCGAGCTTATTTCTTGACTATCGGGCCAGTGGTGTTTACCATCAAAAGTCATAATTCGATTAGGCAGGTTCATCCTGTTCAACCATTGTTTCGCATTGAGCATTTCCTGATAATTCATATCGAGGGTTCCTACTAATCCGTAGTAGTAAAAATGATCACTTTTATAAGGTACCTGCCCGGGGTTCCCCGAAAAAGAGGCGCCACAACCGATAACACCCTTAAACGCTCCTGAGATTACACCAATGGCTGATGCCAGTCGGGAACCACCCGAAAAACCTGCTGCATAGATAAGATTCTGATCTATATTAAATCTTGAAAATACGTCATCAAACCAACGCTGAGCAATATCAAAATTCTTTGCATATGCGGCATTTCTGCTGTTGTTAGAACAGACCACTATGATATCGTAGGTTTCTGCAGCTTCTATAAATGGCATGGCACCAGCATTGCCCCTGCCAGCCGGGTCGAATACGAAAATCACCGCGGAGGGAGATTTCGGATCAAAAGATTGGGGTAAATAGAGGGCAAAACTTTCCTCCGGTGTACCTATCAGATGAACAGTGTCTTTTAGGACTCCTTTCTCATAGGGTTGTGCCTGAAGGCAAGCCGTTATCAGAGAGGAAAATAAAAGAAACAGAGGGTAAAATTTCATCAGAGTAATTTACTCAAAACGAAAAACTTACTAAGCTATGGGATCTTAAAATTCAATTATTTTTTGCCTACTTTCTTTTCTATTTTCTTCGAAGTGATAAAGATTAAGAGTAAAATTATGGCACAAAGTGCAGCAACAATTCCTATCAGGGCGATGGTACTATCACCGCTTAAAAGATTATCGAAATCCAATAATGTGGCATTATAGGCGATAAGCAGGATAGCCAGGATGATCAATACAATATAAATTGATTTGTTCATAGTTTCTATAATGTTTGGATCGATCTGATCATTGAAATAGTTGATGAATATTCGATGCAAATAGTTTAACGGCAATGGCAAGTAGAATTACCCCGAAAACCTTCCTGATAATACTCAGACCACTTCTTCCCAAAAGTCGTTCGATCCTTGCAGACGACTTTAAGACAAGATACACAAAAATAATATTGATGATGATGGCAGTAATGATGTTTTCCACGAAGAATTCGGCCCTTAGGGCCAGGATTGAAGTCATGGTGCCGGCTCCTGCTATAAGAGGGAAGGCTATGGGCACAATGGAAGCACTTTCGGGCTCATCATCTTTGTAAATCGCGATACCCAGGATCATTTCGATAGCAAGAAAAAACAATACAAAAGACCCTGCTACTGCAAAGGAATTCACATCGATACCTATCAGGGTCAGAATCTTATCCCCTACAAATAAAAATGCGATCATAATAATGGCAGCTACAACAGATGCTTTACCCGATTGAATATGACCAACTTTTTTTCGCAGGCTGATAATAATAGGGACATTGCCAACAATATCTATCACTGCAAAAAGAACCATTGTCGTCGTGGCGATCTCCTTGATACTAAAATTCATGACGCTTCATTTAAATTGGCGGCAAAAGTACATTTAATACCGATTTTGACCGCATGAAAATTGAAAATAAAACAGGTCTTGGGTAATAGGATTATATTTACTGATCAATTGCACATAGTTATGTTCGAACTGGGAAAAACAGTGGTTTCTGAAGAGATCCTTGATCATCAATTTGTTTGCGATCTGAATGCATGTAAAGGGGCGTGTTGTGTGGATGGGTCTGCAGGTGCACCGCTGGAAGAAGCAGAAACCCAGATCCTGAATGAAATAATCGAAGATATCATACCCTATCTTCGTAAGGAAGGGGTGAAGGCGATTAGGGATCAGGGGACTTTTGTAAAAGGCTCTGATGGTGATTGGGAAACGCCGCTGGTGGATAACCAGGAATGTGCCTATACGGTATTTAGTAAAAATGGCACGGCCGAATGTGGGATAGAAAAGGCTCACAGAGCCAAAGCAATAACATGGCAAAAACCCATTTCTTGTCATTTATACCCTGTGCGCATCCGGGAATATAGCAAACTAACAGCCGTTAATTATCATCGATGGCAAATATGCGATCCGGCCTGTTCACTAGGGGCCCAATTGGAAATACCGATCTACAAATTCGTAAAAACCGCTTTGATCCGAAAGTTTGGGGAAGACTGGTACCTCGAATTGGAGGCAGTGGCGAAATCGCTTTCAGATCGTCGGAATATGTAAAACGACATTTGTTCCTGATGCCTTACCCTGATCGTCAAATAGGTCGAATATCTTCACATCGAATGAATTCTGATAGTCTTTGGAGAAATTATCGAGCCGCTCTTTGGTAATGTCGATACCAACCGACTTTCTCTTAAGAACTTTGCTCTCTTTTAGTTCGGCGGCTTTTTCTCTGCCTACGCCGTTATCGGTTATCGCTATCTGAATAAATCCTTTCTCTCCATTTTTAACATGTACAAGCACAGATTTTTCTCCTTCCTTTGATGAGAGTCCGTGCCACAGGGCATTCTCCAAAAATGGCTGGAGTATAAGGGATGGGATTTTAACGATATGGGGATCGATCCCTTCATCGACTTTGATATCAAATTCGATCTCATTGGAGAATCGAATATTCTCTATGTTCATATAGAGTTCCACGGTCTCCAGCTCTTCGGCCAGGGGAATTTCCTTAAGTGAGGAAGCCTCCAGGATTTTACGGATCAATTTGGAGAATTTATTGAGGTAATGGACCGCGTTTTTGGTCTCGTTATTAATAATGTACAGCTTGATTGAATTGAGCGAATTGAACAAAAAATGAGGGTTCATCTGGCTTCTCAGCATGCTCTGTTCCAGGGTAAGCAACTTTTTATCGCTTTTTAGCTGATACTGCCGGTATAGAATGTAGAGGATGATGGTAAATAACGCGAGCAAAAGGGCACTTACCAATAGCGTATTTTTATTCCGGCGAAGACGGAGTTTTACGATCTCGTTCTCTTTTGCGAGCATTTCGATCTGGTTGCTGCGTTTTTCTACCTCCGAACGTGAGATAACATCATAGACATAACGGCGGTCGCGGTCGTTCGAAATTTCTCTCTCTGCTGATTTGGAAGCCTTATAGTAGTTCAGGGCTTTTTCATAATCTCCTTGCTCCAGCCATAAGTCGTGAAGAAAGGAATTTACCTGTTCGAGGTTGGCCAGCAACTGATATTGCCTGGAAATGTCCAATCCCTTGTCTAAATAGCCTTTTGCTTTATCTAACTGTTTAAGGCGGGTGAGGGTCCACCCCATATGAATATATACCGAAGACAAGATTTCAGGGTCCCCTAGTTTCTCTGCCGCGGGGAGAATGGATTCAAGCTTTTCAAGGGCTTCTTCCATCATATCCAGGTGTACATAAACATGCGCTATACCGTAGTTATTAACCACCCGTATTCGTTCAGACCCCACTTTTTCGTTAAATCGCAAGGAAGCTTCATAGTTCTCCAGTGCCGCTTTCAATTGTCCCTGGGCTTCCTTGCATTCAGCGATGTTTTGATAATTTATAGCCAGCCCCCTGGTATTGCCCAGATCGGATTCATAGTCAAGGGAATTTCTAAAGTAGTTGATCGCAAGGTCGTATTGTCCTAATGATTTGTAAACATTTCCTATGCCGTTGGTCGCATTATTGATACTGCTTTGTATATAATCATTGGGTTCCTCGATAGACTCTGCCAGTTTTAACGCCTCCTGATAATAATCCAGCGCCGCTTTTATACCATCTTTTTTACGATATACAGCACCGAGCATATTAAGGCTCATGATCCGTAGTTCAATATTATTAGCCTGATCAGCTGCCTGCAATGCGGCTTCATGGAATTTTACAGCATTTGAAAAGTCTGAAACATCCCTGTAATAGACTCCCAATTGATTATAGGCGTATGAAGTGCCGTCCCAATAATTCTCTTTTGCAGATTGTTCGAGGAAATACTTCATCTGAAGCGTATCAGATCTGTTTTTCCTCATCGCCTGGTCGATTTCGCTGTACGACTGCGATGTATTTTCAATAAGCTCCTTGGTCACTGCTTCAAAACCGGGATCAGTAATCTGACCGATAATGGCTTGAAAAATAAACAGCGCTGAAAGAAGTAGGGGAGATTTTACCTTGGTAAATACCATAGGCTATTTTTAAATGAGGTCCAGGAAGTCCGATTTCTTTTGACGGGAAACCGGTATTTTATGATTAGATTTAAGTATTACGTAACCATCGGTTTTTAGGAATTCCTTGATTTTTGAGAGGTTGATGATATAGGAATTGTGTATTCTGAAAAACGTATCACTGGGCAGGAGTTCGTTCACTTCTTTTAGTTTTTTGGTCAGCACAATCTTTTGACCATCCGACAGGTAAATGGTGCTATAATTACCATCCGATTCCGCATACAGGATATCCTCACTGTCGAGGAATACAAGTTTGCCGTCCGTACTGAAAGTAACCTTTTTATTGATGGAATTAGAATTGAAATTCAGCAGGAGTTTTTCTAGTTTTTCAGCTGTATATATCTTGGAATTGAATTTCTTTATCTTAACAATGGTGTCTTTCAGATCATCTGAATCGATAGGTTTTAAAAGGTAATCTATGGCCTCATTTTTAAGTGCTTTGATGGCATACTGGTTGTAGGCAGTGGTGATCACCACCGGAAAATCTTTGTTGTTTAATTTCTGAATGAACTGGAAGCCATCCATCGTTGGCATTTCAATATCGAGAAATAGACAGTCGGGGGTGTGAGTCTCCAGGTATGTCAGTGCTTTAAAAGGATCTGTAAAAGAGGCTACAACATCTATTTCGTCACTGAAGTTGGTTAATTCCCATGAAAGACTCTGCAACGCCTTATCTTCATCATCAACCAATACTGCTTCTAGCTTCGTTTGCATAAATCAACCATATAATTAAGTGAAAGTTAAACAAAATTAGCAGGATATTCAGCGGCGGTTCGAAAATTATGTATGGTTAGAACAGATATGCGTATAAGCGGTTCAAAATCACTGGTTAATGGCATTTTATAGGGTTTTTTTGGTCGATCATAGTCATTCTTTCGATTTGTTATTATTTATGAGCAAATTTATAATGGTTTCAAAATCAAGGAGTAACATAGTTAGCTTGAGTTGATTTACTTTATACCATTTATACACGATTTGATGTCATCTACACAAATCGTTGAGGTAGCTAAGACTTGAGCACTTAATTTGGCCCTGTTGATTTCCCCCGGGAACCATGATCTGATTTATAAGAACTAAAAATTTAAGTCGTGAAAAGATGCGTATTATTCTTCGCACTATTTGTTCTGGCGGTTATGGCAGCGGCAATAATCGGTACTGATGAACAACAGGTTGACCTGATCGAGGATGTCTCTCAAGGCGAATCGGAAAAGGTTATTCTTGTGGCTCACGGTGGTGGATAGCAGGCAGGCGCTTGTTATTCGGGGAAGTCCTTCAATAAAGGACACATGAGAAAAAATTACGCTTTACCTCTTGGCATTGTATTGCTTACTGCGATTACCTTCTGGTGTATTTCTTATATCCCTTCGAAATCTTATCCTTTAACATTTGATCCGGAGCCCGGCCATTTTGAAATGGTAATATCCGGAACAAATGAACTCTATCTGACTGGTAGTGTATTGCTCGACACCACACGTCGGGTAAATGACAAGGGTAAAAGTTATCCTGAAATCAGGTTGCGCTTAAAAGGGGATGGAACAACACACAATAATTTTATCGACGTCTTTTTGGCTACACCCGATTTATCTTATCCGCTTAGGGGAGGCACCTATACCGTAACCGAGAATGTCAGAGGGCTTTTCAGGGACTTCGACGGGGTGTTTGGATTTGCAGACCTCGACCAGTTCGGCGAGATTCCTTTCTTTTCCAGGCAGGGAAAAATAAGTTTAGTGGAAGCGAATAACCAACTGCTTTTAGGTAGTCTGGAGATGGAACTGGGCAATACGCTTGGAGAAGTCATTGAAATAGAAGGCAACTTTGTGACATATCAGGAGCCGTAATTCCTGTATGATGCATAAACTGTTTTGTCAAACCAGTATAGCGATCCTATAAGGAACGTGGTTTTAAACACGAAAGTGTTCTATAAATCGGTTCTGAAGATGGAATCAAGAACTGGATAACCAATCCAAATTAATGGGTTTGGTTACTGCTAATTCCGGGTTTCGGGGGAACTACCTGGTGCAGCGGTACCAAAACAAGTTATACTTGATTGGTTTCATCGAGGGATCGCCAGGTTTGATTATACTTTAATTCTGATTTATTAATTCATTGCAAATCAAAGATATAATTCATAAACTCTTCATTAAATGGGAACTCTAAAATTTCTGGTAACGATTATTACGTTCACTTTTGTGCTTCAGGGAATATCACAAACTCCTGACCAGCAAAAGAAAATGGAAGAAATGCAAAGAGATGCGGAAGAAGCCCAAAAAAAGGCAATGGAAATGATGGAAAATAATCCGCAATTTCAAGAGGCGATGAAAATGATGGAAGGCGCTGAAGAAGAATATAAACAAGAGGAAATGCGCGGGCAAGTTGAAGCGGAAAAAAAGCAAAAGGACGCAGCTAAAGATCATCTTAAGGATTTCTATTGGAGAAATAAGGTGGCTAGCAATAGACAGGGAGTGTTCGAAAACTGGCAATGGGGTACTGCAGAAATCGCCTATTGGGATGGAGAAGGCGGTTATAACCCAGGCCGAGTTCCATACGAAGAATATGTAATTGTCGGAAAGGTTACAGAGTCCGGGACAGTGCAGATGAATTTGCCTTCTCAAGTGAAGACCAACAGGGTCATAAAAACTGGATTATTTCCCCAAATGCACGAGATCTTAAATAACGAGGTTCAATTCTCAAACCCAGATGTATCATTTTTATGGTCGGGCTACAGGTTTAAGGTTATTCGCGGGGAGGAAGTTTTGGGCCATATATATGTAGGGAATTCAGAACGAGCGACCCATAATCTAGCTTCGCCATCAGCTATGAAATATGGTGATGAAGGATACCTGCTCTATTGGGCATATTCTGCTGATTCATGTCACGCTACATTTGAAAAGAAAGATACAAACAGAACCGTATATGAAGGGGAAACTAGCAAAGTTATAGACCAATATACAATTGTAGATATGGATTTGAAACCCGGCTGGAATTTGGTTAAGATAGAAGTAAACGGCAATCATACGATAGGGAGCAGAACAAGGTGGAAATTTAAAACGTATTCGGTTGTAGACGCCAGGCCTTCTGATTCCAGATATTACTTTAAGTATGAGTGATCGATTTATGTTCAAACCTGGGGTAATTAGACTTAAAACAACTACACAACACCCTGAAATAGAGTAATTTATCTTAGTAATTTCGAAGTGGTTCCAACAATAATTTGAAACCAATAAGTATATAATAATGTACTTATTGGTTTATTTTTTTGTTTGAATTATTGTTAAAAAGTTGCTAATAATATCTTCGGCCCCCAAGGCAGTAAACATCTATTACCAGCCTACATTTCAACAGGCCGTGTTAAAAACTTTGACCCCTAATCCCTTAAACGGACTTTACAATTTGATAACATTTTTCAATCTTTGTAAGTCCCTGCCGCGAGGTAATTATATCCCAATTTCAACTTTTAAAACAAAACTATTATGTCAGAAGCCGTCGAGCCCATTTTAGAGGAGAATAAAGACAGATTTGTAATATTTCCCATCAAACATCACGATTTATGGGAATGGTACAAGAAATGCGAAGCCTGTTTTTGGACGGCAGAAGAAATTGATCTTCATCAGGACCCAGCGGATTGGAATAACAAACTCAACGATGATGAGCGCTATTTTATAAAGCATATTCTGGCATTTTTTGCCGCCTCAGACGGGATTGTAAATGAAAACCTGGCTGAGAACTTTGTGAACGAAGTTCAGTATTCAGAAGCTAAATTCTTTTACGGGTTTCAGATCATGATGGAAAATATTCATTCCGAGACCTACTCCTTATTGATCGATACCTATGTGAAGGATGAAAAAGAAAAAAATCTTCTCTTTAAGGCGATCGAGAATTTTCCGGCGATCAAGAAAAAGGCCGACTGGGCCCTTAAATGGATAGATTCTCCCAGTTTTGCCGAGAGACTTATCGCCTTTGCAGCTGTAGAGGGCATCTTTTTCTCCGGGGCGTTTTGCTCTATTTTCTGGTTGAAGAAAAGAGGTCTTATGCCCGGCCTCACCTTTTCCAACGAGCTGATTTCACGAGACGAGGGCATGCATTGCGACTATGCGGTTCACCTTCATAACAAACACCTTATCAATAAGGTTCCTAAACAACGGATCACCGATATACTGGTCGACGCACTTAACATAGAACGGGAATTTATTACCGAATCCCTTCCGGTAAGCCTTATTGGGATGAATGCCAAACTAATGACACAATATCTCGAATTTGTCACCGACCGTTTATTGGTGGAACTGGAATGTGAAAAGGTCTATAACTCCACCAATCCATTCGACTTTATGGACATGATCTCATTACAGGGAAAGACCAATTTCTTCGAGAAACGTGTTTCTGAATATCAAAAGGCCGGTGTTCTCAATAAGGAGAAGGACAATGAGTCGCAAAAGATCAGTTTCGACGCCGATTTTTAGACAGTCATTACCCGAATAAGCCTGGTTTGCCGGGTTTTTCACGAGTACATTATAATTCGCAGGTTTATAGTAATAGGCCTGCACTAACCAAAAACTAACTTAAAACAACCAGAGGAGCATGTATGTAGTAAAAAGAGATGGCCGGAAAGAACCGATGATGTTCGATAAGATTACGGCGCGAGTTCGCAAATTGTGTTACGGACTCAGTAATTTGGTCGATCCGGTAAAAGTGGCCATGAGGGTCATAGAAGGGCTTTATGATGGGGTAACCACATCAGAACTTGATAATCTGGCTGCGGAGATAGCAGCTACGCTAACCACAGCGCATCCGGATTATGCTAAACTGGCCGCTCGGATATCGGTTTCGAACCTGCACAAGAACACCAAAAAATCCTTCTCGGAAACCATGAAGGATCTTTATGAATACGTAAACCCCAGAACCGGCAAAAAAGCTCCTCTATTGTCGGATGAAGTTTATGATGTGATCTCTGAGAATGCAGAAAAGCTCGATTCTACCATAATCTATAACCGTGATTTTGGCTATGACTATTTCGGATTTAAAACATTGGAACGTTCCTATCTGCTAAAACTCAATGGTAAGATCGCAGAACGACCTCAGCACATGCTCATGCGAGTGGCCGTAGGAATCCATTTAAACGATCTGGATTCGGCTATTGAGACATATGAGTTGATGTCAAAAAAATATTTTACACATGCAACACCAACACTTTTTAATGCGGGTACGCCAAAGCCTCAGATGTCTTCTTGCTTTCTCCTCGCGATGAAAGATGATAGTATCGATGGGATTTACGATACTCTGAAACATACAGCCAAGATTTCCCAATCGGCCGGGGGGATCGGGCTTTCTATTCATAACATCAGGGCAACCGGATCATATATCGCAGGCACCAATGGTACTTCCAATGGAATTGTGCCGATGCTTCGGGTATTTAACGATACCGCGAGATATGTAGACCAGGGTGGTGGTAAAAGAAAGGGAAGTTTTGCGATTTATGTGGAACCATGGCATGCAGATATATTCGATTTTCTGGAACTCAAAAAGAACCATGGGAAAGAAGAGATGCGGGCGAGAGACCTCTTCTATGCCATGTGGATCCCGGATCTTTTTATGAAACGGGTAGAAGCCGATGCAGAATGGACACTCATGTGCCCAAATGAATGCCCAGGACTCTTTACCACCCACAGTGAGGAATTCGAAGAGCTGTATACCAAATATGAAGCGGAAGGCAAAGGAAGAAAAAAGATCAGAGCCAGAGAATTATGGGAAAAGATCCTGGAGTCTCAGATAGAGACAGGGACACCTTATATGCTCTATAAAGATGCTGCAAACCGTAAGAGCAATCAGAAAAACCTGGGAACCATTAGATCCTCAAATCTGTGTACGGAGATTCTGGAATATACCTCACCCGATGAAATTGCAGTATGTAATCTAGCTTCCATTGCATTGCCGATGTTTGTTAAAAATGGCAGCTTCGACCACAAGGAACTTTTTAAGGTCACCAAAAGGGTAACAAAAAACCTTAACAGTGTGATCGATAGAAATTACTATCCGGTCAAGGAAGCCGAAAACTCGAATATGAGACACCGTCCAATTGGATTGGGCGTTCAGGGACTGGCCGATGCATTTATCCTGATGAGACTGCCCTTTACTTCAGACAGGGCAAAGAAATTGAACCAGGAAATATTCGAAACACTCTACTACGCTGCAGCCACAGCTTCAATGGAAGCAGCAAAGAAAGAAGGTCCTTATTCCTCCTATGGCGACTCACCAATTTCCAGAGGTGAATTTCAACACAACCTTTGGGGAATGAAGGATGAGGAATTGTCGGGCAGATGGGACTGGGCAAAACTCAGGAAGAATATCAAAGAGCATGGCGTGCGAAACTCCTTGCTGGTGGCACCAATGCCTACAGCTTCTACTTCCCAGATACTGGGTAACAACGAGTGTTTTGAACCCTATACCTCCAATATTTACACCAGGCGAGTACTCTCAGGAGAATTCATCGTGGTGAATAAACACTTGCTGGAAGACCTGGTGAAACTCGGGCTTTGGAATGAAGAATTGAAACAGGAGCTCATGCGTGCCAATGGCTCTATTCAACATATCGAATCTATTCCTGATGAGATCAAGCAATTATACAAAACGGTTTGGGAGTTGAGTATGAAAGACATTATCGATATGTCACGGCAACGTGGTTATTTTATAGATCAGAGTCAGTCATTGAATCTCTTTATGGAAAACGCAAATTATGCCAAGCTTACCTCTATGCATTTTTATGCCTGGAAAAGCGGACTCAAAACTGGCATGTACTATTTAAGGACCAAGTCCGCTGTAGATGCGATTAAGTTTACACTGGATAATACCAAAAAGAAAGAAGTTCCCGTTAGCGTAGCTGCCGAGGCTGAAGTTGCCGGAGCCAGGCCCGAAGCCGCCAAGGCGATCGATGTAAAAGCTACTCCTGTGGGGAATCAGGAAATCGATACAGAGCCGATTTCTCCTTCAGAAATGAAGGAGCTTATCGCCCGTTCTAAAGAAGGTCAGGCCGACGATGATTGCCTGATGTGTGGTTCTTAGCTGAGTCATCGGACTAAGTTCAGCGCTAAGTTGAATTAGCGTATAGTGTTTATTAGATCAAAAATTACCCCGGAATAACGCCGACTTGAAGTCGGAAACACTTCCCGGGGTATTTTATTTCTTTATCCGAATCATGAAGTCGATGGAGCAACCTGTATCTGAGGTGGAGATCAGGGGCCTGAAGCGTATTGTTCTAATTACCGTTTAGTCAACAACGGCTTAATGAGAAAAGCAGATACGATCAGCAAGACGGCATAGATAATAAGTAGAATAAAATAGTAATCCATAGCATGGGATTTGTTATTCTTACTCTCTATATACGCAAATAATTAAGATTTAGATTGCAGTATTGACAGAAAATATCAAAAAGTTTTGAAAAAAAACCAGTAAGCTGAAATTATAATTTGCTCTGTTCTGTTTGGGAGGAATTGTCAGTTCGGGTTGCTAAACAGCAATAAAATAGTTGATAAGAATCAGAAATCGTCGACCATTTGATAGGCCTTTAAAAGGGCGATTTCTCCCTCTCTTCCCGAAATGGAATTCCCATGTTCCATACCTAATATCCCGTCGTAACCTTTGTCGTGTATAAATTTGAGGACATTTTTATAATTGATCTCACCGGTGGTGGGTTCCTTTCGTCCCGGGTTATCTCCTATTTGGAAGTATTCAATTTCGTTCCAACAATTTTCGATGTTCGGAATAAGATTCCCCTCCTGTATCTGCTGATGATAAATATCGAATAAGATCTTGCAAGCTGGAGAATCAACTGCTTTACAGATTTCAAAGGCCTGAGCCGAACCTGTGAGGAAAAGTCCCGGATGATCCCTGAAGTTGAGCGGTTCCAAAACCATCACCAAACCATGAGGTTCAAGAATGGATGTGGCCTGTTTTAATGCTTCAACTACATTAGCGGTTTGATAACCCATCGACATTTTAAGATCCAGATGCCCGGGCACCACAGTCATCCATTTTGCATTTACCCTTCGGGCAACCTCAACAGAAGTTTTTATATCATCCAGAAATTCTCTTAGTTTTCCTAGATCACCCGAGCTAAGATTGGGCTCATTCCAGTAAATCTTGTGCGCTACAAATACCCCCATTTGCAGGTCCAGGGATTCCATAGCCCGGGCTAGTTTTTGTTGTACCTCCAGAGGCCTTCCACGCATCTCGTTGTCTTCAAATGACCTGAAACCCTGTTGGGCCATAAATTCCAATTGCGCCAGAGGGTCATTACCTGCGTGATGAGCAAACATCCCCAAATGAGGGGCATAGTTTAAATTGAATTTTGAAGGAGAAGAAAAAGGCTTACCCATCGATTGAATTCCACCGGCAGATAATAAACCTCCTGCCATAGCAGTATTCCTGATGAAATTTCTTCTCTTCATCGATCACCATACTATTGAATATGCCTTGCCACCGGTGAGTTCTTCAAGATCTGCACATGGAATATACTCACCCGGAATTGGTTGATAGGCCAATACATTTTCACCAACATATTCGGTGGTTTTGTACCCCATGATGGTCATATCTCTCATGGACTCAATAAAAACACAGGTCAGCTGATCTTCATTCAGCGGTGGTGATGTCTGTTTGGTAAAGAATCCTTTAAAATAAGCCTGCAATACATCCTCCCTTGTTTCTTTCTGAGCCTCGTAGATCGAAGCAACAGATTTCATTGAACTTTCAAAATCAGGACCTGTTAATTCGAGGATGTTTTCCTTACCAGATTCACTTAGTGAACGGTTTATAAAGGCGGTTAAAGTCTTCCTGAAAAAATCCCGACTATGTTTGATAAAATATCCGGTATCTACATATCTGTCCTCGATGTTTTCGATATTACTCTTGGCTAATGGAAGTTTTAGAAAATCTTCCTC
>CAMYIE010000011.1:20706-90515 GCA_947258405.1 uncultured Eudoraea sp. | reverse complement strand
CGGAAATATCAATGGAACAATGGGTACTCTTTTCCTTTAGCAAAAGCCTCAGGTTTTTCTGAACGGTCTTAAGTGCGTTTAAAAGGTTAACCGGTTTTATCTTCTCCGAGGCACCGGTTTTTACCTGCACCACATCGTTTAGGTGTTGTACGGTTTCATTAAGGCTTTCCGAAGCTTCATCGAGCATTTCCACCAGTTTCACCTTTTCTTCCTCCTTTGTTTCTTTACAGAGAAACCCGGTTAGCATCGACAGGTTACTCGCATGCGACCTCAGGTTGTGCGATACGATATGGGCAAAATTCATCAGGCTTTTGTTTTGTTCGCTCGTGATGTCGAGCAAATTTTTGAGTTTATCCTCGGCCTGCCTGATCTCGGTGATATCCCAATTGGTGCCGATCATACGAAGCGCTTCCCCGGATTCAGACTGCTGAGTGATGGCAAAAGCCCTGATATAGCGGATCTCATTGTTCGGCCATACCACTCTAAATTCGGTGTCGAATTCCTCCTCGCCTGAAATGGCCATCTGTATCCTATTTTTACCTGCTTCCTGGTCATCGGGATGAACCGCGGATTCCCAGGCGTCATAAACACCAGAGAAATCTTCTTTTCGAACCCCGTATAAGCGGTACATATTTTCGTCCCATACCAATGTATTATCCACTACATTATAGTCCCATACCCCAACATTGGCCGCATTGGTGGCCAGGGCAAACCTTTCTGAAATTCCCCTGATATCTAATTCTGCCTTTTTTTTCTCATCGATGTCCTGAAATATCCCAAGAAGCCGGATGCATTCTCCATCTACAATTTCCGCTTCGCCTTTGGCGCGGATCCAGACCTCGCGGCCTTTGGCCGTAATAATCCGAAGTTCTGTATCCCAGGGTTTTCCCTCGCTTATGGCTTCACTGACAAGCGCAGTGATCTTATCCCGGTCCTCACCTGCCTTGTAGAAATTGATTCCTTCTTCTAAACAGGGGACATAGTCTGGTTCCACCTCGTGGATCTCTCGTGTAACATCGGTCCAGAAGACATTGTTGTTGATCAGGTCTACCTCCCATCCGCCAACACGTGCCACATTCATAGACTTTTCTAATAATTCCTCATTCCGCTTTAACGCACTGATATCCTCACGCACGAGCGTGAAGCCTAAGTGTTCACCACTATTATCAGTGAGGGAATATACCTTCCATTTATACCATTTAACTCCTTTTTGTGGGCTGGAAATCCTTTCAATTTTTATATGGAGCTGCTGGTCGACAAAATGGTCCGAGCCATTGTACCTTAGCTCATCAGGGAATTCTGTAAAGACTTCGTAGAAAAGTTTTCCCACAATATCCGCATCCTGGGGCAGAGATTCTTTAAGGAATGTTCTGGAGCATTCTATTATTCGCATATCCCGGTCAAGTACAGCCATACATGCCGGAGAGTTTTTCACATCGTGGTTGATTTCTAGTGTTTTCAATATGTGGGGTGTTTTAGGCCAAAATTATAAATCAGCATAATAACGTAAGAAAATACCTAAAAAGTATATAGAAATTAGTCACCTAAGGATTATAATATCGTGTTTGCTTTATAACCTGGCTATTGGTATGTTGCTGGTTACTTCAATTATAATGGCCTATTTTGATATTTGATTAATAATCATTGGGTTTTTTATACTTTTAGTCTCCATGTCAGATCGATTGAAAATAGCACTGGTACAACCCTCTCTTCTTTGGGAAGATCCGCAATCGAATCTCAGACGGTTGGAGGATTTTATTCAGGATGTTCAGGAGACCGATCTTATCATATTACCAGAAATGTTTAGCACAGGCTTTACAATGCAACCTGCTAAGGTCAATTCGGCCGATTTATCCAAAACCCTTTCATGGATGGATAAAATGGCACAAAAGCACCAATGTGCCATTACAGGTAGTACTATCGTCTGTGAAGATGGCCGGTATTTTAATCGATTATACTTTGTAAACCATGAAGGGAATCGGTGGCTTTATGATAAGCGACATACATTTACCCTGGCCGGCGAAGATAAAGTCTACACAAAGGGCAGGAACAGGACCATAATCCCATATAAGGGATTCCGAATTTGTCCGATGATCTGCTACGACCTTCGATTTCCTGTTTGGTCGAGAAATAGTGAGGATTTCGATGTATTGCTTTATGTCGCCAACTGGCCGTCGGCACGTGTGGATGCCTGGGATACGCTTCTCAGGGCCAGGGCTATAGAGAATATGGTGTATTGTATAGGTGTGAATCGGATAGGTTCAGACGACAACGGCCTGGAATATCCGGGTCATTCTGCTGTTTACGACAGCCTGGGTAATAGTCTTGTCTTTTCTGAAAAGGAAGAAATAATCTATGCGGAACTTCATAAGGAACATCTCAATAGCACAAGAGAGAAGTTGAAATTTTTACAAGACCGGGATTCCTTTAGCCTCCTACCGTAAAGGTTTGTTCCAGCTCCCAATTGGCCCTAACTTCTATTGCTTGAGGATAATAAATTACTTTTTCGGGCTGTCTTTTTTCAAGATAACTTCCAGTATCCCAAACCTGGTTGGCATTGCTGTCTATGATCAGCCGAAGTAGGTAATTCCCTGGTTCTATATTGTTGAACTCGAATAAACGAGGCTCCTCTGCAATGACCTCCCTTTTTGTTTCCCCCCTTTCGTCGGTCAGTTGGAGGATAATCGGATAATCGATATCACCGCTAAGGTTGAGCCTTAAATTACCGAAGTCTGCATAGCTGTTCGTAGATAAACGGTAAAATATTGTATCGTTGGTCTGCTCGAAAAAGTCGGTCATAAAACCTGGCATCAGCGACATTATATAGGTAGAATTGGGCTCCTTTTCAAAACTGATATTGATCTTATTTTCGCTCGATGCCAATTCGGTTTCAAATTCTACCGCTACCGAATCCTGATTGATAAGGGTTATCGAAGAGGTATCTATGGTGGTAACAGGAATATTGAACTGGAGAAAGAACTGATCGTCAAAATTGATCTTGCTCCTGTGACTACTACTGATGACCAGTGAATCGGGGGCTAATTTCCTGCTTTTAACCGTAAAAGTGTCGATCTGGTCAAAGGCCATATTTTTAACCTCAAACACCAGCGAATCGAACTCAAATGGCGTAAACCAGTAGTTCAGTGTGTCCTTATCGTATTCCTTGGTTATCATCGTGTTTATGGAATCAGGTATCTGCGAGAGGGGAGAGATCTGCATAGAATCGTGTTTACCTGTATACCCGAAGATGATCTTATTGGCTGCAACCAGGGAAGGTCTTGCAGCATTGTAGTTAGGGACCTCACGAAATAGGGTTAGCAGGAACGAGGAGTCTGTTGGGATATCCACGGGTTCTTCCAAAAATGCGATCTTATCTGTGTCCTGATCAAAAAGGTTGTTCTTATTTTCATCCTTAATCGCAATGAGTGTATAACGCCCTTCTTTTAAATTGCGCAATTGAAATGAAGTGAGGCTATCTAGTGTATTGGTGATATAGTTCGGTAGTTTATTGAACACAATTGAATCGGTGAATGCGGTATCAACTTCATAGAGCATAACACTGATAAATTCATCAGCATCCTTGTTGAAGGCATCGCGGACAATGCCCCTGAGATAGAGCGAGTCGATATAATCACCGGTGGAGAAAACATAGGTTAAAAAGGGAGCAGGATTACTCTCATTATTATCAACTATACTTTCCCCGAAATTAAGTGTGTAGGTAGTGCTGTCGAGTAAGGTATCTTTCATAATAACCTCAACATATTTTCGTGCACCACCCTGCGGGCTTACTTCGGGTTGGATCTTTAATGGAGGGGAAACAATCAGTTGATTTTGGATATCGTTCAACTTTATTAACTCATCAAAATATAATCTAATCCTGTTCGACTTGAAATTAGTAGTCATACTGTCTGGGTCCGATTTGATCAGAACCGGAGGATCTTCGTCTTTAGGGCCACCCGTAGGGGTACCTCTCCTGGCACATTGAACAAATGCCACTAAGAGCAATAAAAAAAAGCAGAATGCCAATATTCGCGGAAGAAAGGCCATTACCCTATATTATGAAGCAAATAAACAACTTATTTAAAGAACCATAAAATTAAGGTACCACCGCCATGGTGGCAACATAGATATTTACATTCGTAGCTTTATGCAGGGCCCGAACACAGGCCTCAATAGTAGATCCGGTTGTAATGACATCATCGACCAGAAGAATGGTCTTACCGCTGATTAAGTTAGGGTTGCTCAATACGTACAGATCGTGGATTTGTCGCCATCGTAAGAGTCTGCTTTTTCGTGTTTGAGTTTTGGTGTTAGCAGTTTTAAGTAAAATTCCTGTTTCCAGGGTCGCTCCCAGATGTTCTGCCAGCTTTTGAGCAAAAAGAGTTACCTGATTATACCCCCTTCTTTTGAGTTTAACAGGATGTAAAGGGACCGGAATAACAATATCTACTGTCTTTAGGGATCTATTTTCAACCATTATTTCTCCGTACCAATCACCCAAAAACGATCCTATTTGTGGTTGATTCCTGTACTTGAGCTGATGAATCAGGTTTTGAACAATACCGTTTTCGGTATAAAACAGTAAAGAGGAGGCTTTTTTAATGTCGGTTCGTCCATAAAATATACGATCAACTGCATTTTCTTCGTTAAAACTGTAATCGGTAAGTGGCAATTGGTTCCGACAAAAGGTACACAAGATCTGCTCTCCTCGATATAATCGTGCATTACATCCAAAACACAGCATGGGAAACAGGATCGAGTTTAGGTCATTTACTATATTTGATAATTTGGTATAAAACAAAATCTTGACGATTAATCCTTATTATAACTTAGCCTCATTGCATGGATAATCAAGATAATAAATTCAATTATAAAATTATCCTGGCGGCGCTTGTAGCGGTGATCATAGGCATTCTTATTGCCTTTTATTACAGCTATGCCCAATCTGAGGCTCAGATAAGCTATCTGGAGGAAGAAAAATCTTTGCTGGTAAAGGATCTTACACTGATGAAAACTGAGGTCGATCGGCTTGCAGCCCTCAACGAGGTGAACGAGATCGAACTTCAGGACTCCAGATTCCGGATACAGGAATTACTCGATTCGGTAGGCCGACTTAATTTCACGGTGACCAAACTAACCGAATATCGCAAGGAACTGAGGGTACTCGAAGCGAGTTACGACAGCCTCAAATTGAAAAACAACTTCCTGAAATACAACAATATGCTGCTCTCTGATAAATATGAAGAGACCAGGAAACAAATTGAAGAACTCCGTGGAAAGAGCAGCTCCCTGGCTGAAATGGAAGCGGAATTAAGGCGTAAAAACCAGGAGCTCAATCAGGAGCTCAGCAGAAAAAACTATCTCAACCTGGATAACGCCGAAGGCAATGGCTTTCGTTATCGAGGTGGCAGACCTATTAAAACCAACAAAGCCTCTACGATTGTAAATTTACGCGGATGTGTAACGATCGTTGGAGATGCTGATGTAAGTGCAAGGGAAAAAGTAATTTATTTTCAATTTCTAGGACCGAATATGAGAGTTATTGAAGATAATGCGAACACTATTTCAGTAAGCGGAAATGTCTACAGCCGAAGAGTTGAATTCGTTTACGTAGGAGAGGAAGTGGCTGTTTGCGACAAGATTACCATACCAGAGGGTTCACTTGAGCCTGGTTTGTACACCCTGAATGTTTTTGAAGACCAGAAGCTTCTTACCTCTACAGAATTTCAGCTTAAATAATTGAGGCGCATTTAGCCTAATATTCTATTTTTGCCGAATGGCAAAACAAGAAGATGTATTTAAAAAAGTGATTTCACACGCCAAGGAATACGGCTATGTATTTCAGTCTAGTGAAATTTACGATGGTCTGAGTGCCGTTTACGACTATGGACAGAACGGTGCAGAATTAAAGAAGAACATAAGGGAGTATTGGTGGCAGGCAATGGTGCAGTTGAATGAGAACATCGTTGGCCTGGACTCTGCTATTTTTATGCATCCCACCACCTGGAAGGCTTCAGGTCACGTAGACGCGTTTAATGACCCCCTTATAGATAATAAGGATTCCAAAAAACGATACCGGGCCGATGTATTGGTAGAAGACCATGTAGCTAAACTCGAAGCCAAGATCGATAAAGAAGTCGTGAAGGCTGCCAAACGATTTGGTGAGTCTTTCGATAAAGAACAGTTCCTGACCACCAATGCACGTGTCCTTGGATATCGTGAAAAGGCAAATACCATTATTAAAAGGCTTACAAAGTCTTTGGAAGATGAGAACCTTTCTGATGTAAGGGAGCTTATAGAAGAGCTCGGGATTGTTTGTCCACTTTCCGGATCTAAAAACTGGACGGATGTAAAACAATTCAACCTGATGTTCGGCACAAAGTTGGGTGCTTCTGCAGAGAGTGCTTTGGACCTATACCTCAGGCCCGAAACAGCACAGGGAATTTTCGTGAATTTCCTCAATGTCCAAAAGACCGGACGATTAAAAATTCCTTTCGGGATTGCCCAGGTAGGAAAAGCATTTAGAAACGAAATCGTTGCACGTCAGTTTATCTTTCGGATGAGGGAGTTCGAACAGATGGAAATGCAATTTTTCATTCAACCAGGCAGTCAGAAAGAGTGGTACGAGCACTGGAAGGAGCAACGTATGAAATGGCATTTATCGCTAGGGCTCGGCGAGGAGAATTACCGTTTTCACGACCATGATAAGCTTGCGCACTATGCTGATGCCGCATCCGATATCGAGTTTAGATTCCCCTTTGGTTTTAAGGAACTCGAAGGAATACATTCGCGAACAGATTTTGATCTGGCGAATCATCAGAAATATTCTGGAAAGAAACTCCAGTATTTCGATACCGAACTCAATGAATCATATGTGCCTTATGTGGTGGAAACCTCTATCGGGCTCGACAGAATGTTTTTGGCAATTTTCTCCAAATCGTTAGTAGAGGAGGAATTGGATAACGGTAGTACAAGGACGCTACTAAAGCTTCCCGCAGTATTGGCACCAACAAAAGCCGCTGTTTTACCATTGGTTAAAAAGGACGGACTTCCGGAGATCGCGCACCGTATTGTTAAAGATCTCAAATGGGACTACAATATAGTCTATGATGAAAAAGATGCGGTAGGAAGGAGATACAGACGCCAGGATGCCGTTGGGACCCCGTTTTGTATTACCGTGGATCATCAGACCAAAGAAGATCAGACCGTTACCTTGAGGGACAGAGACTCGATGGATCAGAAGAGGATTCCTATAAGTGAGGTAAATAGTACCCTTTCTTCCGAACTCGATATGCGTAAATGGCTAAAGAAAATCAGTTAGCCTAGAAGACATATCTTAAACGCAAACCGCCGTAATAATTCCGATTTGGACCCGGGTAGAAATAACGCGGCTCAGATCCACCGAATCCAACAGCATTGATCAGAACCGATCTGGCATAAACCACATCGAAGATATTGTTGACCCCAAGGTCTATACCGAGCGAAAAACGGGCAGAAAACTCCCGGGTAAAGCCCATCCTCGTATTGAGGATACCAAAAGCTTCACTGTACAGACTATTGGCATCTGTTAGCGGTATCTCGCCGACATACTGGTAGGTGGTATTCCAATAAAACACACGGTTTTTTTCGAGACGAACACCAGCATTGACCCGATGCCTGGGAACACCTGTTAACTCATTACCTGAAAAGTCGTCATCGCCATCTACAAAATCCACAAAACTATGATCGCTTAAGGTATAGCTAATAAAAGGAGAAAGTTTAAAGTCGCCGCCGAGAATCCACGAATAGTTCATGTCGAGCTCTATCCCCTGATGTTTTGTTTTGCCTGCATTGCGACCAACAAACTGGTCTTCTCCAACCCTGTCGGCTACCAGCAGATCATTTATATTCATACGGAATAAAGCAAGATTAAACCATAATCGGGCCTTTAGCAGGCTCCATTTTGTACCGATCTCATAATTAAAACCCTTCTCCTGTTCGATCTCCGGATTGATAAGCCCATCTGGCGTCAGGGTTTCTTCCAGGTTGGGATTGGAGAATCCGCGGCTGATATTCCCATAGACCAGGGCATTATTATTGAACCGGTATTCCAGATCCAGATTCGGCAACCAGATCACATTGAAACTTCTTGAGGCGCTTTTATTATCCTCTCCGGAATTGAACAGATCGCGATAGTCGTAATTGGTTTTATTGATATTCAGACCTAGTTGAGCCTTAAATTTTTCCGTAATCGGCATCCCCACCGAAGTGAAAATAAAAAATTGCCTTCTGAACTCACGGTTTTCACTCAGTTGATCACCCTGCAGGCTCCCGTTTCCATTATTTTCCTCATAGAGATTTTCGTAGGTAGACCAATTGTACTCATCTCTGTAAAATTCTGCTCCAACAAGGTATGAGGCCTTGCTATCCGCCAGGCGAAAGTCGCCGTTGAATATAGAACGTAAACCATATCCGCTGGTAAATTCGTCCAGAATGTTGAATGGCCGCGGTTCATAATGATCCAGATAGGTGTAAAAGACACTGGTAGTATTTTTCAGATTTTCAAGAACTTCTGTCTTGTAGGACAGACCGGCCAGAGTATATTTATTGGTTTCAAACCCCCTGGCCTGTGCCCATGTAAATGCTGCCTGGGTTGGGTCTTCATCAAAGGCGGTCTGACTCAGCGAACTTGGTATCTGTGCCGTGTAATCGATATAGTTCAGCAGAAAATTAATCGAACTCTTCGAGCCTGTCTTAAAGGAGGTATCCAATAGAAGACCGTCTCTGTCAAAACTATTGTTTTCTCTATAACCGTCGGTTTGAAGGAAATTGTAATGGAGCCCCAACCGAAAGCCTTGCTCCCGGTGCACAAAAGATAAGTTATCCTTAATAGTATTATACGAACCTACGGTGAAAGTGTTAAAAAGTCCGGTCGGCTCGTTTTCCGGACTCTTAGACCTCAGTGAGATCGCTCCGCCTAGATTGGCGCCATAGGCTGTACCTTTAGGTCCTTTAACCACTTCGATCGCGCTCAAGTTTTCAAGGTCGTACGCCTCCAGTGTAGAAAAGCCGGCGCCGTTGGTAACCGGTATATCGTTATAATATAGTCGAAGTTTATCTGTCCCAAATGGAGTCCTTGCACCCACCCCACGTATTGTAATCCTATTGGTATTTAAAGCCCCGGAGAGGACATAAACACCTGATATCTGATTTATAGAACCCTGAATGTCTACCGGGCTGAAATTTTGGAATGCCTTTTCTCTTATAATTGAAGAAGGTGTAATACCCAGTGTTACCTTTTTCTGAGCAGGTGTATATAAGATCACTTCTTCGAGTACAGTAACGGAATCTTGAGGAGTTTCCTGCGCAAAGAGTCCACTAAAAACAAAGAGGACAAAAACACTTATAAATCCGAATCTCATGAAAACAAATTGGGGCTAAAAATAAGGATTAAAACCTAAACCCAATAGAAGCTCCAAACCTGTACATAAAGCTATCCTGAAAGTATTCCGGATTGATATTTCTTCCGAATCCCCCATTGATCTCAAAGCTGAATTTCTGAGACCTGGTAGCCCATTTACCTCCTATACCCAATCCTAAAGGGAAACTATTATATTCCTGATCCCCAGTATCAATAAGAAGTATCTCCTGATCGCTTCCAGTATAATAGAGCCCACTACTCTCGGCAGAAAACCCTTTGGCATATCCATACTGAAATTCCATTATCAAAAACCTTCCCTTATATGGTGGCAATGGTTATTTTTGAAAGAAATATAATCGATTGAAAATAGCCTCTTACAACGTAAACGGCATACGTGCTGCGACCAAAAAAGGTTTCTCCGAATGGTTGCAATCTTCATCTCCCGATGTAATATGTCTGCAGGAAATCAAAGCTACAAAAGATCAATTAGACCTGGGTCTCTACAAGAAATGCGGATATCCTTATCAATATTGGTTTAGCGCTCAGAAAAAAGGGTATAGCGGAGTGGCAATCCTGGCCAGAGAAAAGCCTGATAATGTGGTTTATGGTACAGGGATAGACTATATGGATCAGGAAGGGAGAAATATCAGAGCAGACTTTAATGGTGTTTCGGTGATGAGCCTGTATGTGCCTTCCGGCTCGAATATGGACAGGCTGGGATTTAAATTAGGGTATATGGACGATCTACAGCAATATATAGATCAGCTCAGAGAGGAAAAACCGGAGTTGGTCCTTTGCGGCGACTACAATATCTGTCATCGGGCTATCGATATTCACGACCCGGTACGAAACAAGAACGTATCTGGCTTTCTGCCTGTAGAACGGGAGTGGATGACTAATTTTCTTCAATCGGGATTTACAGATAGTTTCCGGCATTTGAATAAAAATCCACATCACTATACCTGGTGGAGCTACAGGGCTAATTCCAGAGCCAGAAATAAGGGATGGCGATTAGATTATGCGATGGTGAGCGAAAGTCTGAAAGACAGGATCTCAAGATCTGTTATCCTATCAGATGCTTCCCACAGCGATCATTGTCCGATTATGCTCGAACTAAAATAGATCTGTAATCTCCATTCTGAAAAACAATCGAATGCTTACTTTTGCACGTTAAATAGTAAACTGCCCTTGATGCGTTATACCACATTACCCCATACTGATATTGAAGTGAGCAAACTTTGCCTGGGTACAATGACCTGGGGGAAGCAAAACACCAAAGAAGAAGGTCACCAGCAGATGGATTATGCCATGGACAAGGGGATCAATTTTTTCGACACCGCAGAATTATATCCTATTCCGGCCGAAGCCGAGCGCTATGCCCATACAGAGATTATCATTGGCGAATGGTTTAAAAATACCGGCAATAGAGATAAAATTATCCTTGCAACTAAAATTGCTGGCAAGGCTCCTTTTGCAAACTTCATTCGTACTACAGGGTTTAGACGGAATTCGATCATAGAGGCCGTGGAGGGAAGTTTAAAAAGACTTCAGACCGACTATATAGACCTTTATCAGCTGCATTGGCCGGAGCGAAACACAAATTATTTTGGCCAACGCGGATATCAACCCTCAATTAGCGACCATTGGAAAGACAATTTCCACCAGGTTTTGGAAACGCTTGGAGAATTGGTAAATGAAGGCAAGATCCGTCATGTAGGGCTATCCAATGAAACCCCGTGGGGAACGATGCGATATCTGGAAGAAAGTAAGGTCCATTCCGATCTGCCCCGAATGATCACTATCCAAAATCCTTATAGCCTGTTGAACCGATTATTTGAAGTAGGCATGTCTGAAATCTCCATGCGGGAAAATATTGGATTGCTGGCATATTCCCCATTAGGATTCGGGGTTTTGAGCGGGAAATATCTGGGGGATAAAAAACCAAAAAATGCGCGCCTGACCCTCTTTGAGAATTATAAGCGATATAGTGGAAAAAAAGCCATGAAGGCCACACAGAAATATGCTGATCTTGCGAAGGATCATGGACTGTCGCTTACCCAGATGGCATTATCCTTTGTTAGTTCCAGACCTTTCCTTACAAGCAATATAATAGGAGCAACTTCTATGGATCAGCTTCGGGAGAATATAGGGAGTATCGATGTGGAACTCAGCGGGGAAGTGGTTAGGGCAATCGAACAAATTCACGACAAAAACCCCAATCCTGCGCCCTGACTAAGCAGAGGGATCAGCTAAAAAGTGCCTTGGTGATATCTTCAATTCGTGAGAGCCTGATGATACGGATTTTAACTTTTTTCACCGAAACCTGATTGCTTTTGGCTATAAATATAGTGTGGAAGCCTAATTTGTCTGCTTCGAGGATTCGCTGATCTATCCTTTGAACAGCACGAATCTCACCAGCCAGTCCTATTTCGGCAGCAAAACAGCTGCCTCTGTCTACCGGAATATCTGCACCGCTGGAAAGAATTGCCGCAACCACTGCAAGATCTATCGCAGGATCATCCACTCTGATACCGCCTGTAATATTTAAGAAGACATCTTTGGCGGCCAGCTTGAAACCAGCCCTTTTTTCCAAAACTGCCAGCAGCATATTTAACCTTTTAGCATTATAACCGGTGGTAGAACGCTGAGGTGTTCCATATACGGCTGTACTTACCAGGGCCTGGATCTCTATCATCAGGGGGCGGGCACCTTCTAAAGTGGCCGCAATAGCGGTTCCGCTAAGGTCTTCTCCTTCCTTGGATATTAATACTTCGGAGGGGTTTTGGATCTCTTTAAGACCATCACCTAACATTTCGTAAATGCCCAGTTCCGAAGTGGACCCAAACCTGTTCTTTAAAGACCGCAGTATTCTGAACATATAGTTATGATCTCCCTCGAACTGTAATACTGTATCTACCATATGTTCCAGAATCTTAGGACCGGCAATATTTCCATCTTTGGTAATATGGCCTATTAAGATTACGGGTACATGGGTTTCCTTGGCAAAGCGGATCAGTTCTGAGGTGCATTGACGTACTTGTGAAATACTTCCTGCCGGGGATTCTATCATATCTGAATGCAGGGTCTGGATGGAATCGATCACCAATATCTGAGGGTTTACACTACTGATCTGATCAAAAATACGGTGGGTATTGGTTTCGGTAAGGACAAAACATTGATCTCCTCCGGTTTTGAGCCGATCTGCACGCATCTTTATTTGTCGCTGGCTCTCTTCTCCAGAGACATACAAGGTTTTGAGCGGTAATTTCAGTGCAATTTGAAGGATCAATGTGCTTTTACCAATTCCCGGCTCGCCTCCTAAAAGAACGATGGACCCCGGCACTAATCCGCCTCCCAGTACACGGTTGATCTCATTATCATTCAGATCGATTCTGATTTCCTTTTCGGTCTGGATTTCCTTTATGGGAAGTGGTGTGGCTTTAGTGCTAACAGCGCCATCGCGTTTCCGCCAGGCCTCATCCTTTTCTTTTTGAATCACTTCCTCTACTACCGTATTCCAGGATTTACAGGCTCCGCACTGACCAACCCATTTGGCGTACTGGGTGCCGCAGTTTTGACAGAAATAAGCAGATTTAACCTTAGCCATACAGAAATTTAGCGATGGCTAAAGATATCGCTGTTGTCAGTAAATTCAAAAGAAAAAGACTAGCAGTATGTCTGGTGGTAAAAGATTAGCCTAAGATCAATGTATTAAAAGCCAAAGTCTGCTTTCAACGCATCTATTTTTTCAAGAGCCATTTCTTTGGTAAGAAAATCAATTTCCTCCATGCCGAAGGCTTTTTCGAAGGTCCTCAGTGCTTTTTTGGGTTCACCGAGTTCTTCGTAATATTCCCCCTCGAAATAAAAGCCCAGCATAGTGTTAGGAAACTCTTCTTTGCACAAATCGGAAAGGGGCTTAAGAGATTGATAGTCGTCTTTTTTTCTGGTGCCGGCATAAATGGCCATGATGTCATTGAGTTCAACTTGCTTTTTGAAACCGAACAAATTTTCAATGGTACTGTATTTCTCGGCCAGATAATCGAAAACAGGATCATCAGAAGTGAGGATATTTTGCTTGTATTCTTCAGGGCTTATCGGCTTGAATATCTGGAAAGTGCGGTCCCACGCCTTGCCAAGGCCGTAGGTTACGATAGAAACTTCATTGGCTTCTTCATATTCGTCATAGAAGTATTTTAGCGATTCTTTTTCAAGAGACTTAATGCCCTTATCCATTGCCCTGATCTGATCTAGTTCTTGGCTTTTTTTACCTTCAACAATAACATGGTAAAAGATTTTTTGCTCGAGATCACTTAATCTGGCAGGAACACGGGTTTCCATTTCAGGGGCCAGCAATGGTGATATGCTGATATAAGCATTAAAGATCGATCTGTCTTTGAACAGGTAGAAGTTGCCAAAGCTCGCTGTTATGTCATAACCCACAAACATCTTAAATGGGGCAGTATTAAACGAGGTTTCCAGGTAAGGAATAATTTCCATCCCCAGAAATTCATAAAATTTCTTTCCTTTTTCGGTGGGTAAACCCGTGTCACCCTCGAATCCACAATCTTCCCAACGAAGCTCGTCCTTACCCTGTTCAATCCCGACGATAATCGCCTGTGGCATACCCTGGTAATAACTATAAAATTTTGAAACAGCCACCACCTGATCGAACAGGTATTCAGCATCGAGAACCACTACAAGGGGATACTTTTTTTCAGGGGCATAATCTTCAGGGAAATAGTATTTAACATCGCGTCTTTCCTGAAGTTTGAAGGATTCAAAAATTTCCTGTTTTACCTGTGCGAGCGATGATAAACACACTAAAAGGGTAATGAGAATGCTTAATAAGGCTTTCATGTATTTGGATTTAGGGACAATAAACCACTAAGGTTTTCTGTTCCATAACGGCAATATGAGAAAAGATATTGCACCAAAAACCACTACCATCAGAGTTTGTGAGATCCACATTATCCAACCAAAAGCATCTCCTGAAACCGGATTGACACCAAAAATCTCAAGGGATTTACTCACAGCAATGGGATATAGGCCAATACCGCCATTAGTAGTGGTAATGGCAAAAGCACCTGCGATAAAGGCCACAAGAAGTTCGCTAAGACCTAGTGCCGCGGTTTCTGTAACCGTATATTTAATGGCCCAGAACATAGCCACATAAGCACCCCAAATAAATATGGTATGAAGTATAAAGGATATTTTTCGCTTCATACGAAATACGCTCAGCAAACCATCGAGAAGCCCTTTTACAAACCCCTTTAATTTCAAAGCCAACTTCGAATTGGATCGCCTGAGTATCATCAGTAAAAAGCCGAGACCGAAAATGCCTCCCACCGCGATGACGAGAGTACCAGTAAGACTGATTCCCTTGTCTTCCATAAAGCTGAATATTATTTCGGTATGCGCGAGGAGTGCAATAAAAATGATCAGCATTAGCATCAGTAAGTCTACTATTCGCTCTGTGACAATTGTGCCAAAACCTTTTTCAAAGGGAACATCTTCATAAGTAGCCAGCGCCGTGGCCCTAAGGATTTCACCAGACCTTGGAATACCCAGATTAGTAAGGTATGCCATCAATATAATCAATACATTGTTTCTGATTTTGGGTTTGTAACCCAGGGGCTCCAGAAGGTAGTTCCACCGGATTGCCCTGGAAACATGGCTCAGCATACCTATAAAAATAGAAATACCCACCCAGAAAAAATCCGCTTCCCTGATATAACGAAGAATCTGTTTCCTTTCTTCTTCAGAAGTGATTATGTAAGAATACCAAACCAAAAAAACTCCCAATGCAATTGGGAGCGTCAGTTTCAGGATTCTGACCAGATTTCTGTTCAAAACTAGTTTAAAAGATTGTTTTGCTCATTGGGGAACACCAGCGAAGGGTTAAAGATTTTTGCTTCTTCCAGGTCCATCATGGCATAGGAGATTATGATCAGCACATCGCCCACATTTACCTTTCGGGCGGCTGCACCATTAAGCGTTAATTCTCCACTTCCACGCGGTCCGGGTATAACATAAGTTTCCAAACGTTCACCGTTATTGTTATTCACAATTTGCACCTTTTCTCCCCGGATAATATTGGCGGCATCCATCAGATTCTCATCGATGGTAATACTGCCTATATAGTTCAGGTCTGCTCCGGTGACCTTGATGCGGTGTATTTTAGACTTTACAACTTGAATTAACATGTGTCAAAATTAATCAATTAAGGGCAACGTTATCGATCAGTCTTATTCCTTCAGCATATACAGCGATAAAAGCCCTGTATCTTTTTCCTTTAACTTTTCTTACTACAGGCCTCAAATTCAGTTCATCAGCTATTACGATATATTCGAGTTCCAGATCCGCATGATCGGTAAACTGATCCTCAACCCATTTCACCACTGAAATAGCACTTTTCGTGCCAAATTGGACTTTGGCAGCTTTGAGAGAGCCGTAGATAAATGACGCCTCCTTTCTGAGCCTTTTTGTCAGTCTTTCATTCCTGGAACTCAGGGCAAGTCCGGAAGCTTCCCTAACAATAGAACAGCCGATTATTTTTACAGGGATCTTCCGTTGTTTTACCAGACTTTTAATGATAAGCAATTGCTGATAGTCCTTTTTCCCAAAATAGGCCACATGAGGCCTAACTATATTTAAAAGCTTTTCCACTACAGTAGCCACGCCGTGAAAATGCCCCGGTCTGAAACGGCCTTCCATTATTTGGTCCAGTCCATCGAATTTGTAGTGCCCTGATACCAGTCCATCGGAATACACCTCCTTAACATCAGGCGCAAAAACAAGAATGTTTGAGGAAATTCTTGATAATAAGGACAGGTCTGTTTGCAAATCCCTGGGATATTTTTCCAGGTCGGTATTGTCGTTAAACTGCATTGGATTGACAAAAATACTAACAATAACAGTTTCGTTTTCGGCAACTGCTCTCTTAACAATTTCAAGATGCCCCTGGTGCAGTGCACCCATAGTGGGAACCAGCCCAACTATAGTTCCGGTCGATTTTCGTGCCCGAATTTCCGACCTGATCGCATCAATTGTATTTAGTACACGCATTTTTACTTAGAAAAAGGGGTGCAAACTTACTATAATTACGGCTATTCTTCATAATTTTTGTAATTTTGCACCTACGTTTATGCTAGACGCAAAACCCAGAGTTTATGAATGGTAAAAAGATATTGTTTGTATCTTCCGAATTAGTACCCTACCTACCCGAGAACGAAGTTTCCTTAATGTCATACGAAGCTCCAAGAATGGTCAACAGTAATGGAGGCCAAATACGGATTTTTATGCCTCGTTATGGCAATATCAATGAGCGAAGACATCAGCTTCATGAAGTGATCCGTTTATCTGGGATGAATCTGGTGATCAACGATATGGATATGCCCCTTATTATTAAGGTTGCCTCTATACCACGTGAAAGGATCCAGGTGTATTTTATCGATAACGAAGAATATTTTAAACGCAAAGCCACATTTGCTGATGAGAACGGGAAGTTGTTTCCGGATAACGATGAACGAGCGATCTTTTTTGCAAAGGGAGTGGTAGAAACCGTTAAAAAACTGAATTGGGCCCCCGATATAATTCATATCCACGGATGGATGGCCTCTCTGGTTCCGCTTTATCTCAAGCAATATTACGGAGATGAACCTCTTTTCGCCGATAGTAAGGTGGTCACCTCTATTTATGCCGAAGGGTTCGAAGGGGAACTCGATAGCGGTATGAAGAAGAAGGTAGCGTTCGACGGGATCTCTGAACAAGCCATCGAACATTTAGAAAATCCCAGCTATAATAATTTGTTAAAGGTAGCTGTAGATTATTCAGATGCTATTATTTTAGCCGCCGAAGTTCTCCCAACGGAATTAAAAGAATACATAACCAACCTTAAAAAACCAGTGTTGCCTTACGTTTCCATTCAAGAGTTTGAGGAAGCGTATTCTAATTTTTATAACACAGAAGTTTTAAACTAGCCTCAATGATTTACAAATTGATGAATAATACTGCCGCAGCGGCTGTATTGGTTGGTATGATGCTGATGATGTCGTGCCAGGAAGATGGAACTACCTTAGGTGTGGGGGTTATCGACGAGACCCCTTTTCGTACCGATATCCAGGAATTTGATGTCTTTGCATTTAATAAAGGCATAACTTCAGTTCAAACAAATAAATTACCTCTTTATCAGCTTGGAAATTTTGTTGATCCGCTCTATGGAAGAACGGAAGGCAGGATTACCACCCAGGTAGGATTGGCCGGAGGAGTAGGTAATCCAACATTTGGAGTATTCTCGCAGGACACCGAAGATTCCGCTAGCAGCGATGGAAATGAAAATACGATTGTGGAAAATGAGAGAATAACAGACGTATTCCTTTATATCCCATTCCTGCAAAACCCAGCAGGCGACCGTGATGGCGATGGAGTAGCCGACGAGTTCGACCTGGATGCTGAAGATCCCAATAGTGATTCTGACGGCGATGGTGTTTCCGATAACCAGGAAAGGCTCAACGGAACAAACCCATTAAATCCAGATACAGATGGGGATGGCATCAACGACGATGAAGATGATGATACAGCTACTAATGTATTTCCAGTAACGAGAGATCTGGATAGTATTTACGGCAACAGAGAGGCTCCTTTTAATCTAAAAGTAGAGCATTCAACTTTCTTTCTGCGCGATCTCGATCCGGATGCCGGATTCCTGGAAAATCAGGAATATTACTCCAGTGCTCAGTTCTCTCCTGATTTTGTGGCAGAGGTTCTGTTTGAAGGTCCAGTGGATATTTCTACGGAGGAGATATTGATTTTTAAAGAGGACGACCCCGATACAGAGGATGTGGACGAATCGCTTGAGATAGATCAACGACTGCAACCGGGTATCAGAGTCGCGCTTGACAATACTTTCTTTCAGGAAAAAATTCTCGATAACGAAGGAAAGTCCCAACTGTTGAGTCAGGCCAATTTTACTAACTTCTTCAGGGGAATTCACCTTTCGGTTTCAGATGATATATTTATTCTCCTGGATCTTACAGATGCGAATATCAGGATTAATTACGAGTATGATGCCTTAGATGAAGGTAGTGCCATTATCAGAAATAATAACTATGTTCTCACCGTACTAACCGGCGGCGGAACTGCGCCTATAAATGGCAATGCGGTTAATACGCTTATGAGTGATGCCCTCCCACCAGAGATTGGCAATTCGCTTGATATAAATGAAAATGCTTCCAGTATTTATCTAAAAGGAGGACCAGGAACATTTGCTGAAGTCCAACTTTTCGAACCTAGCAATGGTGAAAGCGTTATCAACCAGATCAAAGAGAATAACTGGATCATCAATGAGGCCAATATTGTCTTTTATGTGGATAGGAATGCCCTGGACGCGGCTGGTATTACCGAGGAACCACCCCGACTTTTCTTATATAATGCAGACACCAATACTGCTCTCTATGATATTACCCAGGGTAATGAGACATCACTTATTGGCCGTATCGATTCTAACTATGGCGGTAGTCTTGAGACAGAGAACGATAAAGGAGTAAAATACAAGGTCAAGATCACCAATTATATCAACGACATCATCGTTCGGGACTCTGCGAATGCTACACTCGCTCTGGTGGTGACCGCAGATATCGGAAATCCAATCACGATTGATGCAATGCTCAATGACACCAACGAAAAGGAGCTGCCAGTGGCCAACACCATGACCCCTTTGAGCACAGTGCTGGTGGGTAGCAATGTGCCAGATTCGGATGAACGGAAAATGAAACTTGAGATTTTCTACACAGAGACCCAATAGTTATTCACACAGCTTTTTATACCACTCATAGAATTTTATCGTTATTTAAACTGAAAGATAACCGGGTTAGCAATAGATCGATTAAATTTGCTGCCAGAACCGGAAATTCAAGCAACTATGTGTGGAATAGTGGGTTATATTGGGCATCGAGAAGCGTATCCAATCATTATTAAGGGTTTACAACGCCTGGAATACCGTGGTTATGACAGTGCTGGGATTGCACTTTACGACGGAACAGATATCAATCTGGCCAAAACCAAAGGCAAAGTTGAAGATTTAAAATCACTAAGCGAGACCAGTATTTCCCTCAAGGGGTCCCTGGGCATAGGGCATACCAGATGGGCTACCCACGGGGTCCCAAACCATGTTAATTCGCACCCACATTATTCCAATTCCGGAGACCTGGTAATCATTCATAATGGTATCATAGAGAACTATGAATCGATTAAAAAGGAATTGCTTAAAAGGGGCTATAACTTTGAATCCGATACGGATACCGAAGTATTGATCAACCTTATCGAAGAGGTTAAGAAAAAGGAGGGGGTTAAACTTGGAAAGGCCGTCCAGATAGCACTCAACCAGGTTGTTGGAGCCTATGCGATCGCGGTCTTCGACAGGAGAAAACCCAATGAGATTGTAGTAGCCAAACTGGGCAGCCCTTTGGCTATTGGAATTGGTGAAAATGAGTTCTTTGTTGCTTCAGACGCTTCTCCCTTTATAGAGTTTACCAATAACGCTGTTTACCTCGAGGACGAGGAGATGGCGATTATCCGCCTGGGTAAAGAAATTGAGCTGAGAAAGATCCAGGATGACGCTATTACCTATCCACTGGTGCAGGAGCTCCAGTTAAACATCGAGGAAATTGAGAAAGGTGGATACGATCACTTTATGCTTAAAGAGATCTACGAGCAGCCCAGAGCGATTAAAGATACGTTCCGGGGGCGTTTAAGAGTAGCCCAGGGAATTGTAAAGATGGCTGGTGTTGATCAGAATATAGAAAAATTCATGAACGCCAAACGGATAATCATAGTGGCCTGTGGAACTTCATGGCATGCCGGTTTGGTGGCAGAGTACATTTTCGAGAATTTTGCCCGAATACCTGTAGAAGTAGAATACGCCTCAGAATTCCGTTACCGTAATCCGGTAATCTCCCATAACGATATAGTAATCGCGATTTCACAGTCTGGAGAAACAGCCGATACCCTGGCTGCCATAAAGCTGGCAAAGGAACGAGATGCCTTCGTTTTTGGTGTTTGTAATGTAGTAGGATCTTCCATTGCCCGGGAAGCTCATGCCGGCGCCTACACCCATGCCGGCCCTGAAATCGGTGTAGCCTCTACCAAGGCCTTCACCACGCAAATTACAGTTTTAACCTTGCTTGCATTGAAATTAGCAAAACAGAAAGGGGAATTATCCGATTCCAGGTTCCATGAATTGCTAACGGAGATGGAGAATATACCCGACAAGGTAGAAAAGGCGTTGGAATCCAATCCTTTGATTGAGATTATAGCGGATGTATACAAAGACTCTGGCAACTGCCTTTACCTGGGAAGGGGATACAATTTTCCTGTGGCTCTGGAAGGAGCACTTAAGCTAAAGGAAATTAGCTATATCCATGCCGAAGGATACCCTGCAGCTGAAATGAAGCATGGTCCAATTGCACTGATTGATGAACAGATGCCTGTTATTGTAATAGCAACAAATAATGGCCATTACGAAAAAGTGGTGAGTAATATTCAGGAAATTAAATCCAGGAGCGGACGGATTATCGCAGTCGTAACTGAAGGTGATAAACAGGTCAGGGAACTGGCCGATCATGTTGTGGAAGTTCCTGATACCATTGAAAGTCTTTCTCCGTTGTTGACCACAATCCCATTGCAATTACTTTCCTATCATATTGCAGTAATGCGCGATTGTAATGTAGATCAACCAAGAAATCTGGCAAAATCAGTTACAGTAGAATAGTATTTCTTTATCGGAACTACTAGGGCGGATATCTCAATATCCTCTTATCGTGTTTGCTGAGGATTTATCAGTTATTATACTGATTCCTTATGCACTCTTTATTATAAGCCCATCATTTTAATGATTTTTCAAATTCAAACTAAAAAAATCTGTATATTGGTCTTTAAACTAACTTAACTAAAGACTGTAATGAGAACACGCATTCTATGGGCTATGCTGCTTTTTGGTGTCATGGCTTATTCCCAAACAACGATTAGCGGAAGAGTGGTTGATAGAGAGACCGGTGAGCCACTGATCGGAGCAACTATTTTGGTGGAAGGCACCTCCACAGGGGCTGTCACTGATTTCGACGGGAAGTTCGACTTAAGCGTATCCCAGGAGCCACCTTTTGATATTATTGTTTCCTATACGGGCTATAGTACCAGCAATGTTGCAGTAGCCTCCGCCAGCGATGATCTGGTGATCAGACTAGACTACACCGCAACCAATCTCGATGAAGTGGTAATCGGTGCTTCCAGGACACCGGAACGTGTCTTTGAATCCCCGGTTTCGGTAGAGAGATTTGGCCTGAGGGAAATAAAGAATACCTCGGCAGAATCATTCTATGGCGGTCTTCAAAACCTCAAGGGGGTCGATATCAATACCAACAGTTTAACTTTTCAATCGATAAATACCAGGGGCTTTGCCACTTTTGCCAATAACAGGTTTCTTCAATTGGTAGATGGAATGGATAATTCTGCGCCCGGGCTGAACTTCGTACTGGGGAACCTGGTAGGGATGTCGGAACTGGAAGTGCAGAGCGTAGAGATATTGCCGGGAGCCTCTTCGGCTCTCTATGGAGCGGGTGCTTTTAACGGTATCCTGTTTATGCGGAGTAAAAACCCTTTCGATTTTCAGGGGATCAGTGCCTATGCAAAAGTGGGGCTAACCTCGCAAGAGACAGGGGGTGATAACGAGTACTACGATGTTGGACTAAGGATCTCCCATGCATTCAGCGATAAGTTTGCCGTAAAGGCCAATGTTTCTTTCCTAAAAGGGGAGGACTGGCACGCAAACGATGAACAAGATCTTTTAAACCCCGGCAGAACGCGAGTAGATCCTGCTTATGACGGTCTCAATATTTACGGGGATGAGGTGAGTACCTTGTTAAATTTTGATGCTGCTGCCGGACTTCCAACAGGAACTGTAGGCTCCGCCGTAGTATCCAGGACAGGTTATGCCGAAGGGAGCCTGGTAGACTACGATGCAGAAAGCTTAAAAACAGATTTTTCCGTGCACTATAGGCCATGGGCTAACGATTTTGAGATCATTTATAACGGACGTATCGGTACTGGTAATACAATTTACCAGGGTGCTAATCGCTACTCAGTCAAGAATTTTTCACTTCAACAACATAAGATAGAAGTACGCAACAATAATTTCTTTGTAAGGGGTTATATTGTTTCTGAAGATGCAGGTGATTCCTATGATACCAGGTTTACTGCTATCAATATTAACAGCCGTTGGAAAGACAATACCCAATGGTTTACCGAATATGCCGAGACCTATATCGGAGCCCGACTGGGGGTCGGGACCGGAATGATGTTGCCTGAAGACGAGGCTCATGCATTAGCCAGACAAGTAGCTGATACGGGCAGGTTCCAGCCAGGTTCATCTGAGTTTATCCAGGCTTTTAATGAGGTAACAGCAGATGGGGATCTCACCACAGGTTCCAGATTTATTGACGAAACTAAATTTCGCCATGTAGATGCCAATTATAATTTCAGCCACCTTATGGAAGAAATTTTTGATCTCCAGGTAGGCGGTTCTTACAGGGAGTATGAATTAAATTCCAGTGGTACGATATTTACAGATGTCGACGGACCGATTTCCTATAATGAATATGGCGCCTATATGCAAATTCAGAAAAAGTTCCTGGACGATCATTTTAAGTTTACCGGCTCTTTGCGTTACGACAAGAACGAGTTTTTCGATGGGTTCGTCTCACCAAGGGCATCTATTCTATACGAATTTGGAGCGCTGCGCAATCAGAATTTCAGAGTATCTGCACAGCAAGGATTTCGTAACCCAACCACCCAGGATCTCTTTATCGGGTTGAATGCCGGACGTGCCATTTTGGTGGGTTCTGCCCCGGACAACCTGGATAGAGATGTACGTGTATTCCCAGTGAGTCCTTCCGGACAGACTATTATCGGAACCGACCAGGTTACTATTTTGGGAAGAGCTGCTTATGAAAACGCATTTTCCCTTAATTCTGTGAATCAAGGGAATCCTCAGGCCGTGAATACGCCATTAGTACAACCAGAAGAAATAACCGCATACGAAGCCGGTTACAGAGCTCAGTTTGGCCGGGTCGCAATCGATATCAGCGGATATTATAATAGATACAAAAATTTCATTTCCAATACCACCGTATTGGTTCCGTTCTATGGTGAGGCCGGAGATAATGCAGCTTCTCTTCTGGCGTTGCAGAATGGAGATTTCTTCCCCTACCAGACCTATACGAATTCTCAGGCGGATATAGAATCCTATGGTGTAGTGGCCGGGGTTGATGCCAAAGTATTTGGCAATTTTAATATTGGGGCCAGTTATACTTTTGCGGATCTCGATTTTAACCAGGCTGCTTTCCCCGATTTTAGGACTAATTTTAATACACCGAAGCATAAAGTAAAGGCCTCTTTTGGCAATACTGCGCTTTTCGAGAATTTCGGATTTCAGGTGAATTATCGCTGGAGCGACAGCTATTTCTGGCAGGCAACTTTTGGCGACGGATTCATAGATGCTTATACGGTCTTAGATGCGCAGATAAACTATGCGCTACCCAACTGGAATTCTATCGTAAAGGCCGGAGGATCTAATATTCTTGGGAACGAATATTTTTCTGCAATTGGAACCGGAGCCGTTGGATCGGTGTTCTACGTTTCATGGACATATCTTCCATAAGGAAAATCTGATTAATGGTATAAAGCGCCGGATCTTCCGGCGCTTTTTTTATGTAAAAAACCCCTGTTTTCAATTCTTATTTCAATTTGAATACTATATCTTTGCAGCCTGAAAAAACAAACGTTTTCATACCATAAAGCGTTAAATAGCATTGCAGTATCCTTAATACTCAAAAACTTTAATAATGGCAAAGATCACAGGTAAAGTTACTCAGATTATCGGACCGGTTATCGATGTGGAATTCCAATCTGGATCCGAACTACCTCAGATATACGATTCTCTTGAAATACAGCGGGAAGATGGTACAATATTGGTTCTGGAAGTACAGTCACATATCGGTGAAAATACCGTGCGTACAGTCTCCATGGATTCTACCGACGGACTGAGTCGTGGTACTGAAGTACTGGTCACCGGAAATCCAATACAAATGCCGGTGGGGGAAGATATTTTCGGACGACTCTTTAATGTGGTTGGAGATGCTATAGACGGGTTGGGAAATCTTCCTAAAGAAGGGAAGAACGGTCTTCCTATTCACCGTGAAGCACCAAAATTTGAGGAACTTTCCACTTCAACTGAAGTACTTTTTACCGGAATTAAGGTAATTGATCTTATCGAACCATATGCCAAAGGGGGTAAGATTGGATTGTTCGGTGGTGCCGGTGTTGGAAAGACGGTATTGATCCAGGAACTGATCAACAACATTGCCAAAGGACACGGAGGATTATCGGTTTTTGCCGGTGTTGGTGAGCGAACAAGGGAAGGAAATGACCTTCTTAGAGAAATGCTCGAATCGGGTATTATCAAGTATGGCGACGATTTTCTCCACTCTATGGAAGAAGGCGGCTGGGACCTGAGTAAGGTAGATAAAAAAGTAATGAAGGAATCGAAAGCTACATTTGTATTTGGCCAGATGAATGAACCTCCCGGCGCCAGAGCAAGGGTAGCTCTTTCAGGATTGACAATAGCCGAGTACTTCCGTGACGGAGCCGGAGAAGGACAGGGAAAAGACGTACTTTTCTTTATAGATAATATTTTCCGGTTTACCCAGGCCGGATCAGAGGTTTCAGCACTATTAGGACGGATGCCATCCGCTGTGGGATATCAGCCTACGCTTGCCTCGGAGATGGGTACCATGCAGGAACGAATTACCTCTACCAAAAGAGGTTCTATTACTTCCGTACAGGCGGTATATGTGCCTGCGGATGACTTGACGGATCCTGCGCCTGCGACAACTTTTGCCCACCTCGATGCTACAACTGTACTCTCAAGAAAGATTGCAGAATTAGGGATCTATCCGGCGGTAGACCCTCTCGATTCTACTTCAAGGATCCTCACTCCTGAAATACTTGGAAACGAACACTATTCATGTGCCCAGAATGTAATCGAATTGCTGCAGCGTTATAAGGAATTGCAGGATATTATCGCTATCCTGGGTATGGAAGAATTGTCGGAAGAGGATAAACTGGCAGTAGGCAGAGCCAGAAGAGTTCAGCGATTCCTCTCTCAGCCTTTCCATGTAGCAGAGCAATTTACCGGGATGCCTGGAGTATTTGTAGATATTAAAGAGACCATCAAAGGCTTTAATATGATCATGGACGGGGAATTAGATCACCTGCCTGAATCTGCTTTTAACCTTAAAGGTAGTATAGAGGAAGCGATTGAAGCCGGAGAAAAAATGCTGGCTGACACTGAATAGAATTAGTGAGGAGAACAGGCGGTTCGAATAGTTAATTATAGCATTATGTTTCTAGAAATAGTATCACCGGAAGCCACATTGTTCGCAGGGGAAGTCGTCTCGGTAACCGTACCTGGATTGAATGGTGAATTTCAAATGCTTTCCAACCACGCACCTATCGTTTCGCTTCTGCAGCAAGGTGAAGTTAAGATTGAAGGTGACATTGTCCTCGAAGAAGAATACGAATCAAGATTTACGAGCGATTCCAAAGGCAAAACCATATTGGCTATCAGCAGTGGCACTGTAGAGATGAAAGACAATAAGGTGATTGTGCTGGCAGACTGATTATATTTCGTTTTCTTTTTTTATGGATCAGAGTATCCACCTTACTAGGTGCCATACACGCCCGTCCGATTTATAAACTAACAAATCGGTAAAACCTATAGCATAATGTGCATCTAGCGACCTGCTATTCTGATGGTCAACTTCGGTGATGATCATATCATAATCGGCTTTTAATTCTGATCTCATGGAGTCATAAAGCCCTCTGAACACTCCTTTTTTTCTATAGGGCTTGTCAATACAAATCTGGCCCATAACCATAAAAGTTCGATTTTCAGGATTGAGCCGTTTGATTTTGTCGAACATCGACCTCAGTACTGCGATCTGATTTGCGAAAACAGGATGCATGCAAAGGGCATATCCGGCAAGATTATCGCCCGATATCGCAATGATATGAGGGCACTTATTCTGCATTTTTACCAGCAGTTCCAGTGTGTGATGAACCGTCAGGAACCCTTCGGTTTTCCTCTCTTCTGCTTCAATGTTAGACGGCAGGTTGCTTTTTTGGAGATCCAGGATTTTTTTTAGTTGTTCTACAGAGGTCGATCTTTTATAATGGATTTCCATATTATAAGCATTGTTCGTGCTAAACTTCAAGATAATATATATAAAGGATATATTACATTTGCGCCATGCAGTCGTTACCCGAAAAACTCATAAGGAAAATGCACCAAAGGAAGTCCGAACAGGCCCTTCGGAGACTGGTGGTAAGGGATAATTATATCGATTTTACTTCTAACGATTATCTGGGCTTTTCCAGAAGTCATGAGTTATACAGGAATATCGATAATTATATTAAAGAAAATCAATACTTTTTAAATGGTGCAACGGGGTCCAGACTGCTCACTGGGCATCATTCCCTTAACGAGGAAATTGAAAATTACCTTTCTGAATACTATGCTTGCGAAGCGGCATTGGTTTTCAATTCCGGATTTTTAGCTAACCTGGGCATCCTGGCGTCACTCCCTCAACGGAATGACCTGGTGATCTATGATGAGGTTTCTCATGCCAGTATCCGCGACGGCCTATCTCTGTGTCGGGCAAAAAGCCTGAAATTTAAGCACAACGATCTGCTCGACCTGAAAAAAGTGATACGGAGGGCAAAGCAAACATCAGGTGAAAAAATAGATTGTATCTATATCGTTACCGAATCTGTATTCTCCATGGACGGGGATTCTCCCGATCTGATGGCGCTGACAGAATTGAGCGATGACGAAAACTGCAGATTGATTATAGACGAGGCACATGCACTGGGAATATTCGGATCAAGGGGTAGGGGATTGATTGAAGATGCGAATCTTTCTGCTCATATATTCGCGAGGATCGTTACTTTTGGGAAGGCCATGGGCTGCCATGGAGCGGCCATTCTAGGCTCTAAACAGCTTTCGGACTACCTTGTGAATTTTGCGCGCAGCTTTATCTATACCACAGCACCTTCCCCTCATTCTTTGTGTTCCATCCTAATGGCCCATAAGTACCTGGATTCAGATTCAGGATCCGGCGCCAGGAAAAAACTAATGGAACGAATCGCTTATTTCAAAGAAATTGTAGCTGAAAACAGCATGGAAAATCGGTTTATCCTCAGTGATTCGGCCATACAGTCATGTGTGGTTCCGGGTAACTCGAATGTCATAAATATTTCAGAAAGCCTTATTGATCAGGGATACGATGTAAGACCTATTCTTGCCCCTACGGTAGCCAGTAATAGTGAAAGGTTGAGGTTTTGCCTTCACTCTTTTAATACAGAAAAAGAGATAAAAAACGCATTGAACATTTTGTCGGAAAGGCTTATTAAAATATGAAACAAGAATTTTATACCCTTGGGGCTTTTGAATATGTAGCCGATGTGCAGGTGATTAGAGCGAAACTCGAATCGGAAGGGATTCCTGTTTTCCTTAGAGATGAAAATACCTTAAACACAGATCCGCTTATCAGTTCTGCTATCGGCGGGGTAAAGCTGCAGGTATACACTACCGATAAGGAGAAGGCTTTAGCAATTTATAACAAGATTAGATCCTATGCGGTGGATGCAAATGGTAAGCAAGTGGTTTGTCCTAATTGCAAGGCGGAAAGATCTGAAGTGTATTATAGCAGAAAAGGCTTGCTGTATAAGCTATTTCCTTTTCTCGAGCCGAAAAAGTATCGCTGCTTGAATTGCCAGATGATCACAAGACCATAAAGTAGATGAAAAGGATCTTTATTACAGGGATATCCACAGATGTTGGTAAGACTATTGCCGCTTCTATTGTTGTTGAAGCTCTGAAAGCTGATTATTGGAAACCTGTGCAGGCGGGTGACCTTGATTTCGGAGATGCTAAAAAAGTTGACTCTTTAATCAGCAATTCAACTAGTGTCATCCATCCGTGCAGCTATGAACTCCGTACTCCGATGAGTCCACATGCCGCCGCAGACCTCGATGGGATTAAGATAGATATCGATCAGATCAAAGAACCCGTTACATCGAATCATCTTGTGGTAGAAGGTGCAGGCGGACTTTTAGTACCTCTGAACAGGCAGGACACCATTTTAGACCTTATTCAACCTGATTATAAGGTGATCCTGGTATCGCGTCATTACCTGGGCAGCATTAATCATACTTTGCTCAGCTTACTGGCATTGGAGCAAAGGGGATTAGAGGTGTCTATCCTTTTTAGTGGAGATGAACATCCGTCTACAGAACAGATCATTCTGCAAAAGACTAATTTCCCCATGTTTGGGCGCATCGGTGAAGAAGATAGCTTTGATCAGGAAAGGATCAGGCATTATGCCAACCAGTTTAGGGAGAAGTTAGAATTACTCTAGACTGCTGTAAATATCAGCGTTATCAACCCGATCCAGGAATCTGTAATCCGCATTAAGGATCGAGTCAAAATAGATATTCTCTTGCACTTGTTTTTTATCGAAAACACTCCGATTGGTTCTGGTAACTATAATTTCTGGACTTACCTCTTCCATTATATATTTTACTTCCTCTAAGGCCGTAGCCCTTTCAGGATTGTAAAAAGGAAACATTTCAGATTTGCAAATATTACTGGGATGGGTAGCCGCTTTGGTTGGCGGGTATTTGCCCATTACCCAATATCCGATATGGTAACCCAGGAAAAGAGTCTTTTCATTTTCCAACTGATTTTCATAGAGATAGGCCGGTACTGTAAATCCCTCGCCATTGTAGAAAGTATCTTTTTGAATTTTATTTTTCAGGATATTGGCATATTCCACGTAGGTTTCAACAGGCAGTAAAAATAAGACTCCCAAGACCCAGGGTGTTGCTTTTCTCCCGATTTTACTCAGTTCTTTGGCCAAAACGGCCGCTACAACAATTAGTAAAGGGGGATAAAGCTGTATGAGGTAATGACTGTTAATTCTTCCTCCCTTTAAAAAGGAAATCAATAATCCTAAAATGCAAACCACTATTACAGCTGACTCCATTTTATTCAGAGGCAGCCGATTCGACTTCCATCCCCAGAAAACTAATATCAGGATCGGCATACAAAGACCGATCAATGCCAGAGCAGTAGTCCTTCCTGATTCTGTATATGCGAGTGGGGCCAGCACAACAGAGTCCCACCATAGCTGGGTATTTCCGGTTAGATAATACGGCAATAAAGTAAGCAGTATTATTGACAGGGCTGAAACGGAGAGCGTAAACATTTTGGTAACAGATACAACTATCCCTTCATCTTTATAATATCTGAACAAGAGATATATTCCCAATAAAAGTATGGGGAAGGCAATGCTTATTTTAACCATCAATGCAATCCCGAGTGCGATGCCTGTCAGCATTATGCGGTATTTATTCTTACTTAACATGAGCAAGTAAAGTGCTGCCATGAAAATTGCCATAAGAATATGCTCGGACATTACTCCCTGGATACTACCAAACATGCTTAGTAAAATAACGCACCCTATTCCGCTGAAAAGCGCTGCTTTCCGGTTGCTAAGATTCAAGGTGATAGAATAGGTGAAAAAAGCTGTAAGAGCTACCAAAAGGGCACCGATCAGCCGTATGGCAAAGAAACTTTTACCGAACAAATAAATACAGGAAGCAAAGAAGAGGAAAGTTAACGGCGGTTTAACGTCCCACAAAAAGGTATAGGGTAGAAATCCATCGACCCATGCCTGCCCCATCAATATAAAAGTGCTTTCATCCCTATCTATATAGTCCCGAAAAAAAAATGGAAAACGTATAAAAATACTCAGTAAGGTCAGAAGTAATAAGATACGGCGCTCGGTGAAGAGACCAAAAGCTCTGTCTGCCCTTGTTTTATTATCATCATGGGGCGCGGACAAATCCTGTTTATTTCCCATCTTTGCAAGATAAAAAAACAAAATACCATAAAATAAGACTTCATTGAATAAACTTTCGGAAAGAGATCAAAGATATCTGTGGCATCCACTCACCCAGCACAAGACACATGCAGGCATGCTCGCCATTACTTCAGCCAAAGGAGTCTATCTTAAGTCTGAAGATGGCAGCAGCTATATCGATGCGATTGCTTCCTGGTATACCTGTATGTATGGGCATTGTAATGAATTTATTATAGATAGGGTCCATGATCAGATGCGGCAACTGGATCAGGTAGTTTTTAGTGGCTTTACACATCAGCCAGCCGTAGAGTTGGCCGAATCACTGGCTAAGGTACTTCCCGGCAATCAACAAAAGTTTTTCTTTTCCGATAATGGTTCTACCTCTGTAGAGGTCGCCATAAAGATGGCGATTCAATATCATTTCAACAAGGGCGAAAAAAGAAATGTACTCTTGGCTCTCGAAGAAGGATTCCATGGGGATACCTTCGGAGCCATGTCGGTATCAGGCCTGTCGGTCTATAACGGCGCCTTTGAGGATTTCTTTATTAAGGTCATCCGTCTGCCCAGGCCCACAGCTGAGAATATTGAAGATCTCTTAAAAAAAGGCGCTGAATTGCTTGAGGAAAATGCCATTGCCGGGTTTATTTACGAACCGCTGGTGCAGGGGGCGGCTGGTATGAAGTTTATAAACGCCGGTCAGCAGGATCGATTATTGGAACTGATGAGGAACTATGGTGTGTTAACTATTGCCGATGAGGTGATGACCGGATTCGGGAAGACAGGGACAAATTTTGCCACGGATCAGATGAGCCATCAACCCGATTTGATGTGTCTTTCCAAGGCTTTGACCGCAGGATTATTACCCATGGGGCTAACCACATCAACACAGGAAATTTTTGATGCTTTTTATAGCGAAGAGATCTCCAAAGGATTTTTCCATGGTCATACTTATACCGCCAATCCATTGGCATGTACGGCTGCTTCTGCTGCCCTGGAATTGTTGTCATCCGATAAAATACAACAAGATATACGACGCATTAATCAGATGCACGCCGATTTTGACGCACGAATGAAGAATCATCCTAATGTTGGCAATAGCAGATATATCGGCGTTATTTATGCCCTCGATCTGGCTGTTCCCATGGAGCGTTATGGAAAACTGCGCGACACTTTATACGGAAAGTTCATGGATAAAGGCGTGTTCTTAAGACCATTGGGAAATACCATATACATTTTACCTCCTTATATAATCACCGACGATCAGCTGAACAAAGTCTACCAGAGTATTGAAGAGGTTATCGATTCAATATAGCTAGTTGACATCCTTTTTTTGTGCTCCTTTTTTATGGGATCGATGGATCTGGAACAAGTCGTACCATAGCCTGAAAAAATAACTCATTTTTACTTTGGAGGCTCCTCGGTCTACCCACCTTTTAACCGGTACTTCTTCCATTCGTTTTATAGCCTCTGCTCTACCATAATGATTCAATAGACGGCTGAAAAGTTCCACATCGAACAACCACTTCGAATTAAATGCCCTTTTAAAAAGCAAAGGGCTTAGATCTGATCTAAACACTTTACACCCACATTGGGTATCATAGACCTTTAAGTCTAATATATTGGAGATGGCTGTTGCCAGTATTCGTCCTATAAGGAATCGTGAAAACCGGCGTTCAACCACAGACCCAACTTTCAGAATTCGAGAGGCGAATACAAATTCCTTTTCCGGCAAATAGTCCAAATACGAATAACACTCTTCTAATGAAGTGGCAAGGTCTGCATCTAAATAAGCGATAGCGCGTGCGATTTCATTTTCAAAACAATGCATGACACCTTTTTGTACACTGGCTGCCTTCCCTAAGTTTTTTGGATTTTTTAGTAAAATGATCTGTTGGGGGTATTCTTCAACGAGCCCGTTGAACAAGGTTTCGGTATTATCTGTAGAAGCATCGTTGACCAGACAAAGACAAGCCTCCGGATAGTTTGTCAGAAAGCTTTTGAATTCCCGCAGCGGAAATCTTTCGTATTCATTATAGGCAGGTACAACAATGGCGATTTTTGCCTTATTCATTTCTTAGCGGATTGACGTGCGGCCTAAAGTACAAATTTACAGGTTCTGGCAGTTCCAGTGGGAAAAATTATTAGCTGCACATTTAAAAGTTTAGATTTGTGCCGTGGCTTCAGAAAAGGATTTAAGCGTTTCAATTACAGCAATTGATTCTGTTTCGGCTTTAGGAACAGGCAGTAACTGCTGGGGGTCTTTCAGTAGTGAGAATCATTTACTCAAACAGACCAAGATAGGCCGGGAAAGCGTATGGTCTGGCAATATCCCGGAGAAGCTTATCGATGAAATACTGCAATTAAAGCATGAGAATTCAAACTATGGAAAGCTCGACTTAAGCGTGCTCCAGGCCATTTGGATTTGCAGGCAGCTGGTAGATCAGGCAGGCTGGGGATCCAAAAATGTCTTTGGCACAAATATCGGTTCATCCCGTGGAGCGACAGCACTATTTGAGAAATATTATAAGGATTTCCTTGATCATTCGAGAGTTTCAAGTCTTGCATCTCCCACAACAACCTTAGGGAATATTTCTTCATGGGTTGCGCAAGACCTGGGTAGTGCAGGACCCGAGCTCTCTCACTCCATCACCTGTTCTACTTCTCTGCATGCTTTATTAAATGGAATCGCATGGCTCGAGGCCGGATTTTCTTCTAAATTTCTGGTGGGTGGAAGTGAATCACCTCTTACACCATTCACTATTGCACAAATGCAGGCCCTGAAAATATACAGCAGCTATGGAGACTCATATCCTTGTAAAGCTCTCGATCTGAAGAAGCAGAAAAATAGTATGGTATTGGGTGAAGGGGCGGCCATGGCATGTTTGGAAAAGGGCGAAAAGGAAAATGCACTGGCCATTATTAGAGGGATAGGTTATGCTACCGAAAAACTTGCGCATCCGGCTTCTTTCTCCACTCACGGTGATTGTTTGCAGAGGTCTATGGCTATGGCATGTAAAGGAGTGGACCTGGGGGAAGTTGATATCGTGGTAATGCATGCTCCCGGAACCAAAAAAGGAGATCAATCTGAGTACAGGGCAATAGAAAGAGTATTTGGATCTCGAATTCCGGCCCTTACTACCAATAAGTGGAAGATCGGACATACATTAGGCAGTTCCGGCATGATAAATCTTCAGATGGCAGTGCTTATGCTACAGAAACAGGAGTTTGTTGGTGTTCCATTTGTTGCTCAAATGAACGCACCTAAGGAAATAGAAAATATTCTGGTAAATGCGGTAGGATTCGGTGGCAATGCTGTTAGTGTGCTGGTGAAAAGAAATTAAACATCCTATGTTTTAAATATTTTTAGGCTGTTGTGAGCTTTAATTTAGCATTGATAATTGTAATTAATTCGGATTAAGCGGTTAATTTTGAATTTGTATTTTTAGCGACTATGACTGAGACAAGAAATAATTGGACCCGAGAAGAGATTCTGGAGATCTATAAGCAACCTTTGATGGATTTGCTTTATAAAGCAGCCAGTGTACATCGTAATAATCATGATCCGAATGTTGTACAGGTATCTACCCTGTTGTCTATAAAGACAGGAGGATGCCCGGAAGACTGCGGATATTGTCCTCAGGCAGCACGATATCACACCGACATTGATGGAAATGATCTGATGTCGGTAGAGCAAGTCAAGGCTCAGGCATTGAGGGCCAAAGCCGGCGGAAGTTCGCGGGTTTGTATGGGTGCTGCATGGAGAAATGTAAAAGACGGATCCGAATTTGAGAGCGTATTGGAAATGGTTAGAACGATTAACAAACTTGATATGGAGGTATGCTGTACACTTGGTATGTTGACAGAAAATCAGGCTAAACGCCTTGCAGAGGCTGGGCTTTACGCCTACAACCACAATCTTGATACCTCTGAGGATTACTACAAGGATGTTATTTCCACCCGGTCTTTTGAAGATAGATTAACCACAATAGACAATGTCAGAAAAAGCAATGTAACGGTATGTAGCGGTGGCATTATCGGTATGGGTGAAAACCTCGAAGACAGAGCAGGTATGCTTGTAGCACTGTCTACTTTAAACCCTCAACCCGAATCGGTGCCCATCAATGCACTGGTAGCTGTGGAAGGAACCCCAATGGAGGACATGCAACCCGTCTCTATTTGGGAAATGGTAAGGATGGTGGCCACCACACGAATTGTTATGCCACTTACTCAGGTACGTCTCTCGGCCGGGAGAACCCAGATGAGTCGTGAGGGGCAGGCGCTTTGTTTTTTTGCCGGTGCTAATTCGATCTTTGCGGGAGATAAGTTGCTCACTACCCCTAACCCCGACATGGATGAAGATCTGGAGATGTTTAAGGAATTAGGCCTAAATCCGCAAAAAGCTTTTGCCAAATCTCCTCAACCACAAAGTGTAGAAGCGGCAGATTCGATACTGCAGCCCAAGGGAGAAAAACCCCGATGGTCCAGACCCGGCCACAAGATCGAACGAAATGAAGCTATAAGGGAAAAGGGCACATCGATCTCTAAATCCCTGGATTAATCAAGTTAATTACAGAGTTTTATATATTTGCCTTCTCTTATAATTCTCAGTTTTGATTCTAAAAGAAGTTCCAAGGCTATCTAAGATCAGTGCAGCTGCTTTTCTCAGCGGGTATTTTAAACCTCAAATACCGGTCGTGATTGTAGGGGCTAGTAAGGATTGGCCAGCCTATTCCAAGTGGAATTTTGAATATATAAAGCAAGTTGCGGGCAACAAGATTGTTCCACTTTATGATGACCGACCAGTAGACCACCGGGAAGGGTTCAATGAACCCCATGCCACGATGAAAATGTCGGACTATATCGATCTCTTACGGAATGAACCTACCAAGTATCGGATTTTTCTTTGGAATGTATTGAAAGAAATTCCTGAGCTCCGTGATGATTTCGATTATCCCGACTTTGGCATTAAATTGATGAAAGGCCTGCCGATGCTCTTTTTTGGTGGTTCGGATTCATCTACTTTTATGCACTACGATATCGATTTGGCCAATATTTTCCACTTCCATTTTGAGGGGGAAAAAGAATGTGTCCTTTTTTCACAGTCACAAAACAGGTATATGTATAAAATACCTCATTCCCTGATTTCTCATGAAGGGATCGATTTCTCTAATCCTGATTATGAAAAGTGGCCTGCACTGAAATATCTGCAAGGCTACAGGGCGAATTTGAATCATGGGGATATGATCTATATTCCCGAAGGATACTGGCATTATATGCGATATCTTACCCCGGGGTTTTCTATGAGTCTGAGGGCCGTCGCAAGAACTCCTGCTAACCTGGGCAGGGCCGTTTACAATATAGCCTTTATGCGCTATTTCGATATGACGATGAGAAAAATTAGAGGCAGGCATTGGCTTGACTGGAAAAACGAACAAGCCATAGCGCGTACCCACAGATTCCTACCCAACACCTAATACTACAAATTGGGTTTTGCATATCAGCCATTTAAAAGTAACATATACCTTTTTACTATTGTAATTATCGTTATGTTTATGGCTTAAATTATTTGCGGCTTCATGCAGTTAGTTCCTGTATCTTCCAAAAAAGACCGTAAGGAATTCATCGGGTTCCCGGTAAGGCTCTATAAGGATGAGCAACATTGGATCAGACCAATCGATATTGATATTGAAGATGTCTTCGATCCTGCCAAGAACAAGAGTTTTCGAACTGGTGATTGTCAGCGCTGGCTGTTGAAATCTAATAATGAAGTTATCGGCAGAATTGCAGCCTTTATTTTGGAGAAAAAGTCTGACCAGGAAAAGGAATTATCTTCCGGTATAGGGTTTTTCGAATGTATAAATGATCAGCAAGCAGCTGATATGCTGTTCAATACAGGGAAGCAATGGCTCGAAGAACGCAGTGCAACCTACATGGATGGGCCGATTAATTTCGGGCGCCGCGATAGATGGTGGGGACTGCTTACCAAAGGCTTTGACCTGGAACCTAACTATCAGTGCAATTATCACTTCCCTTATTATCAAAAGCTTTTTGAGAATTACGGTTTCAAAACATATTTTGAACAATACACCTTTGTGAAGGTCATAAAAGAACCTGTTCATCCTCGCTTGGTGTATAAGTCAGAAATGGTGGCCAAAGACCCCGATTACAAAGTGACACATTTTAAAATGAACGAATTCGATCGGTTTGCTAAAGATATTATCGAGGTGTATAATAAAGCCTGGGTGAACCACGAAGGGGTTTCAACTATCTCCCTTGAACAAGGCAAAGCAATAATGAAGCGTCTTAAATCGGTGATGGTAGAAGAGTTGATTTGGCTGGCCTATTACAAAGATGAACCAGCAGCAATTTTTGTCAATATTCCGGAAGTAAATCAAGTATTGAAATACGTTAACGGCAAATTAAACCTCCTGGGTAAACTAAAATTTCTTTGGTATAAATCGAGAATAAAACGTCGTAAAGTACTGGGAATAATTTTCGGGGTTTCTCCTGAGCACCAGGGCAAAGGGGTAGATGGAGCCATTATTGTGGCTTTTGCTGATGAAGCCAATCAGAATCATCCACAATATGAAACTATTGAGATGCACGGGATCGGAGATTTTAACAGAAAAATGATTCTGGTGGTAAAACAGGTAGGAGGAGATATAAGAAAGGTACATACTACTTTCAGGTACCTGTTCGATCGAACTCAGCCTTTTGAGCGTATGAAGTCTATCTGATAAAACAGATTATTATACCAATTCTTTGCTTTTACCTTTTTTTGCAGGAGGCATTGTCCCGAATACCCTGTCCCACAGCGTGTTAGATACTCCAAAAGCCTTGTCCGGATAGCGGTAATGATGAAGACTGTGGTGTTGCCAGATATTTTTGAATCTTTTAGGGGGACGCATCACATGAGTGGCCCTGTGTACAAAAGAGTACATCAGGTAACCGCTAAAAAATCCAGGGAAGAATCCGAAGGTCAGATCAGAAATCCCCATCAGCCAGAAAAGGGCATAAAAAACGACAAATAGAACTGAAGCCATAATCAGGCCTGGAACAGGAGGCATTAACAATCGCTCTTCGTCTCTGGGATACTGGTGATGTGATCCGTGCATAATAAAGTGAAAACGCTGAGACCACTTTGCCTCTGAAACCCAATGAAAGACAAAACGATGTAACATATACTCTGCAAAAGTCCAGAAGAATACACCTAAAACAAAGAGTCCGGCTACTGTAAGAGGCGGAAGACCAATTTTAATAATTGCAAGTGCGATCAACCCAATGATGGTTATCCCATAAACAATTATATTCTGAATAGGATTGGTCTTGGTAAGGCTTTCCAAAAATGGATTCCTAAAAATTTGCGCCTGGCCATGCTGAAACTCGGTGGTAACTTTTGGTTTCATAACAAAAGATTTTCATTTTTGAAATGCAAATTTACAAAATACTTCTGTAAAATCAATAGAACTCTTGTATAGCAGAGAGATAGAGGCCAATTTTTTATAAGGGTTATTCTCTACTTTCACTTTTGGCCAGCTCAAAGGCTTTATCGTAAACCAATTGATGTTCCCATCCCCTGTACAACAGATAATCTACCAGTTTTTGCTTTTTTTTCAAGAGGTTACTTTCCGAGGAAAGCGCTGTCCATCTTTTTTCGGCCAGTTGGTGGAAGACAATCAAATATTCCTGGGGGTTTAATTCTTCGAGCCCCGTTTTGATATTAAAATTACTGATATTCCTTTTCGACAGTTCACTTTTGATCCTGTTTTTGCCCCATTTTTTGTTATTAAACTTACCTCTGGTAAATACAATGGCAAAACGGGTTTCATTTAGATATCCGTGTTCGATAAGATGAACCATGATCCTGTCGATGGCCTGTGGGATCATGTTCATTGATCTTAATTTCTCGGAGACTTCCATATGGCATCGCTCCTGATAGCTGCAATAATGCTCTAGTGATTTTATAGCTTCCTCGAGCGAATAGGCTCTGTTTCTTAGATTCATCCTGATGAATGAAATAATAATTATTACAGATGTTAGATGTATTAATCCCCGGATAAAACCTCAACCACTAGTTGAGGGTCTTCGGTCCTGAAGGTTAAATACCCATCTACTTCAGAGGTCTCGGCAACCCCTTCTGCCACCCTTACAACAGCGCCAGTTGTTTTAGGAATTCTGATCTCAAGGGTCCAACCGGTTTGACTCTGAGTTGCCTTGATTTTCCTCGATGATTTGGTACTGGAATAGTACAAAGAAACGGCATTATCGGCAATCTGTACATTTTCAAGGCTAGCATCATTCCAGGGAGTGGGCATTAATGGCTGGATAACAATTAGCTTTTCAGCGGCATGGGGTTGAAAACCAAAAAATTGCTGGACAATAGGAACGGCATAACTGTAGATATTCCATGCCTGGGTCATCATGCCATAATCAGGCGATACTTCATACATACTTCCAGGGAGTGCATAACTAAAAGTTCGGGTCATTCTTTTTAGATATTTCAGGGCGTTATCAGGGCGGCCGTAATTATTTTCGGATATGGCCTGTACACCGGTGGGGAGTGTCATTACAGCTCCGGTATATGAAAAAACTTTGCTCCCCTGAAATGATCCGTCGTTCGAACCGGCAGATTCATCCCGGTCTATACCGGTTACGAAAACGCCGAATGGATTCACAAATCGCTCTGCTGTTTCTAAAGCCTTAATCGCTTTGTCATTATCAGCTATCTGCATTTCCATAGGTGTATTTACCACCCAGTTGTGATGGAGGACAAAAGGTCGTGCTTCCTCAGATGGGGTCAGTCGTATTTTTTTTCTGGTTTCTTTAAGTTCTTCAATGGCCCATGGCTTTTTAAGGGTATCTGCTCTGATAATCGCATCGTCGATCAGATGCAATGCCTGCTCGTCCGTTCCTAAAAAATCGGCATAAGAAGCAAATTCCTCCGACCAGAATTCCTTATTTATTCGTTCTTTTAAGGAGCTTGCTATACCCTGGTATTCTATTGCCACTTCCTGCTCTCCAAGAACATCAGCGATCCTGGCAGCATCTTCAAACGCCCTTTGGGTATAAGAAGCCACATCTATCATCTCACTGTCAAGTCCGTGAATTTCCATCATTCCGAAACCGTCTGGAAAGAGGTTATTGTTGGCATCTTTTTCATCCAGAAGCCATTTTAATCCTTTCTTTATGGTCGGGAAATATTGCGCCAGGAACTCCCGTTGTCCATTCCATAGATAGATTTCCCAGATCAATGAAGCGAATTGTGGTGTTTCGTTGATATTCCCCTCATTAAATACTGCGCCGTTGGTAGACATCTCATGAATTATCCGACCATTACCATTAACGGCATTGGAAACACTATCGAGCAGCCTGATGGTCTTGTGTACAATATCTGTTTGCCCTATGGCCATATAGCCCCGGAGTGAATATTCGCTGTCTACCCCAAACCACCAGGGATAATCCGGGATTCCCGCTGAGATCCCAGTTCCTATTCCCGGCACATCTCTTACCAGCCAATCACAATTATACTTAAGCCATTCAAAGGTTTGCTCCAGTTCTTTATCCGGAATACTGAGTTTGGAAAACCCTGCCAATGAAGCCATACGGTCATTTTTCTGGGCCAGTAGGGTAGCATAGTTCTGCTGAAGATCACGATAGGTCCGATCTGCTGTCTCCGAAGAGGTCGCAGACCCGGCAATGATCAGATTGATGTTTTCTTGTTCTCCCGGAAGCAGCTTAAAACTAAAGCTCATAGTATTTGATGTGCCGTTTCCTAGAAGCGCATTAGGGCTTTCACCCGTAACGGAAATTTCTCTGTCCAGCCCATATATCAAATGCCAATCGCTCTTTCCGTCACTTACCCGCCAGGCGTTAAGATCTTTGTCCCATTCTGCTGTGTCCTGACCGTTTTCCATATTGGTACGTTCACCCAACCAGACTGGCGTAAGGTCTGCATGGCCTGTAAGTTCAAAGTTTAGATCTTGTGATACCTCGCCATTGTTTTTAATCACAAACTGCACAAAGACCCCTTCCCGATCGTCGGGAACGAATTGCCATCGTTCCGCTTTTATCCCGGATTTATCAAAATCAAAATAATGGACATTGGCAGAAGGATAATTGATAAAAGAAAGTGCACCTTTCAAAGGGAGAAAATTATCCCCTGAACTCAAAACAGCATCGAAACCGTCCATAAGCTTAATCGGGTGTAGCCAAACACCACCCATTTCACCTTTTACATGCCAGCCTATTTCAGGAAAGCTACCATCCTGATGGCCAACCATATAAACTCGGTTTCCTGCCGTTACATAGGGAGAATTGATGTAATCTGATTTACCTTCTATTGATGGACTGTTTTGAAGAATACCTTCTATGGGTTCTGGCGAATTCTTTTGAGAACAACTAATGGCCAGCAGGTATAGCATGCCATAAAACAGGAATTTACTATTCATAAACCACTATTGAATTATTACGAATCTAAACCACTATCAGGGTTTTAAGATATCAATAAATATCAATTATATTTCAAGCCTGGAACATCAAATAAGACAATAAAAAAAGCGACTCCAATGCTGAAGTCGCTTTTTTTTTAGTTGATGGTTTTACCGTGTTTATCCTTAAACCGGTATTCTAGATATCTGTACGCGTCCCTGGGTTGGACCTTGATCCATTTCTTATGTTCCATAAACCATTTGGAACGAATCGAAGGAAATCCTTTTGTAATATATGCTGCGATAAAGGGATGTGCATTCAGGATAATACTTTTGTCCTTATGCGGACCCTTAAAAATCTTTTCAAGCTCTACAGTCATTTTCTCGATAAGTACAATCGGAGCTTCAACCTCTTTAGCTTTTCCGCTTGGATCTTCTTCGGTTGTCTTAATATTGACTTCCGGTCTTACCCTTTGCCTGGTGATCTGTACCAGTCCAAATTTACTTGGAGGAAGAATTTTGTGCTTGGCACGGTCATCTTTCATTTCCTCCCTGAGGTGGTTGAAGAGTTTTCTTCGGTTCTCAGCCCGAATCATATCTATAAAATCTACTACAATGATTCCTCCCATATCGCGCAGGCGTAATTGCCTTGCCATTTCTGAGGCAGCGAGCAGATTTACTTCTAGTGCTGTATCTTCTTGATTTTTAGCCTTATTTGAACGGTTACCGCTGTTGACATCAATGACGTGCAACGCTTCGGTATGCTCAATAACCAAATAAGCACCTTTGCTCATCGAGGCCGTACGGCCGAACGAGGTTTTTATTTGTCTTTCGATCCCGAATTTCTCAAATATCGGGACCTTGGAGCTATACATTTTTACAATGGATTCCTTGTCAGGGGCGATTTCGTGTACATAATCCTTGATCTGGTTATAAAGTGTCTCATCGTCCACATATATTCCGGTAAATGTTTCATTAAAAACATCTCTTAAAATTGAAGATGCCCTGTTTAATTCAACAAGTACCTTGGACGGAGTAGGCGCTTTATACAATTTTTTACACATTGCTGACCATTTAATCAGCAAATTTTGCAGATCCTTATCTAACTCTGCTACTTTTTTGCCTTCCGCAACTGTTCTGATAATTACGCCAAAGCCCTTGGGTTTAATGCTCTTGACCAGGCGTTTTAGCCTGTCTTTTTCTTCGTTGCTTCCAATCTTTTGTGAGACGGAGACACGATCAGAAAACGGCACCATTACAAGGTAACGCCCCGCAATAGACAGTTCTGAACTTATACGGGGTCCTTTGGTAGAAATAGGTTCTTTTACAATTTGCACCAAAAGAGATTGATTGGCTTTGATAACATCTTTGATGCTACCATGCTTGTCAATATCTTTTTCAAAAGGAAAGTTTTTCAAGGTATAATCCCTGAGTTTTCCAGTGCTTACTCTTTTGATGAACTTTAACGTGCTCGATAATTGCGGTCCGAGATCGTGGTAATGTAAAAAGGCATCTTTTTCATAACCTACATTTACGAAAGCCGCATTGAGCCCTGTTACGGGTTTCCGGACTTTGGCAATTAATATATCGCCAACGTTGAAATTATTATCGTTTTCATCCCGGTGAAGTTCAATGAGTTTCCCTTCTTTCAATAAGGCAAAATCGACGGCGCTAGAATCAGATCTTACGATTAATTCTCTATTCACCTAATTCAATTTTGATCCGCCTGAGGCGGATTGATTAAACATTTGTTGTTACAGGTTGTACAAACCCGCCGAAATCCTGTTAGGAATTTCTATTTCAATGAACGTATAAAATGAAAAAGTAGTTATTGTAACTACTTTTTCTTATGACGGTTAGCTCTCCTTCTCTTCTTTCGTTTATGAGTAGCTACCTTATGTCTTTTTCTTTTTTTACCACTCGGCATATGGTCTTTCTTTTCTTTTCAAAAATAGTTTTAGTCAACTCTTACGTTGCTCTTTACTCCTTCAACAAATACCTTGGCTGGTTTAAATGCCGGAATATTGTGAGCTGGAATCTTTATCGTTGTATTCTTCGATATATTTCTTCCTGTTTTTTCTGCTCTTTTCTTGATTATAAAGCTGCCAAAGCCTCTCAAGTATACATTGTCTCCATTTTCGAGTGAAGATTTAACTTCTTCCATAAAGGATTCAACCGTGGCTTGTACATCACCTTTTTCAATTCCCAGTTTTTCTGAGATTCTTGATACGATATCCGCTTTCGTCATGTTTTAATTTTAGTTTACTGTAAGTTTTTCAGGCTTGCAAATATATAAATTAAATTTATTCCAAAGCCTTAAACGACTAATTTTAAGTATATAAACTCTTAGTTTTGTCGCTTATTATTTCCAAGATGGATTTTTCTAAAAAAATACTTGACTGGTACGAAGAAAACAGACGCGAGCTTCCCTGGCGTACTACCAAAGATCCCTACAGGATCTGGTTATCCGAAATCATCCTGCAACAGACCAGGGTTGCCCAGGGTACTCCTTACTATAATAAGTTCATCGAGCACTATCCTACAGTACACGCTCTTGCCGAGGCAAATGAAGATCAGGTCCTCAAACTATGGCAGGGACTGGGCTATTATACCCGTGCAAGAAATTTGCATGCCACAGCAAGAAAAGTTGCCAACGAGCGCAATGGAAAATTCCCGAAGGATTATGAGGGCCTGATAAAGCTTAAAGGGATAGGGGATTATACTGCCAGTGCTATGGCCTCTATTTGTTTTGATGAACCAGAGCCGGTAGTCGATGGTAATGTTCTTCGAGTGCTGGCAAGATATTTTGGGATTACCATGCCAATCAATAGTTCGGGAGCAGCAAAATATTACAAAAATCTTGCCAGGGAAATTATGGACAGGCATAACGTTAGAGACTACAACCAGGGAATTATGGAATTTGGAGCAATTCAATGTACTCCAAAGAGCCCTAATTGCCAAAGTTGTCCTTTACAGAATGGATGTGAGGCATTATCAAAGAAAATTGTATCGGAATTGCCGATCAAGATCAGGAAAGGGAGGATAAGAAAACGCTACTTTAACTATCTGGTCGGAATTGATGCAAATAATAATACACGTCTTGTACAACGTTCCAAGGACGATATCTGGAAACGCCTATATGAGTTTCCACTTCTTGAATCTGAATCTGAACTTGCATCCGGTCAGATAATTCCAAAGTGTAAGGACCTTTTAGAGGTAAATGAAATTGGGGCCGTCTACGAAAACAATTCCAGCGCGGTAGTGCACAAATTATCTCATCAGCAACTCCACACGAAATTCTGGATTGTGGAAACCACCGATCGGTTCGAATCGGGAATCCCTGTAGAACAGCTCGAGGAGTATCCCGTTCCAGTACCGATCGCAGACTTTATCAAAACATTTAAAAATTCGTACTTTTGACCTAATTATAAAATTATGAGCGGAACACTAAACAAAGTGATGCTGATTGGGCATCTGGGCGATGAGGTAAAATTGCATTATTTCGAAGGAGGTAACTGTATTGGCAGATTTCCAATTGCTACTAATGAGACCTACACGAACAGGCAAACTGGTGAAAAAGTAACCAATACCGAGTGGCATAATATTGTTCTTAGGAATAAGGCGGCAGAAATTTGTGAAAAATACCTTCATAAAGGGGATAAAATCTATGTTGAAGGCCGACTTAAAACGAGGCAATGGCAGGGTGAAGACGGAAATATGCGCTATACCACTGAGGTTCATGTTCAGGATTTCACCTTTTTATCCACCAAAGATGGACCTGCGGGCGCCTCATCAGGGCCGGCTAAACCTGCAGCAGACCACGCCGTTGAGAAAGGACCCCGTGAGGCTCAACCAGTTAATCAGCCGGAACCGGAAGACGACTTACCTTTCTAAAGCGATTACCTAAAACATTTAACTATTGGACCATGACCCCCTTATTATACTGGCTGGTTTAGCAATGGTTGAAGGTGCCTTGGCCCTAAAATTTGTTATTCTATTGGTGCTGTTAATTTGTTCAGCATTGATATCAGGTGCCGAAGTAGCTTTTTTTGGCTTCTCCCAAACCGAACTAAACACCATAGCAGAAGAAAAGACGGCCAAAGGCAAAATCGTTGTAAGTCTGCTAAGCAAACCAAAGAAATTACTGGCCACTATATTAGTGACCAACAATGCTATCAACATCGGGATAGTTCTTTTGTTCAATTCAATAGGAGATACCATTTTCTCATCGATCAACTATCAATTATTCGGGTTGATTTCGGTACGTTTTCTCCTGGAAGTAGTAGTAGCCACGTTCCTAATTCTAATGTTCGGAGAAATCCTTCCCAAGATTTACGCCAATAGAAATAGTAGGCAGTTTGCTCATCTGATGGCCTATCCGCTAAAAGTCCTCGATTTTATATTCACGCCTCTAAGTAGCCCTATGAATGCTTTAACCCGTCTTATGTACCAAAGACTAGGGCGACAGAAATCGAACCTGAGTGTGGACCATCTTTCACAAGCCCTGGAGCTCACCTCTGAAGGTGATACCACAAAAGAAGAACAAAAGATTCTGGAGGGAATAGTTTCATTTGGAAACACCGATACCAAACAGGTAATGCGACCGAGGATCGATATTTTTGCACTGAGTGAAGAAATGAAATTTACCGAAATACTCGAGGAAATTACAAATAACGGATATTCAAGGATTCCGGTGTTTTCTGAGAATCTCGACAATGTTATCGGGGTTTTGTATGTAAAAGATCTGTTGCCTTACATAGAACGGAAAAGCTTTAATTGGTTATCCCTCATCAGGGAACCTTATTTTGTGCCCGAAAACAAAAAACTAGATGATCTTCTGATGGAATTCCAGGAGAAAAAAAATCACCTGGCAGTTGTGGTGGACGAATATGGAGGAACATCGGGCATAGTTACTCTCGAGGATATAATAGAGGAAATCGTTGGGGATATCAGTGATGAGTTCGATGATGAGGATCTGGTATATTCCAAGCTCGATGACTATAATTATGTGTTTGAGGGGAAAACCACTCTTAAAGACTTTTACCGGGTAGTAAAAATAGATAGTGAAACTGAATTCGAAGAGCAGAAAGGGGAATCGGAGACAATAGCGGGATTCGTTCTGGAGATCGCCGGTAGTTTTCCCAAACGAGGTGAGAAAATCGTATTTAAAAATTACGAATTCCTTGTGGAAAGCCTCGATAAAAAGCGTCTTAAACAAATTAAAGTTACTCTGCCCCATGCCTCATAAATGTATTCTGCGATTACTGATACTAAGTCTGATCCTATCTTCCTGCAAGGAAGAGGTTCTGCCTAAACCCAAGGCCATGCTGCGCCTGGAGTACAAAGCCGGTGATTTAGAGCAGTACAGTGCCAAAACTTATAGATTTGAGTTCAACAGAAAGGCTGTTGTGGAAAAAGAAACGGAAAGCTCTGTTACTCTGAAATATCCCGATATGAAAGGGTCTATTTTTTTGACCTACAAACCCGTGAAGGGGAATTTGACCCAACTTCTTAGTGATGCGCAAAAGCTTTCATACGAGCATGTGGTTAAGGCCGATAATATTATCGAACAACCCTATGTAAATGAAGATGAACGTGTTTATGGAATGTATTATGAAGTAAAGGGTAATGCCGCTTCCCAGGCTCAGTTCTATCTTACCGACAGCCTTCATCACTTTGTGACCGGCTCACTCTACTTTTATGCCAAACCCAATTACGATTCCATATACCCTGCGGCTGTATATTTACAAAAGGATATACGCCGTATAATGGAGACACTTAGATGGAAAGAAGAATAATGTACGGATAATCAATTGACATCATCAATATTTTGAGAGTATCTATAAACATGGAGGAATACGATGAAAAGGACCTTAGGGATTGCAAAGAACTCATCGAACCGTATATCCATTATACACCGGTCTTATCATCAAGACTGATCAATGAAATAATTGGGGCAAAGGTTTACTTCAAATGCGAGAACTTTCAGCGATCGGGGGCTTACAAAATGAGAGGTGCTACCCATGCCATATTAAAACTTTCTCCTGATCAAAGGGCTAAAGGTGTTGTTACCCACTCTTCGGGTAATTTTGCCCAGGCTTTGGCTTTGGCGGCACAGTCGCTTGGCGTAACTGCTTATATTGCTATGCCCTCTGATGCACCGGTTGTTAAAAAGTCTGCGGTAATTAATTACGGCGGAAAGATTGTGGAATGCGAACCAAACCTGGATGCCAGGAAAGCCACGGCTGCAAAAGTGGCATCCGAGACCGGCGCCAGTTTTCTCCATCCTTCAAACGATAGAGATGTAATACTGGGGCAGGGAACCGCATGTATGGAATTCCTTGAGGATTATCCAGAACTCGATTTTATTTTTGTTCCGGTTGGTGGAGGCGGACTAATTGCTGGTACAGCACTGGCTTCACACTTTTTTAGCAAGGGAGCAAAGGTAATTGGGACAGAACCTTACGAAGTGGATGATGCTTATCGTTCGTTTCACAGTGGCCGTATAGAGACAAATTTGACAACAAATACTATTGCCGACGGACTCAAAACCGTATTAGGCGATCGTACTCTGCCTATTATCCTCCGTCTTGTCGATAGAATAATCAGGGTGGAAGAAGAGGAAATAGTTTCTGCTATGAGACTTATTTGGGAACGTATGAAGATCGTGGTGGAACCTTCAAGCGCGGTAGCACTTGCAGGACTGATCAGGACAACAGAAGACTACAAGAATTCCACAATAGGGGTAATTCTCAGCGGCGGCAATGTAGATCTGAGCAAACTGCCTTTTTGATTACCAGATACTCATTCAGTACTTTCAAGAATTTTCTCGGCATTCTCAATACTGCTATTGATTTGTTCTTTCAAGGCTTTTACTTTTAACTCCTCTTCATCCAGCCACTGTTTTTTTTCGTCAGTAAGCATCTTCCCATTCAAGATTTCATCAGAATCAAAGCGATCACCAAACCCCTTCATCCAGTCCATCATAGCTTTATGGGCTTCCTGCAAATCTGTCATCGCCTTATTATATTGCTGCCCCATTTCGGTAGAATCGGCTTTAGGTTTAAGTTCACTGACAAGTTTACCTATGGTGCTCATCTTCGGCATTACTTCATCATGAATAGCCATTACCTGTTCCATTTTGCTGTTTTCTTCAGAAGAATCAGCTGATTTTTTCTGTTCTTTACAAGCGATAACAAAGAGGATAACCGATATATAGGTTATGAGAATTTTAGATTTCATAGGGTTGTGATTTTAAGTCTCAAAATTAAGCATATGCAGGCATATTATAACCTAAAATAGGTGACTTTTGCAGCAAATTTCTATACATGAGCGATGTTAACCGAAAGTGGTTATATCTAATCGTACTTTCCATAATCTGGGGAACCTCCTATATTCTCATAAAAAAAGGACTCGAAGGATTTTCAGCAATACAACTGGGCGCGGTTCGGATTGTTCTGGCATCGTTTTTTCTCTTTCTAATTGGATTCCGTAGCCTGAGGGGTATATCGAAAAAGCAATGGAAATGGGTAGCTGTATCGGGGATGGTAGGTAGTTTGCTCCCCATTTTCCTATATGCCTTCGCGCAGACAGAGATCGATAGCGGGATTGCCAGTATCTTGAATTCGCTGGTACCTCTGTTTACTATTTTGGTTGGTGCTCTTGCCTTTAAGATCTCTTTTACAAAGAGTCAGTTTCTTGGTGTTTCGGTAGGACTGGTAGGGGCCAGCATTCTTATTTTTCTCGGAGTGGATCTTAATCCTGATCAGAATTACTGGTATGCCAGCCTGGTCGTGGTGGCAACAGTATGCTACGCTTTCAACGCAAACATAATTAAGGATAAACTTCAGGAAGTATCTCCACTTGCCATTGCCGTTGGTAATTTTGCCTGCATTCTCCCCGCTGGGATAGTAATGCTTGTTTTCTCAGGTGTTTTCAGTCAGAATGTAGTTCAGGGGCCCCATTTCCTGAGTTCGCTGGGTTATCTTGTGGCATTGTGTATTATGGGGACCTGTGTCGCAAAGGTCATGTTCAATAAGCTGATTCATATTTCTTCACCGGTCTTTTCTGTTTCGGTCACCTACCTTATTCCAATAGTTGGGGTCTTGTGGGGATTGGTCGACGGAGAGAAATTTTCTCTCCTTCAATTATTGGCCGCTGCGGTTATATTGCTAGGTGTATACCTTGTAAATAGTCGCAAGGGGCAACAGCAAGCTTGAAAACGTGCGATAACGGTTTTAAAATCGATACATATTGGGTAATTTCAAGAATTGCATTTTTAAAGTGTAACAAAGGAGCTTTTTTGGGCTCTTTGGGGTAGTGATAACAAAAAAACAGAACATATGAATACTATATTCAAAGTAATTTTACTCGGTGTAGCCACCATTTTGGTTATGAGCACTGCAACAGCTCAAAAGAAAGAAGTGAAGGTCACTTCATTTGATAATGTCATCATCAGCCCTCATATAGAGGCAACTTTTATTGAAGGATCAAGGGAAATGGTTAGCATTGATGATGCTAATTTACCATTGGAAAAATTAAATATCAAGGTAGAAGGAAATACCCTCAAGATCTATCTTGATGGTGCCAAAACCTATACAAAATCGAAGAAAGTAAAAAACGATGACTATAATGGGCGGCAGGATTTATATTCCGGAACCCAGGTTAGCCTTACTATAACCTATAAGCATCTTAAAGACCTTTCGGTACGTGGAGAAGAGAATATTAGGCTTGATAGCCCGATAGAGCAAAATTCACTTCAACTCAGCGTATATGGAGAATCAGATGTCCGGATAAAATCTGTGGTAGTGGAAAATTTAAAGGTGTCGATCTACGGAGAGAGTTTTTTAAAGATCGATGCTGGCGAATCTTCTTATCAGAAATACAAGGCTTATGGTGTAAGTGAGGTAAATACGCTAGGCATGAAAAATAAAACGGCAAAGATAACGGCTTATGGAGAAAGCGAATTCAGGCTCAGCGTCTCGGAGCGTTTAAAGGTTAACTGCTATGGAGAAGCTGAAATAAACTACAAGGGCGACCCATCTATAGACAAAGGTGTGGTGCTAGGTGAAAATTCGATCCGTAAGATCTGAGTTTATCATCGGAAGAGGAAAGTGACCCTGAGGCAGATCTGATCTGTTTCAGGGTTTTTGATGTTTATTTAAAGTCATCTTCTGATTTTCCCTCCGGCAGTTATTTAGAATAATTAGGTTTCTCTACCTGCATGGCCTGGGTGTCGAAATAGAAAACGGGAATATTCCTGCCCTTGTATGGAATTTTTTCCAAACTCTCAATCACTTCAGCTCCTTTACCCGTAACAACAATCCGGGCATTAGACAGACTAAAATACTTCTGTGCAGCATTTTGCACATCTTCAACGGTTACGGCATTCAGGCGTTCCAAATAGGTGGTGTAAAAATCAGCAGGCAAACCTTCCGTCTCTATATTTAAGGCGTAACGGGCTATTGTCTGTGGCTTTTCGAGCGCCAGAACAAAACTACCAACGTATTTCGCTTTGGTATTCTTGAGCTCTTCTTCAGTCACTGTTTGTTTAACAATTTGCTCCACTTCCCTCATGATTTCGACCACCGCACTATCTGTTACCGCATTACGCACGCTGGCTGAAGCTGAAAACATAGCCGGGGCATATTTGTCGTTCCCAACACGTGAATACGATCCGTAGGTAAAGCCTTTATCTTCTCGAAGGTTTTTATAAAGACGCCCTAAAGCTCCTCCGCCCAGGATCCTGTTTGCCAGCAAAGCCGCCAGGTAATCAGGGTCTTTCATCTTCAGGTAGATAAGATTTTGCATGCTGATCTCAGATTGTACTGCATTTGGCATATCAATAAAATTGACCTGCGTATATTGAGTATTTACAGGATCTGAATAATTGAAGATCAGGGGTGCAGATTTAGTCCAGGCAAGGAAATGCTTTGTAACTAGTTCTTTGGTGCTTTCAAATTCCACATCTCCAATAATAACCAGGTAGGCGTTGGTGGGTACGAAATAGTCTATATAAAATTTCCTGATATCTTCAAGGGAGACATTCCCTACGGATTTCTCGGATAAAAATTCGCCATAAGGATGGTCGGTTCCATAAGCCAGAGCATTTTGTAGTCGGTTATGAATGGCCGACACATCTTTCTCCTGAGCTTTTAAAGAAGTCAGCAACTTGGCCTTCTCTTTATCGAATTCCTCCTGAGTAAAATTGGGATTGCTTGCCGCATCGGCCATTAGCTCCAGGATTCTGGGAAAATATTTAGACAAGGAATTCGCGGAAGCACTTTGAGGACCAAAGCTGATACGGGCTCCTAAATAGTCGATCTCTTCATTAAAATCATCTTTGGAGATTGTGGTGGAGCCGTTCCCAAGCAAGCTGCCCATGAGCGATGCCACACCGGCCTTTTCTCCTTCACCGATGGGAGGATTGTCGATCAATAATTGGACCGATACCCTGGGTAATTTGTTATTTTCGACCACCAAAACCTTCAATCCATTTGCCATTGTAAAAGATTTGGGCTCCTCAAGATTAATTTTAGGAGCCGGGCCTGGGCTTGGGACTTTACTGCGATCTATCTGGGCCGATAATTGAAGGCCAGAAAGTAAAACGAGTGCAAATGCAATAAATCTTTTCATGATGTCTTAGTTTGCGGTGGAGGATTCTGGCAAATATTCCAGTTCTATCCTTTGTTTGTGATTAAGATATTTCTTTGTTACCTCCATTATTTCCTCTCGGGTTATTGAGCGGTAAATATCGATTTCATCATTTATCAGATTGGTATTCCCGTAAAGAAGGTAGTAGTTGGTAAGCGAGCTTGCAATTCCGGCCAGACTACTATTGGCGTTAACAAAACGATTCTCGAATTTGTTTTGAAGTTTCTCATAATCGCGTTCAGAGATCAATTCTGTTTGCAATTTTAATATCTCTTCATCGATCTGGCCCACCAGGCTATCAAGGGAATTCTCTCCCACTGGCAGCCCACCAACCACATACACACCGTAGTCTTCCTGGCTGGCATTAAAGGCAAATACCTGCAGGGCTGTTTTTTGCTCATCGACCATTTTTTTATACAGCTTGGAACTCTTACCATCGCTTAAATAAGTGGATATTATATCGAGAACATAAGCATCCCTTTTACTTTGAGCCGGGGTTCGATAACCCAGAAATATAGCCGGAATCTGGATATTCGGATCATTGAAACGCGCTTTCACCGGACCTTGAATAGCCTCCTCGGTATAGGTTTTTCTCTCGATATCTGCACCGCGTCCGATAGGACCGAAGTAGGCCTTAATGAGTTCTTTTGTCCGATCGGTATCAATGTCTCCTGCTACCACAAGAACAGCGTTGTTAGGCACATAAAATTTTTCATTAAAGGCCTTAAAGTCTTCCAAGGTGGCACTGGCCAGATGCTCCATGGAACCTATTGTAGTCCAGCGGTACGGATGATTAATAAACAGATTCTTAAACATTTGCTCCTGCCATCTTCCATAAGGGGCATTGTCTATCCGTGAGCGCCGCTCTTCCTGTACTACCTCGCTCTGAACATCAACACCAATCTGGTTTATAACCGGATGCATAAGTCTCTCAGATTCCATCCATAAACCAACCTCCATGCTATTTGATGGTAAGGTGACATAATAGAGCGTTCTATCCTGATTGGTTGTTGCATTGTCACTTCCTCCATTTGCACTGACTATTTTGTCCCATTCTCCTCTGGCGATATTCTTACTTCCCTCGAAAAGGAGGTGTTCGAAAAAGTGGGCAAATCCTGTTTTGTTTGGATCTTCATTTTTCGCACCCACGTGGTAAGCCACTGAGATATTGACCACCGGCGCACTATTATCCTTGTGGAGAATAACATGTAAACCATTATCCAGGTCGTATTCCTCAAAGACTACCTCCTGGGCCAAAATTCCAAAATGCCATCCCATTAGCAGAATAAACATTACGGCTATATTTCTTGTTTTCATATTATTTGGAATTGTATAATTTCTTTTTGGTATCGCATCTGAACATAGATGCTGCAAGATTATAAATATTTCGCAGCTGTTGTGAGTTTAAACAGATTCTTTAACAAGAATTTATGGGATAATAAGCCAATATTCTTAACTTTAAACGAACCTCTAAAAAACCTTGTCTATGATGCGTTTTGCCCTTCCAATACGTTTTGGGATTGCCACCAGTGGTAGCCTTATTGCGTATTTCCTGATATTATCTCTTTTTGGCCTGCATACCAATGTGTTTTTTAGTCTTTTTAATGGGGTGATAACCGGTTTTGGAATCTATGAGGCCATAAAATATTTCAGATTAGAAGAGGGAAACGCCTTTACCTATGGCAGCGGGTTTAAGACGGGGATCGTCACAGGCTTTTTGGCGACCATCATCTTCACGGTGTTTTTTGCCTTCTATTCTACTGAGATCGACAAAGATTTCCTTCCGGCACTTTCCACGGCCTGGTTCAGGGATTTACGGAATTTTGAAGCCATATTGTTTTTTACCGTGGCCATAATGGGTTTTGCTACCACCCTGGTACTGACACTGTCCTTTATGCAACTTTTCAAAAGCTCTAATAATCCTAAGAATTAGGCTTAAAAAGCATTGTATTTAGCTTGCACAATCGTTTTTAAGCAGTATATTTGCACCCGCCTTTAATAAAGGCTCAGATATCAATTATTAATAAATTCAAGCTATGTACGCAATTGTAGAGATAGCAGGGCAGCAATTTAAGGTTGCAAAAGACCAGAAAGTGTATGTACACCGCTTGCAGGAAGATGAAGGCAAAAAAGTTAGCTTTCACAATGTTCTACTGCTTGAGGATGGTAAAAACATCACTGTTGGCGCCCCGGCTGTAGACGGAGCCGCTGTTGAGGCTAAAGTCGTAAAACATTTGAAAGGCGATAAAGTGATCGTGTTCAAGAAAAAAAGACGTAAAGGATACCAAACGAAAAATGGTCACAGACAATATCTGACCGAATTAATGATCGAAGGTATTGTTGCGAAGGGTGCTAAGAAAACAACTGCATCTAAACCTAAGGCAGCTGCTCCAAAAGCGGCCACCGCTGAAAAAAAGGCCAGTGCTCCTAAAAAGGAAACTTCGGCTGCCAAAAAAACCGCACCAAAAAAGGAAACTGCTAAACCAACAGCAGACCTGGCCGGGAATACAGTAGCTGAATTGAAAAAAATGGCTAAAGCCAAAGGGATCACCGGAATCTCTTCTATGAAGAAGGCCGATTTGATCAAAGCATTGAGTAAATAAGAAATTTAAAAACATTACATCATGGCACATAAGAAAGGTGTAGGTAGTTCTAAAAACGGTAGAGAATCCGAATCGAAACGACTCGGAGTGAAAATATATGGAGGACAGGCTGCGATGGCCGGTAATATTATTGTACGGCAGAGAGGCACAAGGCATAATCCTGGCGACAATGTATATGCTGGTAAAGACCACAGTTTGCACGCCAAGATCGACGGTATTGTCCGTTTTGAAAAGAAAGCGAGTGGTAAATCGTATGTTTCCATCGACCCTTTTCGGGCCTGAATACAAACAATATTTATTCAAAAACCCCGGTTTACCGGGGTTTTTTTATGGTTTTACTTTAGACTAAGGGACTAAATCTGGCCGATCGGGCATTAAGTGCTGATGGTTAAATCAAAATATCTGCAACTTCCTTCCAGCTATTTGCCCTTTCAAATCCATTTGAATGAACATTATGTGGCGAGGTAAAAAGTATTGGTCTGCCCTTGAAATTCATGAGATTATAACTGCGATCATCAATCAGGATATCTCCTTTTAAGATGTGTTTGTCTCCGCATAGGATCCTGTTCTTCCAATTGATAAAGGGAAAAAATTCATCGAGCCAATCCGATTTCTCTTTTAATGAGTTGGGGTATTGCATGGCCGCAGAGGCGATAAAGAGATCATATCTATTTATAAGTTGTTCCAGAATACTCTGGCTTCCCTCAATGGGACTTAGCATGCTGAAGAATCCTTCGCGAGTAGCATGTTTTCTAACACTCTCCTGTCTTTCAGTCGGGACGCATTGCCATACTTCTTTCCCATAGCATTCCTCTATTGTGAGTTGTTCACCGAAATCACTATTGTAAAGTTCAATATGGGCCATGTAGGTATCGGCAATCACCTCATCCATGTCTACGAAAAGTGTCATATTCATGATATTTTTAGCTTTGTAAAGATAGTCCGAATTTTAAACACAAACCCCCGGACTCATGGTCCAGGGGTTTTAATCTATCAAGACGAGTAATCATTAATACCGGTAATAGTCGGGTTTAAAAGGCCCCTTAACTTTTACTCCAATATACTTGGCCTGATCCTCGTTGAGTTTAGTTAATTCCGCACCGAGTCGACCCAGGTGTAACCTCGCCACTTTCTCATCGAGGTGTTTTGGCAGCATATAAACTTTGTTTTCGTACTGATCACTGTTATTCCAAAGTTCTATTTGGGCAAGTGTCTGATTGGTAAAGGAATTACTCATCACAAAACTCGGATGCCCGGTTGCACAGCCGAGATTTACCAAACGGCCTTCTGCCAGGACGATGATATCCTTGCCATCTATGGTATACTTGTCTACCTGAGGCTTTATTTCGTCTTTGGTATGTCCAAATTCCCCGTTCAGCCAGGCCATATCGATTTCATTGTCAAAGTGTCCGATATTGCAAACAATAACCTTATCGCGCATCGCTCTGAAATGATCTTCACGGAGAATATCTTTATTTCCGGTAGCCGTGACCACAACATCAGCCTCGCCGATTACATTCTCAATTCGCTTCACCTCGTATCCATCCATACAGGCCTGAAGCGCGCAGATGGGATCGATCTCTGTTACAGTAACAATAGCTCCAGTTCCCCTGAAGGAGGCCGCGGTACCTTTACCAACATCCCCATAACCGGCCACTACTACTTTTTTACCGGCCAGCATGGTGTCGGTTGCTCGCCTTACGGCATCTACGGCGCTTTCCTTGCAACCATATTTGTTGTCGAACTTCGACTTGGTAACCGAGTCATTCACATTTATTGCGGGCATGGGAAGTACCCCATTCTTAAATCGTTCATATAGTCGGTGAACGCCAGTAGTTGTCTCTTCAGATAGCCCCTTAATACCTGTAGTGAGCTCGGGATATTGATCCAGGACCATATTGGTGAGGTCGCCCCCATCATCAAGAATCATATTCAGCGGCTCCCGCTCTTCACCAAAGAAAAGCGTCTGTTCTATACACCAGTCGAACTCTTCTTCATTCATCCCTTTCCAGGCATAGACCGGAATTCCGGCAGCGGCTATTGCAGCTGCCGCATGGTCCTGAGTAGAAAATATGTTACAGGAACTCCAGGTTACTTCAGCACCTAATGCTGCGAGGGTCTCTATAAGCACTGCCGTCTGAATGGTCATATGCAGGCATCCTGCTATTCGCGCTCCCTTCAAAGGCTGACTTTCACCATATTCTTCGCGCAATGCCATTAGACCTGGCATCTCGGCCTCAGCTAACTCTATTTCTTTTCGTCCCCAGTCTGCCAGGGAAATGTCTTTCACTTTGTAGGGGACATAAGGGACCGTCTTGGTATGCATAACTTTTTTATTTTTAAATTAGTTGACTTGTAATCCACTGCAAGCAGTGTGTTGCAAAGGTAAACATATCCTAAATATTCCCATGCCGCTTTATAAAACTATTCACATTTCAGACGAAGCAGTCTTGCATATCTGGAAAATCACCGAAACAGAGGAGGAGCTTGCCCGGGGAATACAATTGACCAACTTGTGCAGCAAACGGGTTAGGGTAATGCGGTCAGAATTACATAGGAAAGGTTTTTTAAGTATCAGGCATCTGATGCAAAAGGAGGGTTACCAGGACAAGGATCTTTATTACGATCAAATAGGCAAACCACATTTGCATGATGGTAATCATATCTCCATAACCCATTCCTATATTTTTACAGGTATTATTATAAGTCGCCAACACCGAGTGGGAATCGATATCGAAAAGCAAAGGGATAAAATCATCAGGATTTCAAGCAAGTTTACCACTTTCGATACCGTGCAGTATCAGGATTCACAAGAGAAACTGGTTAGGCAATTGACCAAAATATGGGGAGCCAAAGAATCGCTCTATAAAATTTGTGCGCTTCAGGGACTCAGTTTTTATAAGAATATTTTTATCGAACCGAAATTCGACCAAAAAAAATGGTTTAAGGGTGAGATTAAATTCGGTGATTTTTATGCTACATTCAGGATCTCACATCTCGAATTTGAAGGGTTTAGTTGTGTTTATGCCTTAAAAAACTGATCAGCTATGGAAGTTTCTGTGGAAATTACATTTAGTCCTCTTCAGGACGACTTCGAAGAACATATCATTCGTTTTATTAAAAATTTACGGGCTTCGGGCCTGATTGTAATTGAAAACCCTCTGAGCACTCAGGTTTTTGGAGAATACGATCTGGTGATGAATATCCTTCATAGAGAAATCAAAAGCAGTTTCGAGGAATTGAATCATGGCCTTTTCTACATAAAATTGGTAAAGACGAACAGAAGCGAATATGAGCCATATTTTTGATTGGTTTTTTAGTCAGTATGACGGCGTTCCATTCTATCTGGTGGTTTTAGAGCTGATAGCGGTGATCTTTGGATTTCTGAGTGTATGGTATGCCAAAAAGGAGAATATTCTTGTATTCCCAACAGGGATTATATCGACGGCTATTTTCGTTTATATCCTGTGGATCTTTGGACTATTGGGAGATATGCTGATCAATGCATATTATTTTTCCATGAGCATTTACGGTTGGTATGTGTGGACCCGAAAAGTAGATGCAACACATTTTATTCCAATAACCAGGACGAGCCGTAAAGAAAAGGTGACTTCTCTTATACTATTTCTACTTACGGTGGCTTTTGTGACTGCTGTTTACATTTGGTTCGATAAATTCAACAATTGGATCGCCTATGTGGATACACTCACTACTGCGATATTTTTTGTTGGCATGTGGCTTATGGCCAGGAAAAAATTAGAAAACTGGACCTTTTGGATCATAGGGGATGTTATTTCCGTACCTCTGTATTTATTCAAAGGGCTTATTTTTACATCGTTCCAATATTTACTGTTTACCCTAATCGCAATCTTTGGATACCTTGCATGGAAGAAAAACTTAAACAAAAGCCCTCAGACCTTGTTAAAATAGTGATATTCGGTCCGGAATCTACTGGTAAGACTACACTGGCAAAACAGTTGTCTGCACATTATAATACAAAATGGGTTCCTGAATACGCAAGGGAGTACCTGCAGGAAAAATGGGACAGGGAACAAAAGACCTGTGAACCCCATGATCTGCTTCCCATAGCTGAAGGACAGATAAGGCTTGAGAATCAACTAGCGGAAAAAGTTGATAGTCTATTGATTTGTGATACCGACCTGTTAGAGACCAAGGTATATTCGGAAGCATATTATGTTGGGTCTTGTGATCCACTGCTAGAAAAGTATGCCATAGCAAATAAATACGACCTTTATTTGCTTACCGATATTGATATCCCATGGGAAAAAGACGACCTTCGCGATAAACCTGATGAGAGGGAACATATGTTCGCCTATTTTAAGTCGGCACTTGAAAAATATCAACGAGATTATGCTATCTTAAGAGGTGATATGAAAACCCGCTTAAAAACAGCCATTTTACACATCGATAAGCTCTTGAACACATGACGAACTTTTCTGATAGAGATCTCAAACAATTGTTCTCCAAAGGGATCAGTGAAGATAAAGTTTTGGATCAGATCCGGATTTTTGAAGAGGGGATACCATTTATTAAACTCAACGGTCCTGCGGTGGCTGGTGATGGCATTCGCAAATTCACCAAGGCCCAGAAAACCAAACTGGTAAAAGTATACGATTCCAATCGGGAACACCACAAACTGCTAAAATTTGTACCTGCTTCAGGTGCTGCTTCGAGAATGTTTAAATCTCTCTTCGCTTTTCTGGAATCATTTGATCCGGAGAAAGAAGATCTTGCCTCATATTCTAACCGTACCGGAGATAAAGATATTGAGCAGTTTTTTAAAGACCTGAAATCCTTCCCGTTTTATCAGAGTGTGCAGGAAAGGATTAAAAAAACCAAAGGCAACAAAGACAAAAAATTCCTCGCTTTTGTGCATGAAATGCTCGACAGCGATAAATTACAATTCGATTTTTATCCGAAAGGACTACTCCCATTTCATAATTATAAAGGACATATATCTACAGCATTCGAAGAACACCTTAAGGAAGGAGCTTTATATGGGCGTTCCAACAATATTGCCCGACTGCACTTTACCGTATCCGAGCAGCATGAAACCATGTTCCACGACCATTATCAGGAGATCAAAGAAAGACTCACCAGGAATACCAATACGGAATATATAGTTAATTTTTCTCAGCAGAAACCCGCTACCGATACGCTGGCTGTAACAGAGCAAAACACTCCATTCAGGGAAAATGACGGTAGCCTTCTTTTCAGGCCAGGCGGTCATGGTGCTCTAATTGAGAATCTTAACGACCAGGATGCTGATATTATCTTTATTAAAAATATCGATAATGTGGTGGTGGATCATCACGCTGAGGAAATTGCTTTCAACAAGGAAGTGCTGGCAGGATTGCTGATACAAATACAACAAAAGGTTTTTGAATATGCCAGAATGTTGCAGACTGAAGGATTATTGGCCGAGCAACTCACCGAAATTCATGATTTCCTTTACCGGGAACTAAATGTTCGTTTTGCAGATACTTACCATTCTTTCAGTATTGCCGAGCAGATCGAAATCCTTAAGGACAAGATCAACAGACCGATAAGGATTTGTGGCATGGTTAAAAACCAGGGCGATCCCGGAGGTGGTCCTTTTTGGATTGTAGACCCGCAGGGACATATTTCACTGCAGATCATCGAATCGGCCCAGATAGATAAAAGCGATCCGGAACAGTCTGATATTTTTGACAATTCGACACATTTTAATCCAGTGGATATCATCTGTGGGGTGAGAAATTACAGAGGTGAAAAATATAACCTTCTCAATTTTGTAGACCACCGGCAAGGCTTTATATCAGAAAAAACTAAAGATGGTAAAGCATTGAAAGCACTGGAATTACCCGGACTCTGGAATGGCGCTATGGCCTACTGGAATTCCATTTTTGTCGAGGTCCCGCTTATCACCTTTAATCCGGTTAAATCTGTCAATGACCTGCTGAAATCACAACACCAACCGGAAGGTTGATTCCTCAGAGAGGCTTGTGGCCTTCGCTGTTTATGACACATCTTTGCCAAACTACTTCTTAAACGCTATGAATTCTCAAATTCCTGTGTTACTTTTGTGGCATCTCAAAGGGGTGCTTTTTTATTAGACGACCTATTCCCTGTGTTGGGTTGCAGATAAAAAGGCTGAGATTAAACCCATTGAACCTGGGCGGGTAATGCCGCCGAGGGATGGTGTGTAAGGGAAAAAAACCCTTTTTTCGCCACGAGATGAAGCGCTGGAAGGATTTGATCCGGAACTGGCTGCATCTTTCCCTGGGTAGCAAATTTGTATTTGCTTGCATTGTAACCATTTGAATAATTACCCCTTTTATTCGTAACTCAATTACGAATGAAAAGATTTACTCTTACACTCATAGCTTGTATTGGTGCCTATCTCGCTTTTGGTCAGGATACAATTCCCGATAGTCTGGCAGCCAAAGAGATCGTCCTCGATGAGGTGTTGGTGTCTGCACTTCGTGTAACCAAAGAATCACCCATAACATTTAGTGATCTCACCAATGAAGAGATTGCACCCAGAAACCTAGGGCAGGATATACCTGTTCTTATGAATTTTCTGCCGGCAGTAGTTACCACCTCTGATGCAGGTGCGGGGATAGGTTATACCGCAATACGTGTCCGTGGGAGTGATGCTACACGTGTAAATGTCACCATCAACGGTATTCCCTACAACGATTCGGAGTCTCAGGGAACCTTTTGGGTTAATATGCCCGACTTTGCCTCTTCCACCCAAAACCTTCAATTACAGCGGGGTGTTGGCACCTCTACCAATGGTGCTGGAGCCTTTGGGGCCAGCCTTAATCTTTTGACCGACGGTGTTTCTAAGGATCCTTATGGACAAATATCTTCTTCATTTGGAAGTTTTAATACTTTCAGGGCCAATGTAAAATTCAGTACTGGCTTGTTAAGCGACAAGTTCGAACTAGCAGGGAGACTTTCAAGAATTACTTCGGATGGATATATAGACCGGGCCTCTTCTGAACTGGAATCTTATTTTTTACAGGGAGCCTATGCCACCGATAAAACGCTGGTAAAAGCACTCTTATTCGGAGGCCATGAAATTACATACCAATCATGGTTTGGTATCGATGCAGAAACTCTTCAAAATGACAGAACCTTTAATCCGGCCGGGATGTACACTGACCAGAACGGCGAAACCAGGTTTTACGATAACGAGGTTGACAATTATAGACAGGATCATTTTCAACTCCATTGGAGCCAGGTGCTATCTGATCGTTGGAAAACCAACCTCGCCTTTCACTACACCTATGGCAGGGGATTTTTTGAACAGTATCGTGAAGATGATGATTTTCAAACCTATGGCATAACTCCTTTTGAGGTAGAAGGAGAACTTATCACAAGCACCGATCTGATCAGGCGAAGGTGGCTTGATAATGATTTCTATGGCACAGTATTTTCTGCACAATATGCAGCAGATACCTGGGACTTTGTCCTTGGGGGGGGCTGGAACAATTACCTGGGAGATCATTTTGGCGAGGTAATCTGGGCCCGATTTGCCGGAGACGGGGAAATAAGAGATCGATACTATGAAGATGATTCACAGAAAACGGATTTCAATGTATACGCCAAGGCGAATTATGTCTTAAGGAATAAATGGCGCATTTTCGGGGATCTACAATACAGGACTGTTAGTTATACTGCAAACGGTGAGGAAACCGGCCTGGTAGATGATACTTTCAACTTTTTTAACCCCAAAGCGGGGTTAACCTATAGTCTCAACCCGGCAAACAGCCTCTATTTTTCTTATGCAGTAGCCCAACGGGAACCCAACCGGAATGACTATGAAAACGGAAGTCCCAAATCCGAAAAACTGAATGATTTTGAACTGGGCTGGCGATATACCAAACCGAATACCAGTATAAACACCAACCTCTACTTTATGAGGTATAAAGATCAATTAGTACTTACAGGAGAACTGAACGATGTAGGAGCACCTCTCAGAGCAAATGTGGGGGATAGCTACAGACTGGGCCTTGAGATCGATGGACGGTTTTCCTTTGGAAGTAAATTTATATGGCAACCCAACCTGGCGCTGAGTGTAAACCGGAATCTGGACTTTTTATTCCAACGCGATGGGCTCTTACAAAATCTGGGTGATACCAACATTGCTTATTCGCCTGGCGTCGTATTCGGAAATATCCTTACCTACCTGCCAACAGAACAAATGCTGATAGCTATACTGACAAAATATGTTGGGGAACAGTATATGGGCAATATCGATTCAGAGAACTCAAAACTGGATGCGTATTCACAAACCGATCTGAATATCCAATATCAGATAAAGACCCGGGGCTGGCTTAAAAGCATAGTTCTATCGGGCCTGGTAAACAATATATTCGATGCCCAGATTGTCTCCAATGGCTACTTTTTTACTTTTGATGACGACTTTACTACTCCGGGAACTATTACCACTATCGAAGGAGCAGGATTCTACCCACAGGCCGGGATTAATTTCCTGTTGGGAGCAACTTTAGAATTTTAGTCAATATTTTTGGGCATTGTAAAGGGAACTAATCCATTACCTAAGGATATGAAGGTTAATAACCATTACTCATATACAGACGATCAATTATTATCGGGTTTAAAAAAGGCTACTCTCAATCCAAGTCTGTTTAGCCATGAGGCCCACTTGAGATGGGGATGGCTCTTGCTACAAAAATTTGGTAGAGATAAAGCCATAAATCGTGCTTGTGTGGACTTAAAAAATTATACAAAGGTATTGGGTGTGCCTGATAAGTACAATGAGACAGTCACCGCGGCAGCGATAGGCGCCATTGCTCACTTTCGCAAAAAATCTCAAGTCGAAAATTTTGTCAGTTTCATTAAAGAAAACCCGAGGCTTCTCACCTCATTTAAGGAATTGATGGAGAATCATTACAGCAATGATATTTTTAACTCAACGAAGGCACGCCAAAGTTATCAGGACCCCGACCTGTGTCCGTTTGATTAATTACTGATAATGACAGAATTCCCGCTTTTAACAGCCCTGTACTCCAGCATATCGTAATAGCGCTCACCATCGTCCGGACGGTTGAGCTGCTGACCTGTAAGCAGATTATATTCGAAATCTTCGCAACCACATGTAGCCACCTGACCACTGGATTCCATTGTGGAACAAGTATTGGGAGAATGATTGGGACAACTGGCCTCAAATGCCCTAAAGAGATCAAAACCTGTATTGACTACATAAACACCCCTAATCCCTACGCCCTGGGTTTCTACTAATACAGCATTACCAATATTGGTTAAGGGGCTATAGAGAGGGAGGTTGAGATTTACTTCAAAATTGAAGTTTATATCGGCCAGATAAGGATTTCTTCTACCTTCATCATCGGAACAAGACAAGAGTGCAAAGTAAAATATAAGGATGCTGATTCGCATGGGAAATCTCATGATATTGAGGAAATTCTGGACAAATTTGAGCAAAAATTATGTATATTTGTGTTAAATCCTCTTCAAAAAAGGGGATTTTGCTATTAGTACCACTCCAACAGAGCGCTTTTTTTCCTAAATTATTTAGAACAAATAGGTTACGACCTTAAAAGCGTTTCGTTGTAAGGGTCAACCGATCAAACCTTAGCAATAAGATTCAGCTGTTTCCTATGGAAACTTTAAAAGCATGAAGTTATGAGTGATATTTCTTATTACACGGAGGAAGGATTACAGAAACTAAAAGATGAACTCAATCATCTCCGTGACGTTGAACGGCCCATGGCATCGCAGGCCATTGCAGATGCAAGAGACAAGGGCGATTTATCTGAAAACGCCGAATACGATGCGGCCAAAGAAGCACAGGGTCTTTTGGAACTAAAAATTTCGAAGCTTGAAGAAGTTGTAGCTAATGCCCGACTGATAGACGAGTCTCAGCTAGACAATTCGAAGGTCCTGGTATTGTCTACAGTAAAGCTCAAAAATCAGCAAAACGGAATGGAAATGACCTATACTCTTGTTTCCGAGAGTGAGGCCGATCTGAAATCGGGCAAAATATCGGTTACCTCACCTATAGGAAAAGGACTGCTGGGAAAAGAAGTAGGCGATGTAGCCGAAATTGAAGTGCCTAACGGGAAGCTCAAATTCGATATACTCGAGATCAGTCGCGATTAAACAAACTAACAACAAGCCAAACGATGCCCAGTCTATTTACAAGAATTATCAACGGAGAAATTCCGTGTTACAAAATCGCTGAGGATGCTGATTTTTTTGCCTTTCTCGATATCAATCCTAATTCGAAAGGCCATACGCTCTGTATACCTAAAAAAGAAGTAGACAAGATTTTTGATTTGGAGGAGGAGACTTTTATAGGGCTAATGGCCTTCTCACGTAAAGTAGCTAAGGCCATTGAGGCAGCCATACCTTGTAATCGGGTTGGAATGACGGTTATTGGTCTGGAAGTACCCCATGTGCATGTCCACTTGATACCACTTCATACCATGGCAAATGCCACTTTTCAATATAAAGAAACCCTTTCAGAAGACGAGTTTAATTCCATTGCGGAGCAGATACGCTCTAAAATGAAATAATCCCTTTTTTGTACAGATAGGCAATTGTAACTCCTAACAGGACCGCAACTAAAATTAGTCCATAAAAGAACAAGGTGAATCTCGTTTTCGAGGCCTGTGGTTCAACGGTTTTACGATAGTATTCAAATATCCTCTCGATATCCTCGGTCCACTTTACCGGATAGATAATTGAGTTGCACTTATTGCATCTGATCTGATGCTCCACAACAGGAGTAATCCTATGATAGAATTTACTATACAAATGTTTCTGGAAAAAACTCAGCGTCATATCCTGATTAAAACATTCCGGACAATTGTTGGTAATCACTGATTCTTTGATAATTTCGAGCTTCTCTTTAGCCATAGCTATTCTTTTATCCTGAGTGATATTTGCATTATAGTACCTTCCTTTGTGGAGGACAAGACTTTTATCTTTCCCTGGTGATATTCTTCTACAATGCGCTTTACCAGAGAAAGCCCTAATCCCCATCCTCTTTTCTTGGATGTGAATCCCGGATTGAAAATAGTATTGAAATCACCTTTCGGTATCCCCTGTCCGGAATCGGAAACCAAAATATTGACGTACTTGCCCATGGGCAGTATCTCAATCGAAATATTCCCTTTGCCCTTCATGGCATCGATTCCATTTTTAACCAGGTTCTCAATGGTCCAGTGGTATAGCGAGCGGTTTAACATCACAGTCATATTACTGACCTGTGATTGAAAAGAAAAATGGATAAGTTTCGAACTTCTGAGCTTTAGATAATCGAAAGCGCTTTTTGTTTCTTCAACAATATCTGAAGGCGTGAGAATTGGAAGAGATCCAATTTTAGAAAATCGTTCAGTAATGGTTTGGAGACGATTGATATCCTTCTCGATCTCAAGGGTGATATCCTGATTGATATTTTCAGCTCTTAATAACTCGTTCCAACCCAGGAGAGAAGTGAGTGGTGTTCCTATTTGGTGTGCTGTTTCTTTGGCCATACCCGCCCAGAGCTTATTTTGTTCTGAAGCCTTGTTGGTTTTAAAAAAGAAGAATATCACTGCTCCAAATAGAAAAATGATCAGCAACAAGGCAATGGGGTAGTATTTCAACTTATTAAGCACCTCGGAGTTTCCATAATATAGCGTTGCAAGATGCTCCCCTTTGTCTTCCATAACGATGGGAAGGTTCTCACTCCTGAACTGCTTCATTTTTTTCTCAAGGTATAGGGTGTCTCCTGTAAATTCCTCAGATATATTGTTGGTTTTGATAGAACCATCCCTGGTTACGAGAATCATAGGAGTTGAAGTGTTGTTCTGAAAGACTTTTAAGGGAAGATTCCCGGGGTCTGCATCTGCCGGTAAAGAAAGAAACTCTGATTGGGCTGTTGCCCATATCTCCATTTTATATCGTTCTTCCTCCTTGAATTTCCTGAAAAAGCTGTTGGTGTTCCAAAGGATCAGGCTCACGATTACAAACGAAGCGATCAGCAATACAATGTTTGAAGTTTTCTTCTTTGGATTAAAGCTCATCCGGTATTTGCTTGATGTTAAAGATAACTCAATTTGAGGTATTATGTTGTATTTAGCTTCGCTTCAAATGCGGGATTTGGCTACCATTTTATGTACCTTTATATCCCTATGAACAAAGTTATTTCTATCGATCCGAAAGATATCCCAACCCCTCGTTTACATGGTTATTTGCTGGGAGCAGTAGGGCCCAGACCTATTGCTTTTGCAAGTACTGTGGATAAAGAGGGAAGGCCCAATCTTTCCCCTTTCAGTTTTTTTAATGTCTTTAGTGCCAACCCACCCATAATGATATTTTCACCGGCCAGAAGGGTACGAAATAATACCACCAAGCACACGCTGGAAAATGCTCTGGAAACCAGAGAAGTAGTAATCAATGTAGTTAATTACAGGATGGTACAGCAGATGTCATTGGCCAGCACAGAATATCAGAAAGGAGAAAATGAATTTAAAAAAGCCGGACTCACCATGTTGAAGTCTGATATAGTAAAACCTTTCAGGGTAGGTGAATCCCCGGTACAGTTCGAATGCAGGGTTACCAAGATCGAATCACTGGGTGAGGAGGGCGGTGCCGGAAATCTTATTTTCTCAGAGGTGCTTAGGATTCATATAGACAATACCATACTCGATAAGGATGGCGCTATCGATCAGTCTAAAATAGACCAGGTGGCACGTATGGGAGGTAATTGGTATACACGCGCCCGGGAAGGAATGTTTGAGGTGCCAAAACCATTGTCATCTCTCGGAATCGGGGTAGATCAGATTCCGGATTCAATCCGCTTTAGCAAGGTACTTACGGGGAATGATTTGGGAATGCTTGGAAATATCGAAGAAATTCCAGGATCGGATTCAGTAAAAACCTTTTTGAAAGAACATATAGAGATACGCGCTGTTATGAGTTCGGATGATCGCGAACGAATACATAAAAAAGCCCAGGAATATCTGGCTGCAAAAGACATTGCTTCAGCCTGGAAAGTACTATTAGCTGCTGAAATACTTTGAGAAATCTGGATGAAAAGAATCCAATTATTCGAGTTTGAAGATTTTAGCTGGTTTTCAGAACCCCTCAGAAGGGCGATGACCAATCTGATCAGCGTTCTGTAAAAATGGCGGGAACCAAAGCGGTAATAGCGGGTCTTTTAGACCAAATGATTAAAAAAGGAGCACGGTCATGCATTGTTGACATAGGTTCTGGATCAGGGGGAATTGCCTGTAACAGACCATGAATGATGTGAGGGGAGAGCGTTTAAAAAAAATGGAAAGAAATTAGGGACCTGCTTAACGGGTCTCCCGACTAATTAGTTATATTAACCCCATTAAAATTTATGAAGTAATGGAAATTCAGGGTACGATTAAATTGATAAGTGAAACCAAGACTTTTGGCAACAATGGTTTTAGAAAAAGAGAACTTGTAACAACAACAGAGGAACAATACCCACAGCATCTGCTTATAGAATTTGTACAGGATAAAACAGATCTTCTGGACAATTTCAAGGTCGGACAAAAAGTAAAAGTTAGTATCAACCTCAGGGGGCGTGAGTGGACTAGTCCTCAGGGAGAAACGAAGTATTTTAACTCAATCCAGGGCTGGCGTATAGAACCGCTCAATTCAGAGGTTTCTGAAGCTGCACCTGTACCCCCTATGGAGGCTTTTGAACCTGCCGAAGAGCTAAAGGAAGAGGACTATGATGATCTTCCTTTCTGATCGGGAATACTGAAGCTTGGGTTTTGCTTATCCCTGTTTAACGCCAAAGCGTAAACAACTAAAGCGTCTAACGATAAATTTGTGAAACTAACAAGATTCATAGAGACCTTGTTTAGGAGGTATCTGCCTTCTCCATTTACCATTGCAATACTGCTTACTGTATTAACAGTGTTTTTGGCATTGATTTTCGCCGACCTCCCGGAGGATGAAAATCGGATAGTGGTTATTCTCGGCTTTTGGGAAGAAGGCATATGGAATACAGGTCTTCTCGTTTTTGCCTACCAGATGATGCTTATTCTGGTGCTTGGCCATGTATTAGTGTTGAGTAAACCGATGGAAAAACTCATCCACCGGCTGAGCCACTTCGTGAAAAACACCGCCAATGCGGCCCTTCTTGTAGCATCCACCACAATGATCGTATCATTTTTTAATTGGGGATTAGGACTCATTTTTGGGGCCTTGCTGGCAAGGAAAGTGGCGGAATATGCGCAAGCGCGAAATATACCTTTAAATTACCCCCTCATAGGGGCCGCTGGTTATACAGGACTGATGGTCTGGCATGGTGGAATAAGTGGTTCAGCCCCCATCAAAGTATCGGAAAAGGGACATCTTAAAGAGCTAATGGCGTCCTTTGGCAGCCCTGAATTAATTTCTGCACTACCGGAATATCTCCCCTCTTCCGAAACCGTTTTTAGCAGTTGGAACCTTCTCATATTTGCAACCGTTGTTCTTCTGATCTCTCTTTTGGCCTATCGCCTGGGAAAGACTGTCCGACCAACAAAACTGAATCTCACCACCTTCAAATTCAAAGATCATGAAGATGAAATTCCAAGAGGGGCAGAAAAACTTGATCGGTCGGTGGTATTGTCCACGGTGGTGGGAGTCTTTATTTTATTGGTTTTCGGGCTGCGCTATTCCTCCATGATAACCAGTCTGAACATCACCCCCAATATGTTGAACCTATTTATGTTGGGATTGGCCCTTGTACTCCATGGAAGTTTTAGAAATTTTTTGCTGGCTATTGAAGAGGCAATCGGGGATACTTCAGGAATCCTCATTCAGTTTCCTTTGTACTTCGGAATTATGGGGATCATGGGGAATAGTGGTATGATCAGCGGCATATCAGATTTTTTTATTTCGATCTCTAATGAGACCACTATGCCAATATTTACATTTTTCAGCGGGGGACTGGTCAATATATTTGTACCCAGTGGCGGGGGTCAATGGGCTGTTCAGGGACCATTGGTTCTTGAATCGGCTCTCCGGTTAGGTGTGCCGCTGCCTAAGGCAGTAATGGCGCTGGCCTACGGAGACCAGATTACTAATATGCTTCAACCTTTTTGGGCACTACCACTGCTGGGGATCACCAAACTGAAGGCCAAGGAAATTCTGCCCTATACGCTATTATTTATGTTCGTCGGCACTCTGGTGTACGTTACTGGTTTACTTCTGGTATAGGTAGGTTTTGTATTTTTACAGAAAATAAGGCACTTGGTAAAGAAGAAAAATACTATCACTTTCCTCACCGACAAGTTAGATTTTCCGCCTGTCGGTCAGGCCAGTGCCGAGGGCCTTATAGCTGTTGGGGGAGACCTATCGCCAGAACGATTACTTCTTGCCTATTCCAGGGGTATCTTCCCATGGTTTAATGAAGACTCTCTGATCCTTTGGTGGTCTCCGGACCCCAGAATGGTTCTTTTCCCCAATAAGGTTAAAATATCTAAAAGCATGCGCAAAGTAATACAAAAGGGACATTTTAGCCTTACCAGGAACCGCAGCTTTGAAAGGGTAATCGAAGAATGTGCAAAAGTTAACAGAAGTGGTCAGCAAGGTACCTGGATTACAGAGGCGATGATAAAAGCCTTTTTAGAAATGCATAAAAAGGGATATGCTATTTCTTATGAAGTTTGGCAGGAAGTTGTTTTGG
>CAMYIE010000011.1:0-20667 GCA_947258405.1 uncultured Eudoraea sp. | reverse complement strand
GTAGATCTCGGTCATATTTTTTGCGGTGAGAGTATGTTCAGCAAAGTAGACAATGCTTCCAAATATGCCCTTATTCTTGCGGCACAGGAATTGAAGGCAGAAGATTACAGACTTATCGATTGTCAGCTACATACCCCTCATTTGGAGAGCCTTGGGGCTGAGGAGATATCCCGACAGGAATATTTAACAATCCTACAATCCAAGATTTAGGGTGGTCTCAAGAAGGAAAACATCTAATACAACACGGGTGTAATCTACCATTCTATACTCAAGGCTAATTTGCAAATTCGACCTCTGGCTCAGGCGCCAACCAATTCCCCCTCTTAAACGAAGGTCGTAGAATGGCTTTATGGAATTCGAGAAGCTTGCCAGGTTCTCAACACTCCACAACATATACGACTCTCCGATATCCAATGTTTTCCCTTCTAATGGGAAGTCGATCGCAAAACGATATCTGAAGCGGTAAATTGTCAAAACTGAACTGATGCGCTGTTCTGCCCTGAACCTGTGGCCATATCGAACGCTATGGGGCGAGTTTCTTATATTGAATTGTTCGGTAATCCGAAATTCATCGACCTGACCATTATCAAATAAGTTCGAATTCCGCCACATCAGTCCTAACGAGATACTCTTGTTATCCGTGATCTTAAGATTGGAAAAGTGTACCAGATCGATCTGCTGTATGGAGAGATCGAGATCTTCATTTTGAACGAGAAAATTACGGTTAGCTAGAGTAAAATTATGGCTATAATCTTTATATACATTGTAATTGATGGCTACCTGTGGTTGCCAGAAGACAATAGCATCCTCCTGAGCAAAACAATACAGAAACGGAAAGAACAACAGGCTAAAAAGCGATATTTTAATAGAGGATGTGGTCATAATTGGCCGGCAGCGATTTTCTCATTTCGATAAACTTGCCATCGGAATCAAATAGTATTTCAAAATCCTCAAATCCATTGTCTTTTCGGCCAGCAACCATTATTTCATAGCGGATTGATGGCAGTAAAAGATTTTGAAAGGCTTCCTTCAGTATTTGCTCCACAGGCACTCCTTTCTCCACACGGTATTGTTGTTGAATTCTCCTTATGCGGTATTTGCTATAGGTGGAGTCCAAAAACTGTTCGATTAATGAATAACTATCGTTGGGAATGTCCACTTCCTTGATGAGGATCTCAACATCTTCCAAATCGCCACTCTGATTGAATTCCACACTGTAGTGCAAACGATCTACCTTAAATTTAGCTTCATAACTGATATTGCTACTGTCTGTTTCGCGGTAGTAGCGAATTTTACGAGCTTTTTTAAGGTATTCTGCAATAAAAACATGCGCCTTTTCGGGGAATTGATTCTTTTTGATCCGATGCTCTCTTTCATATTTTTGCTGGCCAAAAGAGGCTAGTACGAACAGTAATAAAATTATTGTTGTAAAATGTTTATACCTCTTCATACCTGAAACAACTGATTTCATGATCATTTACCATTCCTGTGGCCTGCATATGCGCATAAACCACAGTGCTGCCAACAAATTTGAATCCTCTTTTTTTCATATCCTTGCTGATGGTATCAGAGAGGGAGGTCTTTGAAGGGCCTTCTCTATAATCCTCGATGGAATTTTTCAAAGGGACGCCATCAAAAAAGGCCCATATATAGTCGCTAAAACTTCCGCATTCCTCCTGAATCTTAATAAATGACTGCGCATTGCTGATGGTAGCCAGTATTTTTAGTCGATTTCTGATAATGCCAGCGTCCTGCAAAAGCGCATTTATTTTGGGCTGCTGGTACCTGGCGATCTTTTGGTAATCAAAATTGTCAAAAGCCTTTCTAAAATTCTCGCGTTTCCTCAATATTGTGATCCAACTTAAACCGGCCTGAAACGTTTCCAGGATCAGGAATTCGAATAGCGTGGAGTCGTCCTTTACAGGCACACCCCATTCTTTATCGTGGTAGGTTTCGTATAGGGCATCGCCTAGACACCAGCCGCATTTTTGAATTGACATAGGGCGAAATTTGTTCTATATAAAGATATGTAAGTTTTTAACAAACTCTCAGACCAAGGAGGGAATTGAAAATGCAATATGAATTCAAATCAAGTAATGGATAGAGCCGATATAGCACGACTGATCGATGAGAAAATGCGCAAAGCGATGCCCTATCAGGACTTTAAGGAACTCACCAATCAGATGGCGGTAAATGGGAAAACCACCGGTCAGGAGCAGACAGCATCTCTGATCCAGTATACAGTATTAAATAGTCGGAGGATGAAGCGCTGGGATAAAACTTTTAGAATTCCCAATGCCACAGCTGAAATTATAAAGACTATAGACCGTCCGATAATCTGGCTGGTGCTGACTGAAAGCTGGTGTGGTGATGCAGCCCCAACAATCCCTGTGATGAACAAGATTGCAGAATTGAACCCCAACATTCATTTAGGGATCTTACTTCGTGATGACCATCTCGATTTGATGGAGCGCTTTCGAACAGAAGGGGCGCTATCCATCCCGAAACTCATCAGCATGGATCGTGAATCGGGTGAAATTATTGGTGAATGGGGTCCCAGACCCTTGGCGGCTACTCGCTTGGTAAAGGAATACAAGGAAAAACATGAAGCGCTTACCCCCGAATTTAGAGAGGAACTTCAGCGGTGGTATAATGCCGACAAAGGTCTTAGTACCCTGCACGAGCTATTAAAATTACTTTCCCTGGAATAAATATGTGATCGTGCCAATCTGGGAGCTCTTGTTGGAACTATCGAACCGAGCCCGGCGTGCATATCTGATCGCATTATCCACCAGGCACCAATCGTCTGTATTAGAACTTTTGCTGTTGTAGTCTGCTTCCACCACATTTCCCAGATCATCTACCTCGATATTGATCACCACGGTGCCTCCATTGATACAGGTATAAATGGGGGGAGGGAGTTCATAGCTGTTCCTGTCTACAAGTGAATATGAGACGGAGGTCCGCTTTTCAGATAGGGCAGTGGTATATTCTTTTTTCTTGGCCTCTTTTTCCCCCAGTTTTTGTTTTCTTTCTTCCCGAAGCTTGGCGAGTTCCTTCAGGCTGGCTTCGTAACCCGATTCGTCGCTCAGGAAATCACTGTCTGACTCCTGTTCGGCCATTAGTTCTTCCAGGGATTTCAAGGGTTCGGGATTGCCGATGCTGGGCTTGGCGGTTTCATTGCTGGCCATATGGCTTTTAATTGGATCCGACTCCACCATTTCCTTAAGACGCTGTTCTTCCTGTTCCAGCAATTCCAGGATATCTTCATCGGCCAAACTCATCTCAATAGTATATTCTTCCTTAGCCTCCCCGCCAAGATGAATATTATACATGAGCAGTATCATTATAGAAAGGGAGAAAAAGGTAATGATGGCCGATAGCTGATTCCTATTTAAATCCATACTTAATAAACCACATTTACATCCAAATATTATACTAAGCTACTGAATCTAAAGGAAATGAGCGTTTTCGCTCACTCTCCTCCTGCTTTGAGCTCTTCGCCGAATTTCTTCGGATGCAGTGCATTATTTACGTTGAAATCACCTATTCTGGTTCTTCTTAAGGAGGATAAATAACCGCCACAACCCAATTTCTGTCCAAAATCGTGGGCTATCGAACGAATATAAGTTCCTTTGCTACAACAGATACGAAAACCAACTTCGGGTATTTTTACGGAGAGGATGTCGAACTGCATTATCTCAACTTCGCGAGCCTTAACGTCGACATCCTTGCCCGAGCGGGCGTATTCATAAAGTCGCTTGCCATCTTTTTTAATGGCAGAAAACACCGGGGGTATCTGGCTGATTTTGCCAGTGAAATGAGCTGTCATCGCCCTGATCTTTACATCGTCGATCCCTTCTGTTGAGAAGTGCTGGCCCACTTCGGTTTCCATATCGTAAGACGGAGTAGTAGCTCCCAGGGTAATAACACCCTCATATTCTTTCTGGGAAGACTGGATTTCTTGAATTTTTTTGGTGGCTCTGCCCGTGCAGATAACCAGCAGACCGCTGGCCAGTGGATCGAGCGTTCCGGCATGACCAACTTTGATCTTTCGGAGTCCAAAACGTCTTTTAATGGCCCATTTGATAGAATTAACAGCATCGAAAGATGTCCATTCAAGGGGTTTATCGATCAGTAGGATCTGGCCGTCCAAAAAATCATCCCTGCTTTTTAACCCTATCTCCATATCAAAATTCAGTTCCAGTATGCGTAACCAATCGCGAGCAGACCAATTAAAAGGCAGTAAATAGCAAAATAGGTGAGCTTGCTTTGCCTTACCAGCTTGATCATCCACGTACAGGCCACCAATCCGGCAATAAACGCTGCAATAAACCCTGCAGACATCGAGATAAAGGCTTCAGATTGAAAATTGATTTCACCACCTAAAAAATCCTTCGCGATTTTACCAATGATAAGAGGTACAACCATTAAAAATGAAAAACGGGCTGCCTTATTCTTATCAACCCCCAGCAAGACTGATGTTGAGATGGTCGCCCCACTCCTTGAAATACCTGGAAGAATTGCGATAGCCTGTGATATTCCAATGATAAAAGCATTCTTGTAAGAAACGGGTTTGTCCGTATCCTTAGCCCTGTCGGCAAAATAAAGAAGCAGGGCAGTAACTATCAGCATGAATCCAACCAATTGGATATTGCCCCCGAAGAGGAGTTCCAGGGAGTCTTCAAAGAACAATCCTACCAAAGCGGCAGGGATCATAGAAATTAAAATTTTTAAAGAAAAACGGGTCTCTTCGTTCCACTTGAATTGGAATAAACCCCTGATAATCTCCCATACATCTTTGCGAAACACCACAATGGTACTGAGAGCGGTAGCAAAATGAAGTACTACGGTGAAAAGGAGGCTTTCCTCCGGAATAGACTGGTCTCCCAGCAGAGCTTTGCCCAGTTCCAGATGACCGCTGGAGGAAACGGGTAGAAATTCTGTCAGGCCCTGAACGATCCCCAGGATAATAGCGTCTAAGACTTCCAATTAGCTCTTTTTCTTCTTATGGGGATTAAGCAAAATGGCATACACCTCAATTCCAAGGCCAATGAGCACCAAAGTTGGTGCTAAACGGATCCTTCGAAAATTATATATATCAGGATTGAATATGTTGGGATCGTCACTACCGCCCCCGCTCATCAGTATAAAGCCCAGGGCAATACAAATAAGCCCGATGAACATAAAAAGATAGTTCCTTCTTTGAAATATGAATTCTGATTGGGGTTTTTTGCCCGCTTTTTGTTTCTTACCCATGTGGCAAATTTAGTAATATAAATCGTCTGTCCTAAGGTTGAGAAAACGTTGGGTTGCAAAATATGTGCTGATCAGGGAGATCAGTATGCCGAGCAGCAATACGCCCAAAAACAGCGAAATAAGAGAAATCGGATCCTGAAGCAGGTTCAGTTCAGGAAAATTTCTGTCCAGATAGTACAATACCCCACCAAGGGTAAGCAGCGCCAGAAATGCTCCTAACAAGCCCAGTTGGATATTTGTCCAGATAAATGGTCTGCGGATGAATTTCTTTGTAGCCCCAACCATCTGCATGGTTTTAATTATAAACCGTTTTGAGTAAATAGACAAGCGAATAGAACTATTGATCAATAAGACGGCAATTACTGTGAAAACTCCACTGGCGATGAGGATCCAAAAGCCTATATTCTTAACATTCTCAGTAAGCAGAGCGATAAGCGGACGGTCGTAGCTTACCTCTTCTACATAAGTTCTGGAACTGATTTCATCGGCGATCATTTCGATCTGATCGGTAGTAACATAGGAAGCATTTAGCTGAACATCTATCGAATTCTTAAGAGGATTGTATCCCAGGAATTCTATAAAATTTTCCCCGATCTCTTCACTATGCTGTTCTGCCGCCTCTTCCTTTGAGACATATGTAGCAGACTTTGTATACTCGGCCATCACCAGGCTTTTTTGAAGTTGATCTACTTCCACCTGTTTAGCACTGTCTTTCAAAAAAACTGAAATGGTGATTTGTTCTTTAAAGTGGTCGGCCAGCTTCTTGGTATTCATCACAATAAGTCCCAGGATACCAAGTAAAAAGAGTACCAGGCCAATGCTCAGCACCACCGAAAAATAAGAAGATATTAATTTCCGCTTTTGATAGCGTTCAAAAGACTTACTCATAGGGGCTATTGAATGTGTAAAAATAGGAAAGTAAATCGAATAAACTTATTTTTGCCCTTTACTGAGATCAAACATTGTATATGAGCTATCAATTCAGGGAAATCGAGGCCAAATGGCAGAGGTACTGGGCAGAAAACCAGACCTTCAAGGCGGCCAATGAATCGGACAAAAGAAAATTTTATGTCCTTGACATGTTTCCCTATCCTTCGGGGGCGGGATTGCACGTTGGGCACCCGCTGGGGTATATCGCCAGTGATATTTACGCTCGTTACAAACGGCATAAGGGATATAATGTACTACATCCAATGGGATACGATTCTTTTGGGTTACCCGCGGAACAATATGCCATACAAACCGGCCAACACCCTGCTATTACAACTGAGGCCAACATAAATCGTTACAGGGAACAATTAGATCAGCTTGGTTTCTCCTACGACTGGAGCAGGGAAGTGCGGACCTCTAATCCCGGATACTACAAATGGACACAGTGGATCTTTATTCAACTGTTCAATTCATGGTATAACAACAGAGCCGACAAAGCGGAACCAATAGAAAAACTTATCTCAATATTCGAAGCAGAAGGAAATAAAATGGTAGAAGCTTCCTGCGATGAGGATACACCTTTGTTTTCAGCAACAGAGTGGGAGGCTTTTGACCATAGGCGACAGCAGGAAGTCCTGCTTAAATACAGACTTACCTACCTGGCCGATACAGAAGTTAATTGGTGCCCTGCTCTAGGAACTGTTCTGGCTAACGATGAGATAGTTAATGGTGTTTCTGAAAGAGGAGGCCATCCTGTCGTACGGAAAAAAATGACCCAATGGAGTATGCGTATCACTGCATATTCACAACGGTTATTAGAAGGGTTAGATCGGATAGATTGGCCACAGCCCCTTAAAGATGCACAGACCAATTGGATCGGAAGATCTGAAGGAGCCTCCATGATATTTTATACCAAACCCGGTCAGCAAAACGCAACACAATATCCTATTGAAGTTTTTACGACCAGGCCCGACACCATTTTCGGTGCAAGTTTTATGACGCTGGCGCCCGAACATGAATTGGTCTCAAAGTTAACATCTGAGAAGCAGCGGGAAGAAGTAGAGGCCTATGTAGAGTACACTTCAAAACGTTCGGAACGCGATCGACTCTCGGATGTAAAGACCATTACCGGTGCTTTTACAGGCGCATATGCTATCCACCCATTTACCGGTGAAGATATTCCAATCTGGATTGGAGATTATGTATTAGCCGGATATGGAACAGGCGCAGTAATGTCGGTGCCCTGCGGTGACCAGCGCGACTACGATTTCGCCAGGAAATTCGGGATACCTATTCCCAATATCTTTAAAGGGGTCGATATTTCCGAAGAGGCCTTTGCAGACAAGGTTAATACGGTATTGGCCAACTCCGATTTCATCGATGGAATGAATTATAGTGATGCCTGCCGGGCGGTGATCGATGCTGTGGAGAAAAAAGAACTGGGTAAAGGCAAGGTTAATTACCGACTGAGGGACGCGGTTTTTAGCAGACAGCGATATTGGGGTGAACCCTTTCCGGTGTATTATGTGGATGGCATGCCTCAGATGATCAGTGAGGAACACCTTCCTCTACATTTACCTGAAGTTGAAAAATACCTTCCCACCGAGACCGGCGACCCTCCTTTGGGCAATGCTTCGGTATGGGCCTGGTGTACCAAAACCAATAATGTAGTAGAGATTAGCAAGATCGACCAAGAAACCATTTTCCCACTCGAACTCAATACGATGCCGGGGTGGGCCGGAAGCTCTCAGTATTTCAATCGCTATATGGATCCCAGTAATGACAATGCCATTTTTTCTGAGCAAGCAATAGATTACTGGCAGGATGTAGACCTGTATATTGGTGGTATAGAGCATGCCACCGGCCATTTGCTTTATTCCCGATTCTGGCAAAAGTTTATGTACGACAGGGGATGGGTACCCAAAGATGAGTATGCAAAAAAGCTTATCAATCAGGGGATGATCCTGGGTACCAGTGCATTTATATACCGTGAGGAAGGCTCAGGAAAGATAATCTCCAGTGGACTGGTCGGCGATAAAAAGGTGAGTCCAATTCATGCCGATGTTTCCCTTGTTAATGCTTCTGATGAACTAGACATCAAAGCCTTTAAGGCCTCCCGACCAGAATTTTCTACGGCTGATTTCGTACTTGAAGATGGAAAGTACATTGTAGGCCGTGAAGTGGAGAAAATGTCGAAATCTAAGTTTAATGTTGTCAATCCCGATGCGATTTGCGAGGAATACGGTGCAGATTCATTAAGACTTTATGAGATGTTCCTGGGGCCTTTAGAGCAGGCCAAGCCATGGAATACTGCGGGGATCAGCGGGGTATATGGTTTTTTAAAAAAGCTATGGAAGCTTTATCATGGAGGTCCGGAAGGAGTCTTTATGATCAGCGATGAACCCGCCACCTCAGAAGCGCTTAAAACGCTGCACAAAACCATAAAAAAAGTTGAGGAAGATATCAATCAGTTTTCATTCAATACCAGCGTCTCCACTTTTATGATCTGTGTTAACGAGCTCTCCGCTCAAAAATGTAATCAAAGGGATGTGTTGGAACCCCTGGCGGTTCTGATCAGCCCCTATGCCCCTCATATTGCGGAAGAATTATGGCAGTTACTTGGTAATAATTCATCTGTCTCCACAGAACCATTTCCTGAATTTAAGGAGGAGTATTTGGTTGAACGCAGTAAGGCCTATCCTATATCGTTCAATGGCAAGATGCGATTCACCCTCGAATTACCGCTCGATATGGGTAAGGAGGAGATTGAAAAAGCAGTTCTTGAACACGAAAAAACCCGGAAACAATTGCAGGGGAGAACTCCTAAGAAGGTAATTGTAGTACCCGGTAGGATTGTGAATATTGTGGGGTAATATTCTTTATGGACTATTCATTGCCCTATACCCTTTTTCCTATATCGATATTAAAGAGACTATTTTTTGTAGCCCTGGATTGAGCTTGCTTAAAAAAGGACATCCGCCTATGTCATAATTATCAAAATAATGTCTATGCCCCTGCATTTTTTAGGGTCACATGTAAATAAAACATCATTTTTATAGACAAACCCCTGTTTTTTATCGAGTATATTCTTAAAAAAGTTATATTTATCACACTTTTACTAATCAATTGATAAAATAATAACAAGATGATTATCGGGGTTCCAAAAGAAATCAAAAACAACGAAAGCAGGGTTGGGATGACACCAGCCGGGGTAAATGAACTAATAAAGCACGGTCATCAGGTTTACGTGCAGACCGAAGCTGGCCTTGGAAGCGGTTTTTCTGATGAGAATTACCTCATGGTTGGCGCCAACATAGTTGACACCATAGAGGAGGTATACCGAGTGGGTGAACTAATTGTAAAGGTTAAGGAACCTGTTGAGGCTGAATATCCCTTGATCCGCCAGGGTCAGATCGTATTTACCTATTTCCATTTTGCTTCGAGCTGGAAGCTTACCAAGGCTATGCTGGTGAGTAAATCGATTTGTATTGCCTATGAGACTGTTGAAGACGAGGATGGGAGCCTGCCACTGCTTACCCCAATGTCTGAAGTAGCCGGTCGTATGGCGATTCAGCAGGGGGCCAAGTATTTGGAAAAACCTGTTAAGGGCCGTGGGGTTCTCCTGGGAGGCGTACCCGGTGTGCCTCCGGGGAAAGTACTTATACTAGGTGCGGGAGTAGTAGGTGCCCAGGCTGCTAAAATGGCAGCAGGCCTTGGGGCGCATGTCACTATACTCGATGTCGACATGAAAAAACTGAGGTACATCAATGATGTAATGCCCAATCATGTGATAACGGAATATTCCAATGAATACAATATCAGAAAGCATGTCCGAACCCACGACCTGATAGTTGGGGGAGTACTGCTCAAGGGGTCGAAAGCGCCTAAGCTGGTCACAAAAGAAATGCTGAAGGAAATGAGGCCCGGAACTGTTATTGTAGATGTTGCCGTAGATCAGGGTGGTTGTGTAGAGACGAGCTACCCCACCACTCATGAAGACCCCATTTATATTATAGATGACGTGGTCCACTATTCAGTAGCTAACATGCCAGGAGCCGTACCCTATACCTCAACGGTTGCCCTTACCAATGTTACATTACCCTATGTAATTCGATTGGCCAATTATGGTTGGTGGGAAGCAACAAAGAGGGACCCCGGGCTTAATAAAGGGCTTAATATTGTAGAGGGAGAGGTGGTATATAAAGAGATAGAAACCGCTTTCAAGCAGGAGGAAGTACTGCTATAATGTCATAATTCTTTATAGAACAGCGCCCTGCCTTAATTTGGCGGGGTTTTTGCTTTTCTAGTGGGAGAGAAGTAGTTTTACAAAGACAAATTCTTAGTGTTATGATGACCTATTACATTCTGATCGGTGCAATAGCCCTGGTAAGCTGGATTGTCAGCAGCAGGCTCAAAAGCAAGTTCAATCATTATTCGAAAGTACACCTTCGGAATGGTATGAGTGGCGCTGAGATCGCTGAAAAAATGCTGTCAGATCATGGGATACGCGATGTTAAAGTAGTGTCTACAGCTGGAATGCTTACAGATCATTACAATCCCAAAAATAAAACTGTAAACCTTAGTGAAGGAGTCTATCACCAGAGAAACGCAGCCGCTGCAGCAGTAGCTGCTCATGAATGTGGGCATGCTGTACAACACGCTCAGGCTTATGAATGGCTCACTTTGAGATCTAAATTGGTGCCCATCGTTAGTGTTACCTCTGGTATGTCTATGTGGGTGGTATTTGGCGGACTGCTCCTTGGGGCTGCCGCAGGGGTTGGCTTCGGTTTTTACATTGCTGTTGCCGGACTGATCATGATGGGTTTCGCTACACTCTTTAGCTTTGTTACGCTACCCGTTGAGTACGACGCCAGCAACCGGGCCCTGGCCTGGCTTAAGAATAAGAATATTGTGACCCGGGAAGAGTACAAAGGTTCTCAGGATGCTCTGAAATGGGCGGCAAGAACCTATCTGGTAGCGGCCATCGGTGCGCTGGCTACATTGGTTTATTGGGGGTTGCAGGTTTTTGGTGGACGCGATTAACAACTGCCGGGATACTTAGCTGATTTGAATTAAATGGAGATCTGCCTGTCTATCTGCTGATTGAGGGAAATAAAGGTCTCTGTCCTCGAAACCCCTTCAATTTGCTGGATATGCTTATTGAGTACATTCATCAGGTGCTCATTATCCCGGCATAAAACCTTGATAAGTATCGACCAATTCCCTGTAGTGTAATGGCATTCGAGCACTTCCGGAATACGCTCGAGTTCCTTAACAGCTTTTGGGTTACTCATAGCTCTGTCGAGGAAGATACCGATATAGGCAAGAGTGCGATATCCCAGTGCCTTTGGATTAACCGTGAATTTTGAACCGGAGATCAGACCAGATCGTTCCAGTTTTCTCAATCGTTGATGCACGGCTGCACCCGATATTCCAATACCACGGGCGATTTCCAGAATAGGCCGACGTGCATCGGCCATAAGGGACCTTAGTATTTTTTTGTCTATCCCGTCTATTTTAACAATGCTGTTATCAGATTTCATGTTGTAAAAACAATTTGGAGTAAAAATACCAATTTTGCTTACAACTATTAACTTGCCACTGAATCGGGGTTATACCCGAGGTAAGGAACTCTGTATTCATGGAAGATGATTCCATAATCGAAGAGTTGTTGTAAGATAGGGGTATAAACTTCCTCATGTATTGGGATCTGTACCCCCGGGGTAGTGATCTTCCCGTTCAGGATTTGCAGAGCAGCCATAGCCACGGGCAATCCTACCGTCTTCGACATTGCCGTATGTGTCCTGTTTTCGCCGATTACAACCATATTAGAATCGAGCTGATATTTTTCTCCCTTTAATTCGTAGCCAAATTTATGATACATCACGATCATATCCTTGTCGTCGTTGGCCATGGTCCAGCTATCCTCCAGGATGCTCTGTAGCATCTGTGCCGGGCTGGCATTTTTTTTCAGAATTGTCTTATTGGGATCGAACAGGTTGAGTTCCATGAGTTTTAACCACATGATATCATCCTGGTCTATTTTAAGGTAATGACGAAGTTTTAGTTCCACCGAATCAGTAGGAGAATAAGGTAAAAAGAGGTTAGTAAAATCGCGATAGGACATACCGTATGAATTCTCGATGGTATAGGAGTCATCGGTCATACCCAACTGCACAAACATGTTCCAGGCTTTGGAAAATCCCACCCGGCGCATGGTTCCCCGATAGAGGGTAAGAACATTTTCAAGCCCATAGGCTTGTCGGTAATTCAGGGAGTCACGATTGGCATAAGCTTCAAAAGTGCCGTATCCTTCAATTTCCATAAACTCGGTACGGCGAAATAGTTTGTGATATGGAATGTATTTGTAAGTGCCTTCCTGTATAAATTTCGCAGCTCCACCCTGGCCCGCCAAAACCACATTTCTGGGATTCCATGTAAATTTGTAATTCCACAGATTATCGTCGCTCTCAGGGGCCACCAGGCCACCTGTAAAAGACTCAAAGAGCAACATTTTACCGCCTTTGGCCCGGATACGATTGATCACCTGCATGGCACTCATATGATCAATACCGGGATCCAAGCCGATTTCATTCATAAATACGAGATTGTCGGCTTTTACACTTTTATCAAGGGCCTGTATTTCATCACTAACATAGGATGCTGTTACCAGGTGCTTCTTAAACGATATACAGTCTTCTGCTACTTTGATATGAAACCTGGCCGGCATCATCGATATAACTATATCAGCCTTTTTTATTGCTGCTCTCCTTTCTTTATCCGATAATACATCGAGGGCTATAACAGTGCATAGAGCATGAGATCGAATCCTGTAAGGAACCATATCTACATTGAGATCGGCTACCGTGAGATGTAGTTTCTGATCGACGGCGTGCTGAATAAAATAATCCAGTAAATAGGCAGTTGATTTGCCCGCGCCAATGATAAGCACATTCCGACCCATGACTTTTTACTAATTTTACTTAATAACGGAGCCTAAGGTATCAAATTGTTATATTTCTAAAAATCGAGGGGTAATAAGTTATGAACAAAACAATTTTCCTGACCGGGATCGCATTCGGAATACTGGCAATTTTACTTGGTGCGTTTGGGGCTCATGGCCTGGAAGAAAGATTGAGCCAATCAGCTCAGAACAGTTTCGAAACAGCGGTTCGATATCAAATGTATCACGCCTTATTTTTATTGGTTCTCGGGCGACTCGAAGCTGTGCCGGGAATCGCTGTAAGATGGGTATTTTACCTGATCTTATCCGGGGTAATTGCTTTTTCGTTTTCCATCTATTTACTGTCTACAACTGAGATCACTGGACTGAAAATCAATTATTTAGGATTATTGACACCTCTAGGCGGTATATTGCTTATATCGGGCTGGACATTGTTGGGATATCGTGTTTATAAGTATTTGAGCTAATCCACCTGGAATATATGGGGAATATTTTTACTTTTTCCTAGCTTTGTAGGCATCAAAAAATCCTTTTTATGGCGTCTTACAACCTGATTACGAAAACGATTTCGTTGATCGACTACGGAATCACCCACAATCGCATCCATTATCAACTTTCCGCCGAAGAATTGCATCAGCTAACCCTTGAAAATGATTTGGGAAGAGAGACTAGTTCCGGGGCCCTGGCAATTAATACCGGAGAGTTTACAGGCAGATCGCCTAAAGATAGATTTATCGTCAAAGACGATATAACCTCCAATAAAATATGGTGGGGTGATATCAACAAACCTTTCGATCCCATAAAGTTTGATGAGCTTCATCAGAAAATGATAACCTACCTCAATGAAAAGGAGCTTTATGTGAGAGACAGTTATGCCTGTGCAGATCCCGATTATCGAATGAGTATCAGGGTGATCAATGAATATCCCTGGTCTAATTTGTTCGTATACAATATGTTCCTAAGACCGCAGGAAGAAGATTTGATGGATTTTGAACCTGAGTGGACCGTAATCAATGCGCCAGGCTTTCATGCCGATGCAGCCATAGATGGCACCCGTCAGCACAATTTTGCCATACTGAATTTTACCAAGCGAATAGCACTTGTAGGGGGTACTGGGTATACCGGTGAGATTAAAAAAGGTATTTTCTCAGTTTTGAATTTCTTATTACCCGTGTACAAAGATGTACTACCTATGCATTGTTCTGCAAATGTCGGAGAAGAAGGAGATACGGCAATATTTTTCGGACTTTCAGGAACCGGAAAGACTACGCTTTCTACAGATCCAATGCGCAAGTTAATAGGTGATGACGAACATGGCTGGACCAGCAGGAATACAGTATTTAATTTTGAAGGGGGTTGCTATGCCAAAGTGATCAATCTATCTTCGGAAAGCGAGCCCGATATTTTCAAGGCGATTAAAAAGGGAGCAATTCTGGAGAATGTGATTATCGGCGATGATGGAGAAGTAGATTTTTATGACAGCTCCATTACACAGAATACCAGAGTGAGTTACCCTATCGATCACATCGAGAATATACATAAGCCACCTATGGCGAAAAGCCCAAAGAATATTTTCTTTCTCACTGCCGATGCCTTTGGTGTTATTCCCCCAATCTCTAAGCTTACGCCCAGCCAGGCAGCTTATCACTTCATATCGGGTTATACGGCAAAAGTAGCAGGCACCGAAGAAGGTGTTGTGGAGCCCATTCCTTCGTTTTCAGCATGTTTTGGAGCGCCATTTATGCCATTGCATCCCACCAAGTACGCGGAGATGCTCAGTAAAAAAATGGTCAGTTCTGGCGCCAGTGTTTGGTTGATCAATACTGGCTGGACCGGGGGACCATATGGTGTGGGTAAAAGAGTCCCTTTAAAATATACCCGCGCTATGATCCATGCGGCACTGAGTGGAGCTCTGGGTTTATACAGCTACGATACCTATCATATTCATTCGGTCTTTGGGGTGGCCCAACCCAGAAAATGTCCGGGTGTGCCTACTGAGATATTAAGCCCCAGGGCAACCTGGAATGATGATCAGGCTTATTATACCACAGCCTTTAAACTCACCAATGCTTTTCGGGAGAATTTTAAAAAGTATGAGTCCTTCGCCAATGAAGAAATAAGGAGAGGTGGCCCGCAACGATATGCATTCTAATAAAAAAAGCCTCTGACCATAATCAGAGGCTTTTTTTAATTATGAGGTTTTTTATCTCCTATTGACACTGGTGATATATTTTTGAAGTGCCATGGTCATAGAAGGGGTTTCAGGAGTTGGTGCCTTAATATCTATGCGCAGGCCGGCATTGGTAGCGGCTTTAACAGTTGAATTACCAAAGGCAGCAATGCGAGTATTGTTTTGTTCAAAATCTGGAAAATTCTTCAAAAGCGATTCTATACCTGAAGGACTGAAAAACACCAAAACATCGTAATAAACATCGCGTAAATCAGATAAGTCGCTTATAACAGTCTTGTAGAAGATCCCACGAGTCCATTCCACAGAAAGTCCGTTCAGTGTATCAGGAACAGAAGTTTTGAGTGTGTCTGAAGAAGGGAGAAGGAACTTTTCGTCTTTATACTTCTTGAAGAGATGGACCAGGTCTGTAAAATTCCGTTTACCTACGTAAATCTTACGCTTTCTATACACTACATATTTTTGAAGATAGTATGCCACAGCTTCACTCTGACAAAAATACTTCATGGTATCAGGAACTTTAAACCTCATCTCTTCCGCTATCCGGAAAAAATGGTCCACCGAATTCCTGCTGGTTAAAATGATAGCGGTATAGTCGTTCAGGTCTATCTTTTGCTGCCTGACACTTTTGGCATCTACACCCTCAACGTGAATAAAAGGTCTGAAATCGACCTTGACTTTTTCTTTTTCAATCAGTCTTAAATACGGAGAGTTTTCCATTTTCGGTTCTGGTTGTGATACCAAAATCGTCTTTACCTTCATATACTTCAGAATTTAAGATAGTTTGCTATGAAAATTAAGGGCGCAATTTCGAGAGCGCAAAGGTACAAAATAAAATAGAAAAAGTATGCAGAGATCAACTTTTGATGATATTTCAAAATCGTGATAAAACCGATAATATTAATCAGAAGTATTAAGAAAAGGCTTAAGAAAACAATAGGCTCTGAGCCTTTAAAAATATAAGTCAGAGAAATATTTGATACCAACATCACCATACCGCTGTAATTGAGGTAAGTATGTTTTTTATAAATAAAATCAGCGATGGTTTTTACATTGTTAAAGACAAATCCATTGGCGAGCTGCAGAAATACCTTGCATAGTATGAAGAGGATAAGGATGCCTAGTATTAGGCCGTATTCCAATAATCCGGAAGTAGATTGATGACCCAATAAAACATCATAAACAATATAAATATAAAGAGCTGTATTCAACAGTTGAAAACCGGTGAACATGATGTGAAAACCATGGAGCATTTTATCTTTCTTGCTGTACAGTGCAATATATTTGTTATTAAACGGTAGTATGATAAAGTTGAAGAATCTGCTTTGGAAGAGCTGCTTGGCGATCACCATCAACAGGATACTTAAAAATATTACGATAGTAACCCAGTCCGATTGATCTATGATTCTCAACTCTGCTTCCATCAATACTCAAGCTTTACTTTGTTACCATTAAGCCCTAAAGGCAGTTTTTTTGAGGATACTGCAACCTTAAAATACGTAGGTATCAGACTATCTGTTGGCGGCAGCTCAAAGGTCATATAAAGGGAATCCCCAGACCTGAGAAGGTTTGTGCTTTCTTCCAGTTTCTTTACCCTCAACGGAAGGGTATCCTTAACCTTACGGTATTGGTTGAGATAGGCTACCCCAAACTTGAGCTTTGATAATTCGATATCTGAAGAATAAGGATTGTAAAGATAAAAACTTCGCTCCGTCAATTTATCATTATCCTCTTTTTCATTGGCTAAACACTGCAGTTTATTGAAGGATTGGAAGTCGGGTAGGAAAACAGCTGACAAATAAAAACCGGGAGCAGTCTCTACTTCAATGTCGCTTCTATCCAAATCCTTAGAAATAAACAACACATCTTTGTTTTGAATCTTTGCCTCAGAATTGTCAATACTGTATTGATTATGTCTGTAGGTAACATTGTTGAGTGAGTAAGCAGGCCTGCCTGAATAGAATTGATACATAGAGGCCAGTCTATATGAATTTTCGAACACAACCGGCCTTTCTCCGACTCGCTCTGCGAGTTGTTCTACCCAGGCTTTGTTCCCATGGCTTTCGTAATGAATAGGAAATAATGGTGCATAAGCCAATCCGATCCTCAGATAGAGCAGTATTACACAGTTTGCAATGCCCATCCGTAAAAGCCACCGCATTGTAATTCTATCGCTGAGCATCATCCGGCAGGTTATAATCAGCATTGGAATACATATGGCGATGAGCCACTGTGTTTGAATTCTGCGGTTGAAACTCGATATAAAAAAGAATAGGATAAAACCGTAGGTTAAAAAAAGCAAAGCTCTGGTAAACAGATCTTTGGACCGGGTTTTGAACAAGGAACGGTAGAACCAGGGAAATGTGAGACCAAAAAGAACGATCAGGTTGACAAAAAATCCGAGCGTAAAATCACCAAATTCATATGCACGGTTAGGCCGCTCATATACATGATACCTTATCGACACAAAATCGTTATCATAAAGCCATAAAAGATGGGGACTGTAGAATATAAGAGCAGATACAACTGCGATCCATGCATATTTATTGACCACCAGTCTTAAATTGGAAAAGATCACAAAAAGGATAACAAGCACCGCGTGATATTTGCTATACATCAACAAAGCCATGCTCAAGCCCAGGCAGAGTGCTAATACGATACCAGGACGGGCGATAAATTTTTTATACAACCAAAGAAATAAGGTTAAGAAGAAAAGCAAAGGTGTATCGGGAAGGGTGAAAAAACCATAGGCATTCAAGAGAGTAACTGAGAAATAAACTATAAAAAATTCCCTGATGTATTCTTTCTTCTTAGGGTGATCTACCATATCCCATAGCAATAAGAAGCCAGCTGCCGACATAAAACAGCTTACAAGACGAATTCCAAGTTCACCCTCCGAGAAAATACTTCCCAGCTTTATGAGAAAAGCCACCATTGGCGGATGATCAAAATACCCCCAGGCCAGTTCTCTGGAATAATACCAATAATAGGCCTCGTCGAATATAAGTTCTGTAAAATATGCCTGGACAAGATTGAGAAGGAGGAGAAGTCCCGCGAGTAAAAAGAGAATTCTTGGTTGTCTAAAAATCATTCCTGATGATGAATACAGATCAAAATTACAAATATTAGCGATTATCAGTCGGTCTGAGGATCCCATAAATTCAATCTATGGTGCAAACCGGTCCTACTAAAGTCGTATTTTTGACGAAAATTTTTATATGTCAGACAGCCTGGTCATCATTCCCACTTATAACGAGCTGGAGAATATTGAAGCAATCATCATGGCTGTAATGGAGCTTAAAAAGCAATTCGACATATTGGTCGTAGATGATAACTCTCCCGACGGAACACAGAAAGTAGTGCGGTCTATGATGGATCGATTTGGAAGCAGACTTTTTCTGGAAGTCAGGGAAGATAAAGCCGGACTGGGTACGGCCTATATCCATGGATTTAAATGGGCGCTCGAGCGTGAATATGAATTTATCTTTGAAATGGATGCCGACTTCTCCCACAGGCCGGCCGATCTGTTGAGGTTGCATCGAGCCTGCCTTAACGGAGCCGACGTGGCCATCGGATCACGCTATAAGCGGGGAGTCAATGTTGTGAATTGGCCCTTATATCGTGTTTTGCTGTCCTATGGGGCTTCATTTTATGTGAAGCTTATTACCGGAATGTGGATCCATGATCCTACTGCAGGTTTTGTTTGTTATCGCCGCAGGGTTTTAGAGGAGATCAACCTTGATTCTGTTAAATTTATAGGATATGCGTTTCAGATCGAAATGAAATTCAGGGCATACCTGAAGAAGTTTAAAATCGAAGAAATATCGATCATATTCGTGGATCGTGAGAAAGGAAAATCTAAAATGAATACGTCGATCGTGCGCGAGGCAATTTTTGGTGTAATCAGTTTGAAGTTCAGAAGTATTTTTAAAAAGGGAGATTTCTAGAAATGGAAACAAAGTTGATAAAAAATGCAAGACTCGTAAACGAGGATGAGATCATCGAAACCGATATACTGATAGAGGGTGAAAGGATCAGCAAGGTCGACCCCGATATCAGCGTTGAGAATGCTGAAGTTTACGATGTAAATGGATCTTACGTTATTCCCGGTATTATCGACGACCAGGTTCATTTTCGTGAGCCGGGACTTACCCATAAGGCTGATCTGGCTACCGAGAGCAGGGCAGCACTTGCAGGGGGTATCACCTCTTTTATGGAACAACCCAATACTGTGCCTCAGACCACAACTATTGAACGTCTTGAGGAGAAGTTTGAAATGGCCAGAAGAGCCTCATTCGCCAATTACTCTTTCCTGTTGGGAGGGACCAACGATAATTTGGAAGAAATCAAACGACTCGATAAAAGAGCTTGCTCAGGTATTAAATTATTCCTGGGATCTTCCACCGGGAATATGCTGGTAGATGACGAAGAGGTAATTGAACGTATTTTTCGCAATACGGAAATGGTTATCTCTGCCCATTGTGAAGACGAAACAACCATCAGAAATAACCTCGAATCTTACAAAGAAAAATACGGTAATGATATCCCGATAAAGTATCATCCATTGATCCGTAGTTCTCAGGCATGTTTTTTATCTTCATCCAGGGCGATTGATCTGGCAAAGAAAACAGGGGCCAGGCTGCACGTATTTCACCTTTCTACAGAAAAGGAAACCCATTTATTTACAAATGAGATCCCGCTGGAAAAGAAAAAGATCACCGCTGAGGTTTGCCTGCATCATCTCTGGTTTTCAGACCTCGACTATGACGAAAAAGGAACACTGATCAAATGGAATCCGGCAGTAAAAACCGTGGATGACCGGGAAGGTCTCTGGAAAGCGCTGCTCGATGATCGAATCGATGTGGTTGCGACAGATCATGCTCCTCATACGCTTAAAGAAAAAAAGCAAGCTTACACTGCTGCCCCTTCCGGAGGCCCTTTGGTACAGCATGCATTACCGGCTATGCTCGAGAAGCACCTGGATGAAGTGATAAGTATCGAGAAAATAGTTCGTAAAATGTGTCATAATCCTGCCGTATTATTCGATGTGGAACACAGGGGATTTGTGCGCGAAGGTTATTTTGCAGACCTGGCGGTAATTAATATTGGAAATCCCTGGCAGGTAGATAGTGACAATGTTTTATACAAATGTGGCTGGTCTCCTTTCGAGGGTACTAAGTTCAGATCGAAGGTAACGCATACCTTTATCAATGGACATCTCGCCTTTAACCAGGGAGAACTTTCAGAAAGGAAAAATTCGTTGCTTTTGACTTTTAACCGATAATGATGAAATACGTTCTTTTAGTGGTATTGGGCATAGCCTTTT
>CAMYIE010000010.1:70452-124859 GCA_947258405.1 uncultured Eudoraea sp. | reverse complement strand
AATGATAGCGATAAAAAGCTGGTTGCTGTGCTTAACACAAGCGGTTATTTCCAGAACGATTTTAGAAACAACGGACTGGTTTCATTTATTCATTACGAGGATCTGGATCTGGAGTCGGCCAAAGATTCAACGGAAAACATGGGCTTTTCCGGGTTGTTGTACATTCCAAACGGTCAGAACCTTAACAATACAGCCCAACAGTCTGTTTTTTACAGCAAGAATGCCCCGAATTCTATGGTTTTAGGACATTTGGAGAATGTGATTCAGGCAGAGCTGAGAAAAGAGCGCTTACATCAACTGGGACTAAGCGATGAACAGTTCGAATCGGTCAACAATCTTTTTGAGATTCAAACCTCCACCTTTACAGGGGAAATGAATCTAAAAGGAATCAATGAGCTCAAGGCTTTTTTTGGTGGTGCTTTTGGTTATCTGATCATGATGTTTATCATAATATATGGTGGCTTCGTAATGAGAAGTGTCATCGAGGAGAAAACAAGTCGGATCATCGAGCTTATTATTTCTTCGGTAAAGCCATTTCAACTGATGCTTGGCAAGATTATCGGTACTTCTCTGGCTGGTCTCACACAGTTTTGCATCTGGATTGTTTCTGCATCACTATTGCTAATTGTGGTTTTACTATTTTTAGATATCGATCCATCGCTTTTGGGTAGTCAGGCAGCCATGGGACCAGAGTCGATTAGTCCCTTGGCGCCAGCCCCCCCAGACGTTGATGTCCTACAGCTTTATTTCAATGAAGTTTTTCGATTACCATGGTTGTTGCTTATCGTATTCTTCATCATCTATTTTATCCTGGGATATCTCATTTATAGTTCAATCTATGCTGCCATAGGGGCTGCCGTGGATAATGAAACCGATACACAGCAATTTATCTTTCCCATTATTTTACCCCTTATGCTGGCGATCTATGTTGGGTTCTTTTCTGTTTTTAATAATCCTCACGGACCTATAGCCGTAGGATTTTCACTTTTCCCTCTAACCTCACCCATTGTGATGCTCATGCGATTACCCGGTGGAATTGGTGCAGCTGGTGTTCCGATCTGGCAACTTCTGGTCTCGCTCATTTTACTATTAGTTACATTTGTGGGAATCGTTTGGCTTGCAGCTAAGATTTACAGGGTCGGAATTCTTATGTATGGTAAGAAACCTTCGTATAAGGAGTTGTATAAATGGTTAAAGTACTAGGAATGATAATCCAGGAAGACGGTATGATAAAAGAAGTACTCAAAGAGGATATATGGGAATCCATAAAAACCTTTTTGAACCAAGGTCTTCATATAGGTACTGGGGATAAATCGATCCATATAACTATAGGCCTGCTACTGGCCCTGGTCCTTTCTTTTCTTCTAGCCAATCTTCTTCTCAAATGGTTAAGGCATTTTCTAACCCGTAACCTGGTAGGTGATGACAAACTAAAATTCATTAGCGTATTCAGGTTCATCAGATATTTTATATATGTGGCCGTGGTTTTGCTGACTATGAGTGCGGCAGGTATCGATATCACTCTTCTAATTACGGCTTCTGCAGTACTATTTGTGGGACTCGGACTCGCCTTACAGGATTTGTTTCAGGACATTATTGGCGGTATCTATATCATTCTCGATAAGTCTTTACGCGTCGGTGACATCATCGAGTTAGACGGGAAGGTTGGGAAAGTCATCGAAATAGAATTGCGCAGTACTAGGGCTCTTACCAGAGATGATAAGATCATCATTGTGCCAAATCACCGTTTTATAAGGGATATCGTATTTAACCATACCCAGAATCATAAGACCACCAGAGAGTTTGTTGCTGTTGGTGTAGCCTATGGTAGCGATGTAAATCTGGTAACTGAAATACTGCTTGAATGTACCAAGGAGGAATCAAAAGTTGCTAAAAGTCCTGAGCCATTTGTGCTTTTTGATGATTTTGGTGATTCTGCTTTGCTATTTTCGGTCCACTTTTTTACCACAGACAGCTTCCATGCCCTTAAAATAAAAAGTCGTATTCGCTATGCCATTGACGCCCGGTTCAGGAAAAACGGGATTACTATACCGTTCCCGCAACGCGATGTTCACCTTTCCCGCAAAGGGCTGTCGCGTATGGTTGAAGCGGTGGATCCGAAATCGAAATCAACAGATTAATCCATGCCTAAAGGTATATTAACTTGCTGCATTCTATTCTTGCTAACCTCATGGGCTAATGCCCAGAGCACAGATATACTCAGGATTGAATACACCACCCTTCCCGACGGTGATGGTGATAACAAACTAGATCGATACAGGATACTTTTCAATGCCCCGATTAATGTTGGATCGGATCGTTATTTGATACTGGGTTCCGAATACAATATGATCGATATTCAAAGGAACTCAGATCTTCCTTTCGATGATAGTGAGCTCGATAGGCTGCACGTGGTGGATGTAAATGTTGGATATATTTTTAAGATCAATCCCCGATGGCGATTTATCGGCATTGTTACTCCACGGCTTGCTTCCAATTTTACCAATGGAATAGAAGGGGGTGATTTCCTGCTTAATGTCACCGCCACCCTATGGAAGGAGCGCAAAGACATCGATAAGCCTTTTAGATTGGTATTAGGACTAACCTATAACAGCACCACAGGTTTGCCAGTACCGTTACCCCTGATCAATTATTATAAAAGGTTTCATTTGAAATGGTCCTATGTCCTGGGAATTCCAAAATTGAATCTGCGATATCACCTATCAGAAAAGCACAGCTTTATTTCGGCATTGTTTTTGGACGGTTATTTTGTGAATGTGCAAAACGACATTTTATTACCTGATGATAATTTCGGGTCTTCATTATCCCTTTCCGCAGTTGTTGGGGCGCTGGGCTATCAATACAATATTAGCAGAGTGATCTCCTTTTATGGCTGGGGCGGATATACCCTGAGAGGAAGTAGTATTTTAAGGGACGATAAGAGAAAGAAAGTTTTTGTGATTAGCGACAACCCGGGTTTTTATTTCAAAGCCGGATTTAAAATTTCGATTTTCTAAAACAACATATATGTCAAAAATATTAGTCATAGAAGATGAAGCAGCCATCAGGCGGGTATTGGTTAAAATACTCTCGGAAGAGAGCGATCAATACCAGGTGGAAGAGGCAGCAGATGGAGCCTCTGGAATTGGTATGATTAAGAAAAGTGATTATGACCTGGCCTTATGTGATATCAAAATGCCAAAAATGGACGGCGTGGAGGTATTGCAAGAGGCAAAGAGAATTAAGCCTGAGATTCCTTTTATAATGATATCCGGACATGGTGATCTTGACACCGCAGTCAATACCATGCGTTTAGGTGCCTTTGATTATATTTCCAAACCACCAGACCTTAACCGTCTGCTCACCACTGTGAGGAATGCCCTCGATAAAAAAGAATTGATCGTCGAAAACAAAATACTCAAAAAGAAGGTTAGCAAGAACTATGAGATGGTCGGCGAAAGTTCTGAGATTAATAAGATAAAAGATATCATCGAAAAAGTAGCCCCCACCGATGCCAGGGTCTTGATCACTGGTTCCAACGGGACTGGAAAAGAGTTGGTCGCCCATTGGCTTCATGAAAAAAGCAGCAGGAGTAAAGGTCCTTTTGTTGAAGTAAACTGTGCGGCTATACCCTCCGAATTGATCGAAAGCGAGCTCTTTGGACATGTCAAAGGAGCTTTTACCTCCGCTGTAAAGGACAGAGCGGGTAAATTTGAAGCGGCCAACCATGGTACTATTTTTCTCGATGAGATTGGCGATATGAGCCTTTCAGCCCAGGCCAAAGTGCTACGGGCCTTGCAGGAAAACAAAATTTCTAGAGTAGGATCGGATAAGGATATAAAAGTAGATGTTCGCGTTATAGCCGCTACCAATAAAGATTTGCAAAAAGAAATTTCCGAAGGAAAGTTCAGAGAAGATCTTTACCACAGGTTGGCGGTTATACTGATCCAGGTTCCGGCGCTTAATGAACGCAGGGATGATATCCCAATTCTAATTGAATACTTCGTTTCCAAAATTGCGGGCGAACAAGGCATTGCTCCTAAAAATTTCACTAAAAAAGCTGTAGAGTTGTTAAAAAGTTATGACTGGACTGGTAATATCCGTGAATTGAGAAATGTGGTGGAGAGACTTATTATTTTAGGAGGTACAGAAGTGTCTGAAGCCGATGTAAAACTCTTCGCGAGCAAATAATGATCAGTTACGCACCTCTCTGCAAGGTTCTAATTCCTTGAGGGCCTCTGCAGTTATCTCCTTGGTTTTCAGATTGTAATATTTCTTGGCTTCTGTGAGTTTGGCATTCAACAACTGATCTTCGCAATGTTCATATACTTTACGCGCATATGCATAGGCCTCCCTGCAGTTTACCGATTGAACCACCTTGTTTAATGAGATTCTGTAGTCCTCAAGGAACTGATCAATTTTCTTTTCCAGTGCCGGTCCTACAGGTTGTATGGCATTTAGCCTTTGATTGTTCGATTCTTTGGTGTTCATCGCAAGTACATCGCTGGCATATCTGCTCCTGTGGAGCTCATCGTGTTGTTCAAGAGCTTCGAGACTTCCAATGGTGTTTTCCAACGCCCGGTTCAATAGGATCCGTGTACTGGCTAAACTATTTACCCGGGTAGCTTTTTTAAGATTATCCAATCCTTCAAGTATATTCTTAAATGCATACTCACATCCGCATTCCTCAAGTTGTTGTTTTGATTTTTCAATGGCGTTAAGTGCCTTATAGGCAAAATACCGGGTTTGGTTGAGGTTCTCGGCAGCAAGGGCTCTCTCGGTCTGGGATTTGATGAAATCAATATTGGACCCTGCATAATCGCATGCATTATCCGATGCGGATAATACAGTCGAAAAAGTGAAAATAATAAGAAAGGTCGTAAGAGATTTCATAGCATAAACTATTGAAACAGTAAGTTTTGGGAGTTGTAAAGATACGGATGGCAGAAGGGTATTTTATGTTTTTTTCGTCCAATGAACCAACAATGGGGGAATTTGGGATGTTCGGTTGTATTTCTTAGACGAAACGCCTATTTTTCGGCTAATTCCAAGGCGAAAAATGCATTTTAACGAGCAGTATTAATGAAAAAAGTAGATATAGACAAATACCTGGCTGATCCTTCCTTTCTCCTTTCAGAAAGGGATACCAAAGAAGACTACCTGGTTTCTGATAAAAAATTGAAGGATCGATTAGAGGAAATCAGGGAAGACCTTGGCAAATTTCAAAATACCATGTATGCACATGGAAAATACGCGGTATTGATTTGTTTACAGGGTATGGATACTGCGGGAAAGGACAGTCTGATCCGCGAGGTCTTTAAGGACTGCAACGTTAGAGGTGTAGAAGTACATAGTTTTAAAGTACCTACAGAATTGGAACGCGACCATGATTATATTTGGCGACATTATATCGCGTTGCCGGCCAAGGGTAAATTCGGTGTGTTTAATCGGACCCATTACGAGAATGTGCTGGTGACAAAAGTGCATCCGTCTTATATTCTGGGAGAAAATATACCGGGTATTGATAGTGTTGCGGATATCGATGATGAATTTTGGAGAAAAAGGTATGAACAGATCAATAATTTTGAAAAGCATCTTGCGGATAACGGGACTATCATCTTTAAGTTTTATCTCCATATGTCCAAAGAAGAGCAGCGATTCAGACTTCTGAGAAGGCTGCGTCTTGAAGAAAAAAATTGGAAATTTTCTGCAGGCGACCTGAGCGAACGAAAATTGTGGAACAAATACATGGATTGTTACCAAGAAGCCATACAAAAAACTTCAAAGCCTCATGCTCCATGGTTTGTCATCCCGGCCGACAACAAAAGGGTGGCAAGGGTTATCGTGGCAACTGTTTTACTTAAAACGTTAAAAAAGTATAAAGATATCCGGGAACCGGAACTCGATGAGGAAATAAGAGCTAATATTGAGCTCTACAAAAAACAATTGGAAAGCGAAAAGGAATGAGATATTGGGTGCTAGGATTATTGCTGTGGACGGCCTGCTGTTGGTCCCAAACTGAAGACCAACAACAAATTGAGGCCATTTTTAACGAATCACTTATTGCCGGCAAGTCTTATGATTGGCTCAATTACCTGTCTAACAGAATAGGTGGCAGGCTCTCAGGAAGCGTACAGGCAGAACAAGCGGTGAAATATACCAAAAACCAGATGGATTCACTTGGGTTCGATAAGGTATGGTTACAGCCAGTGATGGTTCCAAAGTGGGTAAGGGGTACCCCAGAATTTGCCTACATTGAGAGTAAACCCGGCATCACCAATAATGTTCCTATTACAGCACTTGGAGGTTCGATAGCCACACCAACCGGTGGGATCAAGGCACCCGTGGTAGAAGTTAAAACAATTGAAGAATTAGCATCCCTCGGAAGGGATGGCATTGCCGGTAAAATAGTGTTTTATAACAGGCCCATGCAGCCTGGTCCTATCAATACTTTCGAAGCCTATTCCGGAGCTGTAGATCAGCGTTACAAAGGTGCAATGGAAGCTTCTCAATACGGAGCGGTGGGCATTATTGTTAGATCACTGACTTTGCGACTCGATGATTTACCGCATACAGGTTCTATGACTTATGGCGACCTGCCATTTGAGCAAAGAATTCCGGCAGCGGCCATCAGTACAAACGGGGCCGAATTGCTCAGTACGACTCTAAAGCTGGATCCCAATATCAGGTTTTACTTCAAGCAGAGTTGCAAACGACTTTCCGATGTAGAATCCCACAACGTTATTGGGGAGATTCGTGGTAGTACTTATCCGGATGAAATCTTATTGGTTGGGGGCCATTTAGATTCCTGGGATTTAGGCGATGGAGCTCACGATGATGGTGCTGGCTGTATGCAGAGTATAGAGGCATTGAGATTACTTCTCGCCACAGGCTACAGCCCGCAACGAACCATAAGGGTTGTATTGTTTATGAGTGAGGAAATAGGTCTGGCAGGTGCTAAACAATATGCTAAGGAGGTAAAAAGCAAAGGCGAAAATCACATTTTTGCGCTCGAGAGCGATGCCGGAGGCTTTACACCACTTGGTTTTTCTTTCGATTGCTCTGAAGCCAATCTCGATAGGGTATTATCCTGGAAACCTCTTTTCGAACCGTTTCTCGTACATAACTTCACAACAGGTGGCAGTGGTGCAGACATCGGTCCCCTGAAAGGCGAGAATATAGTTTTGGCAGGACTTAGGCCCGATAGTCAGAGGTACTTCGATCATCACCATGCTGAAAATGATACTTTTGAACATATCAACAAAAGAGAACTTGAATTGGGAGCTGCTGCCATGTCGAGCTTGCTTTATCTTTTCGACAAATACGGTATAGCGATCAATTCAAAGGGCTGATTCGTAGCCGAAGGACCATCATTATTCTTTTAGTTACAGGCAATTACCGTAGCTGCCTGTAACAAGGACTCCATTTGACACTCTTTATAGAAAGAATATTTAGCGATGGAGCTTCTATTGTTTTATTTTATTCACTGGGGATTGCCAGTATTAATTCTTGTGGCTTTTATTTTTTTAAGACCCCGTTCCCGATTCAGTATATTCAGGCTGTTCTTCTCCGGGATTTCGATAGTTTGGTTTCTATTTCTTTGGGGGCAATGGCCAATAGCAGCTTTCAATGAATTGAAATATTTCATCGTATTGATTATTCTCTATGGATTATGGAAAGGATTTAAAGGGTTTCTCGCAGCTAAAAAAGCATTTTCAAAAACCTGGCTCAGTCATATCAATAGTAGTCTGATGCTCTTAGTTGGAATACAATTCTCTTATCTGATATTACAGTCCTACCAGGGCAGGATATATGAAAACGATGCGATAACACTCGCGTTTCCACTTCGGGAAGGAAAATACTATATAGCCTCAGGAGGCTCCAATGGGGTATTAAACAATCATTATGGCAGAGGCTCCCGTACCCAACTCTATGCGCTTGATATCAATAAATTAGGCAAGTATTCAAAAGTGAGCCATGGACTAGGATCAACTAGAAACGAATACCATCATATCTTCGGGGAACCAGTATATGCACCTTGTAACGGCAAGGTCATCGAAATTAAAGATGGTGTAGCCGACAATCTGGGTTCCAGTATGAAGGTTACCCCAGCCGATGGACAGGGGAATTTTATAGTATTGGATTGTCAGGGTACTGTGGTTTCCCTTGTTCATCTTAAACAAAATAGCTTGAAGGTGAAATTAGGCGACAATATTGTTACGGGCACTTTACTTGCATCAGTTGGTAATTCTGGATTTTCTCAGGAGCCTCATCTTCACCTCCAGGCCGCCCGTATCAAAGGAGATTCTGTGTTAGAAGGTGTGCCCATGGAATTTGATCAGATTAAGCCCTACCGTAACATGGTGATCCAATATTAATCTTATCCTAAACAAGGCTGTGAAATCAACTAGCCTGTTCAAAATACTTATATTTGCAGCTCACTAAAAAACAGTAGTATGCAAGACGGTATTTATGCTAAATTCGATACCACCAAAGGCGAGATAATTGTAAAATTAACTCACGATAAAACTCCGGGAACAGTCGGAAATTTTGTCGGGTTAGCTGAAGGAATTATGGAAAACAGTGCGAAAAAGAAAGGTGCTCCATATTACGACGGGCTCAGCTTTCACCGTGTAATCCCAAATTTTATGGTCCAGGGAGGATGTCCTATGGGCACGGGTACCGGTGATCCCGGATATAAATTCGACGATGAATTTCATCCAGAACTCAGACATGCAGGCCCGGGGATGTTGTCGATGGCCAATGCCGGTCCGGGTACAAATGGCAGTCAATTCTTTATCACGCACAAGGCGACGCCCTGGCTGGATAATAAACATACGGTATTCGGGGAGGTAACATCGGGCCAGGATGTTGTCGATTCAATTGCCCAGGGAGATAAGATCAATGGTCTTGAAATCGTTCGGATCGGCAATGAGGCTTCCGATTGGAATGCCATTGATGCTTTTGAAGCTTTTAAGAACCAAAAGGAAGAGCGATTGGCCAACGAAAAAAAACGTGCAGCAGCAGAACTAGATAATTTGACAGCTGGTTTTGAAACCACAGAAAGCGGGTTGCGCTATAAAATGCTTCAGAATGGTTCAGGTAAACAGGCCGAAAAAAGCCATACGGTTTCAGTACACTATGAAGGTTCACTGACTAGCGGTCAGGTTTTCGATTCTTCATTACAGAGGAATCAGCCTATAGATTTTCAATTGGGTGTCGGGCAGGTCATTCCTGGCTGGGACGAAGGCATTAGTTTGCTCAGGGTAGGTGACAAAGCCAGGTTTGTGATTCCATCTCATCTGGCATATGGAAGTGCCGGCGCTGGCGGAGTGATTCCTCCTAATGCCACGCTGATCTTTGATGTTGAGCTAATGGACGTGAAATAATCTGATTGTCCAGAAATTAATACGGCTTCATTTCTTAGATGGTAATGAAGCCGTTTTTATTTAGAACGATTCGAACTGTAAATAAGGATTAGCAGATTTACAAGGATCATAAAAAGACATAACTCTAAGAATAAAACCATCAGAAAAGGTGTGTAGTTAATTTCCTGGGATAACCGTATCACATATATATATAACAGCAGCCAGACTAAAAACCCTACCTGTACACTAAACGAAATTTTATTTCAACTTAGAAGAGTTTCAATATAAAAAAACCTCCCGGCACGGGAGGTTTTCAGATTTATACTCAGCTTTAATTTCAAGCTGTGGGGTCTGGAGTCATCCTTAGATATGGACGAATTTCTTCAATCCCTTTTTCGAACATCTCCACCGCCTGATGCGTTGGTATGGCAGGACTTACCACTACATTTTCCCCATGCTTCCAGTTGGCTGGAGTAGCTACAGAGTGATAGGCCGTAAGTTGAAGGGAATCGATAACACGTAATAATTCGTGGAAATTCCTTCCCGTAGAGGCGGGGTAGGTGATAATCAGTTTAACTGATTTGTCCGGGGATATAATATAAACCGATCTTACCGTGAGATTGTCATCGGCATTAGGATGAATCATATCATACAAAGTGGAAACCTTTTTATCTTCATCCGCTATGATAGGGAAGTTCACTTCCGTATTCTGGGTATCATTGATGTCTTTTATCCACTCAAGATGCGACGCCTTCCCATCAACACTCAATGCGAGCATTTTCACATTCCTCTTGTCGAATTCATCTTTGAATTTTGAAGCTGAACCCAATTCCGTAGTACAAACAGGGGTAAAATCAGCAGGATGCGAAAACAGTATACCCCAGCTATCTCCCAGATACTCATATAGATTAATAGTTCCAACTGAACTGTCAGCCGTAAAATCAGGGGCAAGATCCCCTAGTCGTATCGTAGCCATTATTGAATTTTTAAGTTCTGATTTTATTGAACAATAAAGGTATTACATTCCGTTTCACCTCTGATTTTCCGCAGGGTTAAAAATGTATTAAAGTTTAATGGACTACTTAGGGTAAAGTATTGCATTGTTATGGCCAATATAAACTGTTTAAATCTTCATTACCTTTAGTTCTATGGAAAAACAAGAGCTCGAGACCTTAAGATATCCCATCGGGAAATTCAATATGCCCGAAAATATTAGCGAATTACAAATAGAAGAATGGATCGATGCACTGGAAGAGTTTCCGGAGCGGCTTAAGAATCTGGTGCTGTCACTGGATCAGGAACAACTGGAGACGCCATATCGGCCAGGGGGTTGGAGAGTAAGGCAACTCATACATCATATCTCTGATAGCCATCATAACAGTTATATTCGCTTTAAATGGGCCCTTACAGAAGATAACCCTTTGATAAAGGTGTATGACGAAAAGAAATGGGCCGAACTCCATGATTCAATAACTGCTCCTATCGAGAATTCGCTGTTTCATCTCGAGGCCATACACAGAAAATTAGTGTTCCTGCTCAGGGGGCTTGGAAGTAATGAGCTTAAAAGAACTTTTATCTATCCAGAAGGGGGTGTCGAAACCAGTCTGGAAGAAAATATTGGACGATATGTTTGGCACGGCAATCATCACTATGCCCATATTACTAATCTTTTAAGAAGGAAAGGCTGGTGAAGCACAGGTTTTATCAGGATTTTGATGCCAACAGCAAGCGGAGTTGATACATCGGTCTTTGGTCTTGAAGTGCATTGGAAAAATGCAATAACTTCTCTCCGAATATCTCAAATCCCAGGTCGAGATAAAATCCCAACGCCCTGCCTTTTTGCATAGTATCGAGCCATAGGATTTCTTTTCCCAAAGAGTTAGAGAATTCTATAATGTAGCTGATACACTTCTTTCCCATTCCCTGTCCCGAATGCCTATTAAGGAGATAGATCTTCTCGAGGAAAATAGCCTGTCGCGCTGAATATGGTTCGATGGGTGAATCCACTACCAGTTTCATAATACCTGCCACCTCACCCTGTTCTTCTACCAGAAAGTGCCGAAGATTTTTGTCCTTTATTTCCTGGGCAACCAGCTGAGCATTGAAGTTATTATCAATATAGTCAGACGGGTTAGCATTGGGCCATAAATGCAGGTAATGCTCATGATATGAATCAGTACCCACTCTATTATAGGTTGAAATCAATTCAGGAGTCAGGGGGATAATTCTCATGCGCTAGCTACTCGATTCGCTTTCCCCGCCCTCAGGGCCGTAGAATATTACCCAGGTCGCGAAATCATCGGTAAAGTTAAAAAATCGATGGTCCTGATAAGCCGGCACAAACAGGAAATCTCCTGACTTGCATTTTACCTTTTGCTTACCGTTTTGAAATTCAGAAGAACCCGAAATAATAACGTAGACTTCATCCCGGTCATGTGGCTCTTGTAGATCTATCTTATCGGGTTTATATACCTCTACAGATAATGTTCCATGGCGGAAAAAAGTTTTGAATGTATCTGGGACCGCACGAAGAGCTTCCACTGCCTGGTCCTTATCGATTTTCATAGCGAGACTTTCCACTTGATATTGCAACCGATACTAGGTTTCTGGTCAGTATCGATCACCGCACCGCTTAATAAAGCATCGATGGCCGCCCTCAGATCCCTACCGCTTACAGGAATGCCATTACCTGGCCTGCTATCGTCTAATTGTCCGCGATAAACCAACCGCTGATCTTGGTCGAAAAGATAAAAATCGGGAGTACAGGCAGCATCGTAGGCCTTTGCTACCTCCTGTGTCTCATCATAGAGATAGGGAAAAGGATATCCTTCTTCCTGAGCGTTAATCGACATCAGATCTGGTGCATCGTCAGGATAATTAACCACGTCGTTGCTGGAAATTGCGATAAATCCCAGCCCACGTGCCTGATAATCATTGGCCAGATTCACCAATCCGGCGTTTACATGCTTTACAAACGGACAGTGGTTACAAATAAACATAATTATCGTACCAGCCTCACCCTTTAATTTGTTCAGACTTACTGTCTTGCCAGAAACGGTGTCAGGAAGGGTAAAATGGGGCGCCTGCGTGCCTAAGGGGATCATATTACTGGGAGTACGTGCCATACGTTATTGTGTTTAAAATTAATTAAAATCAGACAGTCTTTTTACGTTCATAGTCTTGTTTTACATCATTCGATCGAAAAAAATAGCATTCATCAATAACTTATTAGTGCCATACCAGAAGGCTCTGAAATTTGTGTTATCGGTAAAAACTATAACACGTCCCTTACCAAGTTTTTGTACCTGGAAAGGAACGCTTCCTTTAACTTTTTCCAGGTTTTCTTCAGAAATATATCCGCTTAGAAGAGGAGCTCTGGTATATTGGATAGGATTTTTATAGCTGTCTTTACTCGGTTCGATATAGATATTCGAATTCCTGAATATAGGCAAAGTTTTGTTTTTATAACCAAAATTGATAGGGTGTGATCGGTCGATCCTTGTATTAAATATTGCCCCACCGGTTTCCTGTGCCCCTTTGAACCTCGACACCTGTCCAAAACTTACATCTTTTGCCACAAGGGTATCCCGCCTGAAGCTGAGTTTGATAAACTCTTGTTTTTCGAGCCACTCGATTGCATTGCGATATGCGATCAGCGTTCCACCTGATTTGACCCAGGCATTGAGTTTCTCCTCGATTTTTTCACTGATCTTCATTTTATCGCGACTACCTGGCAAGATGATGTCGGTATATTCACTTAAATCGATCTCTTCTAAATAGCTGAGGTCCAATTTACTGATCTTCATATCGTAACGAGTATCGAACAGGTGCCATATTTCCCCGGCGTCGTATGGCCGGATCCCTTTACCCACTACAATAGCCACTTTTTGTTTTTTAACAGGATCGAATTCGCTGCTTCCCAGATCGATCCCCTGAGTCAGACCTGTTGATACGCCATGTATTTTTAGATGGTTTTTCTCAGCCAAATCTTTGAGTAAACTGTAGATCTCCTCGGCATCGATCTCCTGGTTTTGAACGGGTATAAGAACAGTCCCATAATCAAACTTATGTCCGTCTGCTGTGAATGGGTACTTTGCCACTTTAGCACGCAGCCCTTTTTCCAGTATCTTATTTAGAGCTCTGGGAGCGAAGTACTCTCCCCATTCGAAGAGATAGGCATATTCGCTCTTTTCCCTAATGGAACCTTCAGGTCTTGTTAATTCGGTTACTTCCTCACTGGCAGCCGACATGGAGCGCAATTCGGCATAGTCGAGGTTGAAAGCTAACGGGAGTGTCCAGGCCGAGATATCGTAAAAAAGACTGTCGGCAAAGGAAGTACGCTTTTCGAAAATGGCCTTTAAGAGCCTATGATTTTTCTGATTCACCGGCACGATATAGGCATGGCCAGGCGTGTACTTCTTAGCATCAATGGTCATGTCATTTGAAAGTTGATGGAATTTGATTTTGTGCCGGTAGAGTACCTCTGCCAGTTCATAGGTTTTGGCAGCATCTTTTTCATCCCCGAAAAGGAATGCCTTGTTCCTGCCAATAGACGATTCGATGCGCATATTATTGTAAAAATCCCTTTGGTAACGCAACAGTTTGGGTTTTAATTCATTTGCAGCCTTTAAGGTAGAAATAGCGGTGGTGAATTGGTTCCGGATACTGAATGGGAAACTCAGCAGCCCGTTTTCGGTCTCCTGGATATGTCCTCTTGCACTGGCTTGCTCGAATAAGATACCTATGCCGCCATTTACATCGGGATAGGTAGATCCCTTGCCGTAATAATAGTCGTCGTAACGTTCTTCAGTAAAATACAGCGACCCGATCTGGTCTAATGCGGCAGCATGAAATTGACCTATTTCAGCTGTGAGCTCCTGATTCTTTTTAGGTGTTAATGGGTGTACCCTGCTGGGCACACCAGGCTGAAAAAAGAAGGTTGAATTCGTACTCATTTCATGGTGGTCGGTAAGTACATTGGGCATCCACATGTGAAAGGATTTAATTCGCGCCCTGCTTTCGGGAAGCTGTACTGGAAGCCAATCCCTGTTGAGGTCGAACCAATAATGATTGGTACGTCCGCCCGGCCATACCTCATGATATTCCCTTTCATTATTATCCGGGTTCAGATTAATACTTCTGTTGGTATTGGCCCAATAAGCGAAACGTTGCAGGCCGTCTGGATTATACGACGGATCGAGCAGTATGATGGTATTGGAAAGTTGAGCTTCGATCTCAGATCCTTGGGCGGCAGCCAGATGATAAGCATATGCCAATGCTGCATTAGACCCACTGGGTTCATTTCCATGGATGGAAAAACCCTGGTAGATCACCACAGGTATCTGATCGATTTTCGAATCGGGTATTGCTTCCTCTGTGATCCTTAAATGTTGCATCCTAAGCTCTTCCAGGTTTTGATGATTTTCTACATTGGTAATGGTGAGCAACAGCAAAGGGCGTCCTTCATATGACTTACCCCTGTTTTCTAGAACTATGCGATCACTGGCATTCGCCAGGGCCGTCATATACTGAACCAATTTATCATGGGTAACATGCCATTCGCCTACCTTATGACCGATAACCTCTTCAGGTGTTGGGATATCTGGGTTATAGGAGATGCCCCCCGGGAGATAGTATTCTAATTCCTGGCCCAGTACAGGACATAGGAAGGATAGTGCAATTGTTAGAAGTAGTGACTTTCTCATAATTTCTCTGGTATTAATAAGCGGAAATATAAATAAAAAAAACGGCCTTTGATTTCAAAGGCCGTAGAATGAAATTATAGCTTGCTTGCGTTCTATATATCTTCAAAATCCAGGTCGGTAAAGCTCTCGCTCGACGCCTCCCCGTTAGAACTGGGTTCTGTTTTCTTAAAATCCTTCTGATGTCTTTCAGAAATAACCTCAGTACCTTTTTCGGAGATGATATAATCCATCATTTCACCTACATTTTGCCTGAAAGATTCAAAATCTTCTTTGTAGAGATATATTTTATGTTTCTTATAGTGGAAGGATCCGTCATCGTGGGTAAACTTCTTACTTTCGGTGATCGTCAGATAATAGTCGCCTGCTTTAGTACTCCTGACATCGAAGAAATAGGTTCTCCTGCCAGCACGTAAAACCTTCGAAAAAATTTCTTCCTGATCCATTAATTCTTTGTCGCCCATGATTATGTTATGTGTAGTTAGCTGTCAAATATCCTCAAAAATGTAAAAAAAATGCTAATTCAGCAACATTTTTCTAGTTTTCTTTCTCGGATAGCTGATGCAGGTAAAGCTCCTTATAATAGCCTTTCCGGGCAATCAGTTCGTTATGCGATCCCTGCTGCAATATTTGCCCGTCCTGCAGTACAAGGATCATATCAGCATTTTTAGCCGAAGAGACCCTGTGGCTTACAATTAAGGTAGTTTTATTACGAGAAGCCTGCTTAAGATTGTTCAGTATTTCCTCCTCTGTTTCCGTATCTACTGCGGAAAGGCAATCATCGAACAGATATATCTCAGGGTCCTTTAAGAGCGCCCTTGCTATAGAAATACGTTGTTTCTGGCCGCCACTAAGCGTGATGCCACGCTCCCCCAGGACAGTATCGTATTGATTTCCAAATCCCATGATATTATCGTGGACTACAGCCATTTTAGACACCTCGAGGATCTCTTCCTCCGAGGCACCTTCCTTACCAAATTTGATATTGTTGCGAATCGTATCTGAAAACAGGAAAGCATCCTGTGGAACAGCACCTATGGAAGACCTCAGGCTTTCCAAGTTTAAATCCTGTATACCTATACCATCGATCAGTACCTCACCTTCAGTAGCGTCATAAAGCCGGGCTATCAGGTCTAATATTGTTGACTTACCAGACCCCGTTTTTCCTATGATCGCCACAGTCTGCCCCGGACTTATTTCGAACGATATGTTATTCAGAGCGGTAATATTGGTGTCATCGTAAGTAAAGGAGACATTCCTGAACTCGATTTTTCCGTCGATAGGGGTACTTTCCATAACCCGGTTATCGATCTCGGGTTGTTCTTTTAGAAATTCATTGATGCGTTTCTGAGAGGCTTCTGCTCTCTGCACTATCGATGTCAGCCATCCGACAATTGCTACGGGCCAGGTCAGCATATTTACATAAAGTATAAACTCGGCAATAGTACCCACAGAGCTTATTTCTCCCTCTATATATTGCTTTCCTCCGATATAGATGACAAAAATATTGCTGATACCAATCAATAAGATCATCAAAGGGAAGAACCATGCATTTACTTTTGCAAGATCCATGCTTTTATCCCTGCCTTCAAGGGCCAGTACATCAACCTCCTGGTTGACTCTAGCCTCCAGGTTATAGGCTTTGATTACCGATACCCCGGAAAAGGACTCCTGAGCGAAAGTGGAAAGCGTAGACAGATATTCCTGCACTTTGGTACTTCGCAAATGGATTACCTTGCTGATCTGATAGATCAGGACAGAAAGTACTGGGAGCGGTATTAGCGCATAAAAGGCAATGGTGGGCGCTTTTATGAACATAAGCGGGATAAGGCAAACAAACAGGGTTAGTGTCTGGATACCATACATAATAGCGGGTCCGGAGTAGAGCCTCACCTGACTTACATCTTCACTGATACGATTCATCAGGTCTCCCGTACGATGCTTTTTGTAGAAGTTAAGACTGAGAAGCTGATAATGATCGAAAACTTCGTTTTTAAGATCAAATTCGATATAACGCGAGACATAAATGATGGTTTGCCTCATAAGAAATGTAAAAAAACCGGAGAGGAGGGCAGCTCCAACAATGATCAGGACATATTCCAGGAGTAATTCCTTTGCTGCCGGTTCAGGAAGTTTACCACCCATATAGTTTTCGACCACCTCAATCGAGTTTTTTACATAGGTGGGCATGACCAGTTGAAAGATCCGTGCGATGATCGTAATTATGATCCCTATCAGCAGCTTAAGCCAATATTTTTTGAAATACTTGTTGAGATGTTTTAATTCTTTCATTCAATGGAAATGCTAGGTCTAAGCAACGGTCGCAAATATAGCAGTTTGGCTTTAAACCATATGTTAGAGAATTTATAAGATAGATGACCTAAGGCTAACTCGTAGTTTAGATTAGATTCGTACTTTTGCCCTATCGAGAATTCTGAATAAATCTGTTCTTTTACATGCTCACCAGAAGGCAAATCCGGGTTAAAGTAATGCAGTGTATTTATGCACTGGTCTTATCTAAAGAGGAATCTCTGGATAAGCAGGAAAAATTTCTAAAGGTAAGTATAGATAATACTTATGTGCTTTACCTCTTGGTGATGGGACTCTTTAGGGAGTTGCATCAGCTGGCTACCACCCATGTGGCCCATTCGGCCCAAACCTATTTGTCAACTCCCGATGACCTATACCCTAACAAGGAAAAGTTTCTCAATAACAGACTCCTGCTACAAATCGTAAAGAATGAAAAGCTAGGAGCTGAAATGGATCAGCGCAAGCTGAAGAACTGGTACCTGAACGAGGAATATGTAAAGATACTTTATAAAGAAATCGTGAAACATAAGATTTATAGTGATTTTATGCTGTCAGATGAAAATGGATATGAGGCCGACAAAAACCTGATCATAGATCTTTTTAAAGAAGTTATCGCCCCTAATGATAAACTCTATGAATATTTCGAAGATGATAAGCTCACATGGGTAGATGATATTCCACTGGTGAATACCTTCGTACTGAAACTTCTGCGCAAGGTTAATGAAGATCAAACCGATGATTTTTTCCTGCCAAGGTTACTTAAGGATAAAGAGGATTTACTATTTGCTAAGAAGTTGCTTTCGAAAACGCTTTTAAAGAATTCCGAATTGGTGAAAGAGATCGAAGGAAAAACTCCGAATTGGGACAAAGACCGGATAGCAGATGTTGATGCAATCCTGCTTAAGATGGCCATCTGTGAACTTTTATACTTTCCTTCCATACCCGAACGGGTCACCATCAATGAATATCTCGAAATTGCCAAGGAGTATTCTACACCAAAGAGCAGCATCTTTATTAATGGCATCCTGGATAAATTGGTGAAGGAATATAAATCGGAAGGAAAACTTAAAAAATCAGGCCGTGGATTATTATAAGCAAATATTGTTTAATTTTGGGTCGAATTAATAAATTTATGTTATAATGAAGAGAATTGTATTGTTTTTTTCAATGGTGGCCATAGCAGCCACATATTCTTGTAAAGAAAAAGCATCCAGCAAAGTAGATGCAGATAAAGTTGAATTAGCAGCCGATAGGGATGCACAGAGTAAAAATTTACCTGTGATGACTTTTGAAAAGCGTGAGCACGACTTCGGAACCATCGTAAACGGTTCCCCGCAGGAAACCATATTCAGGTTTACCAATACTGGAAATGCACCTTTAATCATCACAGATGCGAAAAGCAGCTGTGGATGTACTGTTCCCGAATATCCAAAAAATACAGCGATTGCTCCCGGAGAAACCGGAGAATTAACGGTCAAGTTTAACGGGTCGGGTCAGAATCAGGTCATCAAGACGGTTACAGTTACCGCTAATACTGAGATGAAGACAGAGCTGCTCAGAATAAAGGCATTTGTTACTCCTAAAGATGGTCAGGCCGTTTCAGCAGTAGGACCAACCGCCAACTAAATTTTATACAGAGAACCAATATATGGGCGATTTAGGACAATTTCTTCCCTTAATACTGATCTTCCTGGTGGCGTATCTCTTTATGATACGTCCGCAGATGAAACGTCAGAAGGATGAGAAAAGATTTGGAGAAAGCTTAAAAAAAGGAGATAAGATCGTTACCAAGAGCGGCCTTTATGGAAAAGTAGTCGATTTAAACGATAAGGACAGTTCTTGTATTATCGAGACTATGGCTGGAAGGCTTAAATTCGACAGGTCGGCAATCTCGATGGAAATGAGTAAAAAACTTTCTGCCGCAAAAGAGAAATAGACTTCTTTTGCAGATCGATACAAACGCCGGCATGTCCGGCGTTTTTTTTTATTCCTCCTAAAAAGTAGGTATCTTCCTGTGATAATCAGGAATGCCAAGAAATGTCTACGCGCAGAAAATTTATCAGATCATTTAGTTATGGGGCAGCTGGCATGGGATTGATGGGGGGCATATCAACAGAGCTGCTTGCCAATACCAGAAAACGGATCGGCCCTAATGATAAAATACTGCTGGGAGTAATAGGGTGCAATGGGATGGGATTTAGCAATCTTGTATCGATGCTCAAACAACCGGAGGTAGAATTAGCAGCCCTTTGTGATGTGGATGATAGAGTGTTGGCAAAGCGAAGTGGGGAACTGGTAGAAAACGGATTAAAAAAACCTCGCTGGTATAAGGATTATCGAAGGATGCTGGAACAAAAGGATATCGATGTGGTGATCATCGGCACGCCCGATCACTGGCATTGCCTTCAACTATGCGACTCACTAGATGCCGGGAAGGACGTTTATTGTGAAAAACCCCTGGCCAATTCCATTCAGGAATGCGACATTATAAAGCAGCAGGTAAATCAAAGTAGTCAGATCGTTCAGATCGGCCAATGGCAAAGGAGTCAGCCGCATTTTGTAAAAGCGATTGATTTTGTTCACTCCGGGGCCTTAGGAGAAATTAGGTTGGCCAAAGCCTGGGCCTACCAGGGGTGGATGATGCCTGTGGAGCAAAAGCCTGATGGCCCCATTCCTGAAGGGGTAGATTACGACATGTGGCTAGGTCCGGCCCCTAAAAGGGCCTTCAATCCAAACCGTTTTCACTTTAATTTCAGATGGTACTGGGACTATGCCGGGGGACTTATGACGGATTGGGGCGTTCATTTGATCGATTATGCGCTCTACGGGCTTAAGGCGGGAATTCCTAATTCAGTATTGGCAACCGGCGGGAAATTCGCATATCCGAACGATGCATCAGAAACTCCCGATACTCTGCAAACCATTTTCGAATACGACAAGTTTGCGATCCTTTGGGAGCATGCTACGGGAATAGATGGTGGAAATTACGGACGAGATCACGGTATAGCTTTTATCGGTAACAACGGTACTCTGGTTCTCGATCGAAAGGGTTGGGAAGTGATCCCCGAGAACGAATTTCAAGGATGGGGAAAAGAAAGGATGCCAAGAATGGAGGCAGTGCCTCTGCAAGAGGATGCTGGTAGCGGATTAGACTTGCACACAGAGAATTTTATCGGAGCGGTTAAAAGCCGGGATACAAATTCCCTGAATGCTCCGATCCAGGTAGGTTACGACGCTGCATTGGTTTGTCATATGGGGAACGTTGCCTACAAAACGGGTTCTAAGGTTAAATGGATAAAAGACAATAATAGTTTTTCTGAACAAGATGCAAATACCTTTGCGAAAGCCCGATATCACAATGGTTGGAAGTTGCCCGGTATATAAAGAATCTTATTGATTCCCTATTTCCTGGTCCGTTCAGTTTTTACGGTACTTGTCGTTAATACCGATCCCATGCTGTATCATCGGGAGGATTTTCTCCATTCTCGATATTTTGGTCTTTTCCTGTTTGGCCGATTCGATATATTCACAATATTCTCCTTGCTTATAAGGGCTTAGCCCCATGAATTTCTCTTTGAGAGTTTCACTCTGATCTAAGGCTTCCTTCAATAACAATGGTATTTTGGTGTCTTTTTTTATTTCGGGTTTCACCATAAGCCCTTTTTTTTGATTTTCGATAGCCTCTTTCAAATATTTTAGCACCCACTCAGGGTCGATTTCATCAACAGAACTAAACTTCCAATGCCGCATTGCTTTGGTTTTTCCCTCCTGAGCATTTTCTAAAACACCGTTTGGATCGCTCAGATACACTCCATTGAAAAACCAAAGTCCAAAATGGTTTTTAAAGGACATGATGCCGAGGACATTTTTATTCCCGATCGTATACACCGGAGCGCCCCATTTTATAGCCTCCTTTAATTCTGTGCCAACTGCCAGCTCTCTAAGCAAGGCAATACCTTCCTTAAAATTGTGGTCTTTTTCAAAATACGCATCTGCTTTTCCCATGGCTCAGTTCTTAAAATCATGAGTGGCAGTTAGTTCACAAATTTTCAGGATTACCGCCATAGCTTTCTCCATACTTTCCACCGGCACATATTCATATTTACCGTGAAAATTGTGTCCTCCGGCAAAAATATTGGGGCAGGGTAATCCCATATAGCTCAGCTGAGAACCGTCTGTTCCGCCACGAATAGGCGTTATGATAGGCTCTATTTGTAATGCTTCCATAGCTTTCCGGGCAATGTCGACTATATGAAAAACAGGTTCGATCTTTTCCCTCATATTGAAGTACTGGTCCTTAATCTCTACCTCTATGGCCCCGGGATATTTTTTATTTAGTTGCTCACCAAGTCCCATCAGGAATTCCTTTCTTTTTTTAAACTCCTCCAGATCATGGTCTCGGATAATCATTTCCAGTTCTCCTGCTTCGATCTCACCTTTTATTTTATAAATATGGTAAAAACCTTCCCTGCCTTCTGTGTTTTCAGGTACTTCTTTTTTGGGAAGCGCAGTCATAAATTCATTCAGTACCCCAATTGCGTTTACCAACTTTCCTTTGGCAGATCCCGGATGAACACTTTTCCCCTTTGTACTTACTAATGCGTGCGCAGCATTAAAATTCTCGTATTCGAGTTCTCCCACCTGGCTGCCGTCCATGGTGTAGGCCCATTTGGCCCCAAATTTATCCACATCGAATTTATGAGCCCCTCGTCCTATCTCTTCATCAGGAGTAAATCCTACCCTTATCTTCCCATGTTTTATTTCCGGATGTTGAATAAGGTGATCCATAGCGGCCATGATTTCGGTAATACCAGCCTTGTCATCTGCTCCGAGAAGTGTGGTACCGTCTGTTACGATCAGGGTCTGACCCTCATATAACTTCAGGTCTTCAAAATAATCAGGGGAGAGGACAATATTTTTTGATTTATTTAGTGTGATATCACCACCATCATAGTTTTCGATAATTCTAGGTTTCACATTAGTACCGCTAAAATCAGGGGATGTATCATAATGGGCTATAAAGCCTATCACAGGCACCTCCTGATCGGTGTTGGAGGGCAAGGTCGCCATGATATAACCGTTATCATCTATGCTCACTTCACTCATACCCATTTGGTCCAGTTCATGGGCAAGTTTTCTGGCCAGGATCCACTGTTTTTCTGTACTGGGGGTAGATTCGGAAGCAGGATCACTTTGGGTGTCTATGGTAACATACGACACAAACCTGTCAATTATTTTTTTCATGGTTCTATGACATAATTATCAAAAATAAGGCTTTCAAGGGAAGCGTCAAATCGTTTGAAGGCCGAAATTAGGTGGAAGATATTACCAAAGAAACTAAAAGAATCACCGCTAGTACACACTTTAATTGTTTATCTTTCTATAGAACAACATAAACATGAACACTATGAAACGGTTATTGAGTATTGTCGGATTACTGTTTTTTGCTTCCATTGGGTTGCTACAAGCCCAGGTTTCAGGAACTATTACAGATCAGGAAGGCGCTCCCTTAATTGGGGCTACGGTGCTAATAAAGGGCACCAGCACCGGAACCACTACAGATTTTGACGGGAAATTTATTATTGATGCCAATATGGGCGACATTCTTGTTGTTTCTTATATTGGTTTTCAGCCTAAAGAGGTGCAGGTAGAAAGCTCAGTTATGAACATCAGCCTGGTGGCAGGAGTGGCACTAACAGAGGCCATAATCATCGGTTCCAGGAATCCAAACCGTACCGCTACGGAAAGCACAGTCCCTGTAGATGTGATCGATATTAAGGAACTCACAGAGGTTGCTCCTCAGGTAAACCTGAATCAAATATTGAATTATGTTGCACCCTCATTTACCTCCAATACACAAACAATTTCGGATGGTACAGATCATATTGACCCCGCTTCTCTGAGAGGCCTGGGCCCGGACCAGGTATTGGTTTTGATTAATGGGAAAAGAAGGCATACTTCTTCTCTTGTTAATGTGAATGGGACCTTTGGTAGAGGAAGTGTTGGTACCGATCTTAATGCCATACCAGCAGCGGCCATTCAGCGTATTGAAGTGTTGAGAGATGGCGCTGCTGCTCAGTACGGTTCTGATGCCATCGCAGGGGTTATTAATATCGTACTCAACAAATCTGTTAATGAGCTCACCACAACGGTTACCACCGGCGCTCATTTTTCTAAAAATTCCAATAGTCAGACTGGTGGTTCCGATGGGGAAACAACCAACATAGCTGCAAATTACGGACTTGCGTTAGGTGACAGGGGAGGATATTTTACGCTGGGTGGTGATTTTGATGTACGTCAGGATTATAGTAGAATGAAGGAATGGGAAGGTGATGTCTTCAATCTCTACAATCGGGTAGAGCGATTTGCTGCGGCAGATGGGGCTGACTTAGTCGATCTCCTGGATGACGATGTGACCGATGTTCTTTTCTATGCCAATGCAGCGGGAATTGATCTTATGGGCGCGACCACGAAAGATGAGCTACAGCCAATATTATCAGCAGATGACACGCAATCTGAGCTTAGTGCCCGTGGACTGGCGCGAAGCGATTTTAATATGAGAGTAGGTCAGTCCGCACTTCGTGCCGGCCGGTTATTTGCAAATTTCGGCTTGCCCCTTGACGATGAAGGAACAGAAATTTACTCCTTTGCCGGAATCAGCTCAAGAACAGGTAACTCTGCCGGTTTCTATAGATTACCCAATCAAAGCAGGACCTTTACACCGGCTTATTTCAATGGATTCTTGCCGGAAATTAATTCGAACATAAAGGATCAGTCGATAGCCATAGGTATTCGGGGTATCGTTGGCGATTGGAGTGTAGATTTCAGTAATGCTTATGGAAAGAATAGTTTTTTATACACCATAGGTAACACATTTAACGCATCCCTGCAGAGCGCTTCACCCACCACCTTTGATGCAGGAGGTTTTTCATTTTCTCAGAATACCACCAATCTCGACATCGCACAATTCTTCGACGATGTGCTCTCAGGGCTGAATATTGCATTTGGAGCAGAATACAGGCAGGAGCGCTATGAGATTGTCGCAGGTGAAGAAGCGTCTTATGCTCAATATACTGCGGCAGGAGAGGTGATCACTTTGTCTACTCAGCAACCTTCGGAAGACTTTTTTGGAGCTGCAAGACCGGGTGGTTCGCAGGTATTCCCTGGATTTAGTCCAACCAATGAACTTTCGAGGAATAGGAGCAGTATCGCCGGATATTTTGATGTCGAAGCAGATTTCTCAGAGCGATTCCTTGCGAGTTTTGCAACGCGGTTTGAAAACTACAGTGATTTTGGTTCAACGATCAATTTTAAAGTGGCCACTCGTGTGAAAGTGACGGATGATTTCAATTTCCGCGGTGCGGTAAATACTGGTTTCAGGGCACCTTCCCTGCACCAGATCAATTTTAACTCGACTTCCACGATTTTTGATCAGGATGGTAATCCTCAGGAAGTGGGTACCTTTGCCAACGATAGCAGGGCCGCAGCCCTCCTGGGAATTCCTCAGCTTAAAGAGGAAACTTCGTCGAGCGTTAGCCTTGGCTTTACCGGCAGTATTCCTGCGGCAAACCTGACTTTAACGGTCGACGGCTATTTTATTAAGATAGATGACCGTGTCGTATTTACTGGTCAGTTTGCCGGCCCAGGAACGGGAAGTGAACTCGATAACCTTCTCAGGCAGGCAAATGCCTCCAGGGCAGCGTTCTTTGCGAATGCCATAGATACCGAATCTAAGGGATTAGATATTGTAATTACTCATAGAACGACCCTCTGGGATGGTTGGAGACTAAACAGCGATTTTGCAGCTACATTCTCACAAACCAGAAGGGTGGGAGATATCAAAGCCTCGCAGGTTCTGGAAGACGCTGGCCTGGTAGATACTTATTTTCCAGAAGACAGCAGGGTATATCTGGAAGAAGCGGTGCCCAGGACAAAGGTTAATCTGACATTCAACCTGGCATCAGATACGTTTATTTTCTTTCTTCGAGGAGTATATTTTGGAAAGGTTACCGAGGCCACTACCAATGTAGACAGACAGCAGGTTTTCGGCAGCAAGTTTGTAACCGATCTTTCGGTGGGGTATAAATTCAGCCCAGCGATTACCCTGACTGTTGGAGCTAATAATTTGTTTGATGCATACCCTGACAGAGCTGCACAAGTTTTGGCAGATGGCGGAAATAATAGAAGTTCTGGTCGTTTTGATTGGTCAAGAAGATCCCAACAATTTGGAATAGGAGGAAGGTTCCTGTTCGCACGACTTGGTTTAAAACTGAATTGAGAATTCTTAAACTTAAAGCCATCTGGAGACAGGTGGCTTTTTTGTACCAGAAAAATGTAAACCTTACTTTTACAATTATTGAAACCCCCTAAGAAACATATTTTGAACAGTCTTATGTACGGGCAAAGATCTCACGCCTTTTTAGCCGGGGTTATATTTTTGTTGGTGTCTCAATGGCTTTACCCGCAGGTTGAAGACTGCACCTTGGATATCGCAGGGCAGGACACCGATATTATTGTCGATATATTCCAAATGAATGATGATCAGAAGACCAGATTAGAAACCTTGATTGCAGAGTTGGAGTTTGCAAGAAGACCACTGGAGGAAGAGCAGCGTCGTATACTAAATGAGCACCCTCAAAGTACGGAGTCAGATTTGCATAACCTCGCCAAGAAATATTCCATTCTTAACAACAAACTCGTCGATCTTAGTGTGGAATACGACCAAATGCTCTTGGGGATTTTTAACGATAAGCAATTCGCATATTATATATCGCTCTGTGAGGAGGCCGCACGTCGCCCGCTCAACCCAATTCGATTAGAAGAGGAAGAAGAGGAATAGTATCTTATCTTTGATTTTTACCATTTTTCCATTAACCGACTGATTTTATTTTAGGGTCGAAGTTGTATTTTTATACCTAGAAAAACCTTTTCATGTATAAGTCCTTTATCAGACCGCTTCTTTTTGCTTTCGATGCGGAACAGATACACCATATTTCTTTTAAACTTATCAAAATTGCCGGGAAACTGGGCCTGTCTTCGCTCTTCAGATCAATGTTCACGGTGGCAGATCCTGTTCTGGAAAAAGAGGTTTGTGGCTTACGCTTTAAAAACCCTGTTGGTTTGGCTGCCGGTTTCGATAAGGATGCAAGATTGTATAAGGAATTGTCCGATTTTGGTTTTGGGTTCATAGAAATCGGAACGCTGACACCCATAGCCCAGGCAGGGAATCCAAAAAAGCGACTATTCAGGCTTCGCCCGGATGAGGCGATCATCAACCGGATGGGGTTTAACAATGGAGGGGTCTATGAGGCGGTAGAGCGCTTAAAAGACAACAAGAATGTTTTAGTGGGGGGTAATATTGGCAAGAATAAACATACCCCAAACCAGATGGCTGCCAAAGATTATTTAATCTGTTTTGATGCGCTTTTTCAGCATGTGGATTATTTTGTAGTAAATGTGAGCTCGCCAAATACTCCTGGTTTACGGGAATTGCAGGACAAAGAACCACTGTTGCAACTGCTCAGGGAAATAAAACACGAAAATTCAAAATTGGCAGGGGAGTACAATAGCAAGGAAAGGCCAATACTCTTAAAGATCGCTCCCGATCTGAATGAAGATCAATTGCTAGATATTATCAGCATTATCGAAATGAGCGAACTGGATGGTATCATCGCTACCAACACTACCATTTCAAGAACCGAGCTGAAATCGGATTGCATGCTGGTGGAAGAGAAAGGCGGATTGAGCGGGAAGCCACTAAGGGAACGCAGTACCGAAGTAATCCGATTCATTGTGCAAAATCGCAAAAAGAAGTTTGCTATTATTGGAGTAGGAGGGATTCATTCGCCCGAGGATGCCATTGAAAAACTGGAGGCCGGAGCCGATTTGATCCAAATCTGGACAGGCTTTGTCTACGAAGGCCCGGGACTGGTAAAAAGGATAAATAAAAGTTTGCTCCAATCAAAACAACTCCGCTGATAATAGTCTCTGGTCTTCACTGTTTGTCGGATTTTAAATAGTAATTTTAATTGCTGAGTTACCTGATGAAATGGACGAGAGCGTAAAGATCATCGAGTGCCCTAGGGATGCCATGCAGGGGATTAAAACATTTATTCCCACTGTAGAAAAGGTGCGATATTTGCAATCATTACTGAGTTGCGGTTTCGATACCCTCGATTTCGGCAGCTTCGTTTCACCCAAGGCTATTCCTCAGATGGTCGATACCGGCCAGGTGCTTGAAGGACTCGATCTGTCCGTCACTCGTACCAAATTACTGGCGATTGTCGCCAATGTTCGTGGGGCTCATGATGCCTCGCAGTATAATCAGATCGAATACCTGGGCTACCCTTTTTCGATTTCCGAAAATTTCCAGATGAGAAATACGCATAAGACCATTGCCCAATCGGTAGAAACGCTCAGGGAAATTCTGGAAATTGCCGAAACGCATAATAAAGAAGTGGTTACCTATATTTCGATGGGATTCGGGAATCCTTATGGTGATCCCTGGGATGTGGAGGTGGTAGGTGATTGGACTGAGAAATTGGCGGCTATGGGCGTTAGGATATTGTCACTTTCCGATACAGTCGGTTCTTCCACGCCAGAGGTTATTAAATATCTCTTTGGCCATTTGATCCCCGCCTATCCGAGCATAGAATTTGGAGCACATTTACATACCACTCCTGATAGCTGGTATGAAAAAATCGATGCAGCATTTATGTCGGGATGTCACCGGTTCGATGGAGCCATACAGGGGTTCGGAGGCTGCCCTATGGCCAAAAACGAACTCACCGGAAATATGCCTACCGAAAAAATGCTCTCCTATTTTACATCCAAAAAGGTAGAAACCGGGGTTAACTGGATGCAAATGGAAGCTTCCTATAACAAGGCATCAGAACTATTTACCGCTTATTTATAAAAACCGTTCTTGTCCGTTTACGCTCAATAACGCAGAGCGATGCCCGCATAGACGCCGAAGGGATGACCAGGCCTAAGGCCGGCAGGAACTCTCGCTACAGCGTAGGTCTCATCGAGTACATTTAAGACATTCAGCATCAGAGATATGTTTTCATTATAGAAATATTTACCGGCAAAATCGAGTACGAAATTGGAGGGTACAAGTTCCTCAGTGGGGATCGGTCCGTTTCCAGCCATAGTACGAAACTCCCCGTTGTAGCGTCCATTTAGATTTAGCTCAAATTTGCTATGCTCAAGTCCTACAGTAGTATTCAATTGGTGTTTTGGGATATAGGGTAGTTCATCGCCTGCATTCACTTCGCCCCAAAGGTCATCGTCACTTCCAAAACTGTTAAGGAATTCGGTATTGGTTAAAGTATATCCGAGTGTTACCGGAAGCCGAAAATTCTTGCTATTCGATAGTAAGTTGTAGTTGAGAAGAACCTCTAAGCCGGCAACGTTAACTTCACCGGCATTGAACTGCTCTAAAGAGCCAGTACCCCCGGTAGCGGCCAGATCGCTGCCCAGCAAGTTGCTAAAATCATTAAAGAAGCCAACCAGTTCACCACTGAACCCTCCGTAGCCGAAACGACTTCCAAATTCGTAATTAACACTCTCTTCAGGCAATTGACCTTCCTGGTTGCTTGGGGGTGAGAATCCTTTATGTATCCCTCCGAAGACAGAGATTTTCTGGAAATTGTAGTTAAATCCAATACCTGGGATGAATATATCCACCTGGTTCTCTCGACTACTGAGATCTGTTCCTGTCCGCCCCGGATCGTTACCTCCAAAGTTATCCCTGGTAAGCGTCATATTTTCATAGCGTAAGCCCGGGGTAAGTGTAAAATTGTCGTATTTGAATTTATACATGGTGAAAGCTGCAAATGCCCTGGCATCACTTATTCTGTTGGCATCGGTTCCGGGAATACCTTCAGTGGTGAGAAGCATCTGCCTGTTGGTCATGGCATAGTCGTCTAACCATTGAAACCGATCCTCCTCATCGAAATGGTAGCGAAGCCCGATCTCCACATCATGAAAAGTTCGTTCACCTGTCCAATGAAGGTCAAATTTGGTCTGAATGCCGGTAGAGAGATATTCCCTGTTGTTGTTTTTTACAGATAGCACATCAGCATTGCTATTTGCAGCCCCACTGACCACCAGGTAATAGTCTTCAAATACATTGGGAAATTCCAGAATATCTGCAATTCCCTCCCGCTGTCCGTTAAGAGTCAGATAGTCGAGCTTGTACCAGTTCCTTTTAAAATTATTGCGGTAACCCACCGTGGTGATTCTGAAATAATCGCTGAAATCCAGTGTGTGAGTCAGCATAAATTGCGTATGCTCAGTATTCATCTGATCGACTTGCGATCCGGCATACCTTCTGAATGGAGTGGTCTCGAAATCATCCTGAGTCAGGCCCAGGTATGTCTCGTCCGATGTTTCGTCGGCATATTGAAATTTGAATTCCAATGCTTGCCGGACCTTGCTTTCCGGGTTTGTATTTACTTTAAATTTGGCTACCAGATCATTCTTATCGAAGCCAGTATCACCACCGTTGTCCAATTCTTTAAATCCGTTGGAGTTGTAATTAAGGTATTCAATAGCGTAGCCAAAATTTTTCCGACTATCACCAAATTGAGCATGCAGCCTTCCACTTTTGAAGCTACCATAGCTGGCATTTAATAAGGCCCCAAAGTTATCGGGGACTTCCGTGCTGATCATGTTTATTGCACCACCCGTCGTGAATGGTCCGAACTGAACCTGACTACTCCCTTTGAGTATTTCTACAGCCTGCATCCGGGCAATCGTTGGAAAATAGTATGCCGCTGGAGCGCTATATGGGGCTGGTGCTATCAAGACCCCATCTTCCATCAACGTTATTTTGGCACTGCGTTCGGGAGATGTTCCGCGAAGCGAAATATTGGGCCTCAATCCAAAACCATCCTCCTCATAAACATTTACACCAGGTACGGCCCTGAGTGTGCGGTTTATATCTGTATAATTAAATCGTTTGATTTCTTCCGGTGAGATATAGTATGATGAACCGGTTCTGTTCCTGGCTACAAATTTGCTGCCAAAAATGACTTTGGCTTCCAGAACTACTTCATTCAGCCTCACTGGCGTGCCCGTAAGGGTGGTGTCTTGTTGACAAAAAATACTGGTAGTAATCGAGAAAAATAAAAAAAAATATTGGCGAGTCATTTTAGTTTATTTAGACTAAATATAAATAAAGATGAAAGTACAAATTTACAGTAAGGGACTAGAATTCCAAATTTTATTTAGAATAATTATAAATAATTTTATCAACATTTTTCAAGCTCAAATATGCGTATCGAAAGTGGGTGAAAAGCAAGCGAGAAAAGTAGTATATTTGCACGCAATTAATCCTTAATTGCCATGGAAGCTCATTCTACAAAAATCCTGGGAGAAGGTCTTACTTACGACGACGTACTCCTGGTTCCGGCTTATTCCGAAATACTCCCGCGGGAAGTCAATATTCAAAGTCGGTTTACAAGAAACATCACCTTAAATGTTCCTATAATCTCGGCCGCGATGGATACGGTTACCGAATCTAAAATGGCTATTGCCATGGCCCGGGAAGGTGGTATTGGGGTGTTGCATAAGAATATGAGTGCTGAGCAACAGGCCATTAAGGTGAGGCGTGTGAAAAGAGCAGAGAGTGGGATGATTATGGATCCGGTTACACTTCCTTTAGATGCGCTGGTTGGAGATGCGAAAGCGAGTATGAAGGAACACAGCATAGGAGGAATTCCCATTGTTGATGCCGATAGCAAACTGATCGGCATTGTAACTAATCGGGATCTGCGGTTCGAGAAAAATAATCAAAGACCTATTTCGGAGGTAATGACCTCTTCCAACCTGGTGACTGTGGCAGAAGGGACTTCGATGGAGGAGGCCGAAGTAATCCTCCAGGAACACAAGATCGAGAAACTACCAGTAGTCAACGACAAAAACCGCTTGGTTGGATTAATTACCTTTCGCGATATCACAAAACTGAGCCAAAAACCCATGGCGAACAAAGACCGTTTTGGCAGACTTCGGGTTGCTGCTGCGGTTGGGGTGACTGCCGATGTGCTCGATAGGGCCGGGGCGCTTGTAGGTGCCGGGGTCGATGCTATAGTTATAGATACCGCCCATGGGCATACCAAAGGCGTGGTGGAAATTTTAAAGAAGGTAAAAAAGAAATTTCCCAAACTCGAAGTGGTGGTAGGGAATATAGCAACTGCAGAGGCCGCACAGTTCCTTGTGGAAGCAGGGGCTGATGCCGTAAAAGTGGGAATTGGTCCCGGATCGATCTGTACCACACGTGTTGTGGCCGGTGTAGGGTTTCCACAGTTCTCGGCCGTACTGGAGGTTGCCACTGCCATAAAGGATACAGGAGTTCCTGTGATTGCCGATGGTGGGATCCGTTATACGGGAGATATCCCAAAGGCAATTGCCGCTGGGGCCGACAGTGTAATGCTGGGGTCTTTATTGGCGGGCACCAAAGAATCTCCTGGAGAAACTATCATTTATGAAGGGCGAAAGTTTAAATCTTACCGGGGTATGGGATCGGTGGAAGCGATGAAGGAGGGAAGTAAGGATCGTTATTTCCAGGATGTGGAAGACGACATCAAAAAGCTTGTGCCCGAAGGGATAGTTGGAAGAGTACCCTACAAAGGGGAACTGTTTGAAAGTATCCACCAATTTATCGGCGGACTAAGGGCTGGTATGGGCTACTGCGGTGCTGAATCCATCGAATCACTTCAAAACAAAGGTCGTTTTATAAAAGTAACCGCAAGTGGCATAAACGAAGGGCATCCCCACGACGTGACCATTACCAAGGAATCACCGAATTACAGTCGTTAATCGATATCTAAACAGGAATTATCAGCCTTGTTGAAAAGCGCTTATACCCAAACCAGATCATCTTCAGGAGAGGAGATAACCGGGTTCACTCTCTGGGTCTTCGAGTGCGCTATCGATTCGTAAGCTAAAGTGAATTATTTACCTTGTCCGCTGTAGGTTTTCCAGTCCTGTTCCTTGTAAATATTATCACCGAAATATCGGGCGATATTTAGGAAAGGTGCTGGTTTCTGGTAGCCGGGGACCGGTGAAAGAACATTGAGGTCTTCATCCATGAATACGACGGTAGGATAACTCAAACGGCCTTTTAAAAGCGCTGCGGCCAGCTCATGATATCCCTTGCGCCCCGAGGGCACAAATTTGTAAGTGGTACCCCTGAATTCAATAGGTTCTTTTCCTTCACCATCGAGCTTTACCATATAGAAATTATCACTCATATATTGGGCAACCTCAGGATTTTGGAAGGTATCTTTGTCCATTTTTTTGCACCATCCGCACCAGTCGGTATAAACATCTATAAAGACTTTTTTTGGAGTATCGTCGGCTTGCGACTGCGCCATTGCTTGCTGCCAGCTCATCCATTCGACTTCCTGCGCCTGCAATCCTCCGACTGAAAAGAGAAGTATTAAGACCACACTGTACAGCGTTGGGGTAAAGAGTTTCATCAGCACTATTTTTGAGATATTAGTCCAATAACTATACCAAAACTAACGAAAATTTTGCGGCTTTATTTCAAAGAGGCATTGGCTTTGGGCCGACCGAAGAGGTCCTCAACAATTACCTGGTTCGAAATAAGGTCGTCGAAAGTCTCTCTTTTTCGAATAAGGTGTGCCCGATCCCGGTACCACAATACCTCAGCCGGGCGATACCTTGAATTATAGTTGCTGGCCATGTTAAAGCAGTAGGCCCCGGCATTTTTAAAACAAAGGATGTCCCCTTCCGATATTTCAGCAATTCTGCGGTTATTTCCAAAAGTATCTGTTTCGCATATATAGCCCACCACAGAATAATATCGCTCCCTTCCTTTCGGATTGGAGATATTGATAATTTCGTGGTCAGATCCGTAGAGCATAGGCCTGATTAAATGGTTAAATCCACTGTCAATACCTGCAAACACTGTAGAGGTAGTCTGTTTTACCACATTCACCCTGGCCAGGAACATTCCGGCCTCACTAACAAGGAACTTACCTGGTTCGAAAGCCAGAGTTAACGTTTTGCCGTATTCTTCACAAAATTCGTTAAATCGGGAACTGAGTTTCTGACCCAGCTCCTCGATATTGGTTTCGATATCACCGCTGCGATAGGGTACTTTAAATCCACTCCCAAAATCGATGAATTCCAATTGCTTAAAATTCAGGGCGGTATCAAATAGTATCTCTGAAGCATAAAGGAATACGTCTATATCCAGAATATCACTGCCGGTATGCATATGGATTCCGTTGATCTGCATTTTGGTAAGTTCCACAATTCGAAGAATATGGGGTATCTGGTGAATACTGATACCAAATTTGGAATCGATATGGCCTACAGAAATATTGGTATTCCCACCGGCCATTACATGTGGATTGATGCGGATACATACTGGAATATCCTGATGTTTACTACCAAACTGCTCCAGTACGGAAAGATTATCGATATTGATCTGTACCCCCAGTAATGCAGCCTCCTCAATCTCTTCCAACGATACACCATTGGGTGTGAATATTATGTTTTCTGGTTTGAATCCGGCCAGTAACCCGAGCTTTACCTCCTGTATGGATACGGTATCCAGACCACTACCCAGTGAATTCATTAGTTTTAAGATACTAATATTGGAAAGGGCCTTTGCCGCATAGTTCAGTTTGAGATTTTTTACGCCGCTAAAAGCCTTACTCAATCGCTGAAACTGAGTTATGATCTTTTCGGCCTCATAGATGTAGACCGGCGCTTCATATTTCCTGGAGATCTTCAATAAATCTTTCTCGTTGATCATCATATGATGTTTTCAACAAATCTAGCCCAACTCATCAAACGAAGCAAAAATTCTCTTTAATAATAAAAAAAATCAACAAAAAGTTATAAATAAAACAAAGCTGAGTTAATAACTTCTTTTGGGACTCTCTAACCGGGTTTGTATTTTTAGACAAATTTATGCTATGAAACTACCTCTATTTCCGCTGCAATCGGTTTTCTTCCCTGGAGAGCAGGTGCCTCTGCATATTTTTGAGGATCGATATAAACAACTGATCAGCGATTGCCGATCCGAGGCGATCACATTCGGGATCCCGGTTTATATTCATGATAGTATTGCCTATGGTACGGAAGTTCAGCTGGTAGAAGTGGTAAACACCTACGAAAGTGGCGCTATGGATGTGATTTGCGTAGCCAGGCAGGTTTTTAAGGTACTCACTTTTGACAACGAAATGGAAGGGAAGCAATACGCAGGCGGCGTTGTTCAATTCCTGGACAATGTTAACGACGGAGATAAAAAGGACAAAGAACAGGTGCTCACAAAGATAGAAGAGCTCTACGGGATTATGGATGTACCCTTTACTCCGATTCCCGTAGAAAAATTCAACAGTTTTGTTCTTGCACATAAAATGGGTTTTTCATATGATCAGGAATATCAACTACTGCAAATTGCTAAGGAAAGCGATCGATTGAGTTTCATTAAGTCGCACCTGTTGGGGACTATTCAGGTCCTAAATGAAGTCAATAGAACCAAAGAACTGATCGATATGAATGGACATTTTAAAAATTTTGACCCTCTTGATTTTAATGATTTTAGTTTAGATCACTGATCAGCTCTCATTGGCTTGCGCCATTTTTAAGTGTTGTAGTTAATAATTTGTTTTTCGTCATGGATTAGCGAAAATCAAGCTTGTTTCCTATTTTTGCTGGCAAATCTTCAAAACTTCTATATGAATCTTCACGAATATCAGGGTAAGGAAATATTGTCGAGTTTCGGTGTTCGCATTCAGCGGGGCTTAGTGGCACACAACGCTCAGGAGGCGGTAGATGCGGCGAAACGACTCACTAATCAAACCGGCACGAGTTGGCACGTTATCAAGGCGCAGGTACATGCTGGTGGCCGTGGTAAGGGTGGAGGTGTGAAAATCGCTAAAAACCTTAATGAAGTAGAGGAGATTGCTGGAAATATCATTGGGATGCGTCTGGTTACCCCCCAAACATCCGCCGAGGGTAAGAGGGTACACCAGGTATTGGTGGCAGAAGATGTGTATTATCCTGGCGACAGCGATCATCAGGAGTACTATATGTCTGTATTGCTCAACAGATCAACGGGTAGAAATATGATCATGTACTCCACAGAAGGAGGGATGGATATCGAAGAAGTTGCCGAGAAAACACCTCAACTGATTTTTACCGAACAAATAGACCCCACCATTGGTTTATTGCCTTTTCAAGCCAGAAAGATCGCATTCAACCTCGGACTTGCGGGAACATCTTTTAAGGAGATGGTTCGATTTGTCACATCCCTTTATAAAGCCTATGTGGAGAGCGATGCGAATTTGTTCGAGATCAATCCCGTACTCAAAACTTCCGACGACCTTATAATGGCCGTAGATGCTAAGGTCACTATAGACGACAATGCCCTATATCGCAGAAAGCAATATGCCGAAATGCGCGATTTGAGGGAGGAAAGTCCTATCGAAGTTGAGGCCCGTTTAGTTGGACTCAACTATGTGGATCTTAGCGGAAATGTCGGTTGTATGGTCAATGGCGCAGGATTAGCCATGGCGACCATGGACCTGATAAAAATGGCTGGAGGTGAACCCGCTAATTTCCTCGATGTTGGAGGTACGGCCGATGCCAAGAGGGTTGAAGAAGCCTTTAGGATCATTTTAAAAGATTCGGCTGTAAAAGCTATACTGATCAATATCTTTGGAGGAATTGTCCGTTGTGATCGAGTGGCTCAGGGTGTTGTGGATGCCTATAACAATATGGGTGATTCCATCAACGTGCCTATTATCGTTCGGCTTCAGGGAACTAATGCCGAATTGGCCAAGGAGATCATCGACAATTCCGGGCTGGCAGTTCATTCTGCAGTTCAATTCCAGGAAGCAGCTGATAAGGTAAAGGAAGTTCTTGCCTAATTAGAAACCTCAATAGTACGCGCCCGTAAACGGCTTTCGCTTACGTTTATCGATTCCTTATACGAATTGCTATTAAACAGAGTTATTAGTAGGATGGTCTTACGATACTAACCCTTCCTCTCATGAGTTCTTTCGAAGAAAAACTGAGTATTTTATCTGAAATGATCGCTTTTGCAAGAGCAGATAACGTGATTTCGGATTCAGAATATTACTTCCTCTTCAGTGTTTCTGAGCAATTAGGCGTTGATAAGGAGATCTTTGAATCGCTCTTTGAAACCGAGGTTGAAAAGATCATGCCCAAGACTCAGGCAGAAAGAATCCTCCAGTTTCACCGACTTGTGTTGCTAATGAATGTAGACCAGCAGCATAGTTCCGAAGTTACCAATTTGCATAATATCGGCCTGGGCATGGGTCTGCCTCCAGCCGCTATCGATCAGGTATTGGAAATAATGCACCGTTATCCCAATAAAATTGTACCCCCCAATGTCTTGATCAATATCTTTAAAGCGCATTATAACTAGCCCTGTTTATATAACTGCACAGAAGCTTTTCATTCCCCACTTCCTCCATTTCCTGCCTAAACCCAGCTGTTTCTCAATAATTTTACGCCATAATGACAGAGTAATTATGAAGAAACAAGACAAAAAGACAGTAAAAAGGGATTGGTACATCATTTGTCTTTTAGATAGTAAATAAAATTAAGCGTAACAAAAAATAATAATTATGAGTATAGTTAGAAGAAACAATCTGATGTTCCCAACCTTAATGAACGAGTTTTTTAAGCCTGATTGGTTTGGCGGTCTGGAGCGATTTGAAAATACGCTTCCTGCTGTGAACATCAAGGAAAATGAGACTGATTTTGAGTTGGAACTAGCCATTCCAGGTCAGAATAAAGAAGATTTTAACATTGAGATTGATGAAAGCGTAATGACAATATCCATGGAAACCAGTAGTGAAGCAGAAACTTCTGAAGAACAGTATACAAGGAAAGAATTCTCTTATCGCTCATTCTCAAGGTCATTTACACTTCCAGAGACTGTAAATGAAGATAATATTGAAGCTTCTTATGTAGACGGTATTTTGAAATTCAGATTGCCTAAACGAGATGAAGCATTGCCCAAACCAAAACGCACCATTGCGATAGGGCAGTAAAGAATAAGAGTTTTATGCAGTGCCCGCCTAACGGGACTTCATAATGGTTGGTTTGTTTAGTTGGTTAGTTAGGGAGCGCCCCGAAGTTTCGGGGCGCTTTTTTGTTATTCCTGCTGCTGTAGCACTTTAATTTCGTCTCTTAGTTTAGCGGCTTGCATAAAGTCGAGCTCTTTAGCAGCCTTTTCCATTGCTTTTCGCTTATCCCTGATGATCTTTTCCCGTTGTCCGCTGGTCAGATAGGCTGGGTCCGGTTCTGCAGCGAGGAGTTCTTCTTTTTCGAAATGGAAGGTAGACACCGAATTCTTGGCCAGGGCACTATCGAGGCTCTTTTTCAATGCAGTAGGAGTAATATTATTGGCCGTATTGTATTTGATCTGTTTCGCACGCCGGTAATTGGTTTCATCTATGGTCTTCTGCATGCTATCGGTTATCTTGTCTGCATACATTATGGCCTTGCCCTTTAGATGACGCGCGGCTCGTCCCACGGTCTGCGTGAGGGAACGGTTGCTTCGTAAAAACCCTTCTTTATCAGCATCCAAGATTGCCACCAGGGATACCTCAGGCAAATCGAGTCCTTCTCTTAAAAGGTTTACGCCAATCAGCACATCAAAAATACCTTTACGTAAATCCTGCATGATCTCAACTCTTTCCAGGGTGTCTACATCGCTATGGATATAGCGACATCGGATCTCTATTCTGGACAGGTATTTGGTCAATTCCTCGGCCATTCTCTTTGTGAGTGTCGTAACAAGGGTTCGTTCATCTAACTCTACCCTGTGCTGTATCTCTTCTACCAGATCATCGATTTGGGTGGCACTGGGCCTGACATCAATCACCGGATCCAGCAAGCCTGTTGGACGAATAACCTGTTCTACATAAACCCCTTGACTTAACTGTAGTTCGTAGTCTGCAGGGGTTGCGCTTACAAAGATCACAGAATTCTGCATAGCTTCGAACTCCTCGAATTTCAATGGACGGTTGTCCATAGCCGCCGGAAGTCTAAATCCGTATTCCACCAAATTCTCTTTCCTTGAACGATCGCCCCCATACATAGCGTGCACCTGTGGAATGGTTACATGGCTTTCGTCTACTACCATCAGATAATCATCGGGAAAATAATCAAGCAGGCAAAAGGGTCTGGTGCCCGGTTCACGACCATCCAGATAACGCGAATAGTTCTCAATCCCTGAACAGTAGCCCAGCTCACGTATCATCTCCAGATCAAAATTAGTACGCTCTTCCAGACGTTTAGCCTCCAATGGTTTCCCGATCTCTTTAAAATAATCCACCTGCTTTACAAGATCATCCTGGATCTGGTGGATAGCATTTTGAAGAATATCAGGTGAGGTGACAAATATATTAGCAGGATAGATATTTAAATGTTCGTAGGTTTCCAGAACCTTGTTCTTATAAGGATCAAAAGATTCGATCTCTTCGATCTCATCTCCAAAAAAATGTATTCGATAAGCATGGTCGGCATAACCCGGGAAGACGTCCAAAACATCACCTTTTACTCTAAAATTGCCATTTCTGAAATCGGCTGTTGTTCTGGAATACAGGCTTTGTACCAATTGGTGCATCAACTTCGTTCGAGAGATCACCTGATCTTTATGAATGGCGATAACATTCTTCTGAAATTCATTAGGATTCCCGATACCGTATAGACATGAAACCGACGCAACAACCAGCACATCACGACGGCCCGAGAGCAGGGAAGAGGTGGCACTGAGCCTGAGCTTCTCAATATCCTCGTTGATCGAAAGGTCTTTCTCTATATACAGTCCGGTAGTGGGGATATAAGCCTCCGGCTGGTAGTAGTCATAGTAGGACACAAAATACTCCACCGCGTTCTCCGGAAAAAAGATCTTGAACTCTGAATATAATTGCGCGGCAAGGGTCTTATTATGGGCCAGTACCAGTGTAGGTCTTTGTACTTTTTCGATGACATTGGCAACGGTAAAAGTTTTACCCGAACCTGTAACACCCAGAAGGGTCTGATGCGGTTCGCCCTCCTGAATCCCTTCAGATAATGCTGCAATAGCCTCGGGTTGATCCCCGGTAGGACTGAAGTCTGAAACAACCTTAAATTTCATGGGTTAAAGTTACAAAAGCTGCTGCTTTCCACCCAGGCCGATCTTCTTCGATTAGTAGTTTTTTATCGCTTGAGCGCAAAATGGCCATTCACCTCTCTAGCATTGATCAGTCGGGCACGGAACCAATAATCTGTGGAGGGTAAGGGACCACCATTGAAATTGCCGTCCCAGCCTTGAGAAAAAGGATCGATCTGGACAAGAAGTTTCCCATATCGATCAAAAATAAAGATGACTTCCAATGGGTTTTCGGTCAGTGCTTCAGGAGTTATAAACTGCCAGAAATCATTTATCCCATCGCCGTTTGGTGTAAAGAACTTTGGGAATCCCTGTAAGGTAAGATCCTGCTCCACAAGTTCCTGGCTTATCCCACAACCGTTCTTATCGCGGACATATATTGTATATAAGAATTCTGCGCTGGTCTCAAAAACATTGCTATCCTGGTAGGGTCCGTCGATATTGTTAAGGGCATATTCGTAGTCCCCGGGCCCTTCCGCTTCAATTTCAATACGGGTTCCATTGGGAAGTTCAAAGAGTCTGACATTCGTTATTGTCGCCGGAGAAGATATAGTTACTTCGAAAGGTTGTTCTGCTACGCATTCGATCGAAGCACCTGATTGTGATATGATATTATAGGCTTCATAGCGGTAGTTTCCAGTGCTCTCTACTAGTACATCCGCCGTATCCGAAATAAGGCTTTCATTTCCAAAATTATCGATCTGGAACCAACGATACCCTTCCGCTGTATCTGTAGAGCTGAGCGACAGCGGTAATTCGTCTGAACAGAAAGCAAATAAATCTGGGAAATCGATTTCCGGTCTGAGATCTACCAGTTCACCGAACTCGTTAAAAAATGGACCGCAACCCAGAATTGTGGAAAAAGTTTCCTGTGTACAACCTATAGCTTCTCCTGCATCGCTGAAGGGGACTATAGTGATGAAATAGGTAGCATTGGGTTCAAAGTTAAGTACGAAGGTAGAATTGGTAGTAAAAATAGCATCTTCAAGAACATCCGAAGTAGTTGGTGTAGTACCAATATTTACTAAATATCCTGTGGCCTCAGCAATATCAAGCCATTCCAGATTAGGGGTAAGCGGAACATTATTTGCACCATCAGGCGGACTAATCATTGTAGTGCAACCCGGTAGTGTTCCCAGATCACCGGTGGTAAACGACTGGTCCGGACAGGAAGTCGCAGGCCCGATATCATTATATGGGGTAATATTTACGTATATAGTTGTATTTACAGGGAAGTCCATTGGTGGCAGATAACTCAGGGTATTGCCAATGTTCTGATTAGGTTCGATATCATCCAGGCCAGGGGCTGTTCCCAATGAAATAAAATACCCCGTAGCTGTGGGGACATAGTTCCAGCTTACGTTGGTGCCAATATTAACACCAGTAGCGCCATCAACGGGATTTCTCAGTGTAGCACAACCCGGAGGGGTGGTCACAGCGACCGTCCTAAAGGACTCCGTGCCACAAGTAATGGGTGAGATGCCTGAGAAAAAGAAAAGCGTAATAGTTACATAGATCTCTGTATCATCGGGTAAACCCAGTGGCGGGAGATAGGATGTGGCATTCCCTACATTCCGATTATCCAGCAAATCAATGCCATCTGGTGTAGTGCCCAGGGATATGAGATAACCCGGAACTCCATCCACGCCTTCCCAACTGATCGTAGTATTCACAGGGACATCTGTATCACCATCCTCCGGACTGGTCAAAACCGTTGTCGGACACATCTGAGCCAGACTCCCCAGGGAAGAACAAAGCATGATCACTAACAAGGCAACCTTTTTCATAGCCGAATAGAAAAGGAGATGGAATATACGATATTCAGGCCCCCGTTTCAAATTTTATCTTTTAAGCGCAAAATGACCGGTTATTTGCCTTCCATCGCTAAGTTGTACTCTGAACCAGTAATCCGAAGCCGGGAGGGGGGTGGCATTATACCGGCCGTTCCAACCTTCATCGAGCGGACTAATCTGGGCCAGAAGTTTTCCGAATCGATCAAAGATCGTGATAGAGGCATCGGGCTGAAACTGTTCACTCGTACCTGTGATCCTCCACAGGTCGTTGATTCCGTCGCCATTTGGTGTAAAAAACTTTGGATAGCCGAGCACAGAAATTTCACGGGTACTAACCCCACATCCATTTCTGTCCCTTACATAAACTGTATAGAAACCAGGAGCAACATTATTGAACAGGTTATAGGATTGATAGGACTCTCCATCCAGCGAATACTCATAATCGCCGTCTCCACTCACCTCGATCTGAACACTGTTTTCTTCGCTGAAATCATCGATCAGGACTTCCTCAAAGGTCGCCTTATTCGAGGGTAAAACTTGAAAGCTTTTCAATTTTTCACATTGGACTGAAAGGCCCGGTAAATCATAAATAAATCCAGCGATAAGTTGGTATTGGCCCAATTGACTCACAGTGAGGATTCTTTCCTCCGAGATTACGGTTGGACTGCCTCCGCCCAGAAATTCCCAGCGGTAAAAATCCATACCTTCTGGCCCCTTAATCAAAAGTTCAGGGTTGTCGGTACACAGGAGGAATTCTTCGGGTAGCTTAAAATCAGGACTTTTCAATACCTGAAGATCTATTTTTTCCACCCCGAGGCATTCATTGTCAAGCTCCAGCCTTGCATAAATGGTGGTGGAGGAGGTTTCAAATTGTCCGGGCAGGGGATTGTCTTTTAGCGCCACATCGGTCGGGTTGATATGGAAACTAACTTCCAGACCAGGATATTCCTCCTCAGCATAAGACTCCAGTTCGAAAACAGAAATTAATTGATCATCGGTGGGGTCAATATCACAACTGTAGAGGGTAAAGTCACTTTGGACAGCAAATGGATTAGAGCGCACTTCCAGCTCTAGCTCTCCATCATCATAGCAGTCAAATTCATTTCGAACCCGATAATACAGCGTCTGATTAAAGGGGTTGGTATTATCATAACTCTCCGGATCGTCAATGGGTGTGTCATTATCACGATTGGCGATACTCGCATAAAATTCATATTCGAGTGTCGGGTCCTCAATACTCGTCAGGAGATTAAAAACGCTAAAACCATCCTCACTGGCACCAGGATCAACATCGCACTGGATCAAGGATAACTCTTGTGCTTCTGGCAAAGGATTTACTTTTATAAAAGCTTCCCCAACGATAGGACAATCTGTGGGGTCGGTGGTGGTAATGGTCACTACATAGCGACCCGAAGCCTCAATTGCCGAATCGTCGGATTGAAAAACGGGTCCTGTGACGGGCAGTATAACATCGTCTTTTTCCCAGGTATAATCTGCACCGGGTATAGTATCGGTTTGCAATGTGAAGCTCTTGCCTTCACACAATTCCAATGATTTACTGGTGGTGCCGTCGGCATTTCTGATGATAGCTGTTTTGTTAAAAAAGGATTGTACAAAGGGTGGAAGACCTCCGTTACCCCTTCTGGAACCAAGAAACACGGCCTGATGTTCATAATCGGCTGCGATCCCGGGTTCGTCAGGAGAATGAATAACACCGAGATAGGAGGTGCCTACTACATAGCTCGAAGCAATGGTCCGGTAAATCTTACCATTAGCTCCTAATTGCAGGGCAGCCCTGAAATCACTACCGCTATCCAGAACTGTAGCAGAGTTTGCAATATCTGCTGCCATAAGGTCGTATTGGAACAAGGTAGATGAATGGTCCGATTCACTTTCCTGGTCATTAGAAGCATGGATATAAAGAAATTCTCCGTTCGGTGAAAACTCCACCCCATAGGCAGCGGAATCCGTCCCATTTATGGCAATAGGCTGCTGATTACTTAAAATACCAGTACTGGCATCGAAATCGTAAAGATAGAGGCCCGAGCTCGCATTGGCACAGGCTACCTTAGTGCCATCTGGCGATAGTTTGAGATAACCACGCGGATCCTCTAAATCTAAATCGGCGAATTGAGTTTTCACAGGTGTGGTTACTACGCCTGTACTATTCACTTCAAAAGCGTGGAAGGTATCTAGTAAGCCCGGTGAGCCATCTTCAGTTGCAAGCGTGAGGACCCAAAATGACTGATCTGCACAGTCCTTTATTACCGCCGTGATCTTTTCTGAGCAATCTGCCAACAAATTGATGTTTTTGTCTGTGACAGCCCCCAGGCCATTATTCAAAGACATGTCTACTACTGAATAGTTCAGACCAAAGTCGGGGTCATTTTCGAAAATTCTGGTATCTACTGTAAATATGTAAAAGCGCTGTGTATTTCCCGGATCAGGAACGATTATTGCCGATTGAGTACTGGAAACGTCACCATAAAGCGAACGACCATTCTGCATGACACTATGGGAACTATCATAGACCGTAATTCCATCGGTGTAAAAAAGCAGGTTTCCCAATTCATCAGATATAGTAGCACAGCCTTCCAGAGTACTTATCTGACCGTCTTCCAGCGAAGTTACACTCCCATCATTATTGAATCTGATACCTGCCCTGGTACCGAAATACCAATTGGAGGTTTCACCCTGGCCAAATATTGCCAGGGGGATGAGCCACAGCAAAAAAATTAGTGCAGTTCTCCTCATAGTGTTCACGCAAACACCACAAGATACTATAAATCCCTCTTTTTAAGTAAAGCATAGGACAGATAGACAAATATTGCCGTCCAACTTAGTACAATAGCCATTTCATAGAGCTGGACATGATAATCCAGTGCGATCTCCTCACCAATCTGATTGGCTACAGACTGAACCGCCCCAAGCCTTGAAAATGGTTCCTTGATTAAATTATACATTGAATTTAGCGGGAAGAAGCCCATGATGGCATCGGTAGTATCCCCATCGAAAAACTTCCATCGGATCATTCCGCGAACGAAACCTTCAAGTACCTGCCAGAGAATGAGAAACCCGAGGGCAAAGGCTGATCTTTTTACAAGAATGCCCAGGAAGAGGCAAAAGGAAAAGAAACCTACCAGTTTGATAAAGAAGGCCAGCAAAAACTCCAGATCTGAAAAAATAATGGACAGCTCATTAAAATCCGAGTAGACAAGTCCGAGGATCATCGAAACGATAAAAACAAAAACTGTGGAGATCAGTGCGAAGGCAATAACGGTCAGAAACTTGGAAAGAATGAACTCTTTCTTGGAAAGCCCGTCGATCAGATTTTGCTTAATGGTTTTATTACTGTATTCGTTGGCCATCATGGATACGATAACAATGGCCAGAAAGAGTTTAAAAAAAGCAGTGACAAAGGTGTTGAAGTGCCAGATATAGGGAAAATTGAAAATTCCCTGCTCGGCAAGGTGGAATTTAATCGGTCCGATATCGAACTTAATGGCGGCGACCAAAGCGATGGATGTGAGCAATACAAAATAAGAAATGATCAGGACCTTACTCGATCGATTGTTCCAAAGTTTTATATATTCTATTTCAAGTAGTCTTTTCATATTGTGGTTTTCAAATTCCTCAAATGGAAGACTGACCGTTGGTCAACGTCAGGAATTGTTCCTCCAGGCTTTCTTTTCTTTTTACCAAATGCGATAGCACAATACCCTTGCTGAAGAGCATTTTATTCAATTCAACGGCGTTCATCTCTTCGTTGAGGAATACGGTGAGCATACCATTGGCACGATCGATCTTTCCAAATCGGTCATCTTCTTGAAAGACAATGCTGAGGGAATCGAGGTCTGCACTCTTCAACTCAAAGAATCCGTGGCTTGCCATCATATCATCTACCTTGCCGGAATAGAGTTTTTCTCCTTTCCTCAGAATTACCACATGCGTACATACCTTTTCAACTTCATCCAGGAGGTGTGAGGCGAGGAGGATGGTGGTACCCCTGGCTGCTACTTTTTTAATGATTTCCCGGATCTGATGAATGCCCTGTGGATCCAATCCATTGGTGGGCTCGTCCAGGATCAGTATTTCGGGATCGTTAAGCAAAGCCGAGGCGATGGCCAGGCGTTGTTTCATCCCAAGTGAATATGTTTTAAAAGTACTGTTGCGCCTTCCCCAAAGACCAACGAGTTCCAGCTTTTCCTGGATTTTCGATTCAGACACTTCCTTTATCTTACATACTAGCTTCAGGTTTTGAACCGCAGTCATGTAGGGATAAAAATTCGGGCGCTCAATGATAGCCCCAACCTTTTTCAGTGCCTCGTGCGTGGAAGTAGTACCATCGAACCAGCCAAAAGAACCGGCGGTGGCATTCACTACATTCAACACCATGCCGAGGGTAGTGGATTTACCACTCCCATTCGGGCCGAGGATGCCATATACATTACCTTTTTCAATAGTAAAAGTAAGGTCCTTAACGGCGGTCAGGTACCCAAACTTTTTGGTTAAATTAGAAACTGTAAGAATTTTTTCCAATGGGAAAGATTGAATTATTATACTTTATAGTAACTTGACGAGGAAATACCCAATTTGTTACACGCCTATAGGATTATTTATGCCTTAGAATATGTCAGAAGAGCGATTGATGTCGAAGAAAAAGCCGGCCTATCCTGTTAGTGATAGACTGGATGTCTATCTAGAACAATACAACCGGAAGATCGAAATCCCTATTTTTTATGATGATCTCCTTCGGTTTGCAGGTTCTGTAGTCGTTTATGATGATGATGGTGAGGACACGATGTGGATCAGGGTCTATTATTCCGATTCGGAGCGGCAGGAAATCGACCTAAGCCTGAAAAAAGTTTATTCTATATTACATTCCGACGGAGGATCACGTATTTTCCAGTATCTGAATATCGATGCAGTCGATTTTTGTACGTTCGGAAACTCAAGACCATTCAGGATAAAAGTCAGGAATATACTCAACGACAACTTCCTCTATTTCTACGTAAAAAAAACCGATGCCTCCCGGATCTATGGCCTGGAACTTGAGCATATGCTATCTCCCTATAATCTGAATTTTTTGGTATGTCAGGATACGCTGATAGAGGAGCATATAGCAGGAATTCCAGGGGATGTTTTTATAAAGGATATGTTGCCCAAATGCACGGAATCCGAAAAGGCACAATTGGCAAAGGAATTTGTAAAATTCAATGAACGGTGTATGATCAGGCTTTTGGGCGATATGCGTTCCTACAATTACGTTATTGTACCCATGCACGATTTTGACCATGTGGTTTATAAGATAAGGGCTATCGATTTTGACCAGCAGAGTTTTGAAGGTAAACTCAAGGTCTACCGCCCACAGTTCTTTAAAGAAAATTATACTATGGTATCACTGGTACAGGGGAAACTTCAGAACGATTCGGTAGACCAGTACAAGATCGAAGAACGGTCTATAGTGGCCAAACGTATTATCAGCTCAGGCGACCGGATTAAACAGCTCGTGGAGATCTGTAAGGAAGACGATATCTCTCTCCCTGAGAATATTGAGACCCTCGGGAAGCAGATCTATGAACTCACATTAGATGTGCAATTTAAGCGGAGTAAGAATATGGGTGAGATACTGGAACTGGCCCTGGATTTTGTGAAGCGTAATTACCAGGATGTGAGTATGAATCAGATCATAGATAAAAATATAAAAATCTGATAATTAGTTATTTAACTAATTCCAATTCTCGTCAAAATTATAGTCATCATAACTTTCAGACGGATCGTCTACTTCGAAATTCGGGTCGGCTTCGAATCGTTTTTCGGGGGGTGAATCCGGTAGTTCACCAAAACTGAATAGAACATTAGGGTAGGAACGGCCATCTTCCTTTGCTACGATATCTGCCAGTTCAACAAAGAAGGTCCAAAGGCTCATATAGTCATAAATATAAAGCAGTTTCGGCTCTTGCTCATTTATTACCTCACCCAGAATGGTGGCATTCATAAGTCGGGCGGGAGATCCAAATTCCTCCATATCGAAAAGAGCAATTTCCTCCTTTTGATTCCACTGTTCATCGCAGGTATAGAAGGAAGCCATCTCATTTCCAATAAATCCAAAAGATTGAGTAATCGTATTATGAAAGTCTTCAAGTGTCTTCTCGGCCTCAATCTCAATATCTCTGAAAATATCTTCCCCGGCGTCAAGAATGATTCGGATTTTGTAAATCATCAGCAGCTGCTTTTCAACGGGTTAAAGTTACGAAGATTTAACTGTACCCCTCGATTCGAGCAGTAAATAGAACTGTAACCCGAATAAAAGAGCGGCGAGTATCAGGTGGATTGGCTGACTGCCAAAGGGAAAATCGATGTAGTACATCGCCATACCCGAGAGGATCTCCGCCAGGATGATTACAAGGATTAAATTTATCCTTAGCCGAGCCATTCCATTTTTATAGATCAGGTAGGCCAGAAAAATGTTGGTAAAAAGCACTGCAACCGAAAAGGACCTATGTACGTAGAAGTTCCATTCGGCCTGAGCAAGCCACAAGTTTTTGGCATGCACTCCAATGAGTTCTACCTGCTCATCCACAAATTGGCGGACCTGTGTCCCCATTACAATTTGGATGATGCTTAAAAAGAGAGTAATGAAGACAAGAATCGGGATGTTGGGATGTAATGGCTTTCTCTTTTTTTTCTGATCGGCCTTGAAGATCAGATACAATAACATGGCTACTATTACCAATGCCATGCTCATATGAAGAGTGATCTTAACGGGTTCCAGCACCGAGTACACTACGGTGGCGCCAAGCCATCCCTGGAATCCCATGGCCAGTACAACTATCCAGGAGAAAACCGTAATTATTCGCTTTTTGCGCCAGTAACTGAACGAAGCGATGGCCATGATAAAGACTCCAAGCCCGGCAAGGGCCCCCAGCAATCGGTTTATAAACTCTGTCCAGGTATGGAAGGCGTTAAATGTTGCATAATCATGGCGTGTATATTGCTCCCAGTTCTGCGGGTTATATTCATCTGCTGAACTGAAATCTGATTTTGCTACCCAAAGCGATTCGTCAAGTATAATAACCTGCCCTCTTTTATATTCCCTGGCCGGATGCCACTCCAGTTCTGTTGGTTCGGTAGGAGGGATGTAATATCCAAAACATTTCGGCCAGTCCGGACAACCCATTCCACTTCCGGTCATCCGAACCACTGCACCGGCTATAATGACCAGGTAGACCAATACGAGTGAAATTTTGGCCATTTTCCTGTAAAATTTTATCGGTTTTTCCTGCTTCATCCCTCGTTTTAACTATATAATTATTAGTCCTGATCTTTAATAGGTTTAAGTCCAAGTTTTCTGCCCTGGTCTAGCATAAATTTATATGCTGGCTGATGTTCATTCGGAATTTCCCCGTCTAGAATAGCCTCTTTGATAGCGTCTTTAATGACACCTATTTCCTTAGAAGGGGGGATATTGAAAGTGGCCATTATGAGTTCCCCACTTATCGGGGGTTGGAAATTTCTGATACGATCCCGTTCTTCTACTTCGGTGATTTTTTTACGAACCAACTTAAAGTTACGGAGGTATTTTTTCTGCCTTGCCGGATTTTTCGTAGTGATATCGGCTTCGCACAGCGTCATAAGCGCATCGATATGGTCGCCGGCATCGAAGATGAGCCGTCGTACGGCAGAATCGGTAACAAAGTCCTTTGAAAGGATAACGGGCCTGGAACTCAGTAAAACCATTTTCTGAACGAATTTCATCTTTTCATTCAAGGGCATCCGCAACCTTTTGAATAGTTTATAAACCATTTTGGAGCCTACAAACTCATGAGCATGGAAGGTCCATCCGATCTTTTTATCGAATTTTTTGGTAGGCGCTTTACCAATGTCGTGTAATAATGCAGCCCATCTCAGCCAGAGGTCATCGGTATTACGGGAAATGTTATCGACCACTTCAAGCGTATGCCAGAAATTATCTTTATGTCGTTGTCCTTCGACTTCTTCAATACCTTCCAGTGCACTGAGTTCGGGTAAGATCAACGGCATTAACTCGGTTTTATGGAGGAGTCGGAGGCCTGTTGACGGCTTTTTGCACAGCATTATTTTGTGAAGTTCATCAACGATGCGTTCTCTGGAAACGATTCTGATCCGTTCTTTATGGGTGGTGATAGCCTGTAAAGAAGATATTTCAATCTCAAAATCCAATTGAGCAGCAAACCGGATCGCGCGCAACATCCTGAGAGGATCATCGGAATAAGTGATTTCGGGATCCAATGGAGTGCGGATAATCCCTTTCTGAAGATCTTGCAGTCCTTGAAATGGGTCGAGCAACTGTCCGTAGGTAGACTTATTTAAAGATATGGCCAAAGTGTTGATGGTAAAGTCACGCCTTTTCTGATCGTCCTCCAGACTCCCGTTTTCCACAGTAGGTTTCCTGCTTTCTTTGCGATAGCTCTCCTTGCGGGCACCTACGAATTCCAGCTCGAAGTCCTGATAATGGACCATTGCGGTTCCGAAATTCTTAAAAACCTGTACCCTCGGTTTACCGCTAAGTTTTTCAGCTACCTTACGTGCCAGAGCTATACCACTTCCAACAGTTACTATATCTATATCTTTTGGAGCTTTATTCCCCAGGAGAAAATCACGTACAAAACCACCAATCACATAGGTTTCCAGATCCAAATCCCTTGAAGAATCAACGATTTTGGTGAAAACAGGATTACTAATGGCTTCTTTGGTGTCCTTACGCATAATGCTACATTCGGATCACAGTTACGGCACCATCCTCACTGAGCTTGATAATTGAGGAAGGTGTTGTGTTCACATTCTTGCGTTGCAAATTTACCACATAGTCTACACCTTTAAAAATGTGTTCCTTTATTTCGCCAAATGACCTGGGAGTGGGTTCACCTGCCAGATTTGCTGAAGTGGAGACCAGGGGTTTTTTAAGTCGGTCTATGAGTCTTTGGCAGAACTCATTCCGGACCACGCGAATGGCCAGGGTATTGTCTTCCGCAATGAGATTCGCGGCAATACGTTTAGGCTTGTCGTAAACAATGGTCAATGGTTTTTCGGCGACATCAATCAGGTCATAAGCCAGTTCAGGAACCATTTCCACATGTCTTTCCAACATGGCATCGCGAGATACAAGGCAGATCATTGATTTTGTTTCCGACCTTTTTTTTAACTGGTAGATCTTTTCAACAGCATCCGGATCAGTTGCATCACAACCAATACCCCAAACTGTATCGGTAGGATAAAGGATTATGCCCCCTTCCCGAAGTATCTCCAGGGCCCGGCCAACTTCTTTTTGGATATTTTCGGTCATGTTCTGATATCAACTAATATATTTTTGCCCTGGAGGGATTTCCGGCAATTCAAGATAATTTCCAATAATCTCGTTAAAACGGTCGGGATAGAATTCCATTCGCCCGTCCGTGGGGTAAAATGTTAGCTCACCAAAAATAATCCGGCCCTGAAGATTGTACAAATCCACCCGAACAAAGGGAAACCCCTGTGCCAGTTTTGTGGCAACCTCTGTCATTTCTTCGTGATTCTTAGGAATCTCGATAGGTCCCTTATGTTTTCTGATGCCTATGGTTTCAAATTCAAGGGGCTCCCAGTTCATATCCACATAAGATCTGACATGGTGCTCAGAGCGATCCAGATCTACCTGAATAAATTTCGGTTCATCGTTAAAAAAGAAGTATTTAAAGTCACTGATAGAGGGTTTGCCTTCTTCCACGAGGAATTCTTCTGCGATGATTTTTGGCCTCACGTTTTTATATGCCCATTCCAGTCCTCCCCGATAATATTGGTTTTTAGACATCCATTTGCGCATCAGGTATCTGGCCCTGAGCCTGTTCATTTCAGACTTATCCGGGACCAACAGGTTAAAGTTGTATCCATGTGCCCCTTTTATCACAAATTTTTCCGGGAGCTTGTCGAAATCCACATCAGGTACTCGGTAATAGACCTCATATAAGGTATTGAGATACTTGCTTCCTACTCTTTCCTCAACAAATTCCCGAACAGCGTATTTATCCACCAATTGGCTCAGAATTTCGGGCCGGTAAAATGCCTTAAGCCATTGAATTTTTTCATTGAACTCCACCGGGTTTTCCAGATTGAGTTTTTTTCCGGTATAGTACTCAAAATAGATTTTCAGATAAAATTCCGTGGGCAGGAATTTCATTTTCTTCAGTATGCCGTAAAGTATTTTTTTCATCAAGTGGATTTACGGTTGTTTCAAGTTTCAGCTGGTCATTTATTTCGCTGGTATACAGGACTTCTAATCTATTTAAAACTCATCTCGGTTCGATGTACTTTAACAAATCGAAATAGTCGGACAGGGTTTTCCATTGAACATCGTTCTTGACTCCTTTGATATTCATTTTTTTCAGCGATATTTTTTGAGTACCCGCAATTGGAATGGGTTCCTTTGGTGTTATGCTTGCCTGTTTAGTTTTTGTCTGCTCTAGCAACGCCATCGCTTTAAACCAAAAATCGTCGCTAAATGGTGCCAGTTCCATAAAAAGTTTCGTATCGAATACTTTTTTGTTCAGACTATGTGGAGGATACAAAATGCCCCATGCTCCGATGGCGATTATGGCATTATCATTCTCCAATGCATTTTCAGGATATTTCCATTTCCTGTAGGGAAGAGGTTCCCCTTCCTTGCTATAGTTGACATGCAGGGTTTCGTTGCCAATAATATATCCGGGAAAATCCTGTGAAGCTGCATATATAAGGGATAGCCAGTTCTTGCGGTACATCAGATCATCATCACAGGTAACTATTATACTTTCTGGATATTTTTCCAGGCTATGAATTAGTTTTTTATGTGAACTGCGAAGGTGAGTATAGCAGATCTCAAACAGATCCGATTCGAGTTTGGTAAGGCTTCCTGGTAATTTTTCCTTAAGGTCCTGATGAAGCCAAAGAACGATCTTTTGAGGTAATTGACTTTGTGTAAGTAAACTTCGGATCACCAGGTGTAGAGATTTCAGCCTCGATTCAATAGAGGTCAGAGATACTATTATGGGAAGTGTTTCTTTTGACTGCTTACCGAGTCTCGATTTAGGGATGGTCGAAAGTTTAAGACTATGGAGGAGGTATAAAGGTAGTTCCTTGACGACTTTCATAATGCAATTACACAACTTGGTTCTTTACCGATGACGGCAATCTTAGCTACTTCCACATTATCGCTCCAGAGGAATGTGCTAAGCAAAACAGCGTCGCACAAAGATAGTTCATAAGACTTTTATATTTTTGTAGATTCACAGCTCTTAAAATGGACTTACCAAAAATATCGGTCGTTATCAGTACCTATAATTCGGAAGAGTGGCTTCGGAAGGTATTATGGGGCTTCAATGTCCAAACTTTTAAGGATTTTGAAGTTGTAATTGCCGACGACGGATCAGGGCCAGGGACGGCTGCGTTGCTCGATAAAATGCGCGAGGAAGTCTTTTATGACATCGAGCATGTCTGGCAGGAAGACGATGGTTTTCAAAAATCACGTATTCTCAACAAAGCGGTAACCGCCTGCAATGCCGATTATGTTATCATGACCGATGGCGATTGCATTCCCAGGGAAGATTTTGTGGAAGTTCATTATATCAATAAGGAAAAGGGATTTTTTATATCTGGGGGATATTACATGCTGCCGATGAACATCTCCAAAATGATAACCAGGAATGATATCGCTAATCAAAACTGCTTTAATATAAACTGGCTTAAGGATAAAGGAATCCCGAAGACTTTTAAAAATAATAAACTTACCTCCCGAGGAATAATTTCTAAATTCTTCAATACGGTTACTCCAACCAATGCTTCATGGAATGGTCATAACTCTTCCGGTTGGAAGAAAGATATTCTCAATGTCAATGGATTTGATGAAAGGATGCAGTATGGTGGACAAGATCGTGAATTGGGTGAGCGCTTGTTCAATTTTGGTATAAAATCTAAACAATTAAGGTATAGTGCGGTCTGTGTACACCTTGATCATAAACGTGGGTATAAAACCCCCGAATCCATTCAGAAAAATCTTAGTATCAGGAAGGAAACCAAAAGAGAAAAAATGGTCTGGACCTATTACGGCATCACCAAATAGTAAGCGATTTCGTTTTTTGTTTCGAGCTTCTTTAACTCACGATAGCGCTCGAGTACCCCCAAAGCATTGAGATAGCAAATAACCCCGCCTTTTTTACCATCAAGGAATCCAAACCTGAGGATGTAGTGGTTGAAAAACTTCCAGAATGGTTTAAAAATATAAAAAACATAGTTGAAAGTTCTCTCCTTGAAGAAGTCCTCTTTGGCTTTTAATCGGCCATATTTAAGCATTTTGGCCTTGTAATCTTCATAATTCTTATAGCAGTAATGCACGAGTTTTTCTTTCAGAATACCCGATGAACCATCTATCTCAAGAGTTTCATGAACTATTTTCTTATCGGAAAATTTAGCTTTACTCTTTCTAAAAAGTCGATAGTTTTTATCGGTTTGCCAACCGCTGAAACGCAATGGCTGTTCCCCAAACATAAATTGTCGGTAGAACCAGTAAGCTACATGGGGTTTATCGCTAGTCACTGTTTCAATAATTTCATCACGCAGTACCGGTGGAACTACTTCATCCGCATCAAGGAACAAGATCCAGTCATGGCTGGCTTGCTCAAGAGCAAATGATTTTTGAAGTGTGAAATTTTTAAACGGATGCTGCAAGACCTTAACCTTAGGGTGATTTTGCAGATATTCAAAAGTTCCGTCCGTACTATATGAATCCACAACAATAATCTCATCTGCAAAATCTACAGATTTTAAACAATTTTCTACGTAACCTATTTCATTATAGGTAATTACGAGTGCAGTGATTTTTTGGTCGGAACTCCTCATATCAGTTTGAATAATTGGTAAGGTTTGGTCTTTAGGGTTTAAATTATAACATAAAATAAATCAATAAATTGTATTCCATAATAAAATTCCTACTTTCTTACACCGCTACATCATAAGTCCTTAAAGCATCATTCAAGGAAGTTTTTTTGTCTGTGCTCTCTTTTCTTTTGCCGAT
>CAMYIE010000010.1:0-70406 GCA_947258405.1 uncultured Eudoraea sp. | reverse complement strand
ACTGAACGGGCTGGAACCCTACCTTTTAGTTCTAAAGGCGTATCGCCGGTTACATCGATGATCTTTGTAGATGCCGTAAGTACTACATTGGCACCCAATACAGCTTCTTTCTCAATACGTACCCCTTCTACTACAATACTCCGACTACCAATAAATGCATTGTCCTCTACTATTACAGGGGCGGCCTGTAAGGGCTCGAGCACACCGCCAATGCCCACACCACCGCTTAGATGAACATTTTTTCCTATCTGTGCACAGCTCCCGACCGTTGCCCATGTATCGACCATTGTACCCTCATCCACATAGGCGCCAATATTGACATAACTGGGCATCAATATCGTTCCGGGGGAAATGTAAGCACCATATCTGGCCACAGCATGGGGTACCACCCTGATTCCCTTCGCCTCATAACCGGTTTTTAGCGGAATTTTATCGTGATATTCGAAGATTCCCACTTCCATCGTTTTCATCTTTTGAATCGGGAAGTATAGCACCACAGCCTTTTTTACCCATTCATTGATCTGCCAACCCTCGGCCGACGGCTCAGCGCAACGAAGTTCGCCGCTATCTATGGCATCAATTGTTTTGCGAATTGCGTTCTGTACCTCGGCCTCCTTCAACATTTCCCTTTGATCCCAGGCCTTTTCAACGATATTCCTTAACTCTGTCATAGAATTGTGAAAATTTCCGCAAAGATACATTCTCTGGGTTAATAATAAACACAAAAATTATATCGATATAAAATTATGAACTATTTTTGCAAATAAAATTTTGGGCAGAATTGTCGCATTGGATTACGGGAGAATTCGGACCGGTATTGCGGTGACCGATGAGTTGCATATTATTGCTTCTGGTCTTAGAACGGTTAAGACTACTGAGCTCTTAGGTTTTTTGAAAGAATTTCGGGAGCAGGAATCCATCGACAGATTTGTAATAGGTGAACCCCGGCAGATGAATTCGGAGCATTCTGAATCAGAACCTTTGATAAAGTCTTTTATAGAGCGATTGAAAAAGTCATTTCCAGGAATTCCTGTAGAACGACAAGACGAACGTTTTACTTCCAAAATTGCACATCGCAGTTTGATTGATTCAGGGCTGGGAAAGAAGCGCCGCCAAAACAAAGAATTGATCGATGAGGTTAGTGCCGTTTTGATTTTACAAGCCCACTTAGACAAAGCTAAAAAATGACCCTACCCATTGTTGCATATGGCGATCCGGTTCTCAGGAAAAAAGGTAAGTCCATTGATCCGGATTATCCCAAACTCGATGAGTTGATCTTAAATATGTGGGATACCATGTATAAGGCAAGCGGAGTGGGCCTTGCCGCACCTCAAATAGGTTTGCCTATCAGACTTTTTGTAATCGATACTGAACCTTTTGCTGAAGATGAGGATTTTACAAAGGAGGAACAGGAGACTCTTAAAGCTTTTAAAAGAGTATTTGTTAATGCTGAAATGATCGAGGAAGAGGGTAATAACTGGTCGTTCAATGAAGGATGCCTGAGTATCCCAGATATTCGTGAAGATGTGAACCGTAAAGACACGATCACTCTTCGCTATATGGACGAGAATTTTAAGGAGCAGACCGAGACTTTCAACGGATTACTCGCAAGGGTAATTCAACATGAATACGACCATATAGAAGGTATTCTTTTTACCGACAAGCTATCCTCACTTAAACGACGCCTGCTTAAGGGTAAGCTTAATAATATTTCTAAAGGGAATATTGAGGTTGATTATAAAATGAGATTCCCGGCTGTTAAAAAAGGGAGATAAGCTTCTCGAATTAAACTAAATTTCCATCTTTGCCATCATTAATAAGTAACTCTATGAGTTTAGATAAGATCCTTTCCATCGGTGGAAGGCCTGGTTTATATAAATTACTCACACAAACTCGCTCTGGATTTGTAGCAGAATCGTTAATCGACAAGAGAAGGATAAGTGTAGGCATAAACAGCGATGTTAGCCTTCTTTCGGAAATCGCTGTTTATACCCTGGAGGAAGAACTGCCCCTTAAAGAAGTTTTCAGCAAAATAAAGCTGAAAGAAAACGGTGGTAAAACTTCGGTAGGACCCAAGGAAGAAAAAATAAAACTCGAGGAGTATTTTTTTGAGATAGTGCCAGACTATGATGAAGACAGGGTCTATCCCAGTCATATCAAAAAGATCATCCAATGGTATAACCTGCTGCACGACAACGGTATTGACGATTTTGATACCGCCGATTCAACAGGCAGTGAGGAAGAGTAATCCTCAGTTTATAACAATACCGATAACCACACTTAATCGGTATCAGTTTGTAAATTCTCAGTCTTTAGGTATTTCCTTGTAAGTAAACTTGCTTTCCTTCCAGTCTATGAGATCCGACCTGTAAAAATTTACGTTCATTCGATCCAGAAATGGGGCTTGCTCTGCCAGCCTTCTTCTATAAGCTTCCCAATTCCTTTTCTCTGGGAGCGTCCAGCTGAGCTCGGAATAGCCAATTACCCTGGGGAAGGCCAGGTATTCAAGTTCAGCACTATTACTTATTGTTTCCGACCATAGCGGTGCTTCGACACCTAGAATAGATTCCCTGGGGATACCTTGAGCATAACGTTCCGGACTCCAATTGTACGCAGTGTCTACGGGTATATATGCCGCCCAATCGAGGCCGTGTTTGGAAACTGTATCGTATTTCATATCCAGATAGGCTTTTTTTGCAGGTGATATGATAATCTTCATTCCCTTTTTAACAGCCAGGGAAGCATTTTTTTGACTCGACCAAAATTGTGCTATAGAACTGCTATCAACATCGGCTGTGGCCACTTCGTCCCATCCTATCATGCGTTTTCCATGCTTTTGAACGATTTTTTCAACCTTATTTACAAAGTGGACATAATCGGCGGGTCTGGTAGCATGACTCTCATCGCCACCAATATGAAAATAGGGACCGGGGCTGAGGGCTGCTATTTCGCCTACTACATCATCTATAAATGCATAGACCCTATCCTTACGCGTATCGAATGTGCTGAACCCTACGCGCGTTCCTTCATAAAGTTTTAGAGGTTTGCCGGTTCCATCTAAAAATGGATAAGAGACCGAAGCTGCATTGGTATGTCCGGGCATGTCTATTTCCGGTATAATGGTCATAAAATGCTCTGTTGCATATTCTACTATCTCAACATAATCCTCCTGGGTGAAAAATCCACCGCCGGTTCCACCAACCTCTGTGCTACCCCCAATAGCGGTAAGCTGGGGCCAGGACTTGATTTCGATTCGCCACCCCTGGTCGTCCGACAAGTGGAGATGTAACACATTGATCTTATAATAGGCCAATAGATCTATGTATTTTTTTACTTCCTCAACAGTAAAGAAATGGCGTGCTACATCGAGCATAGATCCGCGAAGTTCGAAAAATGGTTCATCTGATATCATACCCGTGGGTAGCACCCATATGGAGCGGTCGGCCAGGGTATCATTGCTGATTTCCGGAATGATCTGCCTTAAAGTTTGAACAGCCCTGAATGCCCCAGTCGGATGTGCCGCATTTACCATGATGCTGTCCTTTTTAATCTCTAGTTCATATGCCTCTTCTCCTTTAGCCTCAGGCATATCGGTTTGCTGTATATAGATCAATCGATCAATATTCTCCTGGTCATCCGGGTTTATCTCGAGCACCAGTCCGGTTTTTCCTCGAATCTTCTCAGCAAGAAATATTGCGGTCTTTTCAAAACCCGGATCATTGCCTGTTGCTTTGATCGCCGTATACTGATCAAGGCCAAAGGCCTCAAATGATGATGACAGACTTGCCGGCATAGGTATCAAAGACGATTCGGAAAGGTTAGTGTCTGGGAACGTTACTGCCGGTCTTTTGTTTTTTGTGCAACCATAATTTAAACTGATCAGAAGCAGGAGAATGACTAAGGTTGATTTTGAAATAATGTTCATTTTTAAGGGTATTGATCGATATATTTCTTGATAACATTAAACCAGATCTCATAGCCCGCCGTATTCATGTGCAGGCCATCTTCGATAAAAAGATCCTTTCTTAATTTGTTATTGCTCATCATAGGATCCCAAATATTGGCATAGACCAGGAACGGATCAGACTGGCAAAGTTTTAATATTTTTCTATTGAGCCGTTTGTATTTTCTTCTTAAGTGCCAACGCGCGATACTGGGTTTTGTGCTGATAAGAACCACAGTTAATGCCGATCCGTCCTTTTTAATACGCTCGACTAATTCGATGGTATGCCTGATGACCTTGCGCGGACTTTTTTTATCGTTGATATCGTTATCACCTTCATAAATGAATACCTTCTTAGGTTTGTATTGTAGAACGAGCTCATCTAAATATTCGAGCAGATCTGTGGCTTGTGATCCCCCGAAACCCGTATTGATGATCTGCTGATCTGGAAATACTTCCTGCAGTGTATCCCAAAATCTGATACTCGAGCTTCCCGTAAATACAATCGTTTCCCTGGTTCTGTCCCAGACACTGTCGTATTTCATAGTCAATTCCCAAACATCCTTCTCGAACCTGCTCGGATCCTGAGCATTGGCAGTAGGCATAATGAAAACCAGAAATAGGATAATGATTGATCTGAATATCGACATCAGTATAAGCACTTAGTAATTTGTATAAACTGGTTCAGGGGATGATTGATAATCTTTATTTACTGGGGATTCTTCGAATCCACAAAATTTTCTGTAACGGCCCATTCGTAAAACCGTTCGATCCAGCTATCCGATGGCAGGCCTTGTGTTGCCATTCCAAAACCATGTCCGCCTTTGGAATACATATGAATTCCGGCAAGACCACCCTCATCTATCCAACGTGAATAGAGCGTTATACTGTCTGGCCCTATCATAAGGGGATCATCAGAAGCACAAATAACCAGCATCGGGGGTACTACCTCGGGTATCATATATTCTCCTATGACATTCATCCAGGGATAGACCGGTACGATAAAATCGGGGAGCTGCTCTTCAGCAGATTGGAGAGCTACACCCATTGTTACAGCACCTCCTGCTGAGAATCCCATGAAACCTATCCTTTTTTTATCGAGATCCCAACGATCGGCATTTTCCCGAACATAGGCTACCGCATTTTTTCCATCCTCTATGGAAAGCGGTAGAACGGCTGAAACCATTTTGATAATTTCTGTTTCATCCTTCTTTTCGGCATCGAGTCCGTCTTTCCCCATGGGTAACAAGCGGTATTGGAGGACAAAAGCGGTAATGCCTTTTAAATTTAACCAACGGGCCACCTGACGTCCTTCTTTTTCAATGGAATGTGCCAAAAGACCTCCGCCGGGAGCAATGATAACCGATGTGCCATTAGCGAGCATCGGATCGGGTGTAAAAACCTCAAGGTGAGGGCTCGAAACATTGGTGATCACTTCGGTTTTCCAGTCGTTGTAATAAAATTCATATGGATCCCCCTCCCAGGTCAGGGATGTTTCATTATCATTTGGGAGTGGGATGATTTCCTGCCCTAAACCAAGAGCAGGTAACAGTAAAATTATAAGCAGAAGCTGATGAAGATTCATAGTCGTATTTTTCCGGGAATGAAGTTAGCTAAATTGAACACATTATTCCAAATCATCCTTACGCTCCAAATCAGTGATGTTCCCAATCGTCGATATTGGAATTTTGCTTTGGTGACAGTCCGAGGATATCTCCTTTAGTCGATACGCCCAACCCAAGAACAGTCCGGTTAACATAGTTAAAATAACTAACCACCTGATTGATCTCAAGAATTTCACCATCATCATATCCAGCAGATTTCATCTGTTGTACATCCTTTTCGTTCAGTTGTTGAATTTCCAATGTAAGAGTGCGGGAATATTCCAGACCTGAGATCTCTTTCTGGCTGAAATAGTCTTTAAGGCATTCTTTGATGATTGCACGCATTAGGCGCTCTGCTGATTCAACTGATTTTAATCTCTGGATTCTTGTTAAATGATGATCTACACAATAATTACAATGGTTTAGATGGCTTACAAAAACCCCAATTGCCTCCAGGTACCAGAGGGGGAGCATATTATTTTTATGATGTAAGACGCTTTTGTAGAGACCCAAATGACCCCGCAGCGTATGAGGTCTTAATCCATGAATTTTTAGTACATTATCTATACTCCCATCCGGGCCGCTCACCTGGTCGTATAATTTTTTTAATGGCAGTTCTGCTTCTTTGTACGCAATGGTTTTTATCCAGCTCATGAATTAATGCTCTTTTTCAGGTCATCTGCCTTTACCTCTTTGAATTGCGTAAATTCATATGGTTCCCGATTCAGTATTGCCTCGGGAATCGACTCCAGTAATTTAACGAATTCTTCTTCGGTAAGCGAATCGATAAAACCAGCAAACTGGTCGCTTTCCTCCTGGGCAGGAACATATTTTCGGTACATTTCCACTATGGCTTTTAACATTGGGAGATAGGGACTAAGATCTGTCGTGGTAGACGCAGCTTCGCTGTCTATCCAGGCAATTCCGACCCTGGCAATTGAGGATTCCCTAATCAATGAAGTGCGCAGGAGCAATTCTATATCGAAGGCAAATTTCTTCTCGAGGATCCCTTCAACTATCTCTTCTACAATTTCAGCCTTAAAGGCCTTAAACCCACATTGGGTATCTACGATGTCACCGATTTGGGCAATAAGCCTTTTCCATAGGTAGATAAAAAGTTTACCACGGCTGTTTCTGGATCCTGTTTTAACCACAACCGAATCTGCCTCCCTTCTAGAACCAATGGCGGCCAGTTTGTTTTCGAGTAAAATGGGTTCGAGCAATAAACCTACCTGACCCAGGTGGGTAGACAGATCTGCGTCGGTGTAAAGGACAATATGGTCTTCGCTGCCTTTCCTTTGAACTGCATCCCACATGCCATAGACGATCGATCCCCCTTTCTGGCTCTCGTTTGTTGAAGTCAGAGATCCAACAGGTCCCTTTTTATACTCAATAGCATCAGCTAAGAATAATACCCGAACCTCTTCGGTTAAATTTTCGTTTACAGCAATTTCTTTGGCGATCCTACCGCTGCCTTCAGGACAACCGTCATCAACAACGATTAATTCCCAGTTGATATTGGCTGTCTCCGAAAACAACCATCTGAGCTGCTCAACTTTTTTAACAAGGAAGTTCTCTCCATGCGGATGATCACTTTTTTTCTTAATTCGGTTATGCTCCTTATAGACGGCAAATATTACTGAAACATTTAGTGAGTCACTTATTTTACGCACAAGCATTTTCGACCTAACGATCTTCAACACCAGTAATATAAAAATACTGTCATCCTCTGTGCTCATCAGATATCGATCCTCCAGTTCTGCTATGCCAACCAGATCTAGTCCTAATCCGAGTATTTGGTCGGCAGCCTCGGTGACCAAACGGGCATGAACTTCATCTGTAAGGTCCATTACTTCAGGTGCGGAGAGGAGTATTTGTTCTATTAGTGTGTTGGTATTGAGTGAATTCGTCATAACTATCAGGATTGAGAAATTAGCTGGTTATAGATAACCCTTCAAAAATAATCATTTTAGCTGCCTTTATAAAAGGAAGTATTGCGATTTGCATCCTTTATTGTTTCTTGATTTATAGCGATATTGATCCTGATATGAATATTAAACTATACCACTATTCCTTGCTGATTTCGATGGTCTTTCTCTTTGGCTGCAATAAGCAGGGCAATGATATCCGACATTTATTCAAAGAGGGTAGCAACGATTGGTTAGAAATGGGCGACGCCACCTGGTCTTTTGATCAGGGAGAATTAAAGGCTGTAGTTAAGAACGGTTCAGGATTTGTAATGACCCGGGAGCGCTACAAAGATTTTATCCTCGAGCTGGATTTCTTTCCTGAAAGCTCTATCAATTCTGGGGTTTTTATTCGTTGCCAGGAGAAAGCTCTTTCGGCTTCAGATTGCTATGAGATCAATATTTGGGATGAGCATCCCGATCAGACTGCCCGGACCGGGGCAGTAGTACGAAGATCACCACCACTCGACCTGGTTCGAACAGCGGACCGATGGAATCGTTACAGAATAGTCTGCCGGGAAAATCGTATTACAGCATGGATCAACAACATTAAAGTGGTCGATCTGAGGGATAGCAGTTTGGTTAAAGGTTTTATCGGCCTTCAGGCTGCAGAATCGGGGAGCATCCGTTTCAGAAATATAAAGCTCAGTTTAATAAAGAAATAATTTATAAGCCCGAAGAGAAGTTGCCGTATCGGGCGATAAAACGCTGAAGTATTTTTTTAGGTTCAGGAGTGTTGATCTTTTGTATCTCACCAATTAGCTCACCAGCCCGTTCTGGGGCGAAATAACCCGAGTACATATAGGTTTTAACTCTAATGATAAATTCATGGGCATCTGCCTCCGGGTGAAACTGTGTGGCGTATATATTTTCCTTGATCCGGAACATCTGGACCGGACATTGGGCCGAGGAAAGCAATAATGTAGCGCCTGTGGGCACCTTATCACAAGCTTCCTTATGTCCTACCATGGCCTCAAACTGATCCGGGAGGCCCTTTAGCAGTGGGTCTTTTCTACCCTCTTCTGTCATGGTTACCATAGTACTTCCGATATCTTCCGAATACTTTTGGGAGATAGGTGTTCCACAATACTGCCCTAGAAGTCCATTCCCGGAACAGGCTCCTAAAAAAGGAAAATCGGACTCGATAACCTGATCGAACAAATGGTGAAAAAAATCCTCGACACCTTTTTGTACCCTGTCCTTAAGTTGCTCCTCTTTACTAACATCAAAAGGGCTTCCACCTGCAATAATAGCGCAGTACTGGTTTAGATCAATGCGCGTCTCCGTATGTCGTTCTACACGTATCCTTTCAACATTCGTTTCTGTAATACCACCAACACGCAGGAAAGCTTCAAACTCGCTGTCGGCAGCCACGTCTTCAGGACGCATTTGTAGGATCAGTACTTTTTTCACAGTTAGCGGTAATATAATCCGAGTTCATCCCGAAAATGCAAAACTATCAAATCGGAGCCGAACTTCCGAAATAACTCGTTGAGATTTCCCGCGCCTTTTTTCTGGTACTGTGTTAATTATTGCAAACAATGTCTTTATTTCTGATACCCCTTCCATCCTGGGCCACGAACAACCCTCCCGGGAAGCGATCCTGTATGAGTTCCCTCGCTTAGAACCTGCACTCCGTTAACAAATACATGCTCTACCCCCTTAGCATACTGGTGCGGCTTGTCAAAGGTGGCACGATCGGCAATGCTGTCTGCATTAAAAACAACTACGTCTGCGAAATAGCCGGTTTTTAATTTACCTCGTTTATGGAGTTTAAGATTTGTTGCCGGCAGAGAAGTAAGACGGCGAATGGCTTCTTCAAGTGATATCACTTGTCTTTCCCGAACGTAATGACCCAGTAAACGTGCAAAAGACCCATAAGCTCTTGGATGGGTACTTTGCTCCAGAAATACACCTTCATTGGTATATGAACCCGCGTCGGAGCATATGGCCATGTAGGGCAATGCCAGTTTTTTCTCAATATTGTCTTCCGACATAGAAAAATAAACCACCTGAATGCGGCTATCGTCCTCATAAATTAAGTCCAGAAGGGTGTCTTCACGAGATTTCTGCCTCTGATCGGCCACCTCCTGGAGCGTCTTACCGATCAAATGCCTGAGCTCCTCGTTTTTAAAACCAACCAGGAGTATTTTATCGGCAGGGACATGAAAGTCCATTTCTTCTTTCATTTTTAGACGTTTCGAAGGATCCCGGATCAGAGCCATGGTCTTTTGGTGACCTCCTTCTTTAGCCCAGGCGGGGAGAAGCACATTTAAACCCGTAGAACTCGCGTTGTACATGTACATATCGGTACCGATATCCAATCCGTCTTTGCGCGCGCTGTTCACAAGCTGTATGGCGCTATCGAGTAAGTGCCAGTTCGCATTGCCGGATGCCTTGAAATGATAAATTTCTGATCTGATATCGGCTTCCCCGGCTATGGTGATCAACTCCTGTACAGCATCCAGGAGTTTTCCTTCTTCGTCTCTGATATGAGAGATATACATTCCATCGTATTCCGAAACCACCCTGGCCAGTTCAATGATTTCATCGGTTTGCGAATGACCGCTGGGGACATAAATAAGTGAGGTTGATAGTCCAACTGCCCCTTCTTCCATTGCATCTCTTAACAATGATTTCATCGTCGCCATTTCATCTGTAGAAGGAATCCTGCTTTCATAACCCATCACATAATTTCTCAGGGTACCATTGCCCACAAAAGAAGCGATGTTGGTAGATACACCTTTAGACTCCAGGTAGTCGAGATACTCTCCCAGGGTGTTCCACTTTATATCGTATGTAATATGCTGCTGATTTTCCTTCATTTCATTTTTTGTTCTCTCATTTAGTGGCCCCATGGACTGGCCTTCACCAAGCACTTCGAGCGTTACCCCTTGTCGCAGATCACCCTGAGAACGACCGTCTTCTATCAAAGAGACATTAGCCCAGCTTAGCATATTGATAAATCCGGGAGCTACGGTAAGGCCATTGGCATCTATTTCAACACTTCCTTTAACTTTATCCAGATTTCCGATGGCGTAAATCGTATCTGCATTGATAGCAACATCTCCGGTCATGCCAGGGCTGCCGGTGCCATCGATTACCATTGCATTTTTAATCAGCACATCAACACCAGTGGGAGGAGAGGCACAGCTGTGCATCAAAACCAAAACAAACAGGGTACAGAAGAGAAGATATATTTTCATAATTTTCAGGTATTACTACTTCATAAAAATACTGTAAATAATGCCGCAGACAAAGTTGGCATCTTTGTACATTTACCCAAATTATAGGGCTATGAATAGCAGAGAAGAGCAACTGAGCGCCTTAGATCGCCTGCTGACGATTATGGATGAATTACGGGAAAAATGCCCCTGGGACCGTAAACAGACCATGATAAGCCTTCGGCACCTTACCATAGAGGAGACCTATGAATTGGGCGATGCCATACTCAACAATGAGATGGATGAGGTAAAACGGGAACTTGGAGATCTCCTCTTGCACATATTCTTTTATTCCAAAATAGGTTCAGAGTCAGGAGACTTTGATATTGCCGATGTCGCTTCAGGAATTTCAGAAAAACTTATCAACCGTCATCCACATATTTATGGTGATGTTGAGGTGGCCGATGAAGAAGAAGTGAAGCAAAACTGGGAGAAGATAAAGCTTAAAGAAGGTAAAAAAAGTGTCCTTGAAGGCGTGCCAGCAGGTTTGCCATCGCTTGTAAAAGCCAGTCGTATTCAGGATAAGGTAGCAGGAGTTGGTTTCGATTGGGAGCAGGCCGATGATGTCCTGGATAAAATAAGCGAGGAGATAGACGAGCTGAAGCAGGCACTTAATACCACTGACAAATCGGCGATTGAAGAAGAATTTGGAGATGTCCTGTTCTCACTGGTGAACTATGGCCGTTTTATCGATGTCAACCCCGAGAATGCCCTGGAAAGGACCAATATAAAGTTTATCAAACGCTTCCGTTTCCTCGAAGACAAAGCAAAACAGGCGGGGCAACAATTACAGGATATGACCATTGAACAAATGGAATTGCTTTGGCAACAGGCGAAGTCGGTCTGAAGCCCCCTATCATATCTATACAGGTCTGGAGCTGTAAACTCTTTGCGTGATTACCGTCTGAACAGTATTCCTGTGAAATTGGAAATGCTATCTTTGCGGCTCTAAATTCCATAGGTTTTGTTACAGTCCTATACCAGAGAATTCAGGTATAATATCCGTCTTGCGGTTCCTGTTATAACAGGAATGCTTGGCCATTCTTTTGTGGCCTTTGCAGATAATATCATGGTAGGTCAGCTGGGTACAGCCGAACTTGCTGCTGTTTCTTTGGGGAATAGTTTTGTATTTATAGCCATGTCGCTGGGGATAGGCTTTTCCACTGCTATTACACCTTTGGTTGCCGAGGCCGACGGGGCTAAAGATCCTGTAGCGGCTAAACATGCTTTGAAACATGGTTTGGTTTTATGTACGATCCTTGGTCTTTCGCTTTTTGGGATCATTTTATTACTCAAACCGCTCATGTATCATATGGATCAACCCGAAGAAGTGGTGATCCTTGCAATGCCCTATCTCAACCTTGTGGCATTTTCTCTGGTACCACTTGTTATGTTCCAGGCCTTCAAGCAATTTTCAGAAGGCTTGTCACAGACCAAATACCCGATGTTTGCCACAATAATTGCCAATGTGGTTAATGTTATAATCAATTACCTACTGATCTTTGGGGCTTTCGGATTTCCAAAACTCGGAATTATCGGGGCTGCGATTGGGACATTGGCGGCTCGAATCATCATGCTCTTATACCTGTGGTATTTACTGCAGATCAAACCAAAATTTCATGATTATGTCAGTGGATTTAACTTTAAGCAACTCAGCGGGGCCGTTATTCGAAAGATAATAAACCTCGGTTTTCCTTCTGCATTGCAGATGTTTTTCGAGGTGATGATCTTTACCGTAGCTATTTGGCTAAGCGGGGTTTTGGGTAAAAACCCTCAGGCTGCTAATCAGATAGCATTGAACTTAAGCAGCATGACATTTATGTTCGGAATGGGGCTCGGAGTAGCAGCCATGATCCGTGTAGGTAACCAAATGGGCGTTAAAAACTACTTCGACCTGAGAAGGATTGCACGCTCCATATTTTTGCTTACCATGTTCCTCCAGATAGGATTTGCCATTCTATTTCTGCTAGGGCGTTATTGGCTGCCTACCTTGTATCTGGATCAGAACGACCCTGTAAACTTTGCCGATAATACGGAGGTGATGGTGATCGCCGCAGAACTATTGCTGGTATCGGCCTTCTTTCAGATCTCAGATGGGCTGCAGGTAGTTATTCTGGGAGCACTCAGAGGATTACAAGATGTAAAGATCCCTACTTTCATTACGTTTATCGCCTATTGGGTAGTAGGTTTTCCCATTTGTTATTACCTTGGATTGCATACCCCGCTGAAGAGCACGGGTATCTGGATAGGCTTACTATCGGGCTTAACGGCATCCGCCATTATGTTGTATATTCGATTTAATTATATGAGCAAACGCCTTATTGCGATCCAATAGATAGAACATGACCCAAATTCCAAAATTTCTGATGGCCGACAATACAGATTATCCCGATTCTATTTTTGTGGTCCATACCGAATATCCCAGGTTTATTATCGATCTTAAAACCGATGAGGTGGAATGGCTCGAGGAATTCAACAGGGAAGATGAATCTGAGCTTTCGGGTATCACCAAAGAGCTCATCGAAAATGCTTCTGAATTTTACGACAGGGAAATAGCGCGCTACGATTCATAGAATGCTTGAAGAACTCATACAATTAGATCGCAACTTATTTTTGTTTCTCAATAATTTGGGAACAGAAAGCTGGGATGGATTCTGGATGTTCCTTACCGACAAATGGTCTGCGGTGCCACTATATGTATTGCTTTTGTGGTTGAGTTATAGACAACTTGGACTCCGGAAAACTTTGGTCTTATTGATATCAATAGCGCTTCTGATTACCTGTACCGATCAGATCGCCAATTTCTTCAAATACGGTGTAAAAAGGCTCCGGCCTTGCTATGATGAAGAATTTGCAGGGATGATGCGCTTGGTGAAATCCTATTGTGGCGGCCGATTTGCCTTCTTTTCAGCACATGCCTCCAATTCCTTTGCCATTGCAGGTTTCTTTGCTTTGCTGTTTTGGAAGCAGATAAGAATCATGTCCTCCATTTTGCTGGTTTGGGCTTTACTTGTGGCATATAGCAGAATTTACATCGGTGTGCACTTTCCGTTAGACGTTATTGCCGGAGCATTGGTAGGACTGTTATTCGGATGGTTGTTTTACACGTTATTTACCTTTGGTGTGCATAAATATTCGTTATGATATCCAACCTCAGGTACTGGTTTTTTATGCTCCTCATCGTACTGGTTTATATAGCTGGTCTGTTTGTGACGCTCTTTGAAAACGATTCTGCCCAGTTTGCGGTAATGGCTATGCGAATGGTTCAGGAAAACGATTTTGTGAACCTGATAAAAGGGAATGAGGAATATCTGGATAAACCACATCTTCATTATTGGCTGGCTGGCATTTCTTATTTGATTTTTGGTATTCAGGATTGGGCTTATCGGATTCCAGGGGTATTAGCTTCATTACTTGCCGCACTTAGCTGTTACGGACTAGGTAAAGAGCTGTATCGAGAAGAGGTTGGAAAACTAGCCGCCTTGATTTTCCTGACCGCACAGACAATTGTACTTTCAAATATTGATGTCCGGACCGATGCCGTACTTACCGGATTCACAGCATTTTCGCTTTGGCAATTAGTACGCTATATCAAAAGTGACCGTCTGATACATCTTGTTTTAGGCGCCATAGGCGCAGGGCTTGCCTTTTCCACCAAGGGACAGATAGCCATACTGGTTATCGGCCTCCCCATATTATGCCATTTATGGTATAAACGGCGATGGGATAAGCTGATTCACTGGAGGACACTTATAGGAATCCTCGTATTTATTCTTGTTTTAATACCGGTGCTCTATGCGTATTACCAGCAATTCGACCTTCATCCTGAAAAAGTTATTCGCGGCAGGGGTGAACGAAGTGGTATCTTTTTTATACTCTGGGAGCAGAGTTTTGAAAGACTGAGCGGTGAAGGGGTAGGGAAGAATAGTAGCGACTATTTCTTTTTCTTTCATACATTTTTATGGGTTTTTCTGCCCTGGACCATTATCGGGATTTTGGCATTTACCAGAAGATGGCGTGAAATATTACGTTCCGGTTTAAAACGATTGGAGAAAAAAGAATTTCTGACCGCAGGAGGGATTACACTGATCTTTATCCTGATCAGCTTTGCCCAATTTAAACTACCTCATTATTTAAATATCACAATTCCTCTCTTTGCCGTCCTTAGCGCTTCTTATCTTTGGGATATTGCAAAGGAAGGTCGTCTGCGGCTGCAAAGATTCCTGATAGGCACACAATTATTTATCGCCTCTTTGGTGGTTATTGTAAGCCTTATCCTTTGTCTTTCGGTGTTTGAGGCCGGTTGGTGGGGAAGTAATCTCTTGCTGCTGGTGGGAATTGTTTTGCTGATCTATCTGAGTTGGAGAAGCAAAGATTTTATCGGTAGGATCATTACCATATCGGTTTGTAGCGCCATCCTTTTAAACGGAGTTATGAACCTTCACTTTTATCCATCACTCCTCAATTACCAGGGAGGTTCCAGTATGTCGGAAATTGTGCATTCCGAAAAAATCCCGGTCGATTCCATTTATAAGCTTTCAGAGCGGCATACCTGGGGACTGGATTTTTATAACCGTTACCCTGTTAAGCTTTTAAGTGTTGAAGATTTAGGTGCACATCACGACTTATGGCTATATATCACGGATAAAGAGCTGAAGTCATTACAGCAACTCGGGCACGACTGGGATCGGCAATATACTGTTGATCAGTTTCGTATTACCCGCTTGCAAGGGCGATTCTTAAATCCGGCAAGCAGAAAGGAAGTCCTGAATAAAATGCACCTGGTGCATTTATATTAGACCTGAACTAACCGATTATTCCTGCGCCTCAGCTTTAAGCTCCAATACCGGATTTTTGAAATGAAAATAGATCCCACAAAAGGAGACCAGAGCTGTAATTGAAAAGAAGAGTATACTCATGCTTAAAGAACCGCTTTCGTCCAGACTCAACCAAAGTGCCCCATAAAAAAAGACCACCTCACGACTACCGATCCCGCCTATGGTAAGCGGCAATACCGCAACCACCGAGGATACCAGGAATATGAAAATATAGGACAAGATGTGGTCTTCCAAATTTAAACTGTACAGTATAAAAAGGGCACATAAGATCTGGCTTAATTGTACAAGGGCGGAATATCCAAGGGATGGCCAGTAAATTGGGAAGAGGTAGGCGAAATAGCGCTTGTTCAGAAACCAAAAAATAAGCAGCGATAAGACAATGCATAGCCCGAATATCCACTTAAACCCCTGTAGTTCGGGAACCGACAGTAATAAACCCAGAATGCAGGCGTAGTTAACCAGCAGCAGTAAACCGCTCAGTCGATCGAGTAGGAGGGTGGCGACAACCCTTTTGGTCGGCACCTCAAATTTCTCCCGGATTACATATCCTTTATAAGCATCTCCGCCAATACCACCCGGTAAAAAAAGATTGTAAAACATACCCAACAGGTAGAGTTGGGCATTGCTCCGCTGAGTGAGACTTATACCGATTTGATGGAAATAAAGATTAAGCCTTAGGGCCGCAAAAATTTTCGATAGTACAAAAAGAAATATGGCCCCGACCAGATATTGAAGCTTTGTTCGTTTCAATACTTCCCAGACCTCGCTGAACTGTATTTTGGTAAATACAAAGTAGATCAGCAACAGGCTAAAAACGATCTTAAGCAGAGTAATCAGACGTTTACGCTGTCTTTCCACCGATTCGGATGTTTTTAATACGGTATGGCCTTTTATTTTGGGATTCGTAGTATGTGCGGATGAGCAGTTCCATCACAATACCGATAGTAAAGAGCTGAATTCCGGCCAGGATGAACATCATACCGAAAATCAATAATGGACGGTTACCGATATCCTGACCAAAGCCCCATTTAATGGTAAAAAGGTAGATATTGATTCCAATGCCTAAAAAAACCAGCAAAACCCCGAGTATTCCAAAAAGATGGATCGGTCGCTGGAAATATTTCCGGATAAATAGCAGCAACATCATATCGGCTACAACCTTGAATACCCGCTCCAGTCCGTATTTTGAAGTTCCTGCATGTCTGGCATGATGCTTTACAGGAATTTGCTTTATTTGTGCGCCTTCAAGATGAGCCAAAAGTGTAATGAAGCGATGCATTTCACCATAGAGATTCAGCTCTTTTGCGATGTCTTTTGTAAATACTTTTAGTGCACAACCATTGTCTTTAATGTCGAGTTTGGTGACACGTCTTACCAGGAAATTTGCAATCTTGGAGGGGATTTTCTTTAAAAGCGAATCCTTTCGTTTTTGACGGATTCCTGTAACCACATCATAATCCCCCCCTACCACCGGACTCAACATTTGGGGGATATCGCTGGGATCGTTCTGGAGATCCCCATCCATGGTTATGATGTAGTCGCCCTGAGCGTAATCGATGCCAGCTGCCAGGGCGAGACTTTGGCCATAATTCTTTTTTAAAGAAATAAGATGAACCTTTTCATCGGCCATTTCCCGGATTCTCTTTCTGGTGTGGTCTGTTGAGAAATCATCGATATAAACAATCTGGTAGTTGTAGCCATTTAAACTTTCGTGGATCCTTTGCGTTAGCAATACAACATTGTCCTCTTCATTATAAAGAGGAACCACCACAGATAGGAGAGACTGGGTATGAAGGTCCATTCAGGAATTTTAGATCTTGGTCAAATTTATACTTTTTATTTAAGTTGTCGGTTATAGGCCGAAAGCAGTTCTTCTGCTGCCCTGAAGGGAGAAATTTCATTTGTTTCTACTTTCCGCGTCATTTCCGAAAGCTCTTTTTTCACCTCGGGATTCCGATAAAATCCCTGAGTAAGCAGTCGTTCCACGGCTTGAAGGAACCAATATTTGTTTTGTGATTTGCGCTTCTTTTCAAATGAGCTGTTATTGATGGTTAGCTGTACATAGTCCTCGATAAGCTTCCAAATCTCGGCAATCCCCTTGTTCTCGATGGCCGAACAGGTAAGTACTTTGGGCGACCAGCGATTTTCTTTAGGTGGATATAAGTGAAGTGCTCTTTCGAAATCACTTTTTGCCCTCATAGCCCGTTTTAAATTGGCACCATCTGCCTTATTGATCACAACGGCATCTGCCATTTCCATGATTCCTCTTTTGATTCCCTGCAATTCGTCTCCGGCTCCAGCCAACTTTAGTAAAAGAAAAAAATCGACCATACTATGTACCGCCGTTTCACTTTGCCCTACCCCCACGGTTTCGATAAATACAACATCGAATCCAGCAGCCTCACAGAGCACGATGCTTTCCCGGGTCTTCCTTGCAACCCCTCCCAATGAATCGCCTGAAGGGGAAGGTCGTATAAAGGCAAGGGGGTCGTTCGCCAATAATGGCATCCTGGTTTTATCACCGAGTATACTGCCTCTGCTCAGACTGCTTGTTGGGTCTACAGCCAGAACCGCCACCTTTTTGCCCAGCGCCGTCATGGCCGTACCCAGGCTCTCGATAAATGTACTCTTACCCACACCAGGAACGCCGGTTATACCAACACGAATGCTTTGAGCACCATTTAAAAGGCAGTTTTCTATGATTTCGTAAGATTTTTTTTGATCGTCGGGATGCGTGCTCTCTACCAGTGTGATGGCCCTGGACAATAGAGTAATATCGCCTTTGAGCACACCTTCGGTCAAATCCCCGACAGAAGGAGACTTTTTCTGCCTGCTGCGAGCCTTAGTGTATGCTTTCGGAACTTTATTCTTCTGTCTGGACACATCAATTGTTAAGCGGGACTCTGATCCTCATGGTGTCCCAGTAAAGTCTTAGATAGAGTTGATCGGTCTGTTCAAAATCTATAGTAAAACTTTCCTCAGGACTTTTGAGTTCTTCAACCGGAATACTCACATTTAGCACATCACGATCAGCATCTCTTGTGGTTTTCCGACCACCACTACTTATGGTTACACCCCAATCAGGGACCTCATCATTCAAAATAAAGGCCCAGGAATTTTTTCCCGGGATGGTCCACATGGAGTATTTACCTGCCGGGATTTCCGTACCCATCACCTGAATATTTTTTTTTGATTCAAAAACTGTGGGTTCGTTGGCACCGGTGCGCCATACTTTATCGAAAGGGATCAATTCACCAAAAATAACCCTGCCCTTTTTAAATGGACTGCTATAATGGACTGTCAGGTCAAAACCATTTTCTAAATAGGTAGAAGTCTTTTCTGGGCTATGTTTTTTTGTCTGTTCTCTCAAATAGGGCATTCCAACAAAATAAAAAAGAAGTACGAGAGCGACGAGTATTCCGATAATCCATTTTAAAATTTTCATGGGAAATGGCTTTTTTTAGGTTGGCCTAAGTTACTAAATCAAATTCAAAAAGAGCTTTGTTCAGGTAGGTTTCACCGGGTTTGAGCAGGCTGGATGGAAATGTATCAATATTTGGTGCATCGGGATAGTTTTGGGTCTCAAAACAGATGGCTGCAAAGGCCGGTGGCGTATATACAACTACCGCTGGCTGATTACTTGTAACCCTCATGCGGATCCCGGAAGTGTCTGAATAAACCTCTCCTACATACCCATTATCGGAAGAACAGACAAAGGGTGTATCCATTCTTACCTGCCTTATCTTTTTCACTTTACGAAAATCTAGATCGGTACCTACTGTCGGTATGAGTTTACCCGTTGGCATTAGCTTATCATCTGTTTCCAACATTGTATCACAGCCCAGTTGAAGATGATAATGATCGATGTCTGGTCGATCGTCGAGTCTGAAGTAACTATGATTGGTAAGGTTTACAATAGTGGGCCGGTCTGTAATCGCCTCATGTTCTATTATGAGGGTATTGTTCTTAAGCGTATAGCGAATGATTACCTTAAGTTCACCGGGGTAGCCTTCTTCGAGATGCCGACTCAGATAAGAAAATTGCAGACTTGGACAATCAGATTGATCCAATTTGTCAACTTTCCAGATCTTTTTACCGAAACCGGCCTTTCCTCCATGTAAATGAACACCATTTTCAGTGAATAATTTATAGTGTTCATTACCAATTCGGAAACCACCGGACGAAATTCTTCCTGCAAAACGGCCCACTGTAGCCCCCAATGAAATCTTATCCGAAAAATACTCTTCCGGATCTTTTAAAGAAGCAACCAGGTTTCGCCAGTTTCCATTTTTATCACGAAACATAAGCTTCTGTATAACAGCGCCATAATCGAGTGCTGTGAGGCTTAATTCAGTATTTTTGATCGTAAATTGTTTCAAAGTTTCCGCTTTTTTTTCTAAAAGTACTCGTTTTTTGAAACAAGCAATTTTTTGTACCGTCTTTCATTATAACAACAACATCCTTTAAAATTGGAATCCCAGCTGTCCTTTCAAATCGAATTGGTAGAAAAGTGTAAGGCCAATGACCGCAAAGCTCAAATGAAGTTGTACCGCCAGTACTGCGACGGGATGTTTTGTGTCGCCATGCGGTTCTTAAAAAATGAGGACGATGCGGAAGATGTGTTGCAGGAGGCGTTCATCAAGGCGTTTCAAAAGCTCGATCAGTTTAGGGGTGATGTGACTTTTGGTGCATGGCTAAAGCGTATTGTTATCAATAAATGTCTTGATTTTATCAAAGCAAAAAAGGTTGCTTACACAGAGATCAGGGAGCAAACACTTAGAATAGTTGAGGACGAGGACTGGACAGTAGAAATGGGGATTTCGATGGAACAGGTTAAAGCGGCCATGGAGCAATTACCGGATAAATACAGGTTTGTGGTTCAATTATTTTTGGTAGAAGGATATGATCATCAGGAGATATCACAAATACTGGGGTTGAGAGAGGCCACTTGTCGTACCAGGTTGTTAAGAGGCAAGGGTTATTTAAAGGAATTATTAAAAGAGAAACGTTATGTCACAGGATCTTAGAGAGCTTTTTGAAGGCGAACGGGACAATAAACATCGGATGAAACAAGGTCACGAATCCAGGTTTTTAACTCGATTGGATACGGCTATGCCCATTCAGGAAAAAAGCAGATGGAGAATTTGGTCTGCGGCGGCCTCTGCAGTAATACTGCTTGGGATCGGGGTCTATTTTTTCAGCACTACAGAAGAGGATCTCCCTGCGAAGACAACGGTAGTCGACAAGACTGATGATACACAGAAAGAGCATGGAATTTCGCTGGGCGACCTGTCGCCTGATCTTCGGAATCTGGAAGATTACTATATGGCAAATATCAATCTGGAAATTTCACAACTCGAGGTGTCAGCTGAAAACAAGGAACTGGTTGACAATTTTATGGAGCGACTATCCGATTTGAATATTGAATACAATGAGCTCAATAAGGAGTTGAATGCAATGGGTCCTAATGATCAGACGATATCAGCATTGATCCAGAACCTTCAATTGCGTTTGGATCTGCTGCTTAAATTAAAAAATAAATTAAATGAACTTAAATCATCAAAAAATGGACAAGTTAAAAACAATACAATCTAAAACCCTTGTGGCTTCTGCACTGTTCGCAGTTTTAGGGGTGACCGCACAAACTCAGAAGAAGACCTATTCAGAATCTTTCAATGTGAATGATAATACGGTCATTAATGTCAATACAAGTCATACTGATATAGAATTTGATACCTGGAATAAAAATCAGGTATCAGTTGAGGCTGTTATCGAACTGGAAGGGGCTACAGAAGAAGAAGCTCAAAGATACTTTGAAAATAATGGGATTAAGATTCTTGGAAATAGTTCGGAGATCGAAATAAGCACCAAAAATACATCCTCGTGGGGACCATATGTGACAGGTGTTCCGGGATACGATGAGGAATTTGTGATAGAAATACCCGATGTTGCTCCGTTCTTTGCAGATATTGAGATCCCAGATTTACCAGAAATGCCAGAGGTAGCGGCATTACCTCCAATGCCACCACTTCCACCTATGGAATTTGGAGAATTTGATTATGAAGAGTATCAGGAAAGGGGGGAGGCTTATCTTGAAGAATGGAGTGAGCAATTTCGAGAAAGTTTCGATGAAGAATGGGCTGAACATATGAAAGAGTGGGGCGAGCAGTATGAGGCCAATATGGAAGAATACCGTGAAATCCAGGAGGAATACAGTAAGGAGCATGAGGCGATGAGAGAAGAGCGACTAAAAGAACAGGAAGAGTTTCGGAAAGAGGCCGAAGAGATTCGTAGGGAAGCACAGCAAATGCAGAAAGAAGCCCTAAAAGAGGGCAGAAAAATGCAAGAGGAAGAACGCCGCGTTCACCGGAATGTGATCATCTCCGGAGACAAGGTCAAGGCCCCTAAGGTATATTACTATTCTACTGATGGCAAAAGCGGAAAATATAAGGTAAAGCGCACGATCAAAATAAAAATGCCTAAATCGGTAAAGCTCAATATGAATGTGCGTCATGGAGAGGTGAAGTTGGCCGAAACAACCAGAGATATTAAAGCAACCTTGTCTTACGCAAGGTTGCTGGCCTCTACCATAGACGGGGATAAGACCGATATCGTGGCGGCCTATTCCCCAGTACGGGTTGAACAATGGAATTTGGGCAAGCTAAATGCCAAATACTCCGGAGATATCGCATTGAACGATGTGAAATATCTAACACTCAATGCCACTTCTTCAGATATAACCATAAACCGCTTATTAAAAAAGCTCAAGGTGAATAATAATCTGGGTTCGCTCGATATTAAGTCCGTTTCCCCGGAATTTACAGAAATGAACATCTCTGTAAAGAACGGTCAATTGATGTGCACACTACCTGAAACGGCTTTCAATATAAAGGCCGTGGGATCTTACAGCTCTATTGAAATTCCTAAAAATTTGGTCATTAAACTCTCCGAGAATAATTCGCAAAAAGTTCATCAGGGGTATTATTTGAGCAATAACTCCGGAAAGTCTATCATTATTGATTCTAGCTATAGCGAAATATCGTTACGCCAATAATTATTCTTTTAAAATCAAGGTCCCAAATATATCTGCATCGATCCAACCCTGGTTCTTGTCTTCTCCAGGCACAAATACCGACCCGATAAAATTTTCCCTTTCCTTACTACCATCGTTGTCGCAGTAAGCGATGGCAAATCCAATTTTTTTATCGCTTTCGAGGCGAATGGCCGAGTTGCTTCCATCGTCTATGTAGGAGTCGGGATATAACTTAATACTCATCTCCCAAGTACTTTTAGTCCGATCGATATTGATACGGGTGAATACATGATCGTTGTATAATCGGGCTTCCCTGTCCGGGGCGATATCGACCACATTGCCATCTAGGGCCACATGATATGCAAAAGCATTGTGGCTGTATTGATGCAGCCCTCCGGAATTATCTTCATCGATAAAAATCTCAACGCAGTCATCGTCCCAATATCTTTTGAGGGGATCTTTTCGTTGGTCGTAAAAGACATCATCTATTACCTCTACCAATATGTATAGATGCCTTTCGTCCCAGAGGAGTTTATATCTTCCTTTAAAATCGGTATGGTCAATGGCGTCTCCCAGCCAAATTTGGTCTAATGGATACCATTGGGCTTTAAGCCACGCATTTTCGATAGCCTTTCCGTCTATCGTGACAGGTGGATTTACGTTAAATACCTCAATTAGCTGGTGGTCTTCCTTGGTTCGAAGGTCACCACAGGCAAGAAGGCCCAGGGTAAGGCCAAGCACAATTAAACGATTCATAGTTCATAGGTTTGGGGTTACTATGAAATTACGTCAGTAAATTCTTATTCCAAGATACAATTTTATTCTTAATCATGGTATCGAGGCCTTTGTATAAGGCCTGAATGCTTTTAGTATGCTGGTATTGCAACCGGCAAAACTAATCCTTTTCCTTAAGCTTCTATAGTTTGGGTTCCCATCCGGGTTCATAAGACCTGCTCCAGTTTTTCATAGCTCTTTTATTATTGATCACTTTCCCGTTTGAGGGGTCAATTTTAAGGGATTCCCCGGCATCGAAGGCCATATTTCCAAGATGGCAGAGCATGGTAGACATACCGGCATCGGCTATCGGTGAATTAAGTGCCTCATTTACCCTGATGGCGTTAAAGAAATTGGCAATATGCATAGCATCCAGATCACTTCCGCCCATAGTGTCGAGAGTGGCACTAGTACCCTGTTCGAATTCAAAACGGATGGGTCGTCCATCCAACCCATAAAGCTTGTACCCTTCACGACTTAGCTCTATGGTTCCCTTACTGCCATAAATAGTAACTCCACGGCCCGGTTGCTCCGGTTTTATTAGTCCGCGGCTATGCCCGGTCCAGGTGATAAATTTATTATCGTTAAAAGTGTAGGTCACTTGCATATTATCGGGAAATTCCCAATCGTCATCATATGAGTATTTGCCCCCAAAAGAGGTGACCGTTTCAGGCAGGTCTACCCCCAAAGCCCAGCGGCAAATATCTATTTCGTGTGTCCCGTTATTGTGGATTTCTCCCGTTCCCCAGTTGCGGAACCAATGCCAGTTATAAGGATGGATGTTATTTCGATATTTCTCCCTGGGAGACGGGCCCTGCCAGAGGTCCCAATCAAGGGTGGAAGGTACGTCGATGAGATCACCCCGCCCTATAGTATCCCTGTTATTGGAATAATAGGCTTCACCCTTGTATACTTCTCCGATAATTCCCTCGCGGATATCATTGATAGCCCTTTGTGAGGTGATCGCCGACCGTTGTTGGTTACCCATCTGAACGATTTTATCATATTTTTTTTGCGCCGCTATGAGCATCTGGTTTTCGGCCGGGTTATGGCTACAGGGCTTTTCAACATAGACATGTTTACCTGCCTGTAAGGCGGCAATGGCCATGGGAGCATGCCAATGTTCAGGAGTTGCGATAAAGATGGCATCAACATCCTTGTCATCGAGAATTTTCCTGAAATCCGATTCCTGATCAGGAACATAGCCTAATTTCTTTTCACACCAGAGATTGTGTTCTTCCATAATTGATCTATCCACATCACAATTATAGATAATCCTGGCGTTGGGATATCTGGAAATACCCTGGCTGAGGGCTTTAGCCCTGCTCCGTACCCCTATCACCGCAACTTGTAACTGTTCGTTTGGACTCTTATTCCGACTGTAAAGCCAGGTTGGTGATATGCTGCCGGTTGCAACAAGGGCAGTACCACCCAATGTGGTCTTCTTGATAAACTCTCGTCTGGTGTTCATAATGATTCGTTGACTATAGGTCTTATTTTTATATTCTTGAAAGCAACACGATCTCCATGATCCTGCAGCAATAGAGGACCACTATTCGCCTCGCCGAAATCGGGCCAGTCTTTGTACTTGCTCTCTGAAACCAGTTTACGGAATTCCGGGCTTTTACGCTCGAATTCGAGTACTTTTTTGCCATTCAACCAATGTTCAACATGATTATTGGTGGATATAATCCGGGCGCGGTTCCATTCTCCAATCGGATATACATGTTTATCAGAGCTGGCCTGAATGATGTCGTATAGAGAACCCACCGTTCGACTTCCCTCGTGGTTTCCCAGTTTGGCATCAGGGTGCCTGGCGTCATCGAGAATCTGAAACTCCAGGCCAATGGCAGAACCGGGACCTTTATTGAGTTCGGTGTCTACATAGTATTTAATTCCGCTATTAGCCCCTTCAGTAAGCTTAAATTCGAGCATTAACTCGAACTCTGCAAATTCCGTGATGGTTACGATATCTCCTCCGGCTGCAGATTCTGCACCTCCTGAGGCCAGTACAATTAATTCTCCATCCTGAATTACCCATCCTTTTTCTGGGAATCGGTCCGATTTTGCCCCTCGCCAACCATTCGTTGTTTGTCCATCCCAAAGCAATTGCCAGCCACTTTCAGCCTCAGCATGTAGCAAGCGATTCTTGGTTATTACAGGTGGCAATGGAGTTTTTTGTGAGTAGCGGGCTGCGCTATCAATGATTATTTTAATGTTTCGCCAATTGATCTCTGAACCCTCCTGCTGATTATCACCTATACTATGTACTTGCAGGCCTATAAAGCCGCTATCACATCGCTCATCAACCAGATGGGATGCAGGCACCCCATTTACCCAGGTTCTTATAGTATCTCCGATGGCCTCTATCCTATAGTGATTCCAATCGTTTTGTTTAAATGCTGAGGAGGCTTTTTTATCACCGATGATAGGATGTAACCATCCTCTGCTCCCTTCCTCATAGATACCGCCGCTCCATGCTCGCTCAGATGGATCGATCTCAACCTGGTATCCATGTACTCTTCCATCCTGATAAAAGGGAAAGGAATTGCTCCTGATCTGAATACCCGAATTAATATCGGGGTCTACTTTATATTCAAGTTCCAGTATAAAGTCCGAGAAATGCTCATTTGTGGTAAGAAAGCTGTTGGGAGTATTAGCAACAGTGGTGCCCACAATCTGGTCGTTGCGTACTTCATAGATGGCAGTTCCGCCTTTTACAGTCCAGCCATGTAATGTCTGGCCGTCGAAGAGAGGTCTCCAGGGTTCTTTTAAAAGTGGTTCCTGTCTGCAGGATTCAAGGAAAATAACAATAAAGACCAGGGTGAGTTTAAAGAAAGTCTGCTTGTAGATCAGCATAATCCGGAGTATTCCATGTTGGTAGTCCTTAAAGATAGAAGTTCAACGGTACAAATAAAAAAAGCGACCTTAAAAAGTCGCTTTTGCACTTGCATAAAAGTTTATGTCCTTAGTGTGCTTTTTCTTTTAAATATTCGGGAAAATTCTTTTTAAAGCGATTTAGTCTGGGGATGGATATATTTTGAATGTAGCCATTGTTCGGATTCTTCCTTTCGTAGTCCTGGTGATATTCTTCTGCTTTATAAAAAACCTTAAATGGTGCTACCTGTGTTACGATAGGCTGGTCGTATACCATGTTATCTTCAAGGGCTTTTATATAGGAATCAATAACTTTTTTCTGCTTTTCGTCTTTGTAAAACGCTATAGAGCGATACTGAGCACCTCTGTCCGGACCTTGTCTATTCAGGCTTGTCGGGTCGTGGGAGCCAAAAAACACCTGGACCAGCTGGAAAAATGAGATTTCAGCAGGGTCGTAATATACCTCTACCGCCTCTGCATGCCCGGTCCGGCCATAGGCTACCTGTTCATAACTAGGGTCTGCCTCCGGTCCTCCGGAATATCCGGAGATAACTTCTTTAACACCTTTCACACTTTCGAATATGGCCTCAACGCACCAAAAACATCCACTGGCGAAGTAGGCCGTTTCATATTCCTGCAATGCCCTGGCACTCGGTTTGATCACCTCTGCAACCTCGACCTCCTTTTTAACCTCCTTTTTCACCTGGGGCTGACATGCTATTGCTCCCAGAGAGAACAAAACAAGCCACATAACATTTAACAATTTCATTTTCTGCACTTTTTATTTTATCAAAAATCTTAAATCCTGAACTATAGCAGGGTTAAAAAGCTGTTAATTCAGCATAAGAAACCCTATATTTAGTCGGGCTTAACAGCGATAAATGACAGAAGAGGAAAAAATAATCTATAATTGTTCAGATTCCTGCTTGAACATATTAGATACTGGACGATCAGATCCTGTATATACAATTTTGGATCTCTCCCGGGAAAATGCAGTACTTTCAGACTATGATATCACCGATGCAGGGCAATGCCAGGCCTATATCGACCTGGTTCTGCATAGAAACAATGCCGATTTGGCCCATGGTGGTTATATGGAGCAACGCGACCTATATAAGAAAAGCGAACATTTCAGGCCTGGCGCTCCGCCAGAACGCGATATCCACCTGGGTGTCGATCTATGGATGAAAGCAGGGACAGCTGTAAAAGCGCCTTTAGAAGGCACAATTCATAGTTTTAATGATAATGCCGGCTTTGGGAACTATGGACCGGCAATCATATTGGAGCATTTCGTCGGAGGCCAAAAATTTTATACGCTATACGGCCACTTATCCAGAGTCTCACTGAGGAGTGTAAAAGCGGGAAATAAAATATCAGCAGGAACTATTTTCACAGAATTGGGTAATTCATCGGAAAACGGCGGTTATGCGCCTCATCTACACTTTCAGATCATACTCGATCTTCAGGGCTACAGAGGTGATTATCCTGGAGTATGTGCTAAACAGGAAAAACATTTTTTTAAGAGAAACTGTCCTGATCCTAATTTACTGCTCAAAATTTAAACCATTTCTTTCGCTCAAATACACCTTTTATCGGTCTGGTGTTTTGGGGTTTCCATCCGTTCACCGATAGTTTTTTGCACTTCAACCGACTTTCTTCCAGACACCGAAAAATAAGGGTTCTTCGACGAATCACATCCTCGATTTGAGGCTACTTGGCCGTTTTATATATATAAAACGCCCCAAGTTATGAAAGCAATAGTAACCATCATCTTCATCCTCTTCATCGGACTGACTGCCCAGGCTCAAAACAATACCGAGGAAGTAAAAGTTGAAACCGTTAAGACCGAGATCGTAACAGTAACTCAAATCACTCAGGAAGATAACGCTATCGCTCGTCTGTACAGAAGGCCTAACAGCAGGATCAAAAAAGCTTTGAACTTTACCACTAAGAGAAACAGGGCTAAATTGGCGTAATCAATCGTTCATTCTTCGTAATAATCCTCTAGCTCTTCGTAAACCACCTTTTTAGAAATCTCAGCTTTATTACCCATATATTCCTTTCCTCTTAATCTGGAGACCGTATGGGCCGTTAGTTCCTCTTCTGGATAAGACCGGATTAGTTCCTTAATCGATTTAATGTCCAGGTCGTCTTCAACCCCCTGCAACCATGCATCTTCTAATTGATCGGGCAGTATAAGAGGCATTCTGGGACCTTTTAGCTTTGGATTATTATGAATCCTGGCCATTAGAGGGTTTCCTTCGGTAGTTACAATGGTAAAAGAAGATATCCATTCTGATGTCTCGAGGTCCTGCCAGTCGCTCCACAGGGCCGCAAAGGCCATAGGTAAACCATCTTTTCTACTGATATAGTAGGGGTAGGTCTTCCCCCCATGATGGTGATGCTCGTAAAATCCGTCAACATAGAGGATAGCGCGTTTATTCCTGGCCGAATATCGAAATGACGGTTTTTCGAAGATGGTCTCCCCCCTGGCATTAAGTGTATTATTCCATATTTTCTTTTTCTGAATTCCATCCTTTACCCAGTGAGGGATCAATCCCCAGGTAGCAACTGATGGTATTTCGGGCTCGGCATCGGTATATATCAGGACTTTTGGATGTTGAAAACCTGAGGCATGGAACAGTGGGAGATCGGTGTAAGGGACGAGTCTTTTTTCGATTTCAGCAATCGCTTCTTCATCATTGTATCTTCGGGCCCTCTTCAACTGAGCTTCCAGGCTGGTTTTAATGTCGTAACACATATAATAAAGATAGTTTTTTAACGCGATCCTGGATTCCCTTGTCTGCTTAACCTGAAGAATTGTTAAGATTAAAGCAATTCATTAGCCAGTAATAGTTAGAATTTCTTATAAAATGTTGCTGGTAGTAGTTTAAACAACCAGGCGATAAGTCGCCACCGCTTACTTATATAGGCTATTTCAGTCTTTCTTAGAATATGTTTATAAATCTGACGAGTGGCCTTTTCTTTAGATACAACCCAAAACCGCCTTCCACCTTTGGCCATAGCAGTGTCTACAAATCCCGGCCTAATGTCAGTGATATGGATAGGTAATTTAAGCCTGCCAGCTCTTTGCCGCAATCCCTCCAGGTAATGAATCTGATATGCTTTAGATGCATTGTAGGCCGGAGCGACTCGCCCTCCGCGTAAACCTGCGATAGAGGTGATAACTATCAAATGTCCGCCACCCTGTTGAACAAAATAATTGAATGCCCAAACACTTATTTCGGTAAAAGCCTGAACATTAAGAGTGTTGGTATCTTTTTCCAATTCAAAATCGAGCGATTTATTGATCTCTCCGTGGCCTGCACAAAGCACCAGAAGGTCGAAACCCTTCATTTCGTCCTTTAGTTGCCCCATTTCAAAAGAGTTATTCATTTTCCGGCAATCAAAACTCCGGAGGCAAATAACATTTGGGTGTAGGGACTGTATTTCTTTCAAAAGTGATTTCCTTCGGCCGGTAATACCCACCAGAAATCTATTTTCGGCAAATTTTAAGGCGAGTTCACGCCCCATACCAGATGAAGCGCCTACTACAAGGACTTTTTTCATTAGTCTGAGACTTCTGTCATTAATAATTTAGGGCCGTACTCCTCTAGCGTCTGAACGGTGCTAAACAGTTGATTCACTCCTTCTTCGTCGTTGATTGAAGTATTGAATACGAGGTATAGCCCCACGGAATTTTCCGGGTTGAAAAACATAATACTGGTGATGCCCGGGTCGCCTCCTGTATGTCCAATATTCCCGGTACCACTATGGCCCATGAATACCCCCATATTATATTCGTCATTATAGGGAAATTCAGCATCGCGTTCTTCGAAGTGCGAGTCATTGAGCACTGGCTTGAAGTATTCCTGATAGCTTTCGGCGCTTAGTAAACGCCCGTCACCCTTTTTGGCCCGAATCAACTCCAACAAATAAAGACCCATATCGTGGGTACTAGATCTAAGGCCTCCATCCGGATAAGTAATGAGTTCGTAATAAGGTATATCGGTATCTGGATCTGAATATAAAACGGAATGAAATTCCATATCGACCGAGTCAAAGGACCATCCTGTGGAATTCATACCCAGGGGTTCCAGGATGTGATTGGTGGTAAATTGATCGAACGGCACACCGGAGGCTGTTTCAAGCACGTAGGCGGCAAGGGTAGCCCCAACATTCGAATATTCAAATTTTGATCCCGGTTCTGCTTTAAGAAAAACATCTTCACTGTAATAAATACCATCGCTGGCGAGAATTTTTGGTAGAAACTCCGACAGAGACAACTTGGTGCCAGGAGGGTTCAATATTTCATCGATCATGGTAGTGAGACTGTCAGGGAGCTCTTCTTTTAGCACATATGCCTTTTCGTTATATACTTCAGTATCGCGAATACTGGAGGTATGTGATGCTAATTGCCTGATGGTTATGGGATCGGAAGGAAAATGAGGATTGATTACCTTAAACGGAATGTACTCATTCACATGGTCATCGAGTTTAAGTATACCCATTTCCTGGGCCTTCATCAAAGCAATGCCAATAAATGTCTTGGAAATTGAAGCGATATTTTGCAAGGTTTCAGGTGTATAAGCCTTCTTCGATGCTATATCCATCATTCCAAACCCCTTTTCGTAGCGAATTCCACCGGTATCAACAACAGCCAACCCCAGTCCATTGATTTTACCTATTTCGTATATGTTGAGAAGTTGTGCAGTAAGTGAATCAGCATAAACTGAATTTACCGTCAATGTTCCGGTTTTCTGCTGTTTATTGTGCCCCTGTTTACAGGCCACTAGGCCCGCAAGGAGTAACAATCCGATTAAAATCTTATTCATGAGGTCTTTCTTAGTTTGAATTAATGTGAAATGAACGTGTTAAATTAAGAATTTAACACCACTGAATCACGCCCAAATGCATCTTTTATCGGTCTGGTGTTTCGGGGTTTCCATCCGTTCACCGATAGTTTTTTGCACTTCAACCGACTTTCTGCCAGACACCGAAAAATAAGGGTTCTTCGACGAATCACACCCTCGATTTGAGGCTACTTGGCCGTTTTATTTATATAAAACGCCCCAAGTTATGAAAGCAATAGTAACTATCATCTTTATCCTCTTCATCGGACTGACCGCACAGGCTCAAAACAAAACCGAAGAAGTAAAAGTTGAGACCGTTAAGACCGAGATCGCAACAGTTATTAAAATCACTCAGGAAGATAACGCTATCGCTCGTCTGTACAGAAGGCCTAACAGCAGGGTTAAGAAAGCGTTGAACTTTACCACTAAAAGGAACAGAGCTAAAATGGCGTAATCCCTCAAGCGTTCTGATACTTAAAAACCAGCATACATCCTACATAAAAAGTTGCTACGATCAACCAGACGATCTGGGGGATCATCCATAGTGATTTGGACTGGGAAACCGGTCTGAGCCTTTTCATATACATCACCGTGATCAACAAGGTAAATACGTTCCCCACGAAACCTACCTCCAGTTGATTAAAGAAAAAGGTATACACGGGGTATAGCCAGACCATAACGATCAGAAAAATTCCGAAGTAGAATGTAGGATGCGAACTTCCAAGGGTTTCATAAACCTTGTATAAAATCCAAAACATGATAACGCTCAGAACGATCCATACGGTACTGGCTATAGTGTCGATCCAGCTCAGGCTTTCAATAATATTCTCCATTGTTTTTTTTGTTTACGGGCGTATTACGGACTCTAAGGTTTTCCATACATTACCTGCAACTATTCGATGCCCTTCGATGTTGGGATGTATACCATCGGCGAGATTGAGTTCCGGATTGCCTGCAACGCCCTCTAACAAGAATGGTATCAACGGAAGCTGGTTCTCCTCAGCCAGGGTGATAAAAATCTGACTAAATTCAGCCGTGTATTCCTGTCCCAGATTAGGTGGGATCTGCATACCCGTGAGGATAATTCGCGTTTCTTCATTTCTCGATTGCACTATATCGATCATCGACTGCAGGTTCTCTTTGGTTTCCGACAATGGGATCCCCCTTAATCCATCGTTGGCGCCAAGTTCCAGTATAAAGACGTCGGTTTTTTGATTTAGTATCCAATCGATGCGGTTAAGCCCTCCAGAGGTGGTTTCACCACTCAATCCAGCATTGATCACCGTATATCCCCATTGTAATGAATCGATTTTTTCCTGAATTATAGCCGGAAAAGCTTGCTGAGGATCAAGTTGATATCCAGCCGTAAGGCTGTCGCCGAAAAATACGATTACCTTGTTTTTGGTCTGGGCATTAATTTCAGTGGAGGTATCGCTGGCATCGGAAGTTCCGGTTGGCGTTTTATTGGGTTTCTTGTCCCCGCATCCCAACAAAAAAAGAAGGATGAAAAAATAACGAAACTTTAAGATTTTCTGCATTGGTTTGAAGACCTATAGTGAATACAATTGTTTAATTTAAGCCCTTTTTGGAAACAGGACCAATAATTTTATGACAAAGATATTAAAGGTGAGCAAGTTGGGGAAAACCTATACCAGCGGATCCAAATCACTTACGGTACTAGACGATATCAATTTTGAACTTGAGGAGGGTGAAACCCTGGCCATTGTTGGGCCTTCAGGAAGTGGGAAGACCACTTTACTGGGGCTTTGTGCAGGTCTGGATGGCCCTGATACCGGCAGAGTGGAACTCTGTGGTTGGGATCTTAATTCACTGTCAGAGGATCAGAGAGCAAGGCTTCGCAATAAAGAAGTGGGGTTTATTTTTCAGGACTTCCAATTATTACCCACATTAACAGCGCTTGAAAATGTAAGCGTACCCCTGGAACTTCAGGGTTTTAAAGGCGCTGCAACGGTGGCTACCGAATTGCTGGCGAAAGTTGGTTTGGCCGACAGGGTTCAACATTATCCTTCACAATTATCCGGTGGTGAAAAACAGCGAGTAGCTATAGCGAGAGCATTTAGTAACCAGCCCTCTATTTTATTTGCTGATGAGCCTACCGGAAACCTTGATGAAGAAACCGGTGAAAAGGTGATTAAACTTTTATTCGACCTGAACAAAGAAGCCGGTACCACATTGGTTATCGTAACCCATGATCTGGAACTCGCCCAGAAAAATCAACATATTCTTCGACTAAAAGGAGGGAAGATCCTTCAGGAAGCCGGAACCACAGTATGGTAAAAGATGACTTAAAAAAATCGAATACGAGTAAGCGATGGCTGTTTACCATGGCATGGCGCGATGGCAAAGCCAGCGGTAGCCGTCTGGGGTTGTTTATGGGGTCCATCATTCTCGGTATTACCGCCGTGGTGGCCATACAGTCTTTTAGTCAAAACCTTCAAAATAATATTGCGCTCAGATCTAAGGTATTGATGGGGGCCGATTATCTCATCGATGCTCGACAGCCACCAAATGAAAGGGTGATGGAGATTATCGATTCGCTGGGTGGAGCCGAAGGTATGGAGGTGAATTTTGCCTCGATGGCCTCCTTTCCTAAGGCCGATGCTTCAAAACTTGTTCGTGTTCAGGCAATTGAAGGCAATTATCCTATCTATGGCGAATTCGAAACTGTACCGCCTGAGGCTGCACAGCAATATCAAGGCAACAATGGCGCGCTGGTAGATGCAACATCGATGATCCAGTATGGGCTCTCACCTGGTGACAGCATAAAAGTAGGCCGTAGTACTTTTGAGATTCTGGGCTCTTTAAAATCAACACCCGGTGGAAGCTCCACTTCAAGTACACTTGCCCCTCCGGTAATCCTTCCCTATAGTGCCATAGGGGAGACCGGTTTATTGCAAACAGGAAGCCGTCAGGAATACAGATATTATTTCCGTGCCGGGGAAGAGATGGATCTCGAAATGATGTATAAGAAAGTGGATCCGATTTTAGATGCTGAGGAGGCCGATCTGGATACCCATACCGATATTAGTCGTCGCCTGGGACGCGGTTGGGGGAACTTTGGAAAGTTCCTTAACCTGGTGGCCTTTGTGGCCTTGCTCCTTGGTAGCGTTGGGATTGCAAGTTCAGTGCATATCTATATCAATGAAAAACTTAGATCAGTAGCCGTTTTAAAATGTATTGGAGCGACCAGCAGGCAGACATTCTTGATATATCTTATACAGATTGCCGGAATGGGTATGTTAGGCGGTGTAATTGGAACCGTTGGGGGTATTATGCTTCAGGAGTTGTTTCCACTGCTAATCAGCGATTTCCTGCCTTTTGAGCTCGAAATAAGCCTTGTGCCACAGGCCATAATCCTGGGCCTTTTGCTGGGCGTAACACTATCGGTACTATTTGCAATGCTCCCGCTTCTAAACACCTGGTTTGTTAGTAGCCTGCAAGTACTTAGGGTAACGGATGAAAATCCTTCTCGGGTTCGGAAAACAGCTGTGTTTGTATTCCTTGCCATATTAGCATTTATATTTGGATTCTCACTCTGGTTGCTGGGCAACTGGCAATATGCATTGGCTTTTGTTCTGGCGATTCTGGTCACTTTCCTGATATTGAGTGGTATTGCAATGCTGATCATGAAAGGACTAAAAAAATATTTTCCCAGTTCTTGGGGATTCATTGCGCGTCAGAGCCTGCTCAATCTATTCCGGCCTCAAAATCAGACCATGGTCCTGGTACTGGCGATTGGTGTTGGTACATTTCTGATCAGTACGTTATATTTTACCAAGGATATGCTCCTGGCTTCGACCACATTTAAGCAAAATTCGAATAGTCCGAATATCATCTTGTTGGATGTGCAGACCGAGGAAAGGCAGGATGTCATAGCACAGATAGAACCTCGCGGGCTGAATGTTATCGATAATATTCCGATTGTTACCATGAGGGTAAGTAGTATAAATGATGTTCCTGTAAATACAATGCGCCTTGACAGTACTACACAGATGAACAAATGGGTTCTTTATCATGAATTCAGAGTCACTTTCAGGGATTCACTCATCGAATCAGAAACACTGGTGGAGGGTAATTTTGTTGGAAATTATTCGGGTGAAGGACCAATTCCTATTTCCCTGGCAGCCAATGTGGCCAGCGATGCACTGATCGAAGTGGGGGACAAGATCGTTTTTAACGTACAAGGTGTATTGATGGATACCGAGGTAGCCAGCATCCGGGAGGTCAACTGGGCGCGGATGCAGTTGAATTTTTCAGTGCTTTTCCCCACCGGAGTCTTAGAATCGGCACCTCAGTTCCATGTGATCACAACCAACGCTCCTGATGAAGCAACCTCTGCAGCACTTCAGAAGGATCTGGTTAAAGCGTTTCCCACGGTCTCTATACTCGATATAAGGCAATTATTGGGACTGGTGGAAGACATAATCAGCAAGATCAGCTGGGTAATTAATTTTATGGCATTTTTCAGTATTCTAACGGGTATCGTTGTGCTGATAGGTGCCGTACGCACCAGCAAATATCAACGGATGAGAGAGAGTGTTTTGCTCCGTACCATCGGGGCTCAGGCAAGCCAAATCCTGAAAATTACAGCGCTCGAATATCTATATCTTGGAATACTCGGCAGTGGTGTTGGGATCTTATTATCACTAATAAGTAGTCAGCTTCTCGCATTATTCGCCTTCGAAACCTCCTTTACCCCTTCACTCGAACCATTTGTGCTACTCCCGGGCATTACACTTTTGGTATTATTAATTGGTTTGAGCAATAGCAGGAGTATTTTAAACAGTCCGCCTCTTGAGGTACTGAGAAAAGAAGTTCGTTAATTCTGGTAAACAGAATAGCTCTTACGACGGAAATCTTTTTTTGATGAACTTAATCTGTCCGTTATGGTTAGATTCGTGTTCACAGACATGAAACCATTTCGCATAATTGTTGGTGGGTTGTTCTTCAAAAAACGGTTCCGATTCGAATAACCAGTCATCGTCCCTTTTAGCAAATTCTGTTTTGGTCACAGACCGAACGGCTTCCAGTTTTTCGAGATAAAAGTCAATGGGATGTCCCTTGATTTCATCTCTGGCTTTACCACCCAGACCCATGGGTAAATCCCATTCCTGTTTAATTTCATCGCTCCATTGGCCCCAGGCCATTTGATCGAAAGTGTTTAGCTGATAATATTTTTCCGTGGCTGCCAGATGCCAGAGCATGGCCCCGATAGAGTTAGACTGCTCGTCTATCTGGAAATCGAGCTGATCGACGGTGAGGTCTTTAACCTGATACACAACCCAGGTACGCATCATATTCATTGAGGAGAGCAGTGCTCCCACATGGGGCGAATATCCCTCCATAGGCCCCAGGAGGTATAAATTATCGGTTGATACCTTTCTGTTTTGAGCGGCGTGAGAAAATAAAGGTGCGGCAACAAGTCCTGTGGTGAGCACCGCTGCTTGTTTAAAAAATTGTCTCCTCTTGGAAGATGGAATTTGTTTTTTCATGATCATAAAATATCGTGTTCCTGTGATTCTAAGGTAATTCATTTGGGACTAAATCATCCGATCTTCAGCTTATTTAAGGTTCTTGTGCGATCAAAAGAGGCTCCAGCTTCGGCAAACGACGCTTAATGGCGCTTATCGGCAGCTCCAAAGGCGGGTGTTCATCGAGCATATCGAACACTTGATCCGTCACATTACCAGAGGCCGATAAAATGTGGTTTTGGGCGATTTTTAAAGCAGTTTCGCAGCTTTGGTCGTTAAATTTATAGTAAGATGAACTGATGAAAATGAAGGTAACGAGAACCTTAGTTCTGATCTTACTATTGTACGGCGGTATTGCCGTGGCTCAAACAAAAGAACAGAATGTTAAAGTGGAAATTCGCAAAGTGGATATTGTTCTGGATAGTCGCCCTGCTGTTCTTGTCGTTGGTAAACAAAATAAGAGAACAGAAACGAGTATTATTGCGCGCGTTTACCCATACAGAAACTATAGAGTGATGAAGGCTTTACTATTTCTCACACGCCGCAGTATACCAAAATTGACATAAACCCAAGTCTATGATACTAGTAATGATTTTATTAACCGTTGTTTTTTTAGTATTGAACACACTTCTTTTCCCTAAGACAAAGGGAATACTCAGGTCTCTAAAAGTTCCTGTGAAAAAGAAGTAATAAAGAATTATAACCAGAGTAACCCTAATTAAATGGCCGGCGTTAGTGCCGGTCATTTTCTATTGAATCCATTTAGGGAAGTCAAATACCGATTTCACTCAGTATTTAATTTATGGCTGGTTTTTTATTCCCGGTTGTTTTATCTCAAAACCACTTTTCTCTTTTTCCTGGGCAACCATATCCCGTACGTCGCGGAGCAGCGCCTTGGCATCGTAAATAATACCGTCTTTAATGGTATAATTTATTCCACCTACTCGCACAACCTCGTTTTCATCTGTTAGTTTAATAGCTCCGGTACCGTAGAGGACTTTTAAATTTTCAAGAGGATTTACGTCGATCAATACAAAATCGGCTTTTTTTCCAACCGCTACTGTACCAATCTGATCTTCCATGCCTAAGGCTTGTGCTCCATTTAATGTGGCGGCTCTGATAATTTCCAGCGGATGGAATCCTGCCTCGCGGAGCAATTCCAATTCCCGGATGTAGGCGAAACCGTATAGCTGAAAAATAAAACCGGAATCCGAACCGGCACATACCCTGCCACCCCGATTCTTATATTCGTTGATAAATGTCATCCATAGACGGTAGTTCTCTTTCCATGCCACCTCCTGTTCTGTACCCCAGAAATGCCAGTAAGAACCATGGGAGATTTTGCTGGGTTGATAGAACTTCCAAAGAGAAGGCAGAGTATAGTCCTCGTGCCATTCGGCCCTTCTCGCCCTGTGTAAATCACGACTCGCTTCATAAATATTGAAAGTAGGAACTAAGGTAAAGTCTAATTCCAGTAGTTCGTTCAGCACCTCATTCCAGTGATCTGAATACGGAGCTGCGGCTTGCTGCCAAAGCTTCCCGGCTTCTTCAAAGCGATGCTGCTCGTTATTATAGTTATAATCTAGTGGGTAATTCTGTACTGTTCTGTCTTCGAACAAGGCTTCGGGTAAACCGTACCAATGTTCCATGGTGGTTAGACCGGCCCTTGCCGAGTGCAGCACATTCCAGCGCGATACGTTTAGTTGAGCATGATGACAAGCAGATCGAAGTCCCAGATTTTTGTTTTCATCGAGTGCAGCGGCCATGATTTCGGGCGGGGCACCGAAGAACTTGATACCATCTGCACCTTTTTTGGCGTTCTGGCGTACCCATTCCCTGGCCATTTCAGCGGTAATAATACTTTGGTCGCTTCCTTGCCCGAAGCCGGTATACGCTTTGATGCGCGGGGCAACAATCTCATTTTTGGCACTTCTGGTTTTCAGGTCGAGTGCGAAATCGATACCTCTGCCACTGGGCTCCCTGACAGTAGTTATTCCGTGCGCCATCCACAACTTAAAGACATATTCCGGTTCCGCTCCCTGATCTTCACCACCGATATGTCCATGCATATCCACAAACCCGGGCAGTAGATACATTCCCTCAGCTTCTATTTCCTTGCCTCCAGATTTCAGCACCGGCCTGTTTGAAGGATCTATCTCGACGCCAGGATAGCCTACAGACTTTATTTCTGTAATACGGTTACCCTCAACGACGATGTCTAAAGGTCCAAGCGGAGGGGATCCGTTCCCATTGATCAGGGTTACCCCCCTGATAATCAACTGGGGGAAAGGCCCTTCACCAGTTTCCTGGGCTTGCAGCCCAAACATAGCGCAGACCAGGGCAAGTACCAGTAAGTTTCTAAAGTCTTTCATCGATCTAATACAATTTGGTTGTGTAAGTATTCAAGAGCTAGTCTTCTTTTTCAGGAATATCTATTTTATCCCCCAAGAACAAGGCGTTCAGGAAAAGCCGATTGGTCCCATACCAGGAACCTCGGAAATTGGGATTATCTGCGAAGAGAACAGCCCTTCCTTCACCCATTTTACTAACAACTATAGAGGCTGAAGACATCAACAGTTCCTTTTTGTTGCGTTCTGTTAGAAAGCCATCAATCATCGCGTTTTTGGCATATTTGGCAACTGTGCAATATTCGTTGTTACTCGCTTTTAGCCAAACAGAATTATTCTTATATACCGGGATGTTGTTATCTCTGTAACCGAAGCCGATGGGATGTGTTCGGTCTAGTTCGGCCCTTAATATAACACCCCCTACGCTTTCCTTTCCGAGGTTTTCTCCAGCATCAACATAGGGTTGGCGCGCAACAATGGCAGTACTATCCTTTTCTATGGTATTCAGTGCTTCCTTTACCATTTTCTTTTTTATCAGCCATTCGCTTGCGGTTCCAATTGTTACCAGAGTATTGCCCTTTTTAACCCAGTTAGCGATTTTTTCCTGCATTTTTTCATCCAGCTCATAACTACCCGAAATCATAACCAGAACATTGTATGGATCTAATTTTGCCTTCTTGAAATTGCGCATCGGAATTTTCGTTATCGGCATTCCTACCCTTGTATCGAGAAGGTGCCATACTTCACCCGCTTCATACGATCGGGTACCATGTCCTATTATCATTGCGGCCTTGGGTTTGGTAATCGGTTTAACAAACCTGCTGCCCAGGTCGATACCTTTACTGTGATATCCAGATTTCACTGCGTATACGGGAATATTAAATTTTTTCTGAATCGATGATATGATACGGTATACATCTTCTGGCGATTTTTTTTGTAGCGAGACGGCTAAGATCATAGCACCATAATTAAATTCTTTTGATCCCTGATTTGTCTCGCTTGTAAAAGTCTTGAAGGCAGATGACAGCACCAATTCCTCCTCCTGAAGGGCATAAAGTGCTGCTATGGAATTGTAGTCATCGGCATCGATGATATAGGCGTAGTCCGACTTTGGAACTGGTTTCAATTGGATAAGATCATCGGTAGTTTCTATTTTTTCCCCAGGGCTGAAACTGGTTACACCTCTATACTTCATATTATAGAAATTGGCCACAGACCAGGCCGATGCATCGTAGTAAACACTGTCTCGGTAAGCATCGTATGTTTCAAAGAAGGTCTGCACCATCCTGTACTGAGGTTGCCGGGTTGGAACTATATACTCATTGTTTTGAGCGCGATAAACATCAATACGGTGCATCAGTAGCTTGTCTACAAAAGCCTTTACCCGGTTAGCGTCGTGGGCATCGCCAAATACATAGGCCTTTGTGCGACTCTTCGAAGCATTGCTCAGGGCACTTTTGAAAAAGTCGTGCTGGTATTTTCTAAGTGTAGCTTTATTCTCCGCGGCTGCCTTTACAGTGGTAATACTCGATATATATTGATTGCGAATCGTAAAAGGAAAGGTAAGGTGGCCAAAAGGTGTTTTCTGTTTATGACCACGTGAGCTGGCCTGTTCGAACAACAGCCCGAGGCCACCCTGAAGATCGGGATAAGAGGAGCCATAGCCCGGATAGGTGCCGTCGAATACTTCTCTGGTGAAATAGAGCGAGCCGATACTATCGAGTGCTTTTGCAAAATAGTTGCCAAAAAGATTGTTGAGGTCTTCATAATTCTCTTTGGGCATGATAGGGTTAAGAGACCCATTGGTTTTCATAGGTTCAAAAAAGTATGTGCTCTGGGTACCCATCTCATGAAAATCTGTCACAACATTGGGATACCACTCGTGATACCAGTTTAGTTTACCACGACTTTCGGGATTAATGGCCAAAAGCCAGTCCCGGTTAAGATCAAACCAATAGTGGTTGGTTCGGCCACGGGGCCAGTATTCGTTGTGTTCGGCATCCTGCGGGTCGGCTACCAGAGGATTACCCTGATAGGTGTTGGCCCATTGGGTGTGCCGGTCTCGACCATCGGGATTGATGGTAGGATCGAGAAAAATCACCGAATTCCTCAAATAGCGAAGAATTTCTTTATTTTCTGATGCTACAAAAGTATAGGCCGCAAGCATTGCAGCTTCGGAGCTCGATGGTTCATTGCCGTGAACGTTGTAGGCCAGGTTGATAAATACAGGGAGTTCATCATAACCAACTGCCGAGCTGACCGGATTGGTGTATTCGAGATGTTTTTGCTGTAACTCCTCGAGCATTTCCATATTGTCGGGATTCGAAATTTTGAGTATGACCAGGCGACGGCCTTCATGTGTTTTGCCGTATTCATGCAGACTGGCCCGGTCCGACTTTGAGGCCAGTAATTCTAAATAGCCTACAATCCTGTCGTGGCGTGTATGATGTTCGCCTATTCCATAGCCCAGATAATCCTGGGGGGATGGGATTTGTGAATTATAAGGTTCGTAGTTTTTTAGGAAGTAGTCTTGTGAAAATACCGTTGAACTGACCAACAATGCAACCACACAAATGGCTTTGTACATGAAATCGGAATATTTGGTTAGAAAAGCTAAATATAACCAAAAAGGAAGACAGAAAGACCCTGTGTATCGATTCCTTAATCAGGCCATATTATGGAAGGGTTCGTGGTCTACATCTTTAAACTTAATGATGTAGTTTGTACCCTTTCTCGACCAATCTCTGGTAATACTTCCTTTAAGTTGCCGGGCCAAATTATATATTAGCTTAAGTCCAAGACTTTTAGTGGTCTTTGGGTCTACAGCCGCGGAAATACCAATCCCATTATCTCCGATGGTCAGGACATAATCGTTTTCATCTTCTTTCTTAAGCTCAATATGGATTTCACCTTCGGCATCATCCTGAATTCCATATTTAAGCGAGTTGGTAATGGTCTCGTTGATAAGAAGCCCCAATGGGATAGCAGTATCTATGCCCAATTCGATTTCCGGGATATCAATGGCGAGTTTTACATTACTGTCGGGTCCCTTGACCGATTTCACCAGATATTCCGTGAGTTTAAAAACGTAAGGCTTATAGTCTATTGTAGACAGGTCATCGCGGAGGTAGAGCATTTCATGTACCATGGCCATGGCCATAACGCGATTCTGACTGCTTTTGATGAGATTTTTCATCTGTTCGTCTTCCGTACCTCTGGACTGCATATTGAGCAGGCTGCAAACCGTCTGGAGGTTGTTTTTAACCCGGTGATGTACCTCCTTTAGCAGGATATCCTTATCGTGTAGTTTCAGTTCTAATTCAGATTGAGCTTCTTTTAGCCGTTTCGTATCACCTTTTCTTTTTAGGAACAGAGATGTTAATGCGAAGAGTAGCAGGAGAAGTGCAATGGACATTAAGACAAGTGATATGGTATTGAAAAGACCTTTATAAAAGATGGAAACCAGCGCGGTGGCTACTGCCAAAATACCCAAAGAGAACATCGTAATTATGGTAGTGCGGGTTTTTCGTGGCAAGTCGATCTGTTCGGGCTCGGATTCGTGCATAAACACTAATTATGTTTTTAGAAATGCTGCAACCATAATAATAATACGGGTCAAATATAGCAGGAATTGGAGCTTATGGTAAATCTAACTATGTTTCTCTATACAAGGCAAGATCAGAAGAATTATTTTTAACCGACTTTTACACAATACAATCAACAGTATAAAAAGCAAAAAGCGACTCAAATGGTCGCTTTTTCTCAATTAAGTCCGCGGTCTAGGAATCTACAAGTACCCATTCTCCGCGTTCAATCAGAGGTTCGGCCTGTTTAAATTTGACCACTTTGCTCTCTCCGGACATCACGTTTTTGATCGTTACACGTTCGTTACGTCCAATTTTCGGTTTCTCTCTGGTTATCGTTTCCGTAATTGAGGGACGCTGAGCCTGATTTTGCGAAACAGCCCTGTTTCTTGCTGCCAGCTCATCGCTATTTGGGATCTCCTCCTTTGTAGTCTGAAGTTTTTCCTTAGGCCGCCTTAGCTGTCGGGCTTCCTGAATTTCGCTGGTATCAGCTGAAGGTAGCTCACCTTTATACAGGAAGGAAACCACATCTTTGTTAACCTTTTCGATCATCGATTTAAAAAGCTCAAAAGCTTCGAATTTATAGATCAGCAAAGGGTCCTTTTGTTCGTGCACTGCCAACTGAACGGACTGTTTTAGTTCATCCATTTTTCTCAAGTGCGTCTTCCAGGAATCATCGATAATCGCGAGGGTGATATTCTTTTCGAAATCGGTCACCAGCTGCTTACCATCGCTTTCATATGCATTTTTTAGGTTCGTCACCACATTCAGCGACTTGATCCCATCGGTAAACGGAACAACGATCCTTTCAAATTTGTTCGATTCGTCTTCGTAGACCTTGCGGATCACTGGTAGTGCCGTTGCGGCACTTCTTTCCATTTTACTCTGATAATATTCGTAGGCTGCCGAATAGACTTGTGTAGCGATCTCCTGGAACCCAAGTTTCGAGAATTCATCCTGTGTCACCGGGGAGGTGATGGAAAAATATTTGATCAGTTCAAATTCGAAATTCTTGTAGTCATTAGCAGCTTTGTTGGTATCGGCAATAACCTCACAGGTATCATAGATCATATTGGCAATATCTACTTTCAACCGTTCGCCCTGAAGTGCGTGTCGGCGCCTTTTATAGACCACCTCACGCTGTGCGTTCATTACGTCATCGTATTCGAGCAGGCGTTTACGAATCCCAAAATTGTTTTCCTCCACCTTCTTCTGGGCACGTTCGATGGATTTTGTCATCATGGAGTGCTGGATCACTTCTCCTTCTTTAAGTCCCATGCGATCCATCATTTTAGCTACTCTTTCAGATCCGAACAGACGCATCAGGTTATCCTCAAGTGAAACGTAAAACTGTGAACTGCCAGGATCACCTTGTCTTCCTGCACGACCTCTTAACTGACGGTCTACGCGACGTGAATCGTGGCGTTCCGTGCCCACAATGGCAAGCCCTCCTGCTTTTTTAACCTCTTCGGTTAGCTTGATGTCGGTTCCCCGTCCCGCCATGTTCGTTGCAATAGTGACGATACCGGCATATCCAGCCTCTGCGACGATATCGGCTTCTTTTTTGTGAAGTTTTGCATTCAAAACGTTATGAGTGATCTTCCGGATGGAGAGCATACGCGACAATAATTCGGAAATCTCCACTGAAGTGGTTCCGATTAACACAGGTCTTCCAGCAGCTGATAGTTGGCTTACCTCTTCGATTATTGCATTGTATTTTTCACGCTTTGTCTTGTAAATAAGGTCGTTGCGATCATCTCTCGCTATTGGTCTATTGGTAGGTATCTCTACCACATCGAGTTCGTAGATTTCCCAGAATTCCCCTGCTTCTGTGACCGCTGTACCTGTCATTCCCGCAAGTTTGTTATACATTCGGAAATAATTCTGCAAAGTGACGGTGGCAAAGGTTTGGGTCATCGCTTCGATCTTCACATTCTCCTTCGCTTCGATGGCCTGGTGAAGGCCGTCTGAGTATCGACGACCGTCCATAATCCGGCCTGTCTGCTCATCTACGATCAATACTTTGTTATCGATCACCACATACTCCACGTCCTTTTCAAAAAGGGTATATGCTTTTAAAAGCTGGCTCATGGTGTGGATCCTTTCGCTTTTAACGGCAAAATCCTTGAACAGTTCCTCTTTCTTCTCAGCTTCTTCCTCAATCTGGAGTTCGAGCTGCTCGATCTTGGCTATTTCACTCCCGATGTCGGGCATCACGAAAAAATCTCTCTGATGATCCCCAGAAATTACCTCAATGCCCTTATCGGTAAGTTCGATCTGGTTGTTTTTCTCATCGATGACGAACAACAACTCAGCATCCACCTTTGGCATTTCGCGGTTATTATCCTGCATATAAAAATTCTCGGTCTTCTGCAGTAATTGTTTCACACCTTCTTCACTGAGATATTTGATCAGGGCTTTATTTTTTGGAAGACCCCGGTGTACTCTTAACAATAAAAATCCTCCTTCTTTGGTCTCACCCTCCGCTATAAGTTTTTTGGCCTCTGCCAGTACCCCTGTGAGGTGCTGACGCTGTTTTTGCACTATCTCAGATACCTTGGGTTTTAATTCATTAAACTCATGGCGGTCGCCTTCAGGTACCGGCCCCGATATGATAAGTGGTGTTCTGGCGTCGTCTACCAGTACAGAATCTACCTCATCCACAATAGCGTAATGATGGGGTCGTTGTACCAGGTCATTTGGCGTATGGGCCATGTTATCCCTGAGATAGTCAAATCCAAACTCATTATTTGTACCGTAGGTAATATCGGCATTATAAGCTGCCCTTCTTCCTTCGGAATTCGGTTTGTGATAGTCAATACAATCTACCGAAAGACCGTGGAATTCAAAAATTGGTCCCATCCATGCGCTATCTCTTTTGGCGAGATAGTCATTTACAGTGACAAGATGAGCCCCTTTTCCCGGTAGTGCATTCAAATACATCGGCAGTGTGGCCACAAGGGTTTTACCTTCACCCGTTTGCATCTCAGCAATTTTACCTTTGTGGAGTGCGATCCCTCCAATTAGCTGTACATCGTAATGAACCATGTCCCAGGTAACTTCTTTCCCGGCCGCATCCCAGGAGTTTTTCCAAAGTGCTTTATCGTCCTGGAGTGATACATATTCTTTGGTTCCGGATAATGAGCGATCAAATTCTGTGGCGCTGACTTCAATTATTTGGTTGTCTACAAATCGCTGAGTCGTTTCCTTGATCACTGCAAAAGCTTCGGGGAGGAGAGTGTTCAGAGTCTCTTCCGTAATTTTATATGCTTCCTCTTTCAGTTTGTCTATTTCCCCATACAATTCCTCATTTCGATCGATGTCCTGAGAGTTGTGCACCTCATCTTTTAACTTATCGATCTGATCCTGGATCGGTTGTATAGCTTCCGAGATTCTAGCTCTAAACTCGAGGGTTTTCGCCCTTAATTCATCATGGCTGAGATTCTTAATGGTTTCGTGATTACGATTGATCTCTTTAACCATTGGCTGTAATTCCTTGACATCCTTTTTCGCTTTATCGCCTACGAACGTCTTGAGTACGGTATTTAGTAAACTCATATATGTTTCTTGTTTTTCTACGTACACCTGCAGAGCAGAACTCCTTTCCCCATGTGCACGTCTGGCTACCGTTGAAGTACAAATTTCATTCCAGAAGCATTCGGTAGCCAATTCCCCTAAAGGACTGTCAAAATTACATAAAAAAAAAGCCTCTAAGGAGACTTTTTAATCTTATTAATACGTTAAAACTGTCTAATATTCGTCTTCGTTCCAGAGGTAATCCTCTTCTGTGGGATAATCAGGCCATATTTCTTCTATGGATTCATAGATTTCTCCACCCTCCTCTTCCATAGATTGCAGGTTTTCCACAACTTCCAATGGCGCGCCAGTCCTGATAGCATAATCTATCAATTCATCTTTTGTGGCTGGCCAAGGGGCATCGCTTAAGTAGGAAGCCAATTCTAATGTCCAGTACATGGTAAACTAAATTTTTAAATTTTTTGCAAAAATAATTTTTAAACCCAATTGTCCAAGTTTTTTGGGCTCTAAATCCATTAAAAAGTGAACAATTTCGTGATTTGGTAGTTTGATAACGAAGAAAAGAGGAAATTATTAGCCTTTTTTAGAGGGGATCCATTTCACTTCTTCTACTTTAAACTGTTGAGACAATTTCCGTGCCAATACAAATAAATAGTCTGATAACCTGTTCAGATAGGTCAATATCACCCCTTCTAAAGGCTCATTTTCATTAAGCAGGCTGGTCATGCGCTCTGCTCTTCGGCAAACAGTTCTGGCAATATGACAGCTTGACACGCTTTTATGGCCACCAGGTAGAATAAAATGTGTCATTGGTGGCAGGTCCTCGTTCATCAGATCCATTGCCTCTTCAAGTTTCCGAATATCCGTTTCATGGATCAATGGTATATCGAGCCGGTCCTTGCCGCTCTTCAGAGTCGCCTTTTCCGGATCGGTGGCCAGCATTGCGCCCAGAGTGAACAGGTTGTTCTGGATGGAAATAAGCATTTCCGAATCCTGTTGTTTCAGGTCTTGATCTCTCAGCATACCAATCCAGGAATTAAGCTCGTCAACGGTACCATAACTATTAATTCGGATATGATGTTTATCGACACGGGTGCCCCCGAATAAAGCCGTAGTACCGGAATCGCCGGTTTTAGTATATATTTTCATAAGCTGATATTTATAGAAAAGAACAAAATTGACTGAATCAGTTCAGATGCTTCACAGATTTCTGTTAATTTTTATCCTTATCGCCGCTTTTATCTCTTCGTTCATAGCCCTCCATGAACTTCCGCGACTTTCGTCTTTTGCTCCCTTTTCGATTGTAGATCCGGACGGCAATATATAATACCGCAAGTCCTGCTAATAAATAATAAATACTGATATCCATAGTTTAACGCTTTTGTAAAATTATATTATTATGCCGGAATGCTAAAATTCATCAGGTATTATAGCAAAAATCATCTCTTTGACTTCCATACATCATTCACCCAGACGGGGTAAAATTTCCTGAAATAAAAATCAAGATACAAATACCTGACTGCTAATATGAGCAATATTACACTGGCCAGCGGAGGAAAACCTTGTACATCTGCAACCCATAATACCGGAACAAGGATAAGTATTAAAAGTACTACCCTGAAGTATCGGGGTAACCACTTCGCCACAGGACCTTTTTTGGCCATAAAAAAAGCGATAATAATATTGAAAGGCAGTGCCCAAAGAATATTATAGTTATTTGCTGCAGCGCTGTGATCTGAAAAGAACCAAAGATAGGTGATCAACATACCCGACATACCTGTGAGAAGCAATAGAACAAAATCCAACCAGCGGCTTCGCGTCTGATTCCGGTAATCGATCAGCGTAATAGTAATGGTAAAAACAAAAAGGAACAGCGTCCAGAATAGGGGCGATGTTGTAAACAGAAAGGCCCTCTCACCATTATTGAGATCAAGGATAGTACGTTGCCTGCTCACCAATGGCCGGTTCGATACCGAACTGTTATTCATCTGTCTAAAAACATAATCGGGAAGAAACATGGTTTCTTCTTCATCAGCAACTCGATCGATCACCGAACCGAGAGCCAGATCAATTCCAAAACTACCCCATGAGTTCCACGAGAGATTTTGTTGCATGAGTTCCCTGAAACTGTACTGCTCCAGCAAATGATCTTCTCTAAAAACCAGAGTTTTACCCAAGACATTGCTCAGCACCTCTGGTATTTTAGTAGAGCAGTTCTCCCACAAATAATCGTATTTGTAGTTGCGGTTTTCAGGTCTATAGTTGTTTTCCAGGAACCGGAAGATGTCCTTTTTCTCTTTTGACTCCAGATCGAGAATCTGTTCTTTTACCCATCGATTCTCTAGCTGATAGGTATAAAGAAAGTTTACAAATAGTTGTCTGCTCAGTTTAAAAACAGGTCTTCCCCGAGCAAAATTTAGATAGAAATTGGGCGCATCGAAATCGAATGTGCCATAATTATATACCAGGTCCAGGTTAATTTCAGGATCCTGGACTCTGAAGGCACTATGGCCAAAAGAGGCGTATAGATCAGACCCCGGACCGCAAGTAATTACACTTATCTGCGCTTCAGGTGATAGCTGTACAGGCTGAGATATCCCGGCGAGGCACCAGGTTAAAAAGAAAATAAAATGGCCGAATTTCACACGCATCAGACTTGATAACCCGGAGGAATCACCTTTAGGCACCCCAAATATCTAAAAAATGTACCAGTCGGCCTTTCATTAATTACAAAATCTCGTTTTGTCATCATCCGTTGACAGTGTTATAAAATATAGAGTTTTAAAATTATCTTACATTTACGCAATCTCATTAGTATGAAGAAAAAAATTCCACATTTTCTTACACTCCTCAATATCCTTTCGGGCTGTATAGCCACTGTTTTTGCAATGCAAAATCAATTGGAATGGGCTGCGCTGTTTGTATTTATTGGGATTTTTTTCGACTTCTTCGACGGGCTGGTTGCCCGGATGTTAAATGCTCAATCGGAATTGGGTGTTCAACTCGATTCTCTGGCCGATATGATCACCAGTGGTCTTGTTCCGGGGATTGTGATGTTTCAACTATTGGCCTTATCTCAAACGGGAGGATGGAATGTAGTCTCCTGGCAGGAGTTTCATTTAGGGGAATCATCCTTCAATCTTAATTCGCTGCTGCCTTTCGCTGGCTTTCTCATTACACTGGCTTCGGCCTATCGACTTGCACGATTCAATACAGATGAAGATCAACTGGAATCCTTTAGAGGGTTACCTACGCCGGCTAACGCACTCCTGGTAATATCACTCCCACTGATCCTGTTGTATCAGGGGAATGACCTGATCAATAATTTGATCCTCAATCCCTGGTTTTTGCTGGCCCATATTGTATTGAGCAGCTTTTTGCTGAATGCGAATATTGAGTTATTCGCTTTAAAATTCAAGGACTGGAGTTTTAAACAAAACGCCCTGCGTTATATTTTCCTTATTCTCAGCCTGGTACTGCTTTTAACACTCAAGTTTATAGCGGTGCCCGTTATTGTGGCCTTATATATCATTAGCTCCCTGGTGTCCAGGTGGGATACCAATTTTAGCAAATAGGGGGGAGATCTTTAAAGACGCTAAAATTCCAACTTTTTCTTTCGCAGTTCAAAATTCTGACCCAGATAGACTTTCCTCACCATTTCGTCTTCTGCCAGGATTTCCGGCACACCTGATTTTAAGATGCCCCCTTCGAACATAAGGTAGGAACGTTCGGTGATGGCGAGGGTTTCCTGTACGTTGTGATCTGTAATCAGGATGCCGATGTTTTTGTCTTTAAGTCGGGCTACAATGCGCTGAATATCTTCCACCGCCACAGGATCGACACCGGCAAAAGGTTCGTCGAGCAGAATGAATTTTGGATCGGTAGCCAGTGCCCGGGCGATCTCGGTTCTTCGTCTTTCACCACCGGATAAAAGATCCCCCCGGTTTTTCCGGATATGTCCAAGTCCAAATTCATCGATCAGGGATTCCATTTTCATATGCTGCTCCTTTTTGCTCAAGGTGGTGAGTTGGAGTACGCTGAGGATATTCTTTTCGATACTTAATTTTCTAAAAACCGAAGCTTCCTGTGCTAAATAACCGATACCATTTTGGGCCCTTTTGTACATCGGAAATTTGGTTATTTCAGTATCGTCGAGGAAGATCTTTCCACCGTTGGGTTTAATTAGTCCAACGATCATGTAGAAACATGTGGTTTTACCTGCACCGTTGGGCCCGAGCAGCCCCACGATTTCTCCCTGGTTCACCTCAAGGGAGATGCCTTTTACCACTTTTCGGCCTCTATAGGCCTTCATTATGTTTTCTGCTCTTAATTTCATGACTGAACCGTGCCAAATCTACATATATATTCGCGATTCCTGCCCGGTATTAACGGATTATTAAGGTTCCAATATGATCGGCACACTAATGTTTTTTCAGAAAAGCTAAGAGTTTTGAAGTAGTTCCCAATATTCGTATGCCCTTCGTAAATGAGGAATAACGATGGTCCCTCCCACGAGCGTGGCAATACTGAGTGTTTCCATTATTTCGCTGGTGGTAGCACCTTCATCCCTGCACTTTTCAAGATGGTATTTTACACAATCATCGCACCTCAGGACCGCAGAGGCTACCAGTCCAAGTAGCTCTTTTGTTTTTACAGGAAGGTCTCCTGCATTAAAGGCATTGGTGTCCAGGTTAAAAATGCGCTTGATGATCTTATTATCGGCTTCCAGCAGCCGCTGATTCATTTTTGCCCTGTACTGATTAAATTCATCGACCTGATTTGGCATAGTCCTTGGCTCTTTTTGCTTCTCGTTTTAGAACAACTTTAGAAATATAGATACTTATCTGATATAATATGAGTACCGGAACGGCAACTATAATCTGACTGGCTACATCGGGAGGGGTGATGATCGCTGAGAGTATCAAAACTAGAACCAGGGCCACCTTCCTGTATTTTCTGAGGACTTCGGGGGTTACCAGACCAACTTTGGTCAGGAAATAAATAATAATGGGCAACTCAAAGATCAAGCCACAGGCAATTACCGCTGCCCGTACGGTTGAAATATAGGATGCAAGATCAATATCGTTAAAAACCTCCTTACTCACCTGGTAGCTGCCCAGAAAATTGATCGACAGCGGCGCGACCACGTAGTATCCGAATAAAACCCCTAGAAAAAAGAGCAAAGAGGCGACAGTGATAAACCCCCTGGAATGCTTGCGTTCTTTCTCATATAATCCAGGGCTGATGAATTTCCACATCTCATATAGTAAGTAGGGAAAACCAATGATGAAGCCCGCCCAGATAGAAGTCCAAATATGGGCCGAAAACTGTCCGGCCATTACCCGGCTCTGAATTCTGAAAAGCGGTTCAGTATTGCAAAATGCTTCGCTGAATCCAACTAAGCGCGATAGTTTGCAGAACACTGCATAAGAGGGAAAGTCCGGATTTTTAGGTCCGAAGATAATTGTGTCGAAAATAAATCCACGCATTAGAAAAGCCACAAAACCAATAACCACAATGGCTATTGTAGAGCGAATAAGATGCCATCGCAATTCCTCAAGATGGTCGAGGAAAGACATTTCGTTATAATCTCCTTTTTCTTTTGCCATTATAGAATGCCCTCCTGGATTAGATTGTGAAGGTGTACCACCCCTATATAGTTTCCTTTTTCGACGACCAGAAGTTGAGAAATTCCCATGGTTTGCATTTCTTCCAGTGCCCTGACTGCAAGCAAACTAGATTCTACTGTTTTGGGATTCGTACTCATAATCTCTTTTGCATTGAGTCCGTTGATATTTTCGTACTTGTTAAGCATCCGTCTAATGTCACCGTCAGTGACTATCCCTTTGATCTCTTTCCCTTCTAAAACGGCAGTAGCCCCCAGCATTTTTTCTGAAATCTCAACAATAACGTCTTTAACAGAAGAATCCAGACCTACCTGCGGTTTAAGGTTGTTTTTGGCGATATCCGCTACCCTCAGATACAGCTTTTTCCCAAGTGTTCCACCGGGATGGTATTTAGCGAAGTCTTTTTGACTAAATCCACGCAGTTCCAACAGGCAGATAGCAAGGGCATCTCCGATGACCAATTGTGCGGTTGTACTGGTAGTGGGTGCCAGATTATTAGGACAAGCCTCTTTTTCCACAAATGTGTTTAAGGTATAATCTGCATTCTGTGCCAGGTATGAGTCGGTGCTGCCTGTCATGCCGATTAGCGTATTATCGCCTATTTTGATCAGCGGGACGAGCATTTTTATTTCAGGAGTGTTGCCACTTTTTGAGATACAAATTACAATGTCATCTTTCTGTATCGTACCCAGATCCCCATGTATGGCATCTGCCGCGTGCATGAAAATAGCCGGAGTCCCTGTGGAATTAAGTGTTGCCACTATCTTCGAGGCGATGATAGCACTTTTGCCAATACCTGAGATGACCACTCTTCCTTTAGACTCCAATATGCAGTTCACGGTTTTGGCAAACTGATCGTCGAGCAGTGAAGCGAGGTTTTGGATAGCTTCCGCTTCGGTCTCGATACTTTTTCTTGCTATGGCAAGTATACCTTTGCTATCACTCAAAATTCAATAAGAGATTTTATGATTCTGTTACGATAAATTGTATAATTATTAGAACAGTTTATAACAGAATGTATTATATTTAAGGAACAAAATTACACATTCTTATTTTATAGAACAGTCACAGGGACCGTTCTTAAGAATACAGCATCAACTCGCCAATTTATCAAAATATTAAAATCGTATTGAATTAGGAATTACCCGGATTCCGATTACCGGGCATTTATTATTAGAGAATGGAATTGAAGGAGATTGATTTACGTGCTTCACTTAAAAAGTATTTTGGCTTTTCAAAATTCAAAGGTCTCCAGGAAGATGTAATCGCCAATGTTATTCAGGGACGGAATTCCTTTGTAATAATGCCTACCGGCGGTGGCAAATCACTTTGCTATCAATTACCCGCATTGATCAATGATGGGACCGCTATAGTAGTCTCCCCGCTGATCGCCTTAATGAAAAACCAGGTGGATGCCATCCGCGGGGTTTCCTCGGAAGCGGGCACTGCGCACGTTTTAAATTCATCACTGACCAAATCGCAGGTAAAGGAGGTAAAGGAGGATATAAAAAATGGGGTCACTAAATTGCTTTACGTGGCGCCTGAATCCTTGACCAAAGGAGAGTATATAGATTTTTTAAAGTCTGTTCAGCTATCCTTTGTAGCCATTGATGAAGCGCATTGTATTTCTGAATGGGGCCATGACTTCAGGCCGGAGTACAGGAATCTGCGGAGCATAATCAATCGATTGGGAGATGATATTCCGATAATTGCCCTTACCGCCACGGCAACTCCCAAAGTTCAGGAAGATATTCTCAAAAATCTTGTTATTCAAGATGCTACCGTATTTAAAGCGTCGTTCAACAGGCCCAATCTGTTTTATGAGGTACGGCCAAAAACATCCGATGTAGATGCAGATATCATTCGCTTTGTTAAAAAGAATTCGGGGAAATCCGGTATAATTTATTGTCTGAGCAGAAAACGTGTGGAAGAACTCGCACAGGTGTTACAGGTTAATGGCGTTAGCGCTGTCCCCTATCATGCAGGCTTTGATGCTAAGACACGTTCTAAGTACCAGGACATGTTCCTTATGGAGGAGGTAGATATTGTGGTAGCTACCATTGCATTTGGTATGGGGATCGATAAACCCGATGTCAGGTATGTGATTCATCACGATATCCCCAAAAGTATTGAAAGCTACTATCAGGAGACAGGACGTGCAGGACGAGACGGTGGTGAGGGTCACTGCCTTGCGTTTTACTCCTACAAAGATGTGGAGAAACTGGAGAAATTTATGTCTGGTAAACCGGTAGCCGAACAGGAGATAGGGAATGCCCTTTTGCAGGAAATTGTGGCCTATGCGGAGACCTCCATTTCCAGGAGAAAGTTTATCCTTCACTATTTTGGTGAGGAATTCGATGCGGTAAACGGTGCAGGTGCTGATATGGACGACAACTCCCGGAATCCAAAAGAGAAGGAAGAGGCCAAGCAATATGTCGTTAAACTTATACAAGCCATACAGGATACCAATGCCAAGTACAAGTCTAAGGAAATTGTAAAGACACTTGTTGGGTCTACCAATGCTTTGATCGCCTCGCATAAAACGAATGAAAAACCTGTTTTTGGCTCTGGTGCCGATAAGGACGAGGGATATTGGATGGCCCTTATCCGTCAGGTTCTCGTAGCCGGATTGATAAAAAAGCAAATAGAACAGTACGGTGTGTTGCAGGTTACAGATAAAGGGATCGAGTATTTGGCGAAGCCGAGCTCGTTTATGATGGCCAAAGACCATGTGTATAATGAAGCTACAGACAACGCTATAGTTAAAGCGGCACGCAGCTCGGGCGGAGCGGCGGATGAAAGGCTGCTAAAACAACTCAAAGACCTGAGGAAAAAGGAGGCACAAAAACACGACGTTCCTCCCTTTGTGGTTTTCCAGGATCCATCTTTGGAGGATATGGCCCTTAAATATCCGGTGACAATGAACGAGTTGGTCAATATTCATGGAGTAGGCGAGGGGAAAGCCCGAAAATACGGGAAACCCTTTGTTCAGTATATATCGCAATATGTGGAGGAATACGATATTACACGACCAGACGATCTTGTGGTGAAAAGTACGGGAGCTAATTCGGCTCTAAAACTTTATATTATTCAAAATGTTGACCGGAAGCTACCGCTTGAGGACATCGCATCAGCTAAAGGTCTCGAGCTTAAAGATCTTGTTAAGGCGATGGAGCAAATTGTATTCAGTGGCACCAAATTAAATCTCGGCTATTATATCGATGACATTCTCGATGAAGATCAACAGGAAGAGATCCATGATTATTTCCTCGATGCAGAAACAGATAACATTGAAACAGCCATGAAGGATTTCGATGGTGACTATGAAGATGAGGAATTAAGGCTATACCGACTCAAATTTATGAGTGAAGTAGCGAATTAATAAACGTCTTCTAATAAAACAAAATCCTGGCCAAACGGCCAGGATTTTTATTTTAATAATTATCAAACTCACCACTGGTGATCAAAGCGATGATGACGCCAAAATAAATGATCAGTAGCACCAGCATGATCAATGAAAGACCCAGGCCGATATATGATAATATCTTACCTGTTTTAACGCTCTCATATCCAGAATAGGCTCCGGGATTCTCATTATATATTCGCTGAGCTTTCTTTGCACTGTTCAGCCCAATAATGCTAAAAATAGCGGCAAAGGGTCCGCAACACACTAAAGCTCCCACTACCGATATAATTCCCATCGTTAGTGTATTGCTAGCACCTGGTAAAGGTTGTTGTTCCATCTTTTAATTATTTAATAATGTGATACGATTATTGCCACTGTTCGCTCATCTCCTGTACTTTTTCCATATAGGCTTCCCAACCACCCATGGATGAGATCTGATAATACGTCCAGAAAAGGTAGAGTATACCTAGAACTAGTCCGATAATTGCCAGAACTTTAGCAGTTTTAAGCTGACTGAAATTGGAATATAGTTCAGGATCCTCCTTGTATTTATTTTCATCCTTCCGCACCAGGAAGAAGGCTATTCCAGCCATAATAACACCTGGTAAGCCTCCAAAGCAACAACAGATATAAGAAAGTATGGCCAGGACAATGGCAATGGTCACATTAGGTAATTTTTGTTGTTCCATAATGTAAAGTTTAATTATAAAAGTTTATAAAGAAAGTTGGTCAATATTAAGGTTACTGTACTGATCATCAGTATGATACTAATCGAGTTGGCATATTTTATTTTGATGAACTGATCGGCCAGCAAGAATAGGAGCAAGAGCATCATAGGATAAAGGGCTGGAAACATATAAAATGCCCCTGCAAAGTCCCCATCGAATAATAATAAGACAGACCGTTGCAGGCCACATCCCGGGCAATCCACTCCAAGTACCTGTTTATTTAAACACGGCAGCAGATTGATCTCCATTAAATCGACTAGAAATATCATAGATACAGCTGGTATACAACTTCCCGGAACTGAAAAATACTACTATTTTTGGGTAATGAAAATAAAAGCAGGTATTAATTTTATACTCGTCCTGGCGGGGATATTAGCCATTTTTGGTGGAGAAAAGTTCATTAAAAGGTAGTATGCGCAAAGCATGGTCATTATCCTCCTGATTCTCGGACTGTATAGGATTTCAAGATCTTGGAGCAGTCAGCATAAATAAGAAAAAGATAAGTGATGAGCAAATTTAAGCTGAATGATATGGTAGAAACTGTAGACGATGTGGTCTGCGGACAGGTGACAGGTCTTGATGGAGATTTGGTAACTATAAAGACACCGGATGGTTTTCAAATGCACTATGATGCAGACGAGCTGATGAAGGTGGAGGTGGTTTCCGAGATGGATAATAATACGGCTGAGAATCACTATCTAAAGGAAAAAGTATTGGAGCAAAAGAAACATCGAAGTCCGCAGAAAAAGAAAAAAATCAAAAATCAGCCTCCCATGGAGGTAGATCTCCATATTGAGAAACTGATCTCGCGGCATGGCCAAATGTCTGTTAATGAATTACTTGATTATCAATTGGAGACAGCCAAAAGACAATTGGAATTTGTTATTAAAAAAAGGATCAGTAAAGTAGTTTTCATACATGGAGTAGGGGCCGGCGTGCTCAGGTCCGAATTGCATACCCTGTTCAGAAAATACCCCAACTTGTCATATAGAGACGCTAGTTTTAGAAAATATGGATCGGGTGCCACGGAGGTGCTGATCACTTATACCAAATAATTTTACTCCTGAATGGTGATGATAGTGCCGAATTGGTCGATACTAAGGTTTGTGATCCGCTGACCCTGACTGTTAACCAACGAGATATCCTTTAATTCCAGGGTATGCTCGTAGATTGTGGTATCGGTTTCACTTTGAATTGTGGTGACTAAGACTTCTCCGGCTTCGGCTAATATTTCCTCCAGGACCACTGGTGTGGCAGGCGGTACCTGATCACAGAAATAGTTTTTACTGACATCGCCCGAAAACGTACGGTAGGTTACCTGAGACTGGCTGGGCACAGTACTGACAATGGTTCCGTCTGATGCTTCATTTTTTAAAATTCCGCTTTGAAGTTCCAGAATCAACGATTCTGTCGGGTTGAGTTTAAAGAAGAATGTACTGTTTACATCTGTCACAGACTCACAGAACTGAATGTCTGCGCTATTGAAGTCTATCGTCTCTATTTGGAGGTCACCATCATTGCATGAGACCAGAAAGATAAGAAACAGCAGCAGGGGGCTTCGAAACATGCCCCAAATTTAAACGAATTTCAATTGAATTACCTAGTGGATTCCTTCAATTTTTAGAGGATTTTAGCATAAATCTGGTTAATTTTGAAAAATTCATTCAAACGACTTATCGCCAATGCAACAAGTCTATCTCGACAATGCCGCCACAACCCGGGTACGTCCAAGTGTAATTGATAAAATGCAAGAGACACTTTCCCTGCAATATGGCAACCCTTCCTCTACCCATGCTTTTGGAAGGCCGGCCAAAACCTCAATAGAGAGGGCCAGGAAATCTATTGCCAAAACACTTAATGCCCATCCATCCGAGATTATTTTTACCTCTGGAGGCACCGAAGCAGATAATATGATCCTCAGGGGGGCCGTTCGTGATTTGGGTGTGAAAACCATCATAACCTCGAGGGTTGAACACCACGCTGTTCTTCATACTGTAGAAGAACTGGCGAAGGATTATTCCATAAATATTGAATATGTTGATCTGGATCAATCAGGTAGTCCGGACCTCGAACACCTGGAGAGGCTTCTTAAATTCAATGATGCCACCACACTGATCAGTTTGATGCATATCAATAATGAGATTGGAAATATGATAGATATCGATGCTGTCTGCAGGTTGGCAAAGGAATATGGGGCGTTGATGCATTCCGATACCGTACAATCAATCGGTCATTACCATTGGGATGTTCAGAAAACACCAGTCGATTTTATGACGGCCGCAGCTCATAAATTTCACGGACCGAAAGGAATTGGCTTTGCCTATATTCGAAAGAATTCCAGATTGAATCCTTTGATTTTTGGTGGAGCTCAAGAAAGGGGATTGCGGGCAGGAACCGAACCTCTTCACAATATAGTGGGTCTGGAAGAAGCCTTTGTACTGGCTTATGAAAAGTTGGAAGAAGAACATCGGTATATCGAAGGATTGAAAAATTACTTCATAGATAAACTCAAGAAAGAAATCCCGGATGCTACATTCAATGGTGCTTGTTCAGACCCTGAGAAGAGTACCTATACCATAGCGAATGTTTGTCTCCCATTTAACGAGCAACAGTCCCTGATACTGCTTTTTCATCTCGATTTAAAAGGGATCGCTTGTTCTAAAGGCAGTGCATGTCAATCTGGTAGCGATCAGGGATCTCATGTGCTGAATGAAATACTTCCGGAAGAAGAACTAAAAAAGCCTTCTCTGCGCTTTTCGTTTTCCATCTATAATACGAAGGAAGAGATCGATTATGTTATAGGAGTTTTAAAGGAATTTGCCTCGAATTAAGAATTCTTGCTTTTTTTAGTCTTCTGCCTTTCCTTATCGTAAGGAAATTTCCGGGTCATTTTCTTCATCATTTTGTCGATGAGATCATTGGTGTTTTTCCCCGATTTTTTGGTGATCTCATTCTCATACTTCCACAATAGTTTTCCAGTATGGCCGTCACTGATCTTTATGCCGATCCTTCCATAATTGGCATCCCCCAGAAAATAATCCAGAATGTTGAACTCCGACGGAACCCCTTTAGACAATTGGATATTTAGGTCAAGATTTCCACTGATGATGCCATCAACTTTAAGAATCTTGCTTAATTCCTTGATGGTGTAGGTGTCGATATTCGCATAAGTAATCTTGTTCTGAGCGAGAATTGCATTGGTATTTTTAGTGTTTTGAAAATCCACCGAAAACTTTTTCTTCTTTTCCCCCCTGCCAAAATATGTTTCAAGAGCATCCTGAACAGCATATCCCTCGGCTTCCTCAAGCCTTTTTGCTTCTTCCTTAGAGTTGGGTTTATCTAACTTAAGAGAGGTAAAAAATGGGATTATGGCAAGTTCATGATGGCTGCTACTGAGCTCATCGAAACGACTGCTTTCGTAAAGGCCTTTTTGCCCATACAAAGATCCGATCATTAACAAAGCCATAGAAAAGAAAAATACTCGCATCATATTCTCAACTAAAAACGCATACTAAATTTTAAGTTCAACACCCGCGATGTCATAAAATTGGGTACAGCGAACTGTTGCTTACTGTCCACATCTCTTACCCAGGTATTGGTAATGGCGTTTTGATTGTTGAAGAGGTTAAAAATTTCGAAACCTAAGACCAATTCTTTAAAACGATACAGCCAATGGTTTTCCGGGTACCTGTTTTCAGCATCCACAAAAATATATGAAATTCCTAAATCTGCCCTTTTATAATCTCTTAATCTATTCTGAAAATCATAAGGATCCGCATAACTGGGAGATCCTCCGGGCAAGCCTGTATTATATACAAGGTTCAGATACATTCTCAGACTGGGGATAGCAGGGAGATAGTCCTGAAAGAGGATGGCGGCATGTAATCGCTGGTCAGTAGGTCTGGAAATATATCCCCGTCCTTCAATATTTTCTTCAGTTTTAAGATAACCCAGACTAACCCAGGATTCGGTGCCTGGCACAAATGCTCCGTTCATTCGGACATCCGCTCCATAAGCATAGGCTATCGCATTATTCATTGCGGCATAACGTATCCTAACATCTTCCAGTGTATATGGATTTACCCTGTCCAGATCTTTGAAGTACGCTTCACTGGTAAGCTTAAAGGCCCTTTCCCAGAGTGTAAAACTATATTCGTGCCCCACTACGATCTGGTAAGATCGTTGTGCCTTTACCGTTGGCTGTACCTGTCCAGACCGGTCTCTTAATTCGCGATAAAAAGGGGGTTGTTGATAAACACCGCCTGATAACCTGAAAAGCATATCGTCCTGCCAATCTGGTTTAAATGCCAATTGAGCTCTTGGACTAAAAATGGTATGGGACGAGGTGTTTAGCTGCGGCCCGCCAACCCACCAGTGTTGTGCCCTTAATCCAATATTGTAATAAAGGTCGTGATCCCCCCATTTCCGGAGACTGCTATACTGCAAAAATCCTGAAATACGGTTTGTGGCTACTTCGTTCTGGGCGGCAATAGATTCGAAGGGCACTAAGGGTGCTGTAAATGGTTCCAGAGGTTGGTTATTGATGAATTCCGGACGTGGTGGCCTGATAGAGAATCCTGTGGAATCGATAAATTCAGATTCCCTTATTCGATCGCGAAAATCTTCATGTGTATATTTTAAACCCCAGTCAAATGCATGTCCGTCGTATTCGAGTCTACCTCTATGCCCGAGGTTAAAGATCAAAGCATCAAGGTCATTTCTGGAACGGTTAAATTGTGTTCCTACCCCTCTGGTGGAGGTCGGTTCTCCAAGGTTTTCACCCCCCAGATCTGTATTTACGGGACCCAACTCATATTGAGCGATCACATCGGAATATTCTTCCTCTATGGTATGGTATAACGAGGAGGTAAAATTGAGCGTCAGCCGGTCATTTATAAAATAGTCTGCTTTGAGCGCTCCAAATTCAACGGTATAGTTGTTGTTCTCCTGACCTTCATAAAAAACAACCAAGGCTTGGGGATTGCTGATGGTTCCAAAATTGGTCTGTCGCGTAATTGGTTCGTTTCTGTAAATATTTCGAGAAAGGTTTCCCAGGAAATTCAAGTGAAATCGATTCGACAATCTCCAGGTAAGGAAGGTTTGTAAATCAGTAAAACTCGGGTTGAAATTGGCCTTGGTTTGCTGACTTTCCAACAAAAGGGTATTGTCTCTGTAACGGATACCGCTAACCGACGAAAAACTCCGGTCTTTGGAGATTGTTTCCACGGTACCACTTGCTCCCAGGAAACTCCCCTCGATATGCACCCCGAATTGTGAAGGATTCTTATAGGTAATATCAAGTACGGATGAAAGTTTATCCCCGTAGCGGGCCTGAAAGCCCCCTGATGAAAATTCCAGACTTTGTACCATGGAACTATTAACAAAACTCAAGCCTTCCTGTTGTCCGGAGCGAATGAGAAAAGGTCTATAGATTTCTATTCCATTTATGTATACCAGGTTTTCGTCGTAATTACCACCTCTTACCGCATATTGAGTGCTCAATTCGTTGTTGGAAGACACTCCTGGCAGTAGTTTAAGAACATTCTCCACACCGGGATTGGCCCCGGGAATATTGAGTGCTGTTTTAGGTGGAAAGGTAGTAATACCTTCCACACTTCGCTCACCTGTGGGGGTTACTACAACACCGTCGACCTGGATCACATCGGTTTTCATTACCAGGTTAAAGGAGAAAGTTTCATTGGTGGTCAGGATGATATTTTCAAGCAATACACTCTTATGACCCACATGTGTAAATTGTATGTTGATCGCTTTGTCAGAACTTACCTGGAGAAGGTAGAATCCGGTCTGATCGGTAAAACTGCCAAATGATCCGGAAGTGACATGTACATCTTGTAAGGGCTTTTGCTGCTCGTTAAGTATTATACCTGTAATGGTCGCTGTTTGTCCCTGAACCATCAATACAGGACAGATGAATAGCAATAAATATAAAAGGCTAGGACACTTCAAAAGGTCAATTTCTGTAAAAGCTACTCTCAAAAGTAGTGGTATTCCCTACATTATCGGTAACGGTAACTTTTAACTCACATTGCTTACGGTCCAGAATTTTGTCATCAAAATTGTAGGTTAGCGTACTGGTTTTAGGCTCGTATTCCATTAAGACCCATTCTCCGTTCAGCATGGCATCGTACGAATTAACACCACTGAGATCATCCGAAATTTGGAGACTTAGGTACCTGTAATTGGTAAGCCACTGCTTGTTCTTAAAATTCTTAGCCCGGATTTTTGGGGCGGTGGTGTCGCGCGCAAGTGTAAAGGTTCCAAGCGACCTGGTTTTGGTTGAAAAATTCGAATCGCGCTTGTAGGTAGACATATAGTTTGGCCTTGATTTCTTGTCTAGCCTTGCAATAAACATCCGGGAGCGCTCGTCCTTGGTAAAACGGCTCACATCGAAACTTACGGTAAACTTCCGGTGGGCAGCGACACTGTTGTTATGGATTTTTAGAGTATCGGAGTGCTCTTTCAGATCGATATGAAAATCTTCGTAAAAAGTATTCGCGGGAAAATAAATTGAAGCATTTCCGAATTTATAATTATTTGGACGACTGGCTACTAAGAGTCGTTCGGTAGTTTTCTTGATAGGCTTGTTTGTTATCTCCTGTCTTCGACCCTCTACAGGAATGTTGAGTATTGTAGTATTGCCGTGTAAATCGGCGATTTCGATACTCACGTTATAATTCAGGCCTTCGTTTACCCTGATCTTGCCATCGTTGAATAATTGATTATAGATGGCTAGCTTATTGCCATTAACTTTAAAACACCTCTGGATTCTTTTACGGGAGTTGCTAAAATGTTCATAATCGATCAAGGTATTGATATAACGGGTTTCCTTAAATGAAAAAGACTCAAAATCGAACTCGGAATAGACTTTGCCATTCACTACCTGTTTTACTGAAAATACGCCATTCTTATTGGCAGCAAGGTCTTGTCGGTCGTATGTTACTACTCCAAAACCTACTGAGCCCAGAGCACTCACCTTTTCTGCAAGATAGGTCCCGTCAGATTGACGGTAAAATTTGAGTTGGATCTTCTCCAGGCTCTGATTCACCTGAGCCTGTGCCGATAGCGGATAAACATAGAGTTCCTGCAGGATCGGGCTGGTAGCATCGCGCACTTCAAATCCATACAGCAAGGGATTGACGGGTTTTTCAGATATACTATTTCTGATCTCGAAATGCAAATGAGGCCCCGACGATCCTCCGGTATTACCCGTATAGGCGATCAGATCCTCTTTTTTGACGCTCAATTCTCCAAAATCGGGAAATACTTCTATTTCATAGGACTCTCTTTCATACTGAATACGTTTGATATAAGCCTCGATTTCCGGTGAGAATTTTTGAAGATGGGCATATACCGAAGTATGACCATCTGGATGTGCTAAATACAGGGCTTTACCATAACCCCATAGTGAGACCTTTATCCTTGTTACCGTACCATCGGCGATGGCATAGACCGGCAAACCTTGTCGCTGCTGTGTTTTGATATCGATACCGGAATGGAAGTGATTGGACCGTAATTCTCCAAAAGTACCTGCCAGGATAAGGGGGATGTCTAAAGGTGGTCTGAAAGTATCCGTCGGGTATTCTGCCTGGCTCCACGAAGTATTTATAAAAAGCAGCAGCAGTCCAATTAGGTATATTCTCATAGCGTATGGGTTGGTACGAAATTAAATAATTGAAATGAAACGGTAAAACAGTCTGGTAGACCGATTATGTTTTATTAGCAAACAGACTACCAGAATTTCGATAACTAGGATTACCAAATAATTATGTCAATTACTTTAAAGAATGCTCTTAACCCTAGAGCAGATATCAGCAATTGAAGCCTATGGAGCATCCCTGTTTAATTGCAGTCAACAGGAATATTGAACTTAAAGTGATACTTCAATAATAATCCATAAAACTGTTGCTAAGTCGTCCGATCTGTGTTAACTTTGTCTGTAACGCATGATTATTTGCAAATGAGTGAATTGGGAGAGATTGTCGATTCCTTGGAAAACAAAGTAAGCAAGTTATTGCATAAGCTGGAGTTGCTGAGTCTTGCCAATCAACGGCTGGAAGAAGAACTTCAAACGGTTCAGAACGATCGCGATCTCACCAAAAACTCGGTTCTTTTATGGGAGGAGAAATACGAATCCCTAAAACTGGCAAATAGTATGCTGGGCAGTGATAATAATAAAACCGAAGCGAAGCTTAAAATAAATACCTTGATCAGGGAGTTAGACCATTGTATTGCTCAACTCGCTGAATAGTTCAAATATAATATATGGCGGAAAGGCTTAAAATAAAGCTTTCTATTGCAGATAGGGTTTATCCACTAACCATCGATCCAGGTCAGGAAGAAGGATTACGCAAAGCTGCAAAGAATATAGAGCATCTCGCCAAAAAATTTGAACAGAACTATGCCGTTCGCGACAAGCAAGATGTTTTAGCCATGTGTGCTTTGCAGTTTGCGTCCAAAATAGAACAAAAAGGCATTGAAAAGGTTGAAGATAATATTGAATTGACCGAGAGATTAAGGTCTCTCGATCAATTGATTAACTCCAAGCTGAGTATAAAATAAGTTCTTTTACATAGCATTAAATTACTGCCCACATTGATATTTACTTTTTGGCGAACTCAACACTAATTCTTTAAAAAGGGTGAGTTTAGATTGTAAAAGCATGCCCTCTAGTCAGGGATCCTTGAGCAATCTGTTAGCCCTAAACCTGTTTATCGGAGTTTGTACAAAACTTCCATCAATGTGGGTTTTTTTTTACCCCATTGAGAGTGATAGTTTGCCTTAAAGAGTACTATGCTGCCTTTTGGTCTAAGATCAAAATATGGTCCTTTCCCTTATAGGTAGCCGAGAAGTCCGGGAAAGAACCGGGCTTTAACTTTATAATTTATAACTATGGAATTAACTACAGGTATACTTTTAGCCAGTTTGGGGGGGCTACTTCTAGGATTTATCATCGCTAAATTTCTTGAGAAAGGAAAGGCATCCAAAACCATTGGAAATGCCAAGAAAGAGGCCATGTCAATTTTAAAAGATGCAAAAATTGAGGGTGAAGGCATTAAGAAAGATAAAATATTTCAGGCCAAAGAAAAATTCCTTGAACTTAAAGCAGAGCATGAAAAGGTAATAATCAACAAGGATAAAAAAATTGGGGAGGCCGAAAAACGAGCCAGAGATAAGGAATCGCAGGTAAGTAATGAACTCGCAAGGAATAAAAAGCTGAATGATCAATTGGAGCAAAAGCTCAGGCAGGTAGATCATAAGATCGACTTTTACGAAAAGAAACATTCCGAGCTCGAAAAACTACATAAAAATCAGGTCCAGCAACTAGAGGTTATTTCAGGGCTTTCGGCCGAAGATGCCAAAAGCCAGCTCCTTGAATCCCTGAAGGAGACAGCCAAGACCGATGCGATGGCCTTTTTACAATCTACCCTCGAGGAAACCAAGCTCACTGCAGAGCAGGAAGCAAAAAAAATTATTATCAATACTATCCAGAGGATCGGGACAGAGGAGGCAGTAGAAAACTGTGTTTCGGTATTTAACCTTGATTCAGACGATGTAAAAGGCCGAATCATTGGTAGAGAAGGTAGAAATATCCGTGCTCTTGAATCGGCTACAGGAGTGGAAATAATAGTGGATGATACACCGGAAGCTATTATTCTTTCCTGTTTTGATTCTGTACGCAGGGAAGTGGCCAGGCTTTCACTCCATAAGTTGGTCACAGACGGACGAATACATCCCGCCAGAATTGAAGAGATTGTTCGTAAAACAGAAAAGCAGGTAGAACAGGAAATTGTAGAAGTGGGCAAACGAACAGTAATCGACCTGGGTATCCATGGCTTGCATCCTGAGTTGATCAGAGCCGTTGGACGAATGAAATATCGTTCTTCTTATGGTCAGAATCTATTGCAACACAGCAGGGAAGTGGCTAAACTTTGTGGAGTTATGGCTGCTGAACTGGGAGTCAATCCCAAGCTGGCAAAACGTGCTGGTTTATTGCACGATATAGGCAAGGTCCCCAATGCGGCGACGGAAGTGGAAACTCCTCATGCTATTTTAGGGATGCAATGGGCCGAAAAATTCGGTGAGAAACCAGATGTATGTAATGCCATTGGCGCCCATCATGATGAAGTGGAAATGAAGTCGCTTATATCTCCAATTATTCAGGTCTGTGATGCCATCAGCGGAGCAAGACCAGGAGCCCGGAGGCAGGTACTTGATTCTTATATTCAGCGACTCAAGGATCTCGAAGAGATCGCATTTGCTTTTGGAGGTGTCCAAAAGGCCTATGCTATACAGGCAGGGCGTGAGTTACGGGTTATCGTGGAAAGTGAAAAAGTAAGCGATGAAAAGGCAGCGCAGCTCTCCTTTGAGATATCACAGAAAATTCAAACAGACATGACTTATCCTGGACAGGTAAAAGTCACAGTAATCAGGGAGACCAGATCTGTAAATGTCGCCAAATAGTATCGCCGTTTGAAGAGATGGGTGCAGTTCCCGAAACCAGTATACGATTATCATATCGAACTGCCCTGGCAAAACCAATTCTTTTTTCGAAGCTAGATCCTGAAGCGATGTTCTTGCGGCCCATTGTTAAACCATTCAGTTATTGTACTAAAACTAATTTTTAGAGAAAGGGCAATGTTTCTGATTAATATACTGCAGGATGTTTATTCTTCTTCCTGAGACTCGTCTTCTTCTTCTTCAGTATCCTCTTTTTCCAAGCTGTGCTGCATTATATTTAGTTTTTTCAACTTGGTTTTCCAGGTTTCCAGGGTTTCTTTTTGCCTGTTGATATTATTAACGACCTCCTGAACCAGTGGATTGTTCTCTGAGTTTTCAGAAAAGAACTGCAAGTTATTTTCCAACTGATTTATAGCATTCTTGGTCTCATCGATCTTCCTGCGGATAAAGGTACGTTCGTTGCGGATCGCATATTCATCATCTGTTGAGGCCAGTCGTTGAATCTTATTGCCATATTTGAGCAATTCCGACTCCTGCTGGTTCACATTCAGTTTGGTCAGGATGGCATCGATGATCTTATTGAACCTGCCGTTTATATTTTTTTTGTTAAAAGGAACTCTGCCAATAGATTTCCAACGATCGATTAGTCCTTTTATCGTTTCCAGGTCCTTTTCTTTTTTACCTTCGGTCAACTGAAATGCCTTGATCTCTTCAAGAACCTTGCTCTTTTCTTCAAAGTTTGCCATCTCAGCAGAGAACGCTTTGTTTTTAGTCGCATGGAGCCGATCAAAATATTGATTACAGGCTCCCTTGAACTCATTCCAAATTTTGTCAGAGAATTTTCTCGGTACATGGCCAATTTGTTTCCATTCCCTCTGGATACGTTTCATCTCTGCCGTTGTGGTTTCCAAGTCTTCGCTGTCCTTCAATGATATGGCCAGATTGAGCAAGGCCCTTTTTTTATCGAGATTATCCTGCTGTATTTTTTTGAGGTTTTTGTAAAAGGCGTTTTTGCTGCGGTTGAAGGAGCGAACCGCTTCTTTAAAGGAAGCCCAGGTTTTGTCGTTATCTTTATGGGGTACTCTCCCTGCCTTAAAAAAGGCTTCTCTAAGGCTTTCTACCTGTTTTATCTGTCGTTGTATGTCCCGGTGACTTTGGCCTGCATTTTCGGCTACTTCTTGAATCTCGCGAATAATCGCAAGTTTCTCATCAAGGTTTTTTTCAAAATCTTTTTCCTGTTCTTTAAAATGTTCCTGCCTGCGCTGATGCATAGCTTTGGTGGCCTGGCTAAAGCGCTCCCAAATAGCTTCCCTATGCTCTTTATCTACCGGGCCAATATCCTCTTTCCAGATCTTATGCAAGGTCTGTAGTTCCCGGAATGCTTTGTTGATATTATCGTTTTGGATCAGGGCTTCGGCACGCTCAACAATTTTTATTTTTTCTTCCAGATTGTGTTTAAAATCCAAATCCCTTAGTTCCCGGTTAAGGTGGAGAAAATCGTAGAAAATCTCTATATGGTGGTGATAGGTACGCCAAACATCATTGTACTGGCTTCTGGGAACAGGACCAGCATTACGCCATCTTTCCTGGAGTTCTTTAAAATTCTTGTAAGTGGTGTTGATGTCTTCTTCAACATTAACGAGGCTTTTTAGCTCTTCAATGATAGTTAAACGATTGACCAGGTTTTCCTTAAGGGTGTTCTCAAGATTTTTATAGTAGTGATTTCTCTTTTCCCGATATTCATTAAAAACCTCATTAAACTGCCGCTTGGTTACAGAGTTGTATTTAAAATCGGCCTCATTACCCCCCTTGCTAACATATTCCTCTTTCTTCTGCTCAATAAAATCCTGGAACTTATGATCGAATTCTTGTTTTATAGAATCCACATGTCTTTTAATCGCCTGGACTTTCTCGTTTTTTACCAGTCGCTGAAGTTCCCCAACAAGGTTCTCCAGTGGCATAGAATGATAATCTTGAAATGGAATTTGATGTCTTCTGGGATGATGCGTGTCTTCAGCATCTTCGGCATTCGATTTTTCAATCTCTGCCATAGCACCCTCTTTGGTCTCAACCGTAGTTTCACCTGAGGGTTTTTCCTGTTCTTGGGGCTCTGCTTCAGCGGTTTTCTCTGATTCCTTCTTATTATCAGTAGTTGCTGAGTTTTCTTCCTCTACAGGATCCTGTAGTTTCTGGTTCTTCTCGTCCAACATCACCGTAGTGTTTGTCTGTCACAACTGGGTTGTATCTTCTAAGATACTAACATGATTGCGAACTACAAAGGTAATGATTCATCTTTTAAGGGACTATACAGGCCATTGGTGCAATTCTGATAATCTTCCTAGCTGTCGGGCATATTCCAGATCTCCCATGCTTTTTCAGCCTGGAGTTCCAACATCGATTGCCCATTAAGTACTCTTGCTCCCCTTTGCCGGCCTTCTTTCAAAAAAAGGGTTTCTTCTGGATTGTAGATCAAATCGAATAGGAAATGCCTTTCCCCAAGGAGATGGTAGGGCAGGGGTGGTTTTTGATTTGTGTTAGGAGATGTTCCCAGTGGCGTGCAGTTGACCACAAGTGTATGTGCCCCCATATGTTCTGATTTCAGATCCCGATAATTTAGCTGGTCAGGGCCTGGGGTTCTGCTGACAAACCGGTATTCTATACCCAATTGGCCAAGAACATATGCCACGGCTTTTGAGGCACCGCCCGTGCCTAAGATCAAGGCCTTTTTATCCTGAGGTTGTAGCATTGTGGAAATCGCCTCCTTAAACCCAAAAACATCGGTATTATGCCCAATTAAACCCCGGGAAGTGAATTGAATTGTATTTATAGCACCAATTTCTGAAGCCTTAGGCTCAATTTCATCCAAGAAAGGCATTATAACTTCTTTATAAGGGGTCGTAACATTCAGACCACACAAACCGTCGTGAGAATTTAGCAGTAATGAGAATTCCTCGATATTTTTTAAATCGAAATTTTCGTAGACGTGGTCTTCCAGGCCCATTTTACGGAACTTGCTGGTAAAATATGAGCGGGAAAATGAATAGGCAATATTCTTTCCAACCAAACCGTACTTAATTTTCTTTTTTTCTGCTTTTACCATAAATTTCCAATGCTATTAATAAGGCGATCCCCAGTAAGATGTAGAGCACAGACCACCAGGTCTCAGGATCATTCACCTCAGGCAGGTACCGTTGAAAATTCTTAACAATTCGGGTTCCATTTGAATCGAGCAACGGAAGGCCCTTGTCATCGGTCATGAAAATCGTTTTTTTCCAGGGCCAGACAACCCCGAGTGAACCAGTGATGAATCCGATGATCATGGCCGTGGTAATATGCCTGTAGTGCTTGAGCACATAACCCAGGATATGTGACAGGGTTACAAGGCCGGTTGCCGATCCTGCCGTAAAAGTAGCCAGGATAAGCAGCGTATTTATCCGTACTTCGTTTTTGACAAAACTAAAATCTCCTTTAAGGACCTCTGCAAAGGTATCGTAAAGTGCATTGACCGAGTCCACAAGCAGTAAAACATAGTTGCCCAGGAGGATAAGAATAAATGAACCTGAAAGACCTGGTAAGGTCATTCCCGAGACGCTGATAATACCGCAGAAAAAAATGAACAACAAATTGTCATTCTCTCTCGCCGGGCTTAAAAAACTGATGGAAACCCCAACGATCAATCCTAAAATTCCGACAGGGATGGTCCTTTTACTCCAATGTTGGTAATCCTTGGCGATAAAGTAGATCGAACCTATGATCATACCAAAAAAGGTTGCCCAGACATAGAGTTCCTTTCTCTCCAGGAAATAATCCAGGAGCTTGGAAACACTAAAATAGCTGACGAGCATCCCAAAGATCAGAAGCGTGAGAAACTGTCCGTTGATATATTGGTAGAAACTCCTGAAACGCCCGTTAAAAAGGAGTTTAAAGGCCTTGGAATTGATCTTTTGCAGGGAGTAGATAAATTCTTCATAGAACCCGGCCACAAAGGCTACAATACCACCAGATACACCCGGGACTTTGTTGGCTGCACCCATTCCCAATCCTTTAATGACCAAGAAAACTTTGTCTAAAAACGACCTGGGTTCATACATG
>CAMYIE010000009.1:34148-167639 GCA_947258405.1 uncultured Eudoraea sp. | reverse complement strand
AATGCACTGATGGTGCTGCCGTCTTTCATAAAGAAATCGGTGGTGTTATTGTCGGCTTTGAGATAGAGGATCTCATCGGTATCCACATATTGAAAATCCTTGTAAGATTTCAGGCAGATCGTCTGTGGCTCCTTTTTTATAGGGATTTGCTTAAACAACTTCATCACCGTTTTGCGGATATCGAATTCGTTGTATGGGAGCAGCCAGTAGTCAAAAAAATTATTTTTTATCGCCTCATAGGCGTACCTCTCTGAATTAGAAATGCCGATAAGTATCGGTATATCTTTTACGTATTGATAAAGCTCTGTGATCATTTGGAAGTAATCCAGCGCCTTGTCGTTCAGATGGATAAAAACGATATCGGGAAGATGCTTTAGGATGTTATTCAGCCCTTCCTTACTTGTGCTGGCCCTTCCCAAATAATGAAAATCGCCATACTCCCCCAGATGGTTCTGAAGCTCCAGGTTCGAATTTAAATTCGAGTCAATTACCGTATATGACAATTCCATCAGGAGTATTTGGGTACAAAGTAGTGAACCTGAATGATATATTACTGTGTATTTACCATAGAATATCTAAGGTTTAGCTATTTAAACCATTGAAAATCAATACATTTGAAGGAAAATTCTTTCAATTACTATCAGCAAAATAGTGAGCTACTGATCTGCGCTGAATTCGAAAGCGCCCAAATCGGGTGCCGGGATACGCTCGATCCCGAGTATATCCAATGGGACCAATTGGGCCGTAATTGCATCGGCAGTATCAATCGCAGAAGATTCCGGGCCCAGCTGAAAATCGTTCCTTGCAGTGTTGATGAAGTCCGGATTCTCATTAAAGAGGATATTGCTATACAAAAGGTCGTTCTCAAAGTCGTATAATGGATTGTTTTCAAATGCTCCGCCAGTGTCGTTGAATTTTAGCAGTACATCTGAGAAACTAAAATTAAACGCAGCGCTTTCATCAGATCTTAGGCCCAGTTCTCTGGAGATATTGCCATAGACAATACAGTTGGAAAACAAAGCACTTTGCAATGGCCCTGTTACCTCCTGCCCAGATGCCGTACTTCCGAAATTACTGAGTTGTACTGCGGGACCTGCCCGAAAACTGCCACTCCAATAATTCGCGAATGTACAATGCAGGAATTCATAAGACCCTCCAATATCGCATAGCAGGGAAGCTTCGCCTGCGTTTCCTAATACAATATTCTCGGCCTTGATATCGGTAGAACGCCCCCAAAGATTAACGGTGCCACTATTATAGATCTGGCTGTTGCTAATGGTAAGGGTTGGTTCAGTACCAGACATCCCTTCGACAAGCAAACCGACTGTGGCATTTTTAATGGTGCAATGCATAATTTGTGAGTCCATACTGCCTTCAGCGAGCCATATGGTGCCCCATTGTCCTGCGATCTCTGAAAGCTCCGGCTCGAGACGGTCCCCTTCAAAAATCACTTCGTTCTCCATCAATTCCCGATCTGTACTTAGGGCCCCATTAATGTTGATCCTTGCACCATCTCCTATCAGCAGGCCCGAATCTTTATGAAAATGTACCCGCGCCCCTGCTTCGACATTTAGTGTATCGCCTTCCTCAACCGCAGCATAGCCATAAATGACATAAGGTTTTTCCCGGGTGAAATCTAACTGACTGTCTTCCAGAATAAATCCTTCAACCCTTATTTCGTTGCCCTCGGCATCTAAACCGACAACTATAGATTCTTTTGAACCATCAGCTAAAACCGATGGGAAAAGGAATACCGCGTCCTTTATTAAAGTCACCAGCGGGATGCGCTGCTCGGAAGTACTGCTGATAAACTGCAGTACATCTGTATATAAAAATTCATTCTGATTGACCTGATTGATATCGAATGTAGTTTCTATAAATATGAAAAGACTATCACGGGCCATTAAGGTGACATCCTCGAAGACCTTTCCGGCATCACCGTCTACATTTAACCGATAATAACTGTTGATGCCTTGTTCGAGCCTTAGCTGGGGGATTAGAATATCATCACCGGTTCTGTTATATACCTTAAGCGTATAGGTACTGCTTCCAATATTGGTAAAAACCGTATCGAGGAATACGGTATCCTTAGAAAATTCCAATCGTCCGGCACTTTCGCGGTATTGAAAATCCTTACGGCAAGAAGTACCAGTCGCAAGGACGATCCCCAAAACTATAAATATGACAAGTCGATACAAAGCTCAGTTGATGCTTTTAGGGTTAGGCTCAAATAGAGAACGTATTTCTTGGGAAATTCGCATAGGTTTTAACAGCTTAGCACCGAGCAGGCACCATTCGGTCTTCGACTTCACCAGCAATGAATCGGTATTGGCATCTCTCATTTCCACAGCGCGTACCGAAATAGCACCCCGGGTTTCTTCTATAAAGGTTTTAATCCGTATGATATCCCCCAATCTGGCCTGTGCCTTGTACTGAACATGATGACTTAGGACCACCCAGACAACCTCTTTTTTTATTTCCTTTGAAGCTCTTTTTTCCCAGTGTTCCCTGGAGATGTCCTGTATCCATTCTATATAACGCACATTATTAACATGTTCTAATTGATCCAGGTCTACCTCTTGTACCGTTACCGTTTTTTCAAAAACTTCCATACTATTTCTCTATAATCCTGATCTCAAAGATCTTGTCCCAATTTTTACCGGTTACAAAAAGTGTTTTTCGCTCCGGATGATAAGCTATGCCATTGAGTACATCAAGATTTTTGTGTTGCCTGACCTTTTGCTTCAATCCGCCTAAATTTACTACTCCTTCAATAGCTCCCGACTCTGCATTTATAATCATCATGCTTTCCTTTTGCCAAACATTCGCATAAATTTTACCCTCAACAAATTCCAGTTCATTGGCCTTGTTAAAGAGCGATTTGTTGGTAACGATCTGTATGTAGTCTTCCTCCGCCAGGGTTTCAGGATCGAGGATCCAGATTTTTTCGGTGCCGTCGCTTTTATAGATTTTTGAACCATCATTGCAAAGGCCCCAACCCTCAAGACTCCTGCCGTATTGAAAACTGCCTAATTGCTCCAGGGTTTCAGCATCGTAAACGAATCCGGTCTTGCTTTTCCAGGTAAGCTGATAGATCTTATCGTTCAAGGCTGTTATCCCCTCACCAAAATAGTTGTAATCCAGGTCAACTTTAACCAACACCTCAGCTGATTCCAGTTTTATTCTTCTTAATGACGACTGTCCTTTCTGCCCCGTTCCTTCATAGAGAAAACCGTTATAAAACTCTAGTCCCTGTGTAAAGGCGTCAATATCATGTGGAAACTCATCGATGATTTCGTAGGTGTACAATTTTGGCGGTGCATCGGCCAGCACGCGGATATTTTTGCTCAACTCCGCAGTGGACTCACCGTATTCCACAACGGCTTTTAATTCCTTTTTACCCAAACGATCAACGTTTAAAACTATCTTATCCTGATCATGAGGTAAGATGTCTCCATCGATACTATATGTGACCTTATCCGGGATGACGTCTTTTTTGGATTTGACCCTCACGCTGATCTCCTGATTTTTTGTAAAATCATTTTTATTTCCCGCTATCTCAATACTGAAAAGTTTAGTCGGGTTGGTCTCACCACCGCAGGCGAGGAATATTAAGGGGATACAGCTGAAAACGAAGATTTTGGTAAGACTCATATTTTTGAGATATGAATTAGAATTGTGATGGTATCAGGGGACTAAATTAATCATGTGTACCGACAAATAGCACCAATTGATAATTTTTTATGATTTATGTAATGGTCATTTTATAAGGGGCATTAAAGGTTGGGTTTGGGTTAGGTCACCGCTAAAAAAAATAGCCTGGAAGTTGAGGACTACCATGCTAAAGGTCGTATATTTGCATGAGGCAAGTCCTACGCGACCAGCTCCTGCAGAATCCCCCAGGGTGGGAACGCAGCAAGGGTATGTGGTCGTAGCGGTGCGACGTAGGTAGCTTGCCTTTTTTTGTGCCCTGTTGTGAGGGTCATCGATCGTTTTGCTTCTCAATTATTTGTTTATATTTCAGGCCATATGGAAAGTCAAGTAGTTTTAATAACCGGAGGGTCTTCGGGTATTGGCAGGTCTGTCGGAAGGCTTTTGCTGAGCAAGGGTTTCCGGGTGTATGGAAGTACCAGAGATCTGGGTAAATGCAAAGAGTTCAACGATTTTGAACTCGTTCAATTAGATGTACGCCAACCCGATACGATCTTGGAAGCTGTTAAAAGCATTCTGGAGAAGGAAGGCAGGATAGACATTTTAATCAATAATGCCGGTGTGGGAATAACCGGACCGGTAGAGGAGATGCCACGTGAGGAGATTGAAAATAATTTTTCGGTCAATTTCTTCGGACCGCTGGAGGTTATCAAAGCGGTATTACCGGCAATGCGTGAGCAGGGTTCTGGACTGATCATAAACATTACTTCCATTGCCGGATATATGGGATTGCCATATCGCGGTGTTTATTCTGCTTCGAAAGGTGCATTAGAACTGATCACAGAGGCACTGAGAATGGAAACCAGGGCATTTGGTATTCAGATCACCAATCTCGCCCCCGGAGATTTCGCGACCAATATCGCTTCCGGAAGATATCATGCTCCGGTGCTCGATCAGTCGCCCTATAAGGCTACCTATTCAAGAGTCCTGGCGCTGATGAATGAACATGTAGACAGTGGTGGCGATCCTCAACTCGTGGCCCGTGCTGTACATAAGATAATTCGGCAATCTAAACCAAAGGCTCATTACAGGGTAGGTAGTTGGATGCAGAAAATCTCGGTTTCACTTAAAAGAATATTGCCCGACAAACTATTTGAGAAGTTGCTTTTACATCATTATAAATTGTAGTTTTGCGAATCGCAACTTTTTACAAATAAGTCTCAAATACATAATAGATTGCTATGAAGTTTTTTATTGATACCGCAAACTTAGATCAGATCAGGGAAGCACAAGATCTGGGTGTTCTCGATGGGGTAACCACCAACCCGTCCCTGATGGCCAAGGAGGGCATTACAGGACACGAAAATATCCGACAGCATTATATCGATATTGCCAATGTGGTAGATGGAGATGTATCTGCGGAAGTAATCGCGACCGATTTTGAGGGGATGATAAAAGAAGGAAAGGAACTTGCAGCCCTTCACGATCAGATTGTGGTTAAAGTACCAATGATCAAAGACGGTGTTAAGGCCTTAAAATATTTTGCGGATCATGGGATCAAAACCAATTGTACTCTTGTTTTTTCTCCCGGGCAGGCACTGCTAGCTGCCAAGGCCGGCGCAAATTACGTATCTCCCTTCCTGGGGCGTCTCGATGATATTTCAACAGACGGACTCAATCTGATCGCTGAGATTCGTACCATTTATGATAATTATGCTTTCGACACCCAGATATTGGCCGCTTCGATTCGCCATACGATGCATGTGATCGATTGTGCAAAGTTAGGCGCCGATGTGATGACCGGTCCGCTTTCGTCAATATTAGGACTGCTTAAACATCCATTGACCGATATCGGACTGGAGAAATTCCTTGCAGATTATAAAAAAGGTAACTGATCCCTTAAGGAGACTTTTCAGCTAAGGGAATTATCAAAAAGAAGAATACACATTTGCAAAAGCATCTACGATGGTTCCATTTTTAGCTATGATGCTCTTAAACGGATCATAAACCACCAGGGCATGGGCTACTTCCTCATAATCCTCTGCCCAAAACTGCTCGGATTTGTCTAATTGATACTCATCGAGCATAGTTTTCCATCGACCCAGATCCGTTCTTAGATTTATACCGATAAATGTATATTCCGGGTATTCCGATTTGAGTTCAGTAACCCGTTTACGGATATTTTTAAAATGCCCTTTCTGAGGGGCAGACCAGAAATAGAATACCACTTGCCGGTCTTTGGATAATTCATCAAGGCTACGCTGTTTACCCGATGCGTCGTATACAGAAATGGCAGGCAGGGCCTTATCCGGTTGAATTTTTTTAATAGCCAAATAAAGCCGGTCTATTTCATCGATATGGCGGTTATTACCGGAAAGGTTATGAAATTCCTCGATAAATCGTTCTATATTCTCTTCCGAATCGTGCTTTAAGAGATATTCGAAGGCAACATTTCTAAAAAGGTTATCTCTCAGAACCTCCTGTTGAACCAGGCTGTCTATCATATACAGTTGGTGCCTGTTAAAGTGGAGCTGATTTTTAACCATTTTGCTGTTTGCCGTCATACAGCCCTTTTTGCAGTTAATGTAAGACAGGTTGCCCAAATGGTATTTCATAAAATTGTAGTAAGGACGCAGGTAGGTAAATTCCTGATTGTCGAAGTCGACATTATTGTGATAGGCATAGAAATTATCGGGGAGTTCATGCATCGACTGTTCGCCTTTCTTTTTCTTATGATAATAAGGATAGGGCTCTTTATAGTAAAAGGTGTTATAGTCAATGCTGGCCTTAGCAATTTTATATGCTTCTTCCGAAAGCGGGGTTTCCTGGTGAATCTCTTCCAGTTGTACAAGCTTTATTTCACTCAGTGAATCAATCCTATTACAAAAATCATCGGGCTCCAGTTTGTAAAGATCATATATGAGGTCTTCCTCTTTTTCGTGGGCAAGGAACATTTCGATCAAAAAATTATTGACCTCTTCACCTTCACCGGCAAAGACAAGAGACTCATCAAAATAATGGGTGTTGAGCCTGATTTGAAGGCTATCGCCACTTTCAAGGAAGACATATTGATACTCCGGATAGTGATAAAAGTTATACAATCCTTCATCAACCGAATCCAGTTCCATGACAAACCGGTTATTCTCGTCGAGGGAAACCGAATCAAGAGCACTATCACCCTTGTACAAAACAACGTAATCGCTAGTTGGATTCACGATTTCACCGGCAAAGTGTACGGTGTTTGCTTGCCTTTCAGAGGTCGCACAACTAGAAATCAGCAAAAAAGAGAGTAGGAGTAAAGATTTATCCATGCACAAAAAGCGCTAAATATTCTTAACAAAGCTAAGAATTGCAGTAGGTGGAGGCTGTTAATGACGAGTTAAAAATTAAAAGGGAGCGTTAATATCACGGCATGGAAACCAATCATCGGTATAATTGGAAGAATGGTTCTTTTTTCCCTACTTTTGCCGAAATTTTTAAAACAGGTATATGTTATCCGTTTCTAATTTGTCGGTGCAGTTTGGTAAGAGAGTGCTATTCGACGAGGTGAATGTAAGCTTTACCCCGGGCAATTGCTATGGAATTATAGGGGCTAACGGTGCCGGTAAATCGACCTTCCTTAAGATTTTAGCGGGAAAAGAAGATCCTACTTCAGGTCAGGTTTTGTTGGAACCTGGAAAACGTATGTCGGTTTTAGAGCAGAACCATAATGCTTACGATCAGTATGGTGTTCTTGAGACTGTGGTTATGGGTAACAAACCCCTTTTTGAGATCAAACAGGAAATCGATGCGCTTTATGCCGATTATTCCGATGAGAATGCAGATCGGATTGGAGAATTGCAGGTGGTTTTTGAGGAAATGAACGGCTGGAATGCCGATAGTGATGCAGCGGCATTACTGTCGAATTTAGGAATTAATGAGTCCCTTCATTATTCTCTTATGTCCGATATCGACTCTAAGCTAAAGGTAAGAGTTTTGTTGGCTCAGGCGCTTTTTGGAAATCCGGATGTGCTGGTGATGGACGAACCAACCAACGACCTGGATTACGACACCATCAGCTGGCTGGAGCGATTTTTGGCTAACTACGACAATACGGTTATCGTGGTGTCGCACGACAGGCATTTCCTCGATTCGGTATGTACGCATGTAGCGGATATCGATTTTGGTAAAATAAACCTCTATTCGGGTAATTATAGTTTCTGGTACGAGAGTAGCCAGCTGGCGGCACGCCAGAGAGCCCAGCAAAACAAAAAGGCAGAGGACAAGGCAAAAGAATTGCAGGAGTTTATTCAGAGATTCAGCGCCAATGTTGCTAAAAGCAAGCAGGCTACCTCGCGGAAAAAAATGCTGGAAAAACTAAAAATAGAGGATATTAAACCTTCAAGCCGAAGGTATCCAGCTATTATTTTTGAGACAGAGCGGGAGGCCGGGAACCAAATCCTTCAGGTAGAAGGCTTACAGGCGTCAACCGATGAAGGTGAGATTCTTTTCAAGAATATAGACATCAACCTGGCCAAGGGAGACAAGACAGTGATTTTATCCAAAGATTCAAGAGCAAGCTCCGCTTTCTTTGAGATCATAAAAGGTCAGAAAAAAATAGACGCGGGCAGCTTTCAATGGGGGGTGACTACCAACCAATCTTATTTGCCTGCAGATAATTCCATGTTTTTCGATACAGATATATCGCTGGTTGACTGGTTACGTCAGTGGGCAAAAACGGAGGAAGAAAAAGAAGAGGTATACCTCCGTGGATTCCTTGGTAAGATGCTGTTTAGCGGGGAAGAAGCACTTAAAAAGTCGAGTGTTCTGTCAGGAGGTGAAAAAGTGAGATGTATGCTCAGTCGGATGATGATGTTAAAGGCGAATGTCCTTCTCATCGACGAACCTACAAACCACCTGGATCTGGAGAGTATTACTGCTTTTAACAATTCATTGAAAATCTTTAAAGGGAATATAATCTTCACCACCCACGATCATCAATTTGCTCAAACGGTTGCCAACAGGGTTATCGAACTTACACCATCTGGTGCAATAGACCGCTATCTCAGTTTTGAGGAGTACATGTCCGATCCTGCTATACGAGAATTAAGGGATAGGTACTACTCCGTACCGGTGTAACATCTTAGATGTAGTACAGTCTCAGACAGGTAGAGAATTTTTAGCACGACTGAAATGCTGGTCAGGCATTAAAATATTTACTGTTCCAGATTGCCGGATTAAAATTCTTGCCCAGTGCAAAGCCGTAAAAAATTACCACTGCGGCCATCGACTTGAACATAAAGAAGAATACGATCAAGAATTCGGTAGAAGTCCCCGATTTGCTGAACAAACCTTCGGGAATGAGCAATGTGAGTATGTAGCTCGCCAGAAGTACCACCGCAGCCAGGTTCGAAATATTCTTAAAAGGCCAGGCAAAGAGCTTTCTTAAAGGGTGGAGATCGTTGCCCCATTTGTGGACCAGGTAGTAATAGCCATTCCCGATAGGGGCAAAGAGCAACGGGTCGTCTTTATCTGCAAGTTTAAACATTTTAGAGGGTGCAAGGATCTTAAATCCCTTTAATTCGATCTTGTGATCATCTTCCAGCTTTTGAATTTCCTCCAGAGCTTCATGAGGAATTTCCCCTTTAAAATAGCGTGAATCGAGGAAACGCAAGCGATAATCTATGCAGATCTTTTTAATCTGATCCAGGTGATAGATCTTACGGGTTTCCAGCAGATCGAAAAGGAATGGATTTTCGGCAGATACAGCTTGTGTAGCTATTCTTTCCTTTATTTCTTTCTCCCTGTTGTTTTTCCGGTTTAAAATTTCATAGACATCGTGGATCAGCGTTGCTTCGGCATCGCCTTTTTTCCTTAACCCACTAAGTCGTTCTTCGATATTCGTTTTCTTGAGAAGCATTCTTTTTCTTTAGCAATTTTCTCAAAAATAACAAAACGCAATTGGTAAATCAAAAAGCGTTTAACGTTCAGATATGTTAATATTTTGTTAATTTCGATTAGTCACAGTTAGGCTTTGGCCTATATCTTCTTCAAAATTGTATATTGTCGATGAAAATGTTCCGTTCATCGGATTTTTCTACCCCAATATTCCCTTATCGTGAAGAAGAGCTATTGTCTGATACCGATTTTCTCCCTGTTTTCCTTTGTCCTTTATTCACAGGATGCGGAGACTTCTGAAGATGTAACCTATTACGAAGACAGTATTATCTATACCACAAAGAATTCTGCCGAGCATACAACTTTATCTGAAGCTGTTATCGCCGCAGACCTCGATGATATTCTCGACAACGACGGACCTTTTACGGTTTTTGCCCCCTCTGATGCCGCTTTCGATAAGCTTTCGAAAGACAAAATGAGAGATTTGTTTTTACCGCAGAATAAGTCAGAGTTAAAGACACTGCTCACCTATCATATGATCGCGGGTCATCTTACCGCTTCTAAAATTCTTAAAGCGATGTGCAGTGGTAGAGGAGTGGCAAATTTTACTACTGTACAGGGGAATGTACTAACCGCTACCATGGAAGGTATCGATATTGTACTCAGGGATAAATTTGGTAATAAGGCAAGGATTACAACCGCAGATGCCAATCAATGCAACGGGGTAATTCATGTAATCGATAGTGTAGTGTTGCCCAATAAAATCTAGATTATCTCAATTCTGCCGATAATTCCTTTTCATAGGCCTTTTGTAGTTTTCCCATGATCTTATCGATCTGCTTATCGGTAAGTGTTTTCGTTTCGTCCTGGATTGTAAAACTCACCGCATAGGATTTTTTGCCCTCTGGAAGATTTTCTCCCCGGTATACATCAAAAAGATCTACTTTTTTAAGCAATCTTTTTTCGGTTTTAAAGGCTATATTTCTTACCTGATCGAATTTTACATTATCCGCTATCAATAGTGCAAAATCGCGCTTTACCTCAGGATATTTGGCGATATCCTTAAACACTATCTCTTGCTGAGATGCTTTTTTGATAATCTGGTCCCAGTTAAGTTCTGCGTGCAACACATCTTGTTTGATATCAAAATGACCTGTGATGGAACCTGAAACCAGCCCTAAGCTTGCCATATGGTTTCCATCGCAAAAAAGAGCGAGTCCTTCCGAATACAAATCACCCTCATCGCTCTTGCTTTCTGTGATATGGATGCCAAGCCTTTCCATCAATTGAAGCACCACCGCTTTTAGATAGAAAAAGCCCATTTCCTGATTCCCTGTTAACCAGTGTTTAGGATGTCGATCTCCGCTTATTGTAATAGCTAATTTATTGTCTTCTTTCCGTTTTTTACCCGATTGCTTATAAGTCTTCCCAAATTCAAAAAACCTCAGATGCTGTTTTTTTCGGTTCAGATTAAATGACACGGACTCTAATGCCGAGTATAGAAGTGACTGACGCATCACCGACAATTCGGAACTCAGCGGATTGATAATTTCAACAGCCCCCCTCTTTGTGCTATCTATCAGTTCATTATAAGCCGGTTGGGTGAGGCTGTTGGAGAGTAACTCATAGAATCCGATGGAGGCCAAAGTATCTCCTAAAATATTCTGAAGGATATGGTCTTCGAACCTGGAAGTCTTGGCTACTGAGGCATTGATCTTCTCTGCAAATTCAATTTTGTTGTAGCCATATACCCTTAGGATTTCTTCGATCACATCTACCTCCCTGATAACATCCACGCGGTAAAAAGGGATCTGAAGCCCAAGGCCGCTTTCGGTTACGCTTTTCACTTTAATTTCCAGTGAAGCCAAAATAGTTTTGATGGTGTCTTTAGGAATTTCCTGCCCTACAAGCCGGTTCACCTTATCGAAGGATAGAAATACCTGATAGTCTTCTTTTCTTTTGGGATAGAGGTCAACCACATCTGAACTGATCTGGCCTCCGGCGATTTCCTTTATCAGCTGGGCAGCTCGTTTAAGCGCGTATTCCACATTGTTGATGTCTACTCCTCTCTCGAATCGGAAAGAAGCATCGGTATTAAGGCCGTGTCTTTTCGCCGTCTTTCGGATACTGACAGGATCAAAATAAGCACTCTCCAGAAAAATTGCAGTGGTATCTTCTGTTACACCGGTATTAATTCCCCCGAAAACACCAGCAATACACATAGGTTTTTCACCGTCGCAGATCATGAGATCCTCCTCGTGTAATTCGCGCTGTTCACCATCCAGGGTCATAAACTTAGATCCGGCAGGTACAGTTTTTACTACTATTTGCTTGTTGTGAATTCTTTTGGCATCAAAGGCATGCAGGGGCTGGCCCAGTTCATGCAGTACATAATTGGTGATATCCACAACATTGTTGATGGGTTTAAGCCCTATCGCATTCAAGCGATTCTGCAACCAGCTTGGTGAAGGCTCCACAATCAAATTTCTAATCGTGACTCCGCAATATCTTGGGGCAAATTCGCTGTTTTCAACGCTAACTCCAATTTTCAATGATCTGTTATCAATGGTAAAACTGCTTACGGAAGGGGTGTTTAATGTAGCTTGTACTTTGTGTTGAATTAACCCGGCTTTCAGGTCGCGCGCCACTCCAAAATGGCTCATTGCGTCTGCGCGATTTGGCGTTAATCCAATTTCGAATACCTGATCGCGTTCAATTTCAAAAATACTGGCACAGGGAGTGCCAGGTTCCAGATCGTCGGCAAGGACCATGATCCCATCGTGGCTTTTGCCCAAACCCAACTCATCTTCGGCACAGATCATTCCATGACTTTCTTCTCCCCGGATCTTTCCTTTTTTGATTTTCCAGGGTTCCCCTTCTTCGCTATAAAGGACCGTACCTATGGTCGCTACAGGTACCTTCTGACCTTTAGCCACATTCGGGGCGCCACAAACGATCTGAACGGGGTCTCCTTCACCCAGATCGACTTGCGCAAGCGACAACTTATCAGCATTCGGATGCTTGGCACATTCCAATACATGGCCTACCACCACACCTTTAAGTCCGCCCTGGACAGACTCATATTCCTGAACACCTTCCACCTCTAAACCGAGATTGGTCAGCAGTTCGGCCGTTTTTTCGGCCTCCCATTTAATATTGATAAACTGCTTTAGCCAGTTAAAGGAGATATGCATTGGTTAGTTTTAAGCCCTCAAAGATAAAACAATGACCTAAGACATTCAAAGCCCGTAGATTGAAATGGAAGAATTTTTAAAACGATGTAAAAAAGCCCAGACTCAGGCGCATTATATAATGGTCGATTTTCCCAGCCATATATTCTCCCGATTAAGAGTTAAGTGTTCTTCTGAATCGCGCACCTGAGCGGCGATAAAGTCTCCCACATCGTCGGTTCCGTATTTACTGGTCGGTTCCAGATCGGGTGTTACAATATCCCTCTTCATCGCTCTGAGTACCGCTATAACTACCGCTCTGGATTCTTCATCCAGTCCGAAATGGTCGAGCAGCATTGCTGCACTGAGTATGGAAGCTATAGGATTGGCGATGTCTTTGCCTCTCGACTCAGGAAATGAACCATGAACTGGCTCAAACATAGCGTGGTCTTCTCCTACAGAGGCAGACGGCAGGAGTCCGATCGATCCACCGATCACACTGCCCTGATCCGAAAGTATATCACCGAAAAGATTTCCGGTTAAAATAACATCGAATTGTGCGGGATTCAGTATAAGTTGCTTCACAGCATCGTCTACAAACATGTACTCCAGGCTTACCTCCGGATAACTGGCTGCAATTTTTTTTACCACTCTTCTCCACAACCTTGAAGATTCCAGTACATTGGCCTTATCTACCAGGGTAAGCTTTTTGCGTCTTCCCTTAGCGTCCTTTAATGCCATATGACTGATCCGGCTTATTTCCTCTTCGGTATAGGTACAAAGGTCCGAGGCTTGCGTTTGCTCGGCATTTAATTCTTTTTTTCCAAAGTAAATTCCGCCAGTCAGCTCCCGATAAATCACAAAATCAGTTCCTGAAATGATCTTTTTTTTCAGTGGTGATTTATCGATAAGTGTGGGGAATACTTTTACAGGTTGGATATTGCTGTGAAGACCCAGTGATTTTCTTAATTCGTGTATACCCTGTTCGGGCCGCCCCTTGGCCTTGGAATTGTCAACATAGCTTGTCTCACTAATCGTACCTAATAATACCGCTTCACTCGACTTACAGATTTTCAAGGTTTCTTCAGGAAAGGGATTACCGGATGCCTCAATGGCGGCTGCCCCTACCAGGGCATCTGTAAAATGGAATTGGTGACCGAATGTATCTTCGACCGCTTGCAGACTTTTTATGGCTTGCTTTGTGACTTCAGGTCCGATACCATCTCCGGATAAGACGGCAATGTTAAGCTCCATTATCAGGCAAGACTTTCGATGTTAATATCTGTAGTTTCCACAATCTTGTGAATGTCTTCATCCTTGATCTCTTTTTTGCGATCGGCAAAACGAAGAAATTCATCATAAACCCGGTCGAGCTGTAATTTGGTGAGCTCATATCCCACTTTTTTGGCACGATAGGCAAGCGCAGCCCTTCCACTACGTGCGGTCAGGACAATAGAAGATTCATCAACGCCTACATCTTCAGGATCGATGATTTCATAGGTTTCACGTTTTTTGATCACACCATCCTGATGAATTCCTGAACTATGGGCAAAAGCATTGGAACCCACTATGGCCTTGTTAGGTTGTACGGGCATTCCCATTTTGTGCGAAACCATCTGACTGGTACTGTAGAGCAATTTGCTGTTGATGTCTGTGTCTAGATTCAGATAAGGGTGTTGCCTTAAGATCATGACTACTTCTTCCAGTGATGTATTTCCAGCTCGTTCACCAATACCGTTAATCGTACACTCTATTTGTCTTGCACCATTGATCACCCCCGCTATGGAATTAGCTGTTGCCAACCCCAGATCGTTGTGACAATGACAGGAAAGAACGGCCTTATCAATCCCGGTTACATTTTCCTTCAGGTATTTCATCTTGGCGCCATATTCTTCGGGCAGGCAGTAACCTGTGGTGTCTGGAATGTTCAATACAGTAGCACCCGCTTTAATAACTGCTTCACAAACCCTAGCCAGAAATTCATTATCTGTTCGCCCGGCATCTTCAGCATAGAATTCGATATCCTCTACGTATTTCTTGGCATAGGCTACCGCTTCAACAGCCCGCTCAAGAATTTTGTCCTGGGTAGACCTGAACTTATATTTTATATGTGATTCCGAAGTACCGATTCCGGTATGAATCCGGGGTCGTTTCGCATTTTTTAAAGCCTCCGCTGCTACTTCGATATCTTTCTTTACCGACCTGGTAAGTCCGCATACAGTAGAATGCTTCACTACCTCTGCTATTTCCTGGACAGATTTGAAATCCCCGGGGCTTGAGATAGGGAAGCCGGCCTCGATAATATCTACTCCGAGCTCGTCGAGACGTTCGGCAATTACCAGTTTCTGTTTGGTATCCAGTTTGCATCCTGGAACCTGTTCGCCGTCTCTTAGTGTAGTGTCAAAAATATGTACCTTATCTTTACTCATTATTTTTGTATAATTATCGTCAGAATACGAAAATAGAGTTAGCAGGGATTTTGAAGGTTGATACTGCAGTCCATTTACAACGTTAATTTACTTTTAGCTTTTGGTAATTACTTGTAAAACAAATACTTAAATTGCTTTTTTTACGATGACGAATGTTCACAAAGATGCATTGTTCGTACTGATTAAGGCGTTGTCTAAATCGGAAAAACGTCAATTCAAGCTCTATGTTGGCCGACTTGGTGTGAACACTGAGGCTAAATTTCTGGCATTATTTAACCTTCTTGATAAGCTGAAAACATATAATGAGCCGGCAATTCTCGCTAGTGGCATCGTTAAAAAGACTCAACTTTCGAACTTAAAGGCACACCTTTACAAACAAATCCTGGTTAGTCTCAGATTGAATCCGGTGAATCAGAATATTCGGGTACAGATCCGTGAACAATTAGATTTCGCTACTATCCTGTATCAGAAGGGACTTTATAAACAAAGTTTGAAGATTCTCGATAAGGCTAAGGGTATTGCCATGAATAATGAAGAGAAAAATATTGCTTATGAAATAGTTGAGCTAGAAAAAATAATCGAAACCCAATATATCACCCGCAGTATTCCAGACAGGGCCGATGAGCTGGCACTTCAGGCCAAAGAACTTTCCGAGTTTAATGTCATCACCAGCAAACTATCTAATCTTTCCCTGCAGTTATACAGCATGATGCTAAAAGTAGGATATGTTAGGAACGACGAAGATTATCAGAAGGTAAAACGCTATTTTGAGATGCACCTTCCAGAATATAACCTGGAAGATTTTGGTTTCAGGGAAAAACTATGGCTTTACAAGGCACATCTGTGGTACAGTCTTTTGGTTCAGGACTTTCTCTCCTCTTATAAATACGCCAGCAAATGGGTAGATTTGTTTTACGACAATGAGCCCATGATAAGTCTTAACCCGGTGTTTTTCCTTAAAGGGAACCACTATTTGCTAGAATCGTTATTCTTTGTAAAATACAGTACACTTTTCCGGGCCACGCTCGATAAACTCGAAGCCATTGTAAATACGCCGGAATTTCCAAAGAATGATAATATCAGTTCTCTGGCTTTTCTCTATATACACTCAAACAAGCTCAATCTGCATTTCCTTGAGGGAACATTCGAAAAAGGCCTCTATTTGGTTAAGATCATCGAGTATGGGATCAATAAACATAGCGACCGCATCGATCAACACCATATCATGATCTTTTATTATAAGATCGCATGTCTCTACTTTGGAGTGGGAGACAACAAAACCTGTATCCTCTACTTGAAAAAGATCATTGAGAATAAATCCCTGAAAATGAGGGAAGATCTCATGTGCTTTGCAAGGGTTCTAAGCCTGGTGGCACACTACGAGGCCGGTATGGACTACCACCTTGAGGTTCAACTAAAAAGCACTTATAAATTTCTGCTAAAAATGAACGACCTGCACCAGGTGCAGAAAGAGATGATCAAATTCCTGAGAAAACTAGGGGATATCTACCCCCATGAGCTTAAGGAAGAGTTTCAGAAGCTTTATGATGAACTAAAAAAATACGAGGATCACCCCTATGAAAAAAGGGCATTTTTGTATCTCGACATTCTATCCTGGTTGGAGAGTCATCTTCAACACCGGCCGGTATCTGAAGTGATCCGTGAAAAAGCACTTTCCCTTACTCGATAAGAACAGGTCCGCTGAACTGTGAGAAGAGGGTTTCAGACATATCATTAAACTGCTCGTTCTCAGCAAGACTGCGCACCCTGGCCGGATCGAATTCACCATTGAAATATAAGAGGTTGGCATTGAAATCATCGTGATTGAAGATCATGATTTCTTTAACCAGATCTCTTTTTTCCCGGATGGATATAACACTTCTCTTTTCGTCCTGATTCTTCCGGTAAACTTCTATAAATGAGCTCGATGTAATATTGTTCATCTGATTGCTTAGCGTCTCGATTTTGGGAGTGCTGAGCCCCGAAAATCGCATAAATCTGATGTCGCGGGTATTACCGATGATATTCTGAAGCTCCGGAGAAATCCCACTGAGCAGGCTTAACATACTTTGGGGAACTCTAACAGCCAGTACCTCATTATCGTTCTTATGCAACTCGTAGAATCTGTCGATGGAATTAGTGCTTCCACAAGACAATAGGAGCACAAATAACAAACTCAAAGCCCACTTATTTTTCTGTATTCCAGTCATATTAAAGATATTTTAAAATCAAGCCGGGACTAAATGTAATGAAAATCAAGCACAGTCATTCCAGATCGGATCACCCGGAGGAGAGGCGATGATTTCCAGGGGCTCTTTACGAACCGGATGTTCGAAAGTTATAGACCTGGCGTGCAGATGAATGCTGCCATCTTTATTGCTGCGATCAAATCCGTATTTGAGATCACCTTTTATCGGGCAGCCGATTTCGGCGAGCTGAGCCCTGATCTGATGATGACGCCCTGTTTTCAGCTCGATTTCCAACAGGTAATAATGATCGAACCTTTTTAACATACTGTATTCGAGCTCTGCTTTTTTTGAAGCTGTTACCTCATGCTCAAAGGCATAGGATTTATTTTGCTTAGGGTTTTTACGCAACCAATGGATTAGTGTTGCCTGTTCCTCTTTCGGAGGATTCCGAACAACGGCCCAATAGATCTTTTGAGCCTTCCTTTGTGCCAATGTATTATTCAATCGGACCAGTGCTTTGGAGGTACGGGCAAAGATCACAACGCCGGAGGTGGGTCTGTCTAGCCTATGTACTATCCCCAGATAAACTGCCCCAGGCTTATTGTATTTTTTTTTGATATATGCCTTCACCACTTCACTCAAGGGCATATCTCCGGTGATGTCGCCCTGAACAATATCCCCGGGGCGTTTGTTAATTACAATCAGGTGATTGTCTTCATATAGTACCTGAAGATTTTCTGGCGTGGAAATGGTTCTTGTGGGCACTCAGGTTAGTATTGCTCTTCTTTGCTTGGGAAATCCATGCTTTTCACATCCTTTACATATTGGGATATGGCATTGCCCATATCTTCATAAAGGTTCATATATCGTCTGAGGAATCGGGGATTGAATTCGTGGGTCATACCCAAGAGATCGTGTATAACCAGTACCTGTCCGTCTGCATCACGACCACCACCGATGCTGATGGTTGGGATAGAAAGCTTTTCGGAAATTTTTTTGGTAAGCTCAGCCGGAATTTTTTCCAGTACGATAGCAAAACATCCGAGTTTTTCCAGAAGCAATGCATCCTCTATCAGCTTTTCCGCCTCTTCCTTTTCCTTAGCCCTAACGCTGTAGCTTCCGAACTTGTAAATAGCCTGAGGTGTAAGTCCCAGATGACCCATCACCGGTATGCCGGCATTCAGGATCCTTTTTACAGATTCTTTGATTTCTATACCCCCCTCGACCTTTACAGCATGAGCTCCGCTTTCTTTCATGATCCGGATGGCCGATCGCAAAGCTTCTTTGGGATCACTCTGGTAGCTTCCAAATGGAATATCGACGACCACCAGAGCCCTTTTCACCGCACGTATCACCGAAGATGCATGATATATCATATGATCGAGCGTAATGGGTAGTGTAGTCTCATGACCTGCCATTACATTGCTCGCCGAATCTCCTACCAGGATAACATCCACATTGGCAGTATCTACTATGAGGGCCATCGAATAATCATAGGCGGTAAGCATGGAGATTTTTTCTCCATTCTGCTTCATCTCCACCAACGACTTAACCGTGACCCTTTTGTATTCTTTCTTTGCAATAGACATTGTAGTTCGTTTGGCGTGTTAAATGTAAGGAGTTTTGTTGGATTGTCTTTAGCGGACCTATGGGGAGTCGATTATTGTGTATTTTAGGTGTTCAAAAAGTATTTTATGACTTATTTAAAATACGGTCTGATCCTGATTCTTCTGCATGCTGGGCTGAATGGTTCAGCACAATCAACCACCGAAAGTGAAGTTAAGCAACATATTGAACGCTTTTTTGAGGCGTTTCATAATAAAGACAGTGCTGCACTGAAGAATCTGGTAAACGAAGATTTATTGTTGCAGACCATGGGAAAAGATAGGGAGGGTCTTTCCCGAATCCGTACCGATGAATTTAACCAATTCCTGATATCGATTGTTAGTATACCCGACAGTTTGAATTTTAAGGAAGAGATCCTGAGCTATGAAATTAAAGTCGATGGCCCGATGGCCAATGCCTGGACACCATATACCTTCTGGATCAATGAGAAAATAAGCCACTGCGGGGTAAACTCCTTCCAGCTCTTTAACGATGGAAGCAGTTGGAAGATCATCTACCTGGCCGATACCAGACGCCGGGAAGATTGTGACTGATTATTTTTTATCAGGCACCATCTTATCGTTCCGTGAAATCCAGTTCTTTATAAAGTTGAGGGGATTGCTTTAAATAATGCTCTTTATCGGTTTCCCGGAACCACGCCTTTGATACTTCTTTGTTATTAAAAAGACGGCCATCCTGCCAACTGGATATCCCGGGGATAGAAAGACTTTGCCAGTCTTCATTTATAAAGCTCACCGCTTTGATATTCTTGCGGTAGATAAAGTTGAAAAAGTTAACAAACCACTGGTCCCAGACCTCGCTTTTTTCCTTATCAATGCCATTTACCGGGTTAGCCTCTGCAATCATTACAGGCTTTCTGTGCTGCTTCGCAAATTCCAACACGTTGTCACAGGAAGGACCAAAATCGGCGTTGTACGCATGCCCAAAAACAGAAATCCCTACCCAGTCCACATAATCGTCCCCCGGATACCATTCCGATAATTTGTAATCATTAAAAGGTGGGGAAGCGTACGAATGCCAGACAAATGCAATATTATTTGCGTTTTCCGCTCGCAGTAGATCAACAATATGCCTATACGCGTTTTTGTAGTCTCTGGGTTCCAGTTCGTTGTGAGGCCCGTCGAACTCATAACCTATTCGCAAATAGATGGGCCTGTTGGCAGATTTTGCCCACGCAGCGTATTTCTTGATAACCTTATCGTATACCCCTTCTCCGGCTTTTTTCGCAATAGCCCACTTGCCCACCATCCACATAGCACTTTGAATTACCGAATTGGGGAACTTTTCAACCAACATTTGGTGATCTTGAGTGCTGCCGGTATTATTTTTATATGGTTTCTTAATACCTTCAAATTCCGTTACGCCCCAGTAGGCAGCCCAACCCCCGGGAAGGTTTTGGTCAGGAAAATTTTCCAGATACTCTGTAATGGCCTCAACGGTTTGCCCCATGATCAGCAGTGTTTTTCCGGCAGGTGGAACGAACTTTGTCTGTGAATACTTATAAACATAATCAGGGTCGATATCCGTATTGATTTTTGATACCATTTCTTCAATGATTATTTCGTCTGACTGTCCATCTTCTTTTGAGCTGTCTTGCGACCAGGCTGATGGGATTAAACAGAAAATTAAAATGGCTGATATAATTATATTCATGCGCCTTGATGTTGATTTTTTAGAATTTTTTATTTGAATCATTTCTCTTATTTCTGAGTTTGCTTTGAGCTGAGGGATTTAAGATACGAAATTGGTTTTCAGATTCTATTTAGGGATTAATTACTTTGGCAAGTTATGGTTTTTACAATGTGGACTTCTGTTGCTTTTTTTATGCAATTACGAATATTGAGTAAATACATTAAATGACATCCTGTCAGTTTTCTGCTATTGGCATATTGTTTGTCATACTGTACCTGAAGTTAAACTAGAATTACAAATAATAAAATATACGCAATGAGCAAAATTATCGGAATAGATTTAGGGACCACCAATTCGTGTGTTTCTGTAATGGAAGGTAACGAACCGGTGGTGATCCCCAATGCGGAAGGAAAGCGCACCACTCCTTCGGTGATTGCCTTCGTAGAAGGAGGTGAAATTAAGGTTGGAGATCCCGCAAAAAGACAAGCGGTCACTAATCCACACAAAACTATATACTCAATAAAACGGTTTATGGGAAACAAGTACTCTGAGTCCAAGACGGAGGCAGAACGTGTTCCCTACAAAGTAGTAAAAGGAGATAATAATACGCCCAGGGTAGATATCGACGGGCGTCTTTATACACCTCAGGAACTTTCTGCGATGATCCTTCAGAAAATGAAGAAGACTGCAGAAGATTACCTGGGACAAACTGTTTCTCAGGCGGTAATAACTGTTCCTGCTTATTTTAATGATGCGCAGCGACAGGCTACTAAAGAAGCCGGGGAAATAGCAGGCTTAAAAGTGGAGCGGATTATTAACGAGCCCACTGCAGCCTCTTTGGCTTACGGTCTCGATAAAAAAGACACGGATCAGAAGATCGTGGTCTTTGACTTTGGAGGTGGAACACATGATGTTTCTATCTTAGAATTGGGCGATGGAGTATTCGAGGTGCTTTCTACCGATGGGGATACCCACCTGGGAGGAGATGATGTAGACCAAAAGATCATCGATTGGCTGGCTGAAGAATTCAAGAAAGATGAAGGAATAGACCTTCGTGATGATGCGATGGCGCTTCAACGCTTGAGAGAAGCAGCAGAGAAAGCCAAGATTGAGCTCTCTTCTTCTTCCCAGACAGAAATTAATTTACCTTATGTAACCGCAACAGCTTCGGGCCCTAAGCACCTTGTAAGGTCTATGTCTCGTTCGAAGTTCGAGCAATTAATAGCAGATCTGGTAAAGCGCACCATCGAGCCATGTGAAACTGCGCTGAAAGCAGCTGGTCTGTCTAAAAGTGATATCGACGAGATTATCCTTGTAGGAGGGTCTACCAGGATCCCCGCGGTTCAGGAATCCGTTGAAAAGTTTTTTGGCAAGAAGCCTTCTAAAGGGGTAAACCCTGATGAGGTGGTAGCCGTAGGTGCTGCTATCCAGGGAGGAGTTCTTACCGGTGATGTAAAAGATGTACTTCTTCTCGATGTTACTCCGCTATCACTGGGTATTGAAACCATGGGTGGAGTGATGACCAAATTGATCGATGCAAACACCACGATCCCAACGAAGAAGTCGCAAGTTTTTTCCACTGCCGCAGATAATCAGCCTTCGGTTGAAATCCACGTATTGCAGGGAGAAAGGCCGATGGCGGGAGATAATAAAACAATCGGGCGTTTCCACCTAGACGGGATTCCACCCGCACCAAGAGGGACACCTCAGATCGAAGTCACCTTCGATATAGATGCTAATGGTATTATTAAAGTTTCTGCTACTGATAAGGCCACCAATAAGACCCAGGATATACGTATCGAGGCTTCATCTGGTCTTACAGACGAGGAGATAGCAAAAATGAAAGCGGATGCCGAAGCCAATGCCGAAGCCGATAAGCAGGCGAAGGAAACTGCAGAAAAACTCAACGAAGCCGATAGCATGATCTTCCAGACCGAGAAACAACTCAAGGAGTTTGGTGAAAAATTGTCTGACGACAAAAAGAAACCTATTGAGGATGCTTTGGAAGAATTGAAAAAGGCTTTTGAATCAAAAGATCTCGCCGTTATCACTCCGGCTTTGGAGAAGATAAACGAAGCCTGGAAGCAAGCTTCCGAGGAAATGTATAAAGCTCAGGCTGAAGGCCAGCAGGCAGATGCATCATCGGCTAATGGCCAGGATTCAGCATCAGAAGATTCTAAGGAAGGTGATAATGTTGAAGATGTTGATTTTGAGGAAGTAAAATAATCCGTATATTTGAATCGGAAAAAAAAGGGGCAGATAGTTTATCTGCTCCTTTTTTATTTCGGCATATCTTTTGTTTTCCTTTTGAAGGAATATAAACTAATTTTGTTTCTATGATAAAAAACTACCTGCTTATCTTATTGAAAATCACCTCGGCCTTCATCTTATTGATGACAGCCCTACCGACTTTTCCCCAGGAGCCGAAAATTTTTATGCGCTCTGATTATGACTTGAAAGGACCTGTGAAATCATGCAGGGTCATTACAGATTATGGGAAGGAAGACTTTGATTTTAACAACGAAGGATTTCTTACCAAATCGGTAACCAGTTATTCCGGAAACGACTACGATGTTAGTTATTATAAATATGAGAATAACCGACTTATCGAGCGCAGGGATGAACGCTACCAGGATGGTAGTTTCGATGAAGTGACCTCAATGGCTCATTTTTATAGCTATGATTCCTTGCCCGAACTGAAAATTATCGAAAAAATCCTCTCTTACAATAAAGAATTTCAGGAGCAGTACGAATACTTTTACAATGCAGAAGGCCAACTTATAAAAATGCTGCGATCACATGCCGACGGGATAGACGAAACGCTTATCGAATATACCACCTACAAGGATGAGAGCACCATTTCTTACCTATTAAATGGTCTGCTACAGAAAACCATCAGGACTTCTTTTAAGAAACAAAAAGAAGGGAAAATGTCCAAGATAGTACTAACCAAAAATTTTATCGAAGGCATACCAGAGAAAGCAGTGGAACAGATCATCAATGAAAAGGATCAAGTGGTATCCTCACTCGAATTCATCTATAGTGCTAAAGAGAAGTCTTTTGTCCCCATGGAAAAGAAAGAATTCACCTATGATCCGCAAGAGAAACTCGAATCGGTAACCAGTATCATTAAGGAGAAAAAAGCCACTGAAGAATACCTGTATCAATTCGATGGCATGGAGGACGGGAACTGGGTAAAGAAGATTATTACTCCCGAAAACAGCTACACCTCCAGAGTAATCGAATATTACGATATTGTCAGGAAGGAACAGGATTGATCGTGTATTGGACGGTTCCTAAAAATTCGTAAGTACCCTTTATCTCTAACGGGCTAAAATGAAATAAAGCTGCTATGTTATAGAGCTAGAAGCCCATTCTTTTTTCAGGATCCCGTAACAGCAGGTATTCCTCTTATAACCATCTAGCAGGAATACATTTTCCCTGAGCACCCCTTCCAGGACGGCACCGAGCTTTTCAACCGCTTTTCTCGACCTTGTATTGCGCTGATCTATTCTGAATTCAACTTTTTCGAATCGCAACTCGTTAAAAGCATAGTCTAGCATGAGTTGCTTCATCGCCGTATTCAGACCAGTACCCTGAAATGCTCTCCCAATCCATGTCGAGCCGATTTCAACAACCTTATTTTCTTTGTCGATATTCATAAAACGCGTACAACCGGCATAATGTCTCTCGCGCATATCGAATACTGCATAGGGAAGCGTTTTTCCATTGGCCTGATCGCTTAACGCCTTGGAGATGTATGCCTGCAAAGACTCCTGGCTTCCTATATCAGAAGGGGAATATTGAACCAGATCTTTTTCCATAGCTATAGGTAACAACAATTTAGTATGTTCCAAAACCAATGGTTCGAGTCTCACTATGGTATTTTTTAGAAATTCCATTTTAGGGCTAAACAATAGTCTCAATTATAGAAGGGATTAAAGTATGTCCGCCTTCGAAGGCGATTTTCCGACCTTTGCCCTGAAAAACACTGTAAAATTTTTCTTCTTCCCGTGCTAGTCTCCCCGGATTCAAATAAGGATCCTGATCTCCATGTATCATCAAAACTTCTGTATCCTGGGACAAGAAATCGAAATCCCCCTTGTGGATCTCTTCAGGAAGTCCACCTGAGTAAAGGATTAGTTTCTGACAGTTGATTTTTCGTCTTGCCACCCATCTGCTGGCGATAGAAACACCCTGAGAAAAGCCAAGCACCACTTTATTGAGATCCTCCGGAGGGGAGATGTACTCCATTACCGCATCGAGGTACGATAAGACATTTTCCATTTCCCTCTCCGTATGTTCCCGGGTGAGCCAACTCGCCCCGATTTTTGAAAAACGACTATCGAGGTAGTACTTGGATGGTGCCTGAGGGGCGATAACGAGGTTTTCGTGCGCAGGTAGTCCCTGAAAATTTCGTAAAAAATAACGACTAAGGTAGCCCATCCCATGAAATACAAACCAAATATTGCTGGTTGCATCTGTTAATGAATTGAGGGTTTCAAATGTATTAACAGCAGTATAGCTCACCTCGTTTTTCACACTTGCAAAAATAAAGAAATCCGATCCGGATAAAATAGTAGTGCCAACAAGTTAGTCATTAATCCTTTTTGACGAATAGAAAGTTAGAAAAGGCCAGGAATTGCCATGATAGAGAGGAATTCTCCCTTTGAGCATATTGATTACTTTTGCACAAATATTTTTATATGAACGATTTCAAAGAAAAAATACTAAAAATCTGCAATGATACCCGAAAAGGTACCCTGATGGAAACGCTGGATATTGAATATACCGATGTTGGCGAGAATTATCTGGTGGCCAAAATGCCTGTAGGACCCAAGGTATTTCAACCCGACGGTGTGCTGCATGGAGGTGCCACCGTAGCCCTGGCCGAAAGTGTGGGCAGTGCCGCTTCATACGTATTTCTCGACGCCCAGAAGTTTTTTATTCGGGGGATTGAGATCGCCGCCAACCATGTGCGCAGCATTAATGAAGGAGAGGTTTTTGCAAGGGCCACCATTATACACAAGGGGAGAACCACACAACTTTGGGAAATACGGATAACTGATGCGCAGCAAAACCTGATTTCACTTTGTAAATTAACTACAATTGCCTTAGCCCGATCCTAAAGATGGCCTATGATCTGTTCGAAATAGCCGGGGAACAGCTTAAAAGCCTAAAACCTTTCGTTCTTTACAGAAAACCCTCTTCGAAACAACTAAGGCTTATAGTTCAGTCCAACACCGATGTACACCGTGTCCGCTCCTTTAAAGAAAGAGGCTTCATCATGGCACCGTTCAATCCTGATGAATTACCTCTCTATCTTAAACCAGATAATATATTTTTCGACGATCACTATATTCCCACGCCTTTTTACCAGGGTGAAATTCCGTCTGAAAAAAGCGGTGATAAATCAAGAAACGCGCATGTAGCATTAGTTTCCAAGGCCCTGAAGAAAATTGTTTCCGGGCCTTTAAACAAGGTGGTTGTTTCCCGTGTAATTGAGGTTCCCTTAAAAGCAAATCCGCTGCAGAAGTTCAACAATCTTCTGCTGGAGCATTCAAAGGCTTTCTGTTATTTCTGGTATCATCCGGCAACGGGAATTTGGATGGGTGCCACTCCTGAGCTGTTCCTGTCGATGAAAAATAACCTGATCACGATTTACTCCCTGGCCGGAACAAAGGTAACTTCCGATGAAAGTCCGCCGTTATGGACAGACAAGGAAAAGGAAGAACAGCGTTATGTAACCGATTTTATTATGGAGGAATTAACTTCAGTCCAACTTGTTCCAACTGCTTCTGAACCAATTTCAATCAGGGCCGGCCAACTATGGCATCTGCAGACCGAGATCCAGGCCCGTTTAGCCGGTAATAGCCTTAAAAGTCTTATATCCAGTTTGCATCCAACGCCGGCGGTTTGTGGCACACCAAAGGAAAATGCCATTGCATTTATCCAAAAATATGAAGACTATAATCGCCGATATTATACTGGTTATTTGGGCGAAATAAATTTAGGCAATTCCGGGGAGTGCGATTTATTTGTAAATCTGCGTTGTATGGCCTGGTCGGATGGAGTAGCAAGGGTCTATGTGGGAGGCGGGATTACACAACATTCAATACCCGAGGAAGAATGGCAGGAGACTGCGCAGAAGAGTACAACTATTACCGGGGCCCTTTTTAATTCTTTCGAATGATTGGGACAGCTGCTTCCTGCATCGTATTTTTGCACCGCTTATGAAATATTCTAACATTCCAACGGCACGGGCGGTGGTTTATCACTGCAAGGCAAGAGGTATTGAAAATATCGTGATTTCACCTGGCTCAAGAAATGCACCACTTACGTTGGGATTTACGCAAGACCCATTTTTTAAATGTTACAGTATTGTCGATGAACGCAGTGCTGCTTTCTTTGCTCTGGGGATAGCTCAACAGTTGAAGCAGCCGGTTGTTTTGCTATGTACTTCCGGAAGTGCGCTTTTAAACTATTACCCGGCAGTCGCAGAGGCCTGCTATAGCGATATCCCCCTGGTAGTGATATCGGCAGACAGGCCTTCTTACAAAATTGATATCGGTGATGGACAAACCATCAGGCAGGATGGAGTTTTTGACCGGCATATTGGCTATTCGGCTCTTCTTAAGCAGGATGTTATACATGCCACATCCGAATTAGAGTTTTGGGGCATTCTCGATTCGGAGGTCGAGCCTGATGTGCTAAAAGCTAAGCAGGAAGAGGTGGAGCGGTATAATGAACAGGAATTGAACCAGGCCCTGGCGGTGGCCGGTGATCAAAACGAGCCAGTTCATATCAATGTTCCCTTTGAAGAACCATTATATGGCTTGATCAATACCGCAAACTATACCCCACAAATACCATCCGAAGCGAAAGCTTTCATTGGTAAAGAGACCAATCTGGATAAATTGGTGCGTTCATGGAATTCAAGTCCGAAGAAACTGATCATAATCGGAGTGCTGCCGCCCGGATTATTGAGCGAGGATATTATCGATAACTGGGTAAAGGACCCCTCTGTTGCCATTTTAACCGAAACAACATCTAACCTGGCTCACCCTCAGTTGATCAATAGTATAGACAGTATTATTGCTCCCATAGAGCTGGCCGAACATAAGTCAGAAATTTTTGAAAAGATGAGACCAGACCTTTTGCTTACTATCGGCGGGCTCATCGTTTCAAAAAAGATTAAGGCATTCCTGCGCGGTTGGAAGCCAGAGCAGCATTGGCATATAGACGAAAAAAAGGTATTCAATACATTTAATGCCCTGAGTAAACACATCAAAGAGAAACCTGCTGATTTGTTCAAGCGTTTCAACCCGATGATAATAGAATTCAATAGCGATTATAGCGAGGTTTGGAAACATGCCGATCGGCTGCAAAAAGAACTTCGGGAATCATATATTCAGGACATTCCATTTTCCGATTTAAAGGCATTTGGCACGATCTTCCCCGCCATCCCTTCGGACTACCAGTTACAACTGGCTAATAGTTCAACCATCCGTTATTCACAATTATTCGACTTGGAACCTTCACTGGCTGTTTATTGCAACAGAGGTACCAGTGGTATTGATGGAAGCACTTCTACAGCTGTTGGAGCTTCGCTTTACTATAAAAATCCTACCTTGCTTATTAGTGGGGATTTAAGTTTTCTTTACGACATCAATGCTCTATGGAATGATTATGTGAGAAACGATTTTAGAATCATTGTAATAAACAATGAAGGGGGTGGTATTTTCAGGATCTTGCCCGGGAAGAAAGAGGATAAGAATTTTGTACGTTACTTTGAAACCGTCCACCAGACAGAGATCAAAAAAATATGTGATTCCTACGACTTTGAATTCCTTTCCGCTTCCAATCAGGAAGACTTGCAAGAAGCCTTGAAGGGATTCTTCGAATCCGGAGAGCGACCAAAACTCCTGGAGGTTAAAACACCACGTACCATCAACGATACCGTATTGTTGGGGTACTTCGAATATTTATCTTCGGCGCTCTATTCAAATAACTCTTAAATAGCAATATCATGGCCACTAAAAAAGAAGAACTTAAAGTAAAGTACTCTGCTCATATACGGGAGAAATTCGGGGTAGAGGTAGATGTTGAACTCCTGGAGCGTGTTGTTCATGGCCTTGGCCCTGCAATTTATAACAGAGATGCTGCAACGGTATCCGGATCATCGGAAAGCGAACTGGAAACGGTTAAAAATAATTTTCTGATTAAAAAACTGGGCCTTGAAAACACACCATCACTCATGGTTGCCATTACGGAGCTGATGAATCGATATGGAAGATCTGAACGCACAAAATACCGGGCGGTGGTATACTATATGCTGGTAAAAGAATTCGGTAAAGAGGACATTTACAACTAATTGATATAAGCCGGATTGTAATCGATCCCGAGGCAGATTTCCCTGCATCCAAAAATTAGAATAATGATTGAAATTGGGAATTATAATACATTGAAAATAAGCAGGATAGTTAGTATTGGTCTCTATCTGGCCGATGAAGATGACAATGAGGTGTTGCTGCCAAACAAATATGTTCCTGAAGGAGTGAAAACCGGTCAGGACCTTGAAATCTTCTGTTATTTGGATAATGAAGAAAGGCCTGTTGCAACCACTTTAAAGCCTTTTGTAAAGCGTGATGAATTTGGTTTCCTGAGGGTGGCTGAAGTGAACGAATATGGCGCTTTTTTAGATTGGGGCTTAGAGAAGCACTTGCTGGTGCCTTTTCGTGAACAACAGTTCGACATGGAGGAAGGACAGTGGTATGTGGTGTACTGTTATCTCGATCCACAGTCGTTTCGGATGGTAGCCTCGAGCAGGTTGGAGCGCTTTCTCGATAATACTAATGCGGTGTACGAACAGGGCCAGGAGGTTCGTATTATGGTGAACAGGAAAACCGACTTAGGTTGGGAAGTTATAATCGATGGAAAACACATCGGTTTGGTATATGCCGATGAGGTTTATAAGCCCGTTGCCCCTGGAGATAATTTGCTGGGATATATCAAGAAAGTCAGAAGTGATCAGAAGATAGATATCAGCCTGCAATCGTTGGGTTTTGGCAAGCTCGAAAGTTCTGCACAGAAGGTCTATGACACGCTGATGGAGCGCGGAGGGGTATTGAAGTTGCACGACAAATCGGACCCGCAAGAGATTAAGGATCAGCTACAAATGAGTAAAAAAACCTTTAAAAAAGCAATAGGTATTTTATATAAAGCCAGAAGGATTTCCATATCACCTGATGGGATTTATAAAAAATAGAGAGAAGTGGATCAGGGTCTTGCTTTGAGCGGTGGAATAAAATAATCGTTATCCACAACAATAATAAATATGGCTTAGCAGTTATTTAATTGTTGATTTCAAGGATTTTAATTACATTTATCTCGATCTATTTATTAACTATTTCACACTATGCCATTTATAGAGGAAAGCGATCTGCTGGAACTGCATAAGGACATCGACAAAGCGCAGATTATCAATGAGCGTCTGTTGGATCAGATCAAGTACAAGAATAAAGAGCTGAGACGCAGTAAAATTCAAAGAAATATACTGGGTGGAATCACCGGACTGTTTTTAATAAGTACGCTTGTATTTACATCTTTCACTGCCGGATTGAGCAGTTCGAAAGAGTTCGATGATACCAATCTGCTGGTTTCGATTGATAGTCTCGATGCTATTAAATCCAGGATTGACAACCTCGAACTGCAAAACGACGAACTCAGCCTGGTAAAAGAGTTCTATCTGGCTAAAAAGTTTTTGGAGAAAGAAAAGATTTATTCGGTGCAGGTTAAATCGTTCGTAGACAATAATGTTACCCTGGCCTCTGAGGCCCTTACCAATACACTTTTTGTAAAGACCAATCCGTTTTACTCATATTCCTTGGGTAATTTTGAAACCCTTAAAGAAGCACAATCCTTTAGATACCAACTGGTAAAAATGGGATTTGACGATGCTTTTGTGGCCTCTTATCAAGACGGAAAACGCGTTAAAATTGAAGCTCCTTATTAGTGAGTAAAGCTAAGGCCTGGCTGCAGGCAGCCCGCTTAAGAACACTTCCTCTTTCTGTATCAGGTATTTTAGTTGGAACTGCACTTGCTGCGGTACAGGGATATTCAGACCAAATCATTTTTATTCTGGCATTGCTAACCACTATTGGCTTTCAGATCACCTCTAATTTTGCCAATGACTATGGTGATGGGGTAAAGGGAACCGATAATGAAGAAAGGATTGGGCCTCAGCGTGCTTTACAGAGCGGGGCTCTCGGTAGAAAGGAGTTGAAGCGGGGTATTTTAATTTCGATCCTCATTAACCTGTTACTGGTCGTCTTTCTGCTAATACGGGCATTTGCATTCGATCATCCTGAATATATTTTTCTGTTTGGATTTCTCGGATTGCTATGTATCTGGGCGGCGATTAAATATACGGTGGGAGGTGATGCCTATGGCTATAGGGGGCTAGGGGATATCTTTGTTTTTGTTTTTTTCGGTTTCGTGAGTGTACTCGGGTCTCTTTTTCTTTACGGCAAGTCTCTTTTCCCGGCCGCAGTGCTACCGGCCGCTACCATAGGCCTGCTTAGTACGGCGGTACTGAACCTAAATAACATGCGTGATCTCGAATCAGACCGGAAAGCCGGAAAACTAACTTTAGCCGTAATGCTGGGTGCTAGCAGGGCAAGGATATACCATCTGGTATTGATCCTTGGGAGTATGGTCTGTCTTATAGCCTTTATAAGCCTTTATGCCCGTTCTATTTGGCAATGGACCCCATTGATAGCCTTCGTACCTTTAATTGGTCATATGTTCCGGATCTACAGCATAAAACACCCGGGCGAACTCGATCCTGAACTTAAGAAAATTGCACTGAGCACCTTTCTTCTGGCACTGCTATTTTATTTCACATATTATTTTTTGTAAATTTGAGTGGACATAACCTTCTAAACCACACTTACTTTGGAACAACCTATTAAGATTTTGATTGTTGAAGATAATGTTATCATCGCAGATGATATGCAGTCTATGCTCGAGGAAATTGGCTATGAGATCGTAGATAACGTAATTGTTTATGAACAGGCAGTTGAGGCACTAAAAACCAAACAAGTAGATTTAGTGCTTATTGATATTATCCTGGCTTCCGATAAAACAGGTATCGACCTTGGAAAGCACATCCGGGAGAACTATAATATACCGTTCATTTTTGTCACTTCAAACTCGGATCGGGCCACAGTGGAAAACGCCAAAACAGTTAAACCGAATGGCTATCTGGTAAAACCTTTCGAACAACAGGATTTATATACATCCATAGAAATTGCCCTTTCTAATTTTGATTATGAGAACAAAGGAGCTTCTGCCGCCGCCGGAAGTGAGACCGATAAAACAAGTCCCAATTCGGTATTGAAGGATTCTATTTTTGTCAAAAAACAGCATTTGTACTATAGAATACCTTTTGGGGATATACAGTTTATCAAAGCGGATAATGTTTATCTGGAAGTCAATACGATCGACAAAAAATTCCTTGTACGCTCCCCGCTTAAAGACTACCTGCAGAAACTTCCGCGAAATAAGTTTTACCGCGCACATAAATCTTATATCGTAAATGTGGATCATATAGATGCAGTGAATTCCAAGGATATTATGATCAACAATACCCTGATTCCAATATCAAAGGATTTTAAAGAATTCATTCTTTCTGCCATGAATTCTTAAATCATATTATAGTCCATATTAGGTCATAATATTTATTCTACTCGATAGTTATCATTGCCTATCTTCTTCATTGAGGTATGAATATTTTTTATTGGATGTATTAACATAGAGTTTGCGCTTTTGTGGTAAGACTCCAATTCAGAGAGGTAAACAGATATCCTGATGTGGCAAAAAGATAAAAGTGCATAAAAGCTCGATGAAATGCACAATTGAATACGAAAGAACGATTTCACAACAGAAATCGGCATCTACACAACAATATTCCTGAACCTTCAAAACTACGTCCTACATTTGGATCAAATAATTAAAAGATCCCCAAATCTTACCAATTATTTATAGTGTTCTCCGAAAAAGGCTGTGCAATTATGTATAGCCTTTTTTTATGCTTTAAATGCAGATTCGAAGGTGGCGATGGCGATTTCTGGAAGATTTTAGCATCAGGTCTTCTTATTTTTTTTACGAGGGAATGATTAGTTAAACTATGGCCAAAAAGAGAAAAAACATCGAATACCACACGATACTATCGATTTACAACAAAAATTCCACCGCGCCGTTATTTAATGGTATGTTTGAGTGTTCGTTCACCCAGGATCAGATCAGGAAAATTATACTTGATAACTACATCGCTGTAAAACTAATCAGTGAACGACTTACAGGGGGTTATGCGTAAATTAATTATTATATTCAGCTTTCTGGTAATTCCTTACCTGTCTGCCCAGGAATCAGGGCCTGAGGAAAAGAGAGTACTGCAAAAATTTCAGGAAACTGAGAACACCCTAGAACAGCTTAATTTTTTTTTCGAAAACTCCAACCGCTATCAGGAAGATTCGGCATACGACTGGCTCGATATCGTAAATGCCTCACTGATAAACTCTCAAAGACTGGGAGATTCCGTCGAGATAGATCATTATAAAATTATGCAGTCCCAGATTTTCTACGATTTGGGGGATTATGACAAAAGCGTCGCCATTGTTAAGGATCTGTATGAAAATATAAATGAATACGACATCGAACTCCAGGGTATGATGCTCGATCTCCTGGATCAGAATTATTCCCAATTGCAATTCTATGACACGCAAATCGAAATTCGGAAGGAGAAGAGGGAGTTAGGACTTACCGATAATGTTGCTTTTTATGATATCTATTCCAATCTGGGATTGCACAGAAAGGCTATGAACGAATATATCATGGAGGTCAAGAAGGGAATTCCCGAAAATGATTTCTATGGGCTGGCCGAATACCACAACAATGTTGGTAATTATCTTCGTCTCGATAAATCGGCCTCCACTGCCATTACTAATCTATTAAAGGCCAAAGGATTTATCGATGTATTTCTCAACGACCTCAGTACGGTAAAAACTGAAAATGAGATTGGCAAAGGATTGATATTAAAAGCCATAATAGAGGGTAACATCGGGAAAAGTTATGTACAGCTCAACCAATGCGATGAGGCTATTCCGTATTTGGAAAGAAGCATGGAGAGCATTCAGGAAAACAATAGCGGCAGTTATTCACAAGATATCGTAGAAAATACACTGGCCCTGGCCGAGTGTAAGATCCAAACAGGTGAATACAGTGAGGCAAAACAATACCTCGATGCTGAACTGAATCTTATCAAACCGGAATATCAGCTTAAAAAGAATCGATTGCTGGCTGCCTACTTCGGCAGAATAGAGGACTACAGGAATGAAGCCTTTTTTCTGAAAAAGAACATCAGGATTCAGGATTCGCTAGATGTTCACGAATCGGCAATTAAAAAACAACAATGGGTAGCGGTGGTGGCACAGGAAGATCTCGATAATTCTAGGCGGATGATCGATCAGCAAAAGCTCGAGATGGAACGGGCAAGGAATGAATTACAGAACAAAGATGAAAAAATTAACCTTGTCTTTATCTCTTTGATTTTCACTTTACTGGGATTTGCCGGACTGGTTTATGCCTACTTGAAAAGTATCAAGAACCAAAGACTCATCGCTGAACAAAAACATATAATTGAAAACTCACTGGTGGAAAAGGACTCTTTGCTTAAAGAGATTCACCACAGGGTAAAGAACAACCTGCAAATGGTGTCGAGCCTGCTGAGTTTACAGACCAAGAATACCAGGAGCAAGGCGGCTATTGAAGCGCTCGAAGAAGGCAAGAGCAGGGTTAAGGCTATGGCTCTGATCCATCAAAAACTATATCAGAACGAAGATCTTTCTGTTATTGAAATGCAGGGTTATATCGAAAGTCTGATCAATAGTGTGCAATCGGTCTTCAAAAAGGGTGGTCACAATATCAATATTACCATCGATGCGGAAGGCGTGGAATTGGATATCGACAGGGCAATACCTTTCGGGCTAATTCTCAACGAGCTTGTTTCTAACTCCTTTAAATATGCCTTTCCCGATGATCATATAAATCCGAAAATTTATATCCACCTCCGCAAGAACGCCAAGGAAGGCTTTTTCGAATATGCGGATAATGGAATAGGCCTGCCCGACGATTCCGAAGAGCGTGCCAATTCCTCTATGGGTATCAGGCTGATCAACCGCCTGGTTAATCAATTACAGTCCAAGCTTAATGTCGATAAATCTTCTGATGGAGTGCGTTTTTACTTCAATTTTAAATAAATTTGAAGTAGAAACTTATAAAGCATGAAAATCACCTATCTGGGCCATGCCGCCCTAAGCATAGATTTAAATGATGTTAACCTTCTGGTCGACCCCTTTATCACCGGAAATGAAAAGGCAGCCGGGATTATTGATATCGACGCCCTTAACCCCGATTATATTCTCGTAACCCATGCCCATCAGGATCATATTCTCGATGTAGAGGCCATTGCTAAAAGAACCGGCGCTACAATTGTCAGTAATTATGAAATAGCGACATACTATGGAAACCAGGGACTGCAAGCTCACCCTATGAATCATGGCGGTAACTGGAACTTTGATTTTGGCCGATTAAAATATACCCAGGCAATTCATACCTCTTCTTTTCCTGATGGATCCTACGGAGGGCAGCCTGGTGGTTTTGTTCTACAGACCGATACAAAGCGAATCTATATCGCCGGAGATACTGCTTTAACCATGGATATGAAACTCATCCCGGCAGAAGGTCAATTAGATATGGCCGTTTTACCTATTGGTGATAATTTCACTATGGGGATCGATGATGCAGTCATCGCAGCAAAGTTTTTGGAATGCGATAAGATTTTGGGATATCATTACGATACTTTCGGGTATATAGAGATAGACCATGACCGGGCAAAAGATGCCTTTGAAAAGGCAGGTAAAACACTTCATTTACTCGATATTGGAGCCTCTTTGTCCCTTTAAAAGATGTGCCCAATTTACATCAGAAATTCACCGACCAGGCATTTATAAGAGGTTCTTGTCTGCTTAAGTACTGCACAAATTAATATGGAGGCCCATCATTGCAAATATGTTCTTGATTTTAAAAACCCAAGTGGTACCTCCAGAGGCGTTCTTAATTCAAAGCAGTCCCATTTCATTATTTTAAAGGAAGGAGATAGTCTGGGAATAGGGGAGTGTGGCTTGCTGAAGGGACTAAGTATCGACGATGTTACCGAATACCAGGATGTGTTGTCTGAGACATGTGCAGAGATCTCTATGGGACTTAATACTCTTATTAAGAGACTGCAACACTTTCCCAGTATTCAATTCGGTTTGGAACAGGCCTTTCGATCCCTTACCGCCCAAGATCCATTTATAATATTTCCTTCCTCTTTTACCGAAGGAAAATCCTCTATACCTGTCAATGGATTGATATGGATGGGCGAGGAATCTTTCCTTTACGATCAACTAGATCAAAAGATTGCGTCAGGGTTTCGTTGTATTAAAATGAAGGTCGGTGCGCTTGATTTTGAGACCGAAGTCCGATTTCTAAAAGCACTCAGGCAACGATACTCTGCAAAGGAAGTTGAGCTCAGGCTCGACGCTAATGGGGCTTTCGATCCTGAAGACGCGTTAGATAAACTAACACTACTGTCTCAATTCCACATTCATAGTATTGAACAACCCATCGCCCCTGGTCAATGGGATGTAATGGCAAGCCTTTGTAAAAAGTCTACTTTGCCAATAGCGCTCGATGAGGAACTGATAGGAATATTCGGTCTGGATCGAAAAAACGCAATGCTGGAAAAGGTCCGTCCTCAATACATAATTTTAAAACCAAGTCTTGTGGGTGGTTTTGGTGGATCACAAGAGTGGATCGAACTGGCGAAAAAATTCGGTAGCGGCTGGTGGATCACCAGTGCACTGGAGAGCAATATCGGTTTAAATGCCATTGCCCAGTGGACTTGCACATTGAACACCTCTGTTTACCAGGGGCTGGGTACCGGCAGTCTTTACACTAATAATTTTGAATCTCCGCTTGAAATCCGACAGGGTATGTTATATTACGATCGCGGAAAAGACTGGCCCGCAAATTTAATTCAGGAAGTATGTTCATAGAGGAAGGCTTTAAAGGGCTGCATGATTGGGGGCGCTATTTTTTGGGGACGATTATCATTTTCTTTGCCTGGCAATTTGTCGGGGCAGTACCTTTAATGGGGGCTCTGGTATATAAAATGATCGATACGGGTGATTTTCCCTCAGACATCACTGCCATGGCCGAAATGCTTGGATCGAATCTATTTCTGCTATTGATGTTGTTTAGTTTTGCTGTCGGGTTATTGGCCGTCGCTCTCACGGCTAAAATGCTCCACCGTCAATCTATGACTTCACTAACGACTATCAGATCGCGAATAGACTGGAAACGCATTGGTTTTGCCTTTGTACTATGGGCTATTGTTTCTACTTTGTTTATTCTGCTCGACATCTATCTATCGCCCGAAGACTATGAATTTAATTTTAATGCAATACCCTTTCTGATACTATTGGTCATAGCCGTATTATTTATTCCTTTACAAACCAGTTTTGAGGAGTATTATATGCGGGCATACCTAATGCAGGGTATCGGTATTCTTTCGGGTAAGAAATGGATTCCACTGCTTATTACCTCTCTGATATTCGGACTCCTGCATATTTTTAATCCGGAAGTAGATAAACTTGGCTACGGGATCATGGTCTTCTACATGGGAACCGGCTTGTTTTTGGGTATCATGACCCTGATGGACGACGGAATTGAACTGGCCCTTGGATTTCATGCGGCAAATAACCTTACGGCTGCCATCCTGGTAACCGCAGACTGGACCGCCTTTCAAACCAACTCCCTCTATCGGGATGTTTCAGAACCAGGACTCGGCTGGGACGTTTTCTTGCCCGTGTTGGTTATATATCCTATTCTCCTGATCATTTTTGCAAAACGATATGGCTGGAACAACTGGAAAGAAAGACTGCTGGGAGACGTTAAACCCCTTGTGAAAGACGATAGCCTTTTAGAAAAAGAAATCGATGACCGGTAAAATTCACTCAGACTTTCGTCTTAATGGGCTGGTCTGCGACAGGGACGCATTGCTTGAAGTGGGTTATAGTTTTATAAAGGAAGGTGAAGAGTACGAAAGACCTATAGGCGATTTTTTGCTCGATTGGTTATCCGATAGTCCTGCGGTAATAGTAAAGACTTCAGGTTCCACAGGACCACCTAAAAATATCGCACTCACAAAACAGTCGATGATGGCATCTGCCATGGCTACTGCAGAATTCCTTGGCCTTCAATCGGGGACAAAAGCACTTCTTTGTTTATCAGCCGGGCATATAGCAGGGAAGATGATGCTTGTACGGGCGATGGTGCTTGGCTGGAGTTTGGAGCTGGTATCTCCCTCTTCCAGTCCGCTTTTAGAAACATTAAACCGATTCGATTTTTGCGCGATGGTCCCGCTTCAACTCAGAAGCTCATTTCGTCACCTCGATCGGGTCAAAACAATTATAGTTGGTGGGGCACCGCTTTCTGAAAAAGATGCCGATATGCTCAGCGACATTGAAACAAAGGTCTATGAAACCTACGGAATGACCGAAACCGCTTCCCATATCGCGTTAAAGCCCATAATCGAGCCGGTTATAGGAGAAGATACTGCAATACCCTTTACCGTTCTTCCCGGGATCAAGCTTTCTCAGGACGACAAAGGTTGTTTGGTAATCGAATTACCATGGGACCCCGTCCAGACTATACGTACCAATGATATTGTAGAATTGATCGGTCCTGATCGGTTTAATTGGTTGGGGAGGGTGGATAATGTGATCAATTCAGGGGGAGTAAAACTATATCCGGAACTGATTGAGAAAAAGTTGTCGGGTTTGATCGACAATAGGTTCATCCTGTTAGGTCTTCCGGATGATGATTTGGGCCAGCGACTGGTTTTGGTCATTGAAGGTCAGGTAAATAAGGAAGAAGTTATTAATGCAATTCGAGAGCAGTACGGCAAGATTCCTTATGAAATCCCGAAAGAAATCCTTAGTATGGAGAAATTTCCGGAAACTGAAAATGGAAAAATCAATCGGCCTGACATCTACGATTGGGCGGTTATTCGATAGGTCCATTAGTTTCTTTAAGTTTGTTTGAGTGCACTTAATTCTGCTCAAAAAGCAGTATTTTCATGGTTCAATTATACCCAATGAGAATTCTAGCTTTTATATTACTGTTATTCCTTTTTGGTAACGCCCATGGCCAACAAATTCTTAGTGAGCAACAGAGATCGATGGTGATCGATGAAATTCTCGAAGAACGTTTTAATACACTGCTTCCAGAGCTTATGGATCAGGCCGGACTTGATATGTGGGTAATCATCTCCAGGGAATACAATGAGGATCCTGTACTAAAGACAATGTTACCTTCCACCTGGCTCAATGCACGGCGGCGAACCATCCTTTTGTTTTACAGAGATGCCGCCCGGGATACCATAGAAAAATTGGCGGTGGCCCGTTATGATATCGGAAAACAAATCCGTTCTGCCTGGGATAAGGAAAAAGAACCCGATCAGTGGCGTCGGTTAGTGACGCTGATAGAAGAACGAAATCCGAAGTCCATAGGTTTAAATTTTTCGAAGGATCACAATATAGCTGATGGCTTAGTGAAGACCGATTATGAAGAGTTTTTGGAATATCTACCCTCTAAGTTTCATTCGAGGATCGAATCGGCAGAACAACTTGCGGTTCGTTGGATCGAAACCCGAACAGAAAGAGAAATGGTACTTTATAATCAGTTAGTCGATATTACCCATGATATAATCGCCGAGGCTTTTTCCGAAAAGGTTATCACTGCTGGCGTTACCACCACTACCGAAGTGGAATGGTGGATGCGACAAAAAGTAACTGATCTTGGCCTTGAAACCTGGTTCCATCCTACAGTAGACGTTCAAAGGACCAGTGAAGAATTGGTGAGCCATCTGTATTCCTTCTCGGGCCGTCCCGGGGATATGGTGATACGCCCGGGCGATTTACTGCATTGCGATTTTGGCATCACCTACCTGAGATTAAACACCGATTGTCAGGAACTGGCCTATGTTCTAAAACCCGGTGAAACCAAAGCTCCGGATTTTCTGATCAACGGGCTTAAAGAGGGTAATGCTGTTCAGGACTATCTGACCAAAAACATGAAAACGGGCCTTACCGGGAACGAGATCCTCGCAAATGCATTGAGAGAAGCACGTGCGGCTGGACTCAAACCGGCTATTTATACCCATCCTCTGGGTTCTTATGGTCATTCGGCAGGTACAACTATAGGAATGTGGGATGCGCAGGATGGCGTTATGAAAGACGATGGGGAAAATTATGCCCTGAACTATAATACGGTCTATGCCATCGAACTGAATACGACCGTACATATCCCGGAATGGAAAAGGGATATCAGAATAATGCTTGAAGAAGCAGGTTTTTACGGGGAAACAGGGTTCCGCTATGTGAATGGCAGGCAAACGGAGTTATTGTTAATCCCGAGGCCTAAATCACATCAAGGACGATGATAAAAAAATTTTCAAAAGTAATTTTGAGCGTGCTACTCTGTTGGGTGATGCCAGGGGTGTTATCTGCGCAGCTTGAGAGTCCATCAACCACGCTGTGTTGGGATACTTCCCTTTCGATGAGGGAACGGGACCTGGATAAGGAATTCGCATTTCTGGAGTCTTTTTTTTCCGAGCATCAGAATACCACGGTCAACTTATTGCTATTTAGTAATACCGTTCATGCAAGAGAGAAATTTAGCATTAAATCCGGGGGTTGGGATCTTCTAAAGCAAAGGCTTGAAGAACTGACATACGACGGGGGTACTTCTTTTAGTGGATTGCGCGAATATGCCATGAAGGGCAATATCCTGATATTTACAGATGGGCATCAAAACACTGCCATAGAGAGTCCTTATTTTGAAGGGGAGGTAACAGTGGTGAACAGTCAGGCATATTACAATCAGGCCAATCTGAACCTTCTGGCCATATTGAGTGGGGGGAACATTGCAAATCTGGCTGAAAAAGTAACAACCCCTGATTCCGGTAAACAGGAGTATTTTGGTAAAATACATGGTAATGAGATGACGGGTAAAATTGTACGCATCTCTATCAAGGGACAAGAACGAGGAGTAAAACCAGCAGCCGATGGCTCATATGCCATAGAAGCAACGGAAGGTGATATTCTGGTTCTCGAGGAAAGAGAAGGAAATAAGATCGAAAAATTACTAGGTGCGAATCCCAATATAGATATCAGACTCTCAGCTGCCGACGGGATTACCCTCGAAGAGGTTGTGGTAACCGGGGAAAAGGAAGAGCCGGCTGAAGAGTCGATAACAGCCTATGGTAAAAAAAACAACGATGCGGTAGGCTATGCTGTACAGTCAATTTCGGAGGAGGAGATAGGCGATGTTTCTACAACGGTAAATAATGCCACCCAGGGTAAGTTTTCGGGAATGAGACTGGGTCAGAATGACGATCTCAGTCAGGTGATTTTGAGGCCCAGTAATTCGATCCTGGGTAACAACTATGGATTAATAGTAATAGATGGTATTGCCCTTCAGCAATCGAATTCCGCTACGGGCCGAATCGTAGACACCGGCTTTATTGATCCCAGAAACATTGCTGATATCACAGTACTCAAAGGCCTTGCCGCTACCAACAGATTTGGAAGTATGGGTGCCAACGGGGTAATTCTCATACGAACCAAAACCGGGACGTATGGTGAGGAAAGAGAGCAAAAAGACCTCGCTTTGCTCAACGACAATATTTATGAAGGGAAGCTTAAGGTTTCCTCCAGGACACTGGTAACGCCTTATTTAAAAGCCCTGAAAAAGGCCAAAAATTTGCAGGAGGCCTATGACATATACCTCGATCAAAGAGCAGCATATGAAAAAGCACCGGCTTTCTACATCGATGTTTTCCAGTATTTCAATTCGGCGAGCCAACCTTTGGCGTTGAGGATTCTTACCAATGTGCTGGAAGACAATAGCCTAAAATACAATACACTCAGGGCTATGCTTTTTAAATGTCAGGAGAAGAATTTACATGAACTGGAATTGGAAACCGCTGAAAAATTACTTGAGAGGTTCCCAGAAATGAGTCAGTCCTACTTCGACTATGCGATGGCCCTAAAACACAATCAACGTTATCAGGAGAGCCTCGATGAATTGTTGCGTATGGCAGATGGCAGTGTGAACCCCGATATAGACTTTTCGGGATTAAAAAAGTCTATAGATACCGAAATAAAAAACCTGGTCTACCAGCAACCTGGCTCCCTAGATTTATCTGATTTACCTGTCAACTACCGCAATAATTTAACCTACAAAGCACGATTGGTTTTCGAATGGAACTATCAGGAGGCAGAATTTGAATTACAATTTGTAAACCCCCAGAATAGGTTTTTTAATTGGGAACATACATCTTTTGATAATGGACCCCGTCTTAGACAGGAGTGGGAACAGGGTTTCAGCAGGGAAGAGTTTGAAATTATAGGACAAGAGTCCAAAGGCGAATGGTTGATCAATGTAAAATACCTTGGCAATCCCGAAGCATCAGATCAGACCCCTTTATTCCTTCGTTGTAAGGTCATTAAAGACTTCGGTAGATCGGGCCAGCAGGAAACAGTTCATTTAGTTCGTCTCCATGAAAAGGATAACGAAGAACAGTTGGTGAAGCTGGTCATCGATTAACCGGAGTGATCTGGCATTGCGGCAGACTGAGACTGCTTTCCATTTGTGGCATTTTTTACTATATTGTAGGAAAAATCATTCTTGCTAATGAAACTCAAAGCCCCCTGGCTTCGTTCCATTTTACTGGTCAGTTTTCTTTTTAACACTGTCCTGGGTTTATCACAATCCAATAGCAATTTAATCTCCGGAAGGATCTTCGATGAGGGTAAACCCATGTATAATGTAAGTATTACTATTGCTGATTCGGATATTGTTGCAGTTTCCGATGAGAATGGATTCTATGAATTGCGGGCCTCGCCTGGGGAAACATTGGTTTACAGCCACCTTGGTATGGAGACCGTTGAGGTTATTGTAGAAGACGTTACATCTATCGTCAACATAGCAATGGAACCGCGTTTTGAAGAATTGGATGAAGTAGTGGTTAAAAAGCGAAAACGCTCCCAAAAGGCCCTGGCCGAACTGTACCCTAAAGATAAAAACCTAATAAAAACCGGATTCGGTATTATCAACGGAGAAGGAATGGGATTTAAAGTAAATGTTTGGGAAGGCAAAGAATTGAGTATGGCTGGGATAGACTTTCTAACTGCCCTGCAATCTAAAGTTCCGGGAATGAGAATATACAGGCCACCGGGAGATCCTACCCGTCCTGTAGCATTTCTGCCTAGAAGATTTAACTCGATCTCAAATCCGGCCCCTGCGCTTTATGAGCTTGATGGAATCACTTATAACGAAGCACCTACCTGGATAGATATAGCTAATATTGAAAGAATAGCGGTCATTAATTCCCCAGGTGCTCTGGTTCGTTATGGAGCCGCGGCCGCAGGAGGTTTGATAGTGATAAATACCAAAGTGGGCACTTTCGAAAGGAATGAACAGGGAGAAAAGATACCCTATGACCAGGCCAGATTACGAGATAATATTTTTAGAGAATCTGAATTAGGCAGTGTCGATAAGGTACCGATACCAAGGGATATTGAAATATTACAGAAATCCGAAACACTGGAAGAGGCGCTTAACTATTTAAAAAATAAGGATTTGCTTTCACATCCTTCAGCTTTTTACCAAATGGATGTTGGTCGATATTTTATGCAGCAATGGAGAGCCAGGGATTATTATCTGAGCGTATTAAAAAGTATAGTTAAAAATTATTCACAAAATGCAGTTATTCTCAAATCTGTGGCTTATTCGCTGGAAGAAATTGAAGAATTCGATTTGGCACTGAGCGTTTACAAGCAAATTCTTAGACTCAGGCCAAAATACGGCCAGTCTTATCGGGATCTCGCCCATATATATCTGAAAAACTTGGATACCGTAAGGTCAATTGAGCTTCTTACGAGGTATATTCTTTATAAGGATCTGAAATCTAAACCTGTATTGGACGGAATCGATTCCATAATCCAAACCGATTTTGATAATTTATTAGAGGGAACTGATTTTATTGCTACTGATGAAGATGTAAATAAGGCGGTCAATCATGGAACCAGGATGGTCTTTGAGTGGAACAATGGAGACGCGGAGTTCGAATTACAATTTGTTAATCCGGAGAATCGCTATTACAACTGGAAACATATTTATAAGGATAATGCTGAACAGATAAAAAAGGAAAAACTCGAAGGGTATTCATCAGAACAATTTTTTATTGACGATACAATGCCCGGCAAATGGCAGATCAACCTTAAATATATTGGAAATAAAACCTTCGACCCGACCTATTTGAAGTCTACCATCTACTACAACTACGGTACTCCTTTTGAGAAAAGTGAGACACAACTCTTCAGAATAACTCAGAAAAAAGTAAATAGTAATTTGTTCACCTTAATCAATACACCCATAGCTGTTGCAGGCAAGCCTTAGACCTGTAGTACTCCCATATTAAAAGGTTTATCCTGAGGGGCATTATTGGCCGCTTCGATACCTTTTGAGATCCAGTTTCGCGTTTCCAGCGGATCGATAATCGCATCGGTCCACAAATGAGCAGCGGCATAGTACGGTGATATCTGCTCGTCGTAGCGTTGTTTTATTCTTTGGAAAAGTGCGGTTTCTTCCTCTTTGCTGATCTTCTGTCCTTTTTTCTCAAGGGAGGATTTTTCTATTTGTAAAAGAACCTTGGCTGCCGAATTTCCGCTCATTACAGCTAACGCAGCACTGGGCCATGAAACGATCAGCCTGGGGTCGTAGGCCTTCCCGCACATCGCATAATTTCCGGCTCCATAACTATTTCCAATGATAACAGTAAACTTTGGCACAACAGAATTGCTCACCGCATTGACCATTTTTGCACCGTCTTTAATAATTCCTCCATGTTCGCTTTTACTACCTACCATAAAGCCGGTAACATCCTGAAAAAAGACCAGTGGGATCTTTTTTTGATTGCAATTGGCGATAAAGCGGGTGGCTTTGTCTGCAGAATCTGAATAGATCACCCCTCCGAACTGCATTTCACCTTTTTTTGTTTTTACCACCTTACGCTGATTGGCAACAATGCCAACAGCCCAGCCATCGATCCGGCCATAACCTGTAATGATGGTTTTTCCAAAGCCTTCCTTGTATTGTTGGAACTCGCTATTATCTACCAGGCGCTTGATAATCTCGAGCATATTATACGGGTCCGTTCTGGAAACAGGCAGCAACCCATGGATTTCAGAAGGATCCTCCAGAGGTTTTTTAGGTTTTTCACGGTTATAGCCGGCTATTTCTGGAGCACCGAGTTTGGAAACAAGATTTTTGATCGTATCCAGAGCGTCCTTATCGTCCTTGGATTTATAGTCGGTAACACCGCTGATCTCGCTATGGGTTGTCGCACCACCAAGAGTTTCGTTGTCGATATTCTCCCCGATAGCCGCTTTTACCAGATAACTTCCGGCCAGAAAAATACTGCCGGTTTTATCTACAATCAGGGCTTCATCGCTCATGATAGGCAAGTATGCACCGCCGGCTACGCAGCTTCCCATTACCGCTGCGATCTGTGTAATACCACTACTGCTCATGATAGCATTATTCCTAAAGATCCTGCCAAAGTGTTCTTTATCGGGAAAGATCTCATCCTGCATTGGCAAATACACTCCGGCACTATCCACCAGGTAGATTATTGGTAAACGATTTTCTATGGCGATCTCCTGCGCCCTGAGGTTTTTTTTGGCGGTTATCGGAAACCAGGCGCCCGCTTTTACCGTGGCATCATTCGCCACGATGATACATAGTCTTTTCTGAATATAACCGATCTTGACCACTACACCGCCCGATGGGCAGCCACCGTGTTCGCTGTACATTCCATCACCCGCGAAAGCCCCTATTTCAAGAGTGTCTTTTGGATTATCTACCAGGTAATCGACGCGCTCCCTCGCCGTAAGCTTCCCTTTTGCGTGCTGTTTTTCAATCCGCGACTTACCACCGCCCAGTTTAACTTTTGCCAGCTTGTTCCGCAGCTCTGAGACCTTTAGTTTATTATGATCTTCATTTTGGTTAAAGGTGATATCCATATCGATTTCTGCTTTCCTAATAAGCGTTAAAGATAAGGACTAATATTGATTAACTTTAGGGCTGATAAAGGGAAGTTTATGGAAAAAGAGATTCGTTGGGGTATTGCCGGATTAGGTAATATTGCGCACAAATTTGCGGAGGAATTGGTCCAATTACCAGGTTGCCGGCTTATGGGGGTAGGCTCCAGGAATTATGAAAAAGCTAGCTCATTTGCTCAAACCTATAATGTGCCATTTTATTTTGGGAGTTATGATGAATTATTTCGGTCCGAGGAGGTAGATGTTGTATATATCGCCACACCGCATAATTCTCATGCTGACATCAGTATAGGGGCCATGAATGCGGGAAAACATGTCCTATGTGAGAAGCCGCTGGCCGTTAACCGTAAAGAGGCACTTGAGATGGTAGAGGTGGCGAAGGACAAGAATGTATTTTTGATGGAAGCCCTTTGGACACGTTTCAATCCGAGTATTCTAAAAGTATTGGATCGGATCGAAAGTGGAGATATCGGTAAATTGGCCTATGTTAAGGCCGATTTTGCTTTCTATGCACTCGATAAGGAGGAAGAGGGCCGATTGTTAAACCCTGAACTCGCAGGTGGCTCTATTCTCGATATCGGTATTTATCCAATATTCCTTGCTTATCTTTTGTTGGGGATGCCCGATAAAATTTTTGCCACATCTAATTTTTATAAAACCGGAGCAGAGATTCAAACATCGATGATTTTTTCCTATCAGGAGGCCCAGGCGATACTCTATAGCGGGTTGAATTCCAACTCGGAAATGAAAGCCGAAATATCGGGTACGGAGGGTACTATTTATCTCGATCCGCGTTGGCATCATACCCAGGGATATACCCTTGATAGCAATGGCCAGCAGGATCATTATAACCATCCAACGATAGGCATGGGATATACCTACGAGATTAAAGAGGTTAACAGCTGTCTAAGGCAAGGGAAGACCCAAAGTAAGCTATGGAGCCTTCAAAACAGTCTGGATATGTTGGAACTCATGGATGAGGTTCGGGCGAAAAGCAAGGTGGTATTTCCCTTCGAAGGTTAATCTTTGATCAATTTAGCTCAACCTGTTTATAAATTTTCCGATATTTGAGTTCCAACTAAACTAACTCACATGGGAATGAATAAAAATACGGTCCTCGCCTGGGCCACCTTTATTATGATATCCGTTGGGGTGGGCCTGATCGCCTTGGGAGCATTTCGCTATGACGAGATCGCAGGCTGGGGATTTGCTTCGGTAGGCATCGGCTTTTTCGCAATTGCATGGGTATTTAATGCACTCAAAGGGAGAGTATAGAGACCTTTTGAGTGCGTTTGTGTAAGACTCTGTGTTTTATTATTCTATTTCGTTTATCCTTTTAGTAAAGTCAATTACTTATGTCTGAAGATAAAAAGGTCATCTTTTCGATGTCGGGCGTCACCAAAACCTACAAGAACGCCAATACCCCCGTAATAAAGAATATTTACCTCAGCTTCTTCTATGGGGCTAAAATTGGGATATTAGGCCTTAATGGGTCCGGAAAATCCACCTTGCTGAAGATTATTGCAGGCCAGGATACCAATTACCAGGGACAGGTGGTTTTCTCGCCTGGCTATCGTGTTGGATATTTGGAACAAGACCCGAAAATAGATGAAGATAAAACGGTATTGGAAGTAGTCCGGGAAGGGGTTGCCGAGACGGTGGCCATCCTCGATGAATATAATCAGATCAATGATATGTTCGCGCTTCCGGAGGTATATGAGGATGCCGATAAGATGCAAAAGCTGATGGATAAACAAGCAGCTCTTCAGGACCAGATCGATGCGTCTAATGCCTGGGAATTGGATACCAAGCTGGAAATTGCAATGGATGCCTTGCGTACGCCAGATCCGGATCAGAAGATTTCGGTATTGTCCGGTGGCGAGAGGAGGCGTGTCGCACTTTGTCGTTTGCTTTTGCAGGAACCTGAAATATTGCTATTGGATGAACCCACTAACCATCTGGATGCCGAATCCGTGCATTGGCTCGAGCATCATCTTGCGCAGTATAAAGGCACCGTGATCGCTGTAACACACGACCGTTATTTTCTGGACAATGTGGCCGGATGGATTCTGGAACTCGATCGGGGTGAGGGAATTCCATGGAAGGGCAATTACAGTAGCTGGCTCGATCAGAAAGCTAAGCGACTGGCACAGGAAAGCAAACAGGCGTCTAAGCGACAGAAAACATTGGAGCGTGAGCTCGATTGGGTCCGTCAGGGGGCTAAAGGCAGGCAGGCCAAGCAAAAAGCACGATTGAAGAACTACGACAAACTCCTGAATCAGGATCAGAAACAGCTCGATGAAAAACTTGAGATCTATATTCCGAATGGCCCCCGATTGGGTACCAACGTAATTGAGGCCATAGGGGTGAACAAGGCCTACGGGGATAAACTATTGTATGAAGATCTTAATTTCAAACTTCCCCAGGCGGGTATCGTTGGGATAATAGGACCGAATGGAGCTGGGAAGACAACTATTTTTAGAATGATCATGGGTGAGGAACAGCCCGATAAGGGCACATTTGAAGTTGGGGAGACCGCTAAATTGGCGTATGTAGATCAAAGCCATTCTAATATCGACCCTGAAAAGAGTATCTGGGAGAATTTTAGCGAAGGCCAGGAGCTGATCATGATGGGAGGCAGGCAGGTTAACTCCCGAGCTTATCTAAGTCGTTTTAATTTCTCGGGAAGCGAGCAAAACAAAAAGGTAAGCATGCTTTCAGGTGGAGAACGGAATAGGTTACACCTGGCGATGACCCTCAAGGAGGAAGGCAATGTGCTTTTATTAGATGAGCCAACCAACGACCTTGATATCAATACTTTGAGAGCACTCGAAGAAGGACTCGAGAATTTTGCAGGTTGTGCTGTCATCATTTCACATGACCGTTGGTTCCTCGATAGAATATGCACACATATACTTGCCTTTGAAGGAGATTCACAGGTGTATTTCTTTGAAGGGTCATTTAGTGATTACGAAGAGAACAGGAAAAAAAGACTTGGGGCCGACATATTACCTAAACGTATAAAGTATAAAAAGTTAGTCAGGTAGTGAGCAGATGCAGAAGGCAAAACTCCCGTATCCACGGGAGTTTTTTAAGTTTTCAGAATTCATCTTCGGGATACCAATCTAACTGTACCACTTGGATTTCGTTAGTACCTCCCTCGATCAACTCCTTAAACTTAACTACATCACTTACTTCAGGACGCCCCCTGTAATGATAAGGATAAACCTCTTTGGGCTTGAATTCCAAAACCGCCTCAGCTGCTTTTTCCACTGTCATGGTATATGGGAGGTTCATGCAGACAAAAGCTTTGTCGATGTTTTCTAAAGATCTCATTTCCGGGATATCCTCTGTATCCCCCGAGAAGTAGAGGCGCGAAGTACCCATATTTAGTACATAACCGTTGCCACGACCTTTTTCATGGAACTTTTTTGCTTCTGCCCTGAGATTATACATAGGTATTGCTTCAACTTTGATGCCGTAGCGTGTTTTGGATGATCCGTTATCCAGAACATCGATCTGGGGGGTAAACTCTTCTGGCATGAGATAGGCGACGGCCCTGGGCATCATTATCTTGGCTTTTTCTGTATTGAGTTCCTGAAGTGTTTCAAGATTAAAATGATCGCCATGAATATCGGTAATAAGGATGAGGTCCGGATCTTTTTGACCCTCAAATGCTTCTTTGCCTCCAACGGGATCTAAATAAACAGTGATCTCTCCCCATTCTAAAACTGTGGTGGCATGTTCTATGGGTATAACATGTATCGGTGTCTCCATCAGTGCAGCATCTTCTGATTCTGGACTGTCTACTGAGGTGCTATCGATTTCGGAAGCTGATTTCTTTTGCTCTTTACATGAGATAAAACAACAGAAAACAAATAGGAGTAAAATGTACTTTTTCATAAGTCGAATAGTATTTATATAATTTATTGTTCGATTCATTTTATTGTCGGCTTTACCTGGAGAATAAGCTCCATCTTAATATTACTACGCTCATAGGGAGAAGGGGATTCCAGTGCAATCTCTTTAAATCCAAATTTTTGATAAAGGTTGATTGCAGGAATGAGTTTGGTGTGAGAATACAGCAAAATTTTTTTCCATTTCATCTTTTTTGCAAATTCAATTGCATATTCCATCATGAACTGCCCTATTTTGTTCCCCTGATATTTCGGTTCAACAGCCATTTTGCCCAATTCGAATACATTATTTTCGATTTTCATGAGTGAAAAACAACCCACAGGATGCTCATTTATCAGCGCAAAAAATATATGCCCTCCTTGTCCGATAATGTATGACTTGCATTCCTCAAGTATTTCCTTGTCTTTGGATTCCACGTAGAAATAGTGCTCTAACCATGCGAGATTCAAGTCTTTAAAAACCTGCGCCATGTTAGGTTTAAAAGGAATAATCCCTGGTGTCATCTTCAATATCTAGTGCTTGGTTGACTAAAAATAATGCTTTACAATCCTGTTGATGCAGAAATATTTTAATTTTTTGACATCCGAAAAAATCTAAATAGAAAATTGCACCGTATATAGACTGACAGACTGAATGCGAATACCTAAAAAAATAAAAGTTAATTAATTTTTACATCATGACTGAAACAAAAAGTAACAACAACAGTTTAAAAGTGATTGCCGGCTTATTGGGCGTGGTTTTGCTTGGTACGCTGATTTACACTGTAAGTCTTTATCAGGATAAGAAAAAGACCACTCAGGCTCTTACACAGGAAAAAGATCTTGTAGTAGAGGACTTGAATAGTCTGAAATCGGAATACGACAAGGCTATCCTGGAAAGCAATGCTACTAACGAAGAATTGGTTGAAGCACGAGATCGTATTGCAAAATATATCGATTCCGTACAGACCATGAAAGCAGATATCAGCTCCCTTTCCCGATACAGAAGGCAGGTTGGCGTTCTGAAGAAAGAAAGAGAAGCACTAATTAAGAAAGTGGATTCTTTAACCCAGTCGAATGCCTTAATTGCTATGCAGAGAGACAGCACCTACGTTGAGCTCGAAAAGCAAACGGTTTTCAATGACTCTCTGGTAGTTCAGAACACCCAGTTGGCTGAAGTGGTTGAAAGAGGTTCTGCTCTTAACCTTTCTGCCTTTACAGTAGATGCGGTTCGAGTGAGAAACAATGGAAAAATGGTTTCTACAACCCGTGGTAACAGGACAGACAAACTTAAGATTTGTTTTACAGTAGCCGATAACCTGATTGCAGAGGCTGGAGATAGAGAATTTCTTATCGAAGTACTCGATCCGCAAGGTAACGTGATCAGCGGTGGAAATACCAAGTCTAACGAAGAAGGTGCTTCTGTAACCTACAGCAAAGGAACATTCTTCTACTATGAAAATGGTAACATCGATGTTTGTGATTATATCGACAAGCCAGGAGGTGATTTCCAGAAAGGAAATTACATGGTAAATGTATACGACGATGGACTTAAGCTTTTGGGAACTAACAAGTTCACCCTTAAGTAATAAACACTATCCTACTATGAAAAGGGGCCTTCAATCTGAAGGCCCTTTTTTTGTTATATATGATCAGATTCAATACTTGGCGGGTGTTCTATTTAAGCCCTCCTACCATATCTTCGGGCCGTACCCACTGATCGTATTCTTCTTCGGTAACGTATCCAAGACGCACAGCTTCTTCCCTAAGGGTAGTACCATTTTTATGAGCTGTATTGGCAATCTCTGCCGCTTTGTAGTAGCCAATTTTGGTGTTGAGTGCAGTTACCAGCATCAGTGAATTGTTAAGCAGCCGGGTTATCACTTCCTGGTTGGGCATGATTCCAATAGCGCAATTCTTGTCGAAACTTACACAAGCCTCTCCCAGCAACCTGGCCGACTGGAGTAAATTTGCTGCCATAACGGGCTTAAATACATTGAGTTCGTAATGGCCCTGTGTGCCTGCCACGCTCACTGCCACATCATTACCCATAACCTGAGCACAAACCATAGTTAGCGCTTCACATTGGGTTGGGTTTACTTTCCCGGGCATTATTGAACTACCCGGTTCGTTTGCGGGGAGAATAATTTCACCAATCCCTGAGCGGGGGCCTGAAGCCATCATGCGGATATCATTGGCAATTTTATTTAAAGAAACAGCTAGTTGTTTAAGTGCTCCATGGCTTTCTACAAAAGCATCATGTGCGGCAAGGGCCTCAAACTTGTTCGCTGCAGTTTTAAAAGGTAGCCCGGTAAATTGTGCAATATACTTTGCAACCATTACGTCGTAGCCCGAAGGGGTGTTAAGCCCTGTTCCAACCGCGGTGCCTCCTAATGCCAATTCACTTAGATGGCTTAGTGAATTCTCCAATGCTTTCATGCAGTGGTCTAGTTGAGAAACATAACCGGAAAACTCCTGGCCTAAAGTGAGCGGGGTAGCATCCATAAGGTGTGTGCGGCCAATTTTAACTACTTCTTTGAACTCTTTTGCCTTTTTATCTAAGGTATCTCGAAGTTGTCGTACCCCAGGTAATGTGGTTTCTACTAACATTTTGTAACCGGCAATATGCATTCCTGTGGGAAATGTATCGTTCGATGATTGAGATTTATTCACATCATCATTTGGTGTAATGGTTTTGTCGCCCTTGCCTATTTCTTTTCCTGCAAGGACATGTGCCCGATTGGCTATTACCTCGTTTACATTCATATTGCTCTGGGTTCCTGAGCCAGTCTGCCAGATCACCAGAGGAAACTGGTCGTCGTGCTGGCCTGCAAGAATTTCATCACATACACTTCCTATGAGATCTCTTTTCTCTTCAGAAAGTACGCCGAGCTCACAATTAGTATAGGCTGCAGCTTTTTTGAGATAGGCGAACCCATAGACTATTTCGAGCGGCATTGATGCGGGGGGACCTATTTTAAAATTATTCCGTGAACGTTCTGTCTGGGCGCCCCAGTATTTATCCGAGGGAACCTTTACTTCACCCATGGTGTCTTTTTCAACTCTATAGCTCATTAGTACAATATTTAATTAGAGCAAAGGTAGCTCAAAAGCAGGTCGTTATCTAAGGGAAAATATGCTATTTTATCTGAATTTTTTTTATTACCAATTTGTACAATTGATAGTTTTAGGATTATCTTTGTTTTGAATAAAAAGTAAAACTATGTTTGATTTTGACCAATATCTGGGATTTCTTGCCTTCCTGACCATAGTAACCATTGGATTTTGGTTGATGATGCTGTTATTGCTTTTTATCGTGCCTTATTGGTTGGGGGGTAACCTTAGAGAGATGTGGAAAGAAAGGCGTGAAGCTAGAAGAGCTAAAGACAATGTATAAAAAAATAAAAGCCCGTTAACGGGCTTTTTTATTTAAAAAGAAATCGGCTGCTCAACGCCCCTCCTCTTTATTCTTTTTATTCTTTTTTCCTTTCTTCTTCTTCTGACTCTTAACTTTTCTTACCCCTTTCTCCTGTATATCAATGATAAGTTGGTATTTATCTTCCGGCAGTCCTGCTTTTAGTTCTTCATTCTGATTTTTCTTGATCTGATCCATTTTTTCACGGGCTTTCTGCGGTTCAAGGTCGAGAATTCTAAGTTCGATGCTTTGCTGGACGTATTTGGTAAGGATAGAGGAAACCACAGCCTGTTCAAAATCATTTAATTGCGCGGTCTCGGTTATTTTAGGCATTTCCCCATCCACGATCTCCTCAGCGGTTAAAGCCTTGGGCTCTGGTTTTTCATCATTCGACTGTGGAATAATGCTATTGGGCCTGCCGCCATAAGGATTTCCATTGCGGTATTGTGCTTCTGCCGGGACCATCCACAGCAGGAGGAAAGCTAATATCCAGATTCCAGTTAATCCAGGGTTCATTACAGTTCTATTATTGACAATCGATTATACAAATATAACCATAGTTTTTGCTGTCTCCCAAATACTTAGCATTATTTGGCGATGAATTCGGCAATGAGCTCGGGAGGTCTCCCAAGAACGGCCTGGTCGCCAGAGATAACAATTGGACGTTCTATAAGTTTAGGGTGCTCAGCCATCGCCTCCAGTATTTCAGATTCGCTTAAATCCCTTCCTTTGTAGTGTTCTTTCCAGATCGCTTCGTTCTTGCGCACTAGTTGTTCCGGTTTAATGCCTAGTTTTTTTACTATCGCCGCCAGGGTCTCTTTATTTGGAATATGTTTCAGATATTCCACAACTTGAAAGACTTGTCCGGAATCCTGTAAAATAGCCAGACCTTCCCGGGATTTCCTGCATCTTGGATTGTGATATATTTCTATCATAATTACTGGTTAATCAGTTTCATATTTGCGGATATTGGTTGTTGAACTAGGCTTCCTTTTGCCCCATCATCATTAGATAAGCCTTGAGGAATGCACCGATATCACCGTCGAGGACGGCATCTACGTTGCCTGTTTCCTCACCGCTGCGAACATCTTTTGCAAGTTTGTAGGGGTGCAGGACATAATTTCGTATTTGCGATCCCCATTCGATCTTCATTTTAGAAGATTCTATTTCCTGTCGGGCTTCCTGCTTTTTACGAAGTTCGATCTCATAGAGCTGCGATCTAAGCATTTTCATCGCAGTAGCTCGGTTGTCGTGCTGCGATCTTGAGTCCGAACAGGATATCTGTATTCCGCTGGGTTTGTGTACGAGCTGGACCTTTGTTTCCACCTTGTTAACATTCTGACCACCAGCACCACTGGATCGGGCTGTTGTGATCTCGATATCCGCTGGATTGATCTCAATCTCAATGCTGTCGTCTACAAGTGGATAAACATAAACCGAAGCGAATGACGTATGGCGTTTGGCATTGCTGTCGAATGGAGATATCCTTACCAGTCTGTGTACGCCGTTTTCGCCTTTTAACCATCCAAAAGCAAAATCCCCGTCTATTTCGAGCGTAACGGTCTTTATACCGGCCACGTCGCCTTCCTGATAATTTAATTCCTTAACCTTATAGCCATTTTTCTCACTCCACATAATGTACATCCGCATCAGCATGGCGGCCCAGTCACAACTTTCTGTTCCCCCGGCACCTGCCGTAATCTGAAGTACGGCGGTCATTTCATCCCCTTCTTCAGAAAGCATGTTCCGAAACTCCAGGTCTTCAATCTTTCCGGTAGCTCTTTGATATAATTCTGTGATTTCCTGATCACCTACCTCGCCTTCTTTGTGGAATTCAAGCATCACCTCGAGATCAGACAATAACGTTGAAGCCTGGTTATAGTCGGTAACCCACTTTTTCTTGGCCTGAAGCTTTTTCATCTCCGCCTGTGCCTTGATCGGGTTATCCCAGAAGCCAGGGGCAAGGGTTTTTTCTTCCTCGTTCTCTATTTCAACTAATTTGGTATCGATGTCAAAGATACCTCCTTAACGCACCAAGGCGTTCAATAAGATCCTTGTATTGATCTGTACTCAGCATAAAAAAAGCATTTGGGCAAAAATAGTACTTAAGTATGGTTGGACAACCAATTTTATATAAATTTAGAATCTGATATCCCAACCATGAAACAAAGCTTATTTACCACTCTAACTTTCGTCTTTTGTTATACTATTGTCCTGGCTCAATCGACCTTCGACAAGGAGAACAGTATAAAATCAGAAGGCTTTTTCAATTACTATTACAATACCGAAAAAGATAAACTCTATCTGGAAGTAGACCGGCTAGATGAGGAATTCCTTTATGTATATTCATTGAGCAGCGGCATTGGAAGTAATGATTTAGGATTAGATAGGGGACAAATTGGAAATGAGCAGGTTGTAATATTTAAAAAAACAGGGAATAAACTCTTATTGCTACAGCCCAACATGAAGTTCAGGGCTGAGACCACAAATACGCTGGAACAATTATCTGTAAAGCAGGCCTTTGCCAAATCGGTGCTTTTTGGAGCCACCATCCTCGAAGAAAAAGGGGGGCGTTATATCATCGATATCACAGACTTCCTCATGCGTGATGCTCATGGGGTATCCAGTCGTTTGAAGGGCATGGAACAGGGATCCTACAAATTAGATAAGAGCAGGAGTGCTTTCAATATGAATAGAACTAAGGCATTTCCAGAGAATATCGAATTCGATATATGGCTTACTTTTAAAGGAGATCCAAAAGGGGAATTGATTCGTTCTGTCACTCCCGATCCTCAACTTGTAACAGTAGCTCAGCATCATTCGTTTATCGCTTTACCCAAAAATCGGTATGAAAAAAGGGCTTTTGATCCAAGATCGGGGTCGTATCCATATTCGTATTATGATTACGCCAGTCCGGTTGAAGAGCCTATTGTAAAGCGATATATTAATCGACACAGGCTGGTTAAGAAAGACCCCTCCGCATCTTTGAGTGAGGCTGAAGAGCCAATTGTTTATTATCTCGACAATGGGACTCCGGAACCTGTTCGTACAGCTCTGCTGGAAGGTGCCCGCTGGTGGAATCAGGCATTTGAAGCAAACGGCTACCGGAACGCTTTTCAGGTAAAAATCTTACCTGATGATGCCGATCCTCTCGATATACGTTATAATGTAATCCAATGGGTACACCGATCTACCCGTGGCTGGAGTTATGGAAACAGCGTTATAGACCCAAGAACAGGGGAGATTCTAAAGGGCCATGTAAGCCTGGGTAGTCTCCGCATCCGACAAGACTTTATGATCGCGCAGGCACTTTCCGATGCTCCTTTTGCAGAAAGGGATGAAAATCATGACCAAATGCTCGAACTGGCCTTAGCCCGCATCCGGCAATTGTCTGCCCATGAAGTTGGACATACATTAGGATTTGCTCATAACTTCGCGGCCAGCACCAACAACAGGGCTTCGGTAATGGATTATCCGCATCCAAAAATCGAATTAGTTGGCGATCAGATCGATTTCAGCAAGGCCTATGATGAAGGTATAGGCGAATGGGACAAGGTAAGCGTTGCTTATTCATATTCAGATTTCCAGGAAGGGACTGATGAACAAGAGGCGCTGAACAATATTCTTGAAAATGCCTATGAAAGCGGACTACAATATATGTCCGACCAGGATGCGCGACCAAAAGGCGGAGCGCATGCCAAGGCACATCTCTGGGATAACGGCACCAGTCCGAGTGAGGAATTGAACCGGGTTCTTGCAGTACGGGAAAAGGCCATCGATAATTTTTCCATCGATAATATACGAACCAATGAACCCATGACTGTACTGGAAGATGTCTTTGTTCCACTTTATCTTTTTCATCGCTACCAGACAGAGGCAGCGGTTAAACTTGTAGGTGGTTTAGACTATCACTATTCGGTAAAAGGAGATAATCTGCCAGAGCATTCTATGGTTAGTAAGAAGGAACAGGAAAAAGCACTTTTGGCAGTATTAAAGACCGTAGATGCTGCAGTAATTGCCATTCCCAAGGAAAAACTTTCACTCTTCGCTCCCAGAGCTATTGGTTATGAGAGAACCAGAGAATCATTTAAGGGATATACGGGAACTGCCTTCGATCCAATCGGCGCGGCCCAAACTGCCGCTGACCTGAGCCTCGGGCTGCTATTTCATCCTGAAAGGGCTTCGAGATTGATCCAACAGCAAAGTATCTCAAAAAAACAGTTTGGATTAGAGGAGGCATTAGACATGATTTTTCGTGAAACCCTTATGAAATCACATAAGGATGCATATCTCTCCAATGTTCAAAGCGCTATTAATTATAGGGTGTTAGATCATTTAATATCACTTGGCGCTACCAAGAATACCAATCCCCGGGTACGTGCTATCTGCCACTTAAAACTTAAGCAGCTTTCCTCTGAGTGGACTGGGATGGAAGTAACCCCCGACCAGGCGGAGATGATAAGGATCATCAATTCTTATTTTAAGGAACCTGCCAGCTTTAATATAATTTCCACACCAAAAATCCCTGATGGATCACCTATTGGGATGGATTGCCAATTCTGATAATAGATGACAGAGATAAACTTAATCAGTGATACGGTTACCAAGCCTACGGCCGCTATGCTCGAGGCGATGATGAGCGCTAAAGTAGGCGATGATGTTTTTAAGGCAGACCCTTCTGTAAATGAGCTGGAAGATAAAGTTGCCCGCATGTTTGGTATGGAAGCAGCCCTTTATTTTCCCAGCGGTACCATGACCAATCAAACGGCTATAAAGTTGCACACAGCACCGGGAAATCAATTGATTTGCGACAAATATGCTCATGTCTACAATTATGAAGGAGGTGGAGTGAGCTTTAACAGCGGCGTTTCCTGCAAGCTTGTAAACGGGACCAGGGGAATGATGAGGGCAGAACAGGTACTGGAGGCCATCAACCCGCCAGACTTTTATCATAGTCCTTTAAGTGCCCTGGTATGTGTTGAAAATACTACAAATAAAGGGGGAGGAGCCTGCTGGGATTTCGGGGAACTACAAAAGATCAGGGAAGTATGCGATCAAAATGGGCTTGCGTATCACCTTGATGGTGCGAGAATTTGGAATGCATTGGTGGCCCGAAAGGAAACTCCAGAGCAGTATGGGGCTTTGTTCGATTCTATTAGTGTTTGTTTAAGCAAAGGCCTGGGTTGTCCGGTAGGTTCGGTACTTGTCGGTGATAAAGAACTTATTCACAATGCCCTTCGGGTCAGAAAGATCCTCGGAGGGGGAATGAGACAGGCCGGTTACCTTGCCGCAGCCGGGATCTATGCCCTGGATCATCATATAGAACGATTGGCCAAAGACCATCAAAAAGCTTCTGAACTTGGAGCTATTCTCGAAAGTCTTATTTACATCAGCAAGGTGGAACCCATAGAGACCAACATCATCATATTTGAGATAAACACTTCATTGATCAGTCAGGAAGACTTTATTTCCTATCTCGAAAAACACCAGATTCACCTAATTGGAATGGGTCAGGGGAAATTACGAATGGTAACTCATTTAGATTACAGCGAAGATATGCACCAGCGTGTTTTGGAAGTCTTAAAATCTTGCCCTATCCCCCAGGTTTAGTCAGTGACCTTATGCTGCGTTTGAGGTTGTTGATTCCATTTTCCATACCAGCTTCTGAGTTGTACAAAAGGCTTTTGCCAATGACCTTGCCACTGGCGTCTTTTAAATTAAAAACAAAATTCCCGTCGTAGTTGGTTTTCCTTTCGATGATATTATAGTCGTTGGCCAATGGCGTTAATCTTTGAACGGTGAGTTCAATTTCTTCCCGACTATTAAAATCGATACTTTTTAACAAGGTCTGACCGCCTGGCGTTTTTAATCGAAACTGGTAGGTTTTGTTCTTTTGTTGTTTTATCTCAATCATAGCACATCAACTAAAATATCAAAAATATCCGGAACAGACCAGTAATGAGTTATCACAATTTTATCCCGGACTTAATCTTTTAAGCTGCCCTTCTACTGGTTGAAACAGAACTTTTTTAGGTGATTAACCGGCCTAAAAAGGCTATTTGAACAATGAATCCATACCAGGAATATTTGGCATTCCTTCTTTGGCCACTGCTCCTAATTCGGCTTCCTGAACCGCGGTTGCCTGTTCAATGGCCCTGTTAAGGGTCAAAACCAAAAGGTCTTCGAGTTGTTCATTGTCGTTCAGGAGGCTTTTATCTATTTCTACCGATTTTATAGTCCGATTGGCTGTTATAGTGATCGATATGAGGTCCTCTGCGGATTTTTCGTTTAAGAGCACCGTATGAAGGCGTTCCTTTGTTGCTTTTACTTTTTCCTGGGTTTCCTTAAGTTTTCCCATCATACCCATTAAATCTCCGAACATATCTTTTTTATTAATTCGTTAAAACGGTAAAAATACAGTTTTGACCAAATTTGTAGTCTTAAAGGACTGTTTAATGATAGCTAAAATTGGCTTATAAGTGCTACTTTTGCGCCTTTATGCCAAATCAGAAAATAAATGCAGGTACCCTTCAGGTGCCCTTCGCAACTAAAATTCCTAAAAAACTAAGCCAGCACGGCGATGTTCGGGTCGATAACTATTTCTGGCTCAACCAACGTGAGGATTCGCTGGTGCTCGATTATCTCCAAAAAGAGAACGAATACTATCAGGCTAAAACACAGCACCAGGAAGCGTTCCAGAAGGAGCTTTTTAGGGAAATGAGATCCAGGATTAAGGAGGATGATGAGACGGTACCTTACAAGTATAACGGCTACTGGTATCAGACCCGTTTTAAGAACGGGTTAGAATACCCCATTTACATCCGCTGGAAAGATAAAAATACGGTGTCTGAAGAGATTATGTTCAACGGCAATGAGATGGCCGAGGGTTATGAATATTTTCACTTGAAAGGAATTTCTGTTAGTCCTGATAACAAAATGGCAACCTTTGCTGTAGACACGATCTCGCGCAGGCAGTATACCCTTTTTATCAAAAATCTCGAAAATGGAGAAATCCATACTGATAAGCTCGAAAATACCACAGGTACAGCTGTATGGGCCCATGATAATAAGACCATTTTCTATACTGCAAAGGATCCGCAGACCCTCAGGGCCAATAAGATCTATAGACATAAACTGGGAACTCCTTCTACTGATGATGTCATGGTATATGAAGAGTCCGATGACACCTATATCACCTTTATTTATAAGTCAAAGTCGAGGAAGTATATCATTATTGGCTCTTGTAGTACGCTAACATCCGAATACCGGATTCTGAGGTCGGATGAGCCCGAAGGTGAATTTGAGGTCTTTTCACCCAGGACCAGGGGGATGGAATACTCTATTTTCCACTACGGACATCGGTTTTATATACTTACCAACAAAGACGGAGCCACAAATTTTAAACTTATGACGGCCAATAAGGGGCAGACGACTGCAGATCATTGGCAGGAATTTATCGGTCATAACGATGATGTGCTTCTGGAAGATGTTGAAATTTTTGAGGATTTCTATGTACTGTCGGAACGAAAACAAGGTCTCAACAAGCTAAAAATTGTCCGTTGGGACGGAACCGATTCCTACTATATTCCTTTTCAAAGTGAAACATATGTTGCGGGAACCTATGTGAATCCTGATTTTGAGAGCCACACGCTACGATATGTTTATAACGCCATGACCAATCCTTATTCCATTGTTGATTTTAATATGGATACAAAAGAACAGGAGGTCTTAAAGGTGCAGGAGGTCCTGGGCGGGGAGTTCGATAAAAATAATTATACCTCTAAGAGGTTATGGGCCACTGCAACCGATGGGGTGCAAATCCCTATTTCGTTGGTTTACAGAAATGACACGGCACTAGATGGCACCAGTCCCTTGTTGCTCTATGGTTATGGGGCTTATGGAAGTACCGTGGACCCTCATTTTTCTTCGGTACGTTTAAGTCTGCTCGATCGCGGTTTTATATATGCCATTGCCCATGTGAGGGGAGGGGAATACCTGGGCAGGTCATGGTATGAAAAGGGCCGGTTGTTGTTTAAAAAGAACACATTTACAGACTTTATTGATTGTTCGAAGCATTTGATCGCGGAAAAATATACCAGTCCGGCGCATCATTATGCATATGGTGCCTCTGCCGGGGGCTTGCTGATAGGGGCCGTTATCAATATGGCTCCAGAGTTATATAATGGGGTAATTGCTGTAGTTCCTTTTGTGGATGTGACAACTACTATGCTTGATGATACTATCCCTTTAACCACAGGCGAGTACGATGAATGGGGCAATCCTGATGAAGAGGAATACTACGATTACATTATGTCTTATTCGCCCTATGATAATGTAAGCTCACAAGATTATCCTAATATGCTGGTTACGACTGGATTACATGATTCTCAGGTGCAATATTGGGAGCCGGCCAAGTGGGTCGCTAAACTCAGGGAAATCAAGACCGATAACAACCAACTCTTCCTGGTAACCAACATGGGTACGGGCCATGGAGGGGCATCGGGTCGTTTTAAGGCCTTAAAGGAAACGGCCAAGGAATATGCTTTTATACTCAATTTAGAAGGTAAAATTACCCAGTCGAAAAAAAAGTATTAATTTTGTCACCGTTATTGATTCCGGAAACGGGATCCATAGAGCTAACTTAACTTTATGGAAAATAAAATAAATGCTTACAGCAACATCCTAGATCTCATAGGAAACACTCCCCTTATCAAACTCAATCGCATAGCAGAATCCTTAAAAGGAAACTATTATGCTAAAGTGGAGGCTTTTAATCCAGGGCATTCTTCCAAGGATAGAATAGCCGCATACATAATCGATGAAGCCGAGCGCAGGGGTATTTTAAAGAAGAACAGTACCATAATAGAAACCACCTCCGGGAATACTGGATTCAGTTTAGCCATGGTGAGCATCGTAAAAGGATACGATTGTGTTCTTGCGGTGAGTTCTAAGTCATCCAAGGATAAGATCGATATGCTGAGGTCAATGGGGGCTAAGGTCTATGTCTGTCCGGCTCATGTCAGTGCAGACGATCCAAGATCGTACTACCAGGTGGCCAAAAGACTTAGCAGCGAGATCAAAGGATCGATCTATATCAACCAATATTTCAACGACCTTAATATTGAGGCGCATTATAAAACTACGGGTCCCGAGATCTGGGAACAGACCAACGGCCATATTACACATTTGGTAGCGTGTAGTGGAACAGGAGGTACCATTTCGGGCACTGCACGTTTCTTAAAGGAAAAGAACCCAAAGATCAGGATCATCGGTGTTGATGCCTATGGGTCAGTTCTTAAGAAATATCACGAGACCGGAGAATTTGACAGTAATGAGATCTACCCTTACCGGATTGAAGGCCTGGGTAAGAATTTAATTCCCGATGCGACCGATTTCGATATGATAGATGAATTTATCAAGGTGTCTGACGAGGCTAGTGCACATGCTGCCAGAGAAATTTCACGTACAGAAGGCCTATTTGTGGGCTATACCAGTGGTGCGGCAATGGAGGCTATCAAAAAATTGAATCACCTGGGTGAGTTTGATAAAAACAGCCAGGTTGTCGTGATTTTCCCGGATCACGGGTCTAGATATATGAGTAAGGTCTATAACGATCAGTGGATGAATGATCAGGGGTTTTTCGACAGTAAGAATGTAGCTGATAAACAAAGCGTAGAGTTTGTAAAATAAATAAGGATACCTATTAACAATAAAGGGCAATGAAATTCATCGCCCTTTATTGTTAGTATCTTGATCTTCAAATAGTTGTGTTGAATTGTAAGGTCAAATCATAACTGTATTCAACTATTTTTCCCACGATCCCCGGGCAATATTATTATGATTGCTGCCTAAAATTCCATAGTTTTGCAGACAATTCCAAACTGTACTAAATGAGAGATTTATTTGACAGAATTACAGAAAATAAAGGTCCTTTAGGAAAGTGGGCTTCGCAGGCAGAAGGCTACTTTGTTTTTCCAAAATTAGAAGGTCCTATCTCTAATAGGATGAAGTTTCAGGGAAAAGAAGTAATCACCTGGAGCATTAATGATTATCTGGGTCTGGCTAATTTACCTGAGATCAAGAAGGTTGATGGCGAAGCCGCGATGGAACACGGAGCCGCCTATCCTATGGGGGCTCGAATGATGAGCGGTCATACCGATTTTCACGAACAGTTGGAAGATGAGTTAGCAACATTTGTGAATAAAGAGTCGGCTTATCTGCTGAATTTCGGATATCAGGGCATTATGTCGGCCATTGATGCTCTTGTATCTAAAGACGATATTATTGTATACGATGTAGATTCGCATGCTTGTATCATCGATGGAGTCCGATTGCATGTTGGGAAGCGCTTCACCTTTATGCATAATGATATAGATAGCCTGAAAAAGAACCTTGAAAGGGCCACAAAAATGGCCGAACAGACAGGCGGAGGCATACTGGTGATCTCCGAAGGGGTTTTTGGAATGAGGGGAGAACAAGGAAAACTCAAAGAGATAGTCGCCCTGAAAAAGGAATTTAATTTCCGACTCCTGGTGGATGATGCTCATGGTTTTGGCACCCTTGGTGAGACGGGAGCTGGCGCTGGCGAGGAACAGGGGGTTCAGGACGATATCGATGTCTATTTTGCTACTTTCGCTAAGTCTATGGCCGGTATTGGGGCTTTTTTAGCGGCGGATAAAGAGATTATCGACTACCTAAAATACAATCTGCGTTCTCAGATGTTTGCCAAATCACTGCCGATGGTCTTTGTAAAAGGTGCATTAAAGCGTTTGGATATGCTTCGGACACGACCTGAACTCAAGCAGAAACTTTGGGAAAATGTCGATGCCCTTCAGAATGGCTTGAAAGAGAGGGGTTTTAATATCGGTAACACCTCAAGTTGTGTTACCCCGGTCTACCTTAGCGGTAGTATTCCTGAGGCTATGGCCCTGGTGCGTGATCTGAGGGAAAACTACGGTATATTTTGCTCTATCGTGGTGTACCCGGTTATTCCAAAAGGTATGATTCTTTTGAGAATGATCCCCACTGCGACCCATACCATGGAAGATATTGAGGCAACCCTTGAGGCTTTTTCCGCTATACGCGAACGCTTGCAAAACGGCACCTATAAAAGACTTTCTTCTGCAGTAGCCGCTGCTATGGGCGAATAGACTAATACGAGTTTTCTTAAAAACTAATTTTACTTACTCGGCGCAGTGTAGCGGGAGTTTGTAAGTACATCTTCTTTTGTAGACTTCTGGCTTGAAATATTTCCACATTTGCTGAATGGCTAAATTATCTTCAAGTTCGGGGGAACGGTAACAGTTCAGGACGCCTTTTTTGTTAAAAATTTGAGCGAATTCATAAATGATCATCGCTGTGATGCCTTTGTTCTGGTAGTCTGGATGAATACCAATAAGATAAAACAGCACACCCTTACTCTTTACTCTGGCTTTGTTCAAATGAAAAATCCCAAATGGGAACAACCTGCCCCTGGCCTTCTTCATGGCCTCAGAATATGAAGGCATTACTATGGCAAAGGCGACAAGTTGGTCATCTTTATCCAGCACAAATTTGATGTACTCCGGATTGATAAACTTGAGGTATTTCTGTTTAAAATACTCGATCTGAAGTTTGGAAATGGGAACAAAGGAGGAGAGTTTTATATAGGTCTTCTGGAACAATTCGAACATTCGGTCTGCCCAGGGCATTATATCCTTGGTCTTACTAAAATTAACTGTCCTCAATGAATATCTCGCTTTGATTACTTGCTGTATTCGCTTGTAATGATCAGGGTCTGTATGGTTGAGAGAAAAACGACTTTCTAAATAGGTCTTTTCCACCTTCAGTCCAAAACTTTCATAGTGGTCTTTGTAATAGGGATAATTGTACCAGGTGATCATGGTACCAGGCGAATCAAATCCTTCGATAAGCACCCCAACCTTGTCCAGGTTGGAAAAGCCGAGCGGGCCTTCCATGAATTTCAATTGGTTTTGCAACCCGATTTCCTGTACCTTATTCAGCAGAGCGGCCGATACGGCTTTATCGTCTATAAAATCGAACCAACCGAAACGGACCTTCCCAATGCCCTGATCCTTTACTTCGAGCCAATTGATGATCACTACAACCCGGCCTGCAATTTTACCGCCTTTATAAGCGAGGAAAAAGCGTGCATCCGCATCTCGAAAGACAGGGTTTTTACTTTTGTCAAAACTCCGTACTTCTTCGCTTATTAAAGGGGGAACCCATTGTTCAGAATCCTTGTAAAGATCAAAAGGAAACTTAACAAATGTCTTCAGATCAGCAATACTCGAAATTTCTTTCAGGGCGATCATATGAATAAATCATAAGCTCAATATTAGGCATTATTGTACTGGTAATGAAGTGTATAAGGCCATTTTTTTGATAAGTTTATGAACCTCTGGCAAAGGATAGTCAGAATTTAGAAGTCGAAATCGTCTTTCTTCTTTTTATTCTTTTTTGCTTTTTTTCGTTGTTTGCGGATATCACTTTTGGAAGGACCGATATCAGAAGACTTGTTCTTTTTCATTGAGTTTTTCCTGATGGCCCCTCCCGGAACCTCTTTACTAATAAGCTGATCTTGGTGGAAATCCAATCGGTACGACAACCCAAGGGTGCCGAAATAACGACTTGGAGAAGTTTTAAAATTTCCGCCCAGACCCAGATCTACCTGAAAATTACGGCTGAACAAATGCGATACTCCGGTTCGCAACAAAATATCGGAATACCTGTCGCTGCTAATTCCCTGGTTCTCTATAAAAGCGCTCCATTTTGGATTTCTGAAGGCGCGTGAAAAGGAAATCACGTAACTCATCTCAGGAAAATCAGTCCCGATCCTGTCGTATATAAAGTTTAATATCAAAACCGATTTTGGAGTCAGCTGGCTTTGCGTTGCTAGCATAACCCTCGGTGATACCGTAGGGTCTTCCACATAGAAAGGATTATCACCCAAAACAAAATTTGCTCCGCCATAGACCGAAACAGCTGGAATAAGATTTTTCCATTGAAATTTATTGTTTGCCCTCCAGCTACGTATATTGGGTTTGTTTCGTTCAGGGTTTTTATAAGGATCGTATAACAAGTATTTCAGACCAAGACGATTGACAGCGAAATCGGTCTTAGATTCTTCTAAATCAAAGGCCGTATATTTTATATCCTCGTTCAGATAGCTTCCTTCCCAGATTATTTCGAGACTTTCAAACAGCAAACCATATCTCAGGGCAAGGTCGGCACTGTATATGTTGGAATTAGTTGATAGACCTGAATGATCCTGGCGTTCGTAATACCCGCCAAATTCGGCCTGAACTACGTTTTTCCCCACCGCATATGCGCTGACAGATTCTCCCGGCCGGTTAGAATTGATAACCTCTGTGTATTGCGAAAATGCTGTAAATGGAGTGTTAAGGATCAGAAATAAAAGAATTCCTTTGCAAAGTTTCCCAATTGTGCGTTGCCCCATAAAGCCTGTTTTATTAATTTTTTATGACTTTTGTACAGTAAATACAACGTCGGAATTGTACTTTTGATATATCAATCTCCAAGATTATGGGAATTTTAAAGACTATATTGGTCATTTTATTGGTCTATTATCTTTTCAGATTACTGGCCAGATGGTTTGCTCCTAAGCTTTTTGTTTATGCTGCCCGAAGGACCGAAGAGCGTTTTAAAGAGCAATTCGGCGATTATCAATCGTTTAAGCAGGAAGAGGACCGGCCGGTAGGGGACGTGAGCATTGATAAAAAACCAACCAATAGTAATCGTAGCTCATCGGACGTAGGTGAGTATATAGAATTTGAAGAACTGGAATAAACCATTCCCTGAGAACTTTTATGAACAACCGCGTAAAAGCATTATTCACTCACTTTTTTACTTTAGTATTCTTTATAGTGGTCGCCCTGGCCTTTTTTCATCCTGTCTTGCAGGGTAAAACTATACTGCAATCGGATATTCAACAGTATAATGGTATGGCCCGGGAACAAACAGAATTCCGGGCAGAGACCGGCGAAGAGCCTTTCTGGACCAATAGTGCGTTCGGAGGCATGCCCACTTTTCAGTTAGGTGCCCGCTATCCTCATCACTACGTTAAGGATTTAGACAGAGTCATCAGATTTTTACCAAGGCCGGCAGACTATCTGTTTCTCTACTTCATTGGCTTCTATATCCTTTTGTCTTGTTTAAAGGTCGATTTCAGACTCGCTATACTCGGGTCGCTGGCCTTCGGATTTTCAACATATTTTATAATAATACTTGGTGTAGGTCATAATGCAAAAGCCCATGCACTGGGTTATTTACCTTTGTTGTTAGGGGGAATTCTATTGGTGTTTCGCAAAAAATACCTCTGGGGATTTATACTAACCTCGCTTGCCATGGCACTTGAAATAGCAGCCAATCACTACCAGATGACTTACTATTTCATGCTGTTGATCCTGCTGCTGGGGTTTGTTTTTCTGGTCGATGCGATCAGGAAAAAAACTCTCCCTCATTATTTTAAGTCGTTTGCTCTGCTGATAATTGCCGTGATTCTGGGAATCGGGGCCAATGCAACCAGTATCCTGGCTACGAAACAATATGCCGACTGGAGCACCCGGGGTTCGTCTGAACTGACCATACAGCCAGATGGCACACCCAAAACTTCTACTAAAGGCCTTGATAAAGAATATATTACCCAGTATAGCTATGGGATTACAGAGTCTCTTAACCTATTCGTTCCCAGACTTTTTGGTGGGGCCAATGCAGAAAACCTGGGTAAGAATTCCAAGACTTATGAATACCTCACCGAACAAGGGCTGGCCAGGAGCAGGGCATTGGAGTTTAGCAGTGCACTGCCGCTATATTGGGGGGATCAACCCGGGACTTCAGGGCCGGCTTATCTCGGCGCTGTGGTTTTCTTCCTTTTCATTCTGGGACTAATCCTGGTAAAAGGGAAATATAAGTGGTGGCTATTAGCAGGCAGTATTATGGCCTTGCTATTGTCGTGGGGCAAGAATTTTCCATGGCTCACCGATCTTATGATCGATTATTTCCCCTTGTATAATAAGTTCAGGGCCGTTTCTTCGATTCAGGTAATCATCGAACTCTGTGTACCCCTTTTGATGATCCTGGGGCTGGTTAAGTTTTTTACGGAATCTGAACAACAGCAGCAAAAATTGCAAGCACTAAAAATTAGCTTTTTTACAGTATTCGGGTTGGGGATTGCCTTGTTGCTATTCCAGGGGATGTTCAGTTTTACCGGACTGAATGACGGTATGTACGAACGATACTTTGGTGAAGAGGTGGTAGCAGTGATTAGGCGGGATCGTGAAATCGTATATCGGAACGATACAATTCGCGCTATGATATTTGTGGGCCTTGCTGCCCTGGTGCTTTTTATTTATCTCAAAGGAAAGCTTAAACCGGTTTTTGGAATTCTTCTGCTGGCACTTTTGATCGGTATAGATTTGGTTTCTGTAGCTAAACGATATGTGAATGAAGATCAGTTCGTTCGACAGCGAGTGGTTAAGGAACCTTTTGCCGAAACCCAGGCAGATCGACAGATAATGTCCGACACCACAGTTTTTAGGGTATTTGATCAGACCGAAGGACTTAATGGTGCCCGGACTTCCAATTTTCATCATTCCATTGGTGGATACCATGCGGCAAAACCTGCCGGGATACAAGAACTTTTCGATTTCCATATCTACCGGAATAATCTATCTGTACTCCATATGCTGAATGTTAAGTATGTGATCCAGAACGATGAAGAGGGCAATAAAGGTGTAGCTTATAATCCCAGAGCCTGTGGAAATGCCTGGTTCGTTGCTAGCTTGATAGGGGTGGAGAACTCAGATATAGAGATCATTAAGCTCGACAGCCTGGATGTAGCAACAGAGGCATTGGTCAATACCGGCAAATTTCCGGGAATAAAACCGGCAGAATTTGAAAAAGACTCGAGCGCTGCTATCGTCCTCACGGATTATCGACCCAACCGACTAAGGTATGTGTCGACCAATTCTAGAGAGGGATTAGCGGTTTTTTCTGAAATGTATTACGACAAGGGCTGGAATGCTTATGTAGATGGACAACTTCAACCTCATTTCAGAGTAAATTACGTATTACGGGCCTTAGAGCTACCTGCCGGAAGGCATGAAGTAGAGTTTAGATTTGAACCTGAGGTTGTTATCACCGGAAGTAAGATCAGCCTGGCGAGTTCGGCCGTATTGCTCTTAGTATTGCTGGGCGGAATATTTTATACTATATCCACAGGACGAAAAAAGGTAAATCCCGATGCCTAAGGTCCTGGTGATAACCTATTACTGGCCACCAGCGGGAGGCCCGGGAGTGCAACGTTGGTTGAGCTTTACCAGATACTTACGGGAATTCGGTTATCAACCTGTGGTTTTTATTCCCGAGAATCCCCATTATCCTCTAAAAGACGAATCGCTGTTGGCGGATATGCCTGAAGGGATAACTGTTTATAAACAGAAAATATTTGAGCCCTATTCACTGGCGAAGCGACTTTTTGGAAATAAGGCCGACACCATAAGCTCGGGGATAATCAAAGAGGAATCACAAAGCTGGTCGGAACGGCTAATGCTATGGATCAGGGGAAATCTGTTTATTCCTGACGCCAGGAAATATTGGGTGGGACCGGCCTCCAAAGAGGTACGCAGGATAATACAGCAGGAACAAATTGAAACATTGATAACCACAGGACCACCGCATAGTATTCATCTGATTGGCTTTAAAGTCAGTCGGCAAACAGGGGTAAAATGGATTGCCGACTTTAGGGATCCCTGGACAAGTATTGGGTACCATAGTAAGTTAAAACTCAGTTCTTATGCTCTTAAAAAGCATAAAAGGCTCGAAAGGCAGGTGCTGAACGCGGCAGATAAAATCATTACTACCAGCAAGACTACCCGCGATGAATTCCGTCAGATTACAAAGAAACCCATAAAAGTACTCACCAATGGATACGAACCATTTACAGCTAAGGAAACGCCGAAATTAGACCAGGAGTTCACTTTATCGTTTATCGGTTCGTTACTCAGTGGCAGAAACCCATTGAATCTATGGAAGGTTATCTCAGAGCTCATTAAAGAAGAGCCGGAACTAAGTGAGAAACTCAAAATTAAAATCGTTGGCCTGATCAGTGAGGATGTTTTACAAAGCATTCACCAATACGGATTAAAAGATCATACAATTGTAATTCCTTATGTTAGTCACAAAGAGGCGCAAGTCTATCAAAGATCGTCGCAGGTCCTACTTTTACTGGAAATAGACCGGGCTGAATGCAAAGGGATTATTCCTGGAAAACTATTTGAATATATGTCGGCTGAAAGACCCATATTAGCCATAGGCCCTAATAGCTGGGAGGCCGGGCAAATTGTTGAAACCACTAAAAGCGGTGTATATTTTGGATATGACACCTCCGAAGAACTGAAAATTCAGCTCATGGAATGGTACGAGCAGTATCGCCAGGAGAAACTTTATTTAAATCCTCATTCGATTGGGAGGTATAGCAGGAGGTCTTTGACAGAAAAACTTGCAGAAGAGCTTAAATGGGTATAATTTTTAAACAATCAATGAAGAACACAGTGGTTACCTATCTCGGTTTCGGGATCGGGGCGATCAATGTTCTCTTCCTGTATACCCGTTTTCTCTCAGAAGCTTATTTCGGATTAGTTGGGGTAATACTTTCTACTTCGGTAATCCTTATGCCCATACTCGCCTTTGGTGTTCCTAATACACTCGTGAAGTTTTTTAGTGGCTACCAAGTAGCACTACTCAGCTGGATCTCTTACGACGCAATAGCCGGTTTTCTGTCTAGGGAGAATGAAATTGTAGCGGATTATGTGTGGTATGTTTTCCTGATAGCCTTGGCAATGGCATACTTTGAAGTCTTTTATTCCTGGTCAAAAGTCCATCTGAAGTCAGTCTTTGGGAATTTTATGAAAGAAGTATTTGCAAGGATTTGTATCAGTATTGCCTTGGTTTTAGTCTCACTTGACTGGTTATCTGTGGAGGGGTTTTTAAAATGCATGGTCGGTATTTATCTACTGAGGACCGCAATCATGAAAATATATGCCTACAGTCTGTTTATGCCTCAAATTTCTTTCAAACTACCGGGTAATACCCGTGAAATATTGGGCTACAGTGTTTTCATTGTATTAGGAGGATCTGTGGCAGTGATCTTATTAGAGATCGATAGATTCATGATCAATCAGTTCATAGCAATTGAAAACGTGGCATATTACACTGTCGCTATTTTTATTGCAACAGTAATTGCGGTTCCTTCCCGTGCCATGCACCAGATAACCTACCCTATGACTGCAGAACTCATGAACCGGAACTCTTCTAAAGAATTAAAGGAACTTTACAGAAAGAGCTCCCTGACACTTTTTATTATAGCCGGACTCATTTTTCTGCTTGTGCTTTTAAATCTGGAAGAGTTGTATCTATTATTGCCATACAATTACCGGGGAGGTTTCACTGTAGTTCTATTTATCGGACTGGCAAAAGTATTTGATGCCTTAATGGGTAATAACAACGCCATCTTGTTTAACTCAGAATACTACAAAGTATTTTTGCTTTTGGGTGTTTTTCTGGCTGTATTAACGATCCTTTTAAATCTATGGCTTATTCCCAGATTTGGAATAAACGGTGCTGCAATTGCAAGTTTTGCTGCTATTGGTTCTTACAATATTGCCAAGCTGATCTTAGTTCAACGTAAATTCAATATGAATCCTTTTTCTTTCGATACTTTTAAAGTATTCGGCCTATTGATTTTTGTAGGGGTTTTGTTTTATGTCTTTAACTTTTCATTCCACCCCATTGTGAATATCGTTATGAAAAGCATGCTTATATGTCTTATGTATATTGGCATCCTCTATAGGTTTAGAATTTCCGAAGATATTTTTAAAGTGCTTTCCGGTTGGTTCAAAAGATAAAGCCCCACGGGGAATAATCCGCCGCAGGGCTCAACAACTAACCAACCTAAAAACTATCTTTATCTAACTCTTCTGCTGCTTTGGCTAGAGGTTCCATTTTTCTTTGATCTGGAACTGTTGCCAGCCTTGCTTTCTCTGCTCCTTTCAGAAGAGCTTCGTCCTGCCACACTTGAACTACGCTTACTATCCCGGTTTGCGGATCTTGCAACTGAAGTTTTAGTGGACTTTGTATTTCTTTCAAAAGTTCTTTTACCATCTGGCTTAGAGCTGCGTTTCACAACAGTCCTTGAGCTTCTAGATGTTATCTGTCTCTTAGGATTATCACCCCGACTTCTATTGACACTATTTCTCGACTTAGGAGCTGCATCACTTCGCTTTACAATTGAACGCGAACTTCTGGATGTTACCTGTCTCTTCATGCCCTCGCCTCTATTAGCCTTGACTACTTGTCTCGTTTTTGGAGACAGGTCGCTTCGCTGTACCGTTTTAGAGATGCCTCGAGTTTGAGAGCTCTCACGAGATGCTGTTGATCTGCGTACACCATTCCTGCCCTGGTCTGAGTTTCTCACCGTACTGGTGCGACTAATGCTACTCCTATTACCATTGGAAGTCCTTGCAGTACTGCTATTACTCACAGTATTAGTTCTGCCTGTCCTCTGATTGTTAGCATATCGAACTGCTCCCCGGGTATGTCCGTATTCATTTCTTTTATTATTTTTTCTTACCGCAACTCTTCTATCGTTCCTGTAAATACGAGACCTGTGGTTACCCCTATCATAATGATTGTAAGGCCTTCCTACTCTGGCATATGATCTTCTGTAATTGTGATAATATGGACCATAATAGGTATATCGAAGAGGGTTGTAATACCTGCGGTAAGGAGTAGTCCATACCTGACAGTATCCCACTACAGGCCTTACAAAGTATCGATGATAGGGTCTGTAAACAAAATGCCTGTTATATATATTGACATAGCCAGTACAATAGTCATAATACCCTCTGTTGTTATAGTATACATTTAGACCTCCAATACGCCTTACCCGATTGTTGCGATACCATACATTGACATTACCAATCTGGCTTACACGACCGTAGTAATCGTAGTATATAGGTACATTCTCGACCTGAACCACGGCACCGTAATCATCGTACTGAACAAACGAGTTGTAGTTGTAGCCCGAGTTGAATGTGAAACTGGCAGCACCAGTACTCACATAAGCACCCACATTGATGCGATCATTGATGTAAAAGTCAAATTCACCATCAGGATATACTGAAAACGTAATTCCGTTCTCATTAAAAATGAAGGATTTCCCATAGTTGGTAAAATATGTTGCTGTGTTGTCCTTTCCAACTTCTGCCTGGACGTATGTGATGCCCAGCAGGAGTATAGCGGTATAAAATAATATCCTTTTCATGACATTTTGTTTTTAGTTCCAGACGTAACTATTTACATCCAACAATAGCATTTCAATTAGCGTGCCACAAATTGTTACAAAAATGTAACCCTCTGATTATTAATACTATAAAACAATTATATGAAATGGAAGGCTTAATGCACGGATTGGATGAAGAAAGGAACTAGAGATCTCAATTGAGCTTTTCTCTAAGATATCTGGCGGTATGGGATAATTCAGATTCCAGCAATTCTTCTGGTGTCCCCGATGCCACAAGCTGTCCGCCTTTTTCTCCACCACCAGGGCCGAGGTCAATAATATAATCAGCGCATTTGATCAACTCGATATTATGCTCTATAACGATTATAGAATGTCCTCTTGAGATCAGTGCATTGAAGGAAGTGAGCAATTTATTGATATCGTGAAAATGTAAGCCTGTGGTAGGTTCGTCAAAAATAAAGAGTGTTTTATCCTTGTCGTTCCCTTTGAGTAAAAAGGAGGCTAGTTTTATCCGCTGTGCTTCACCACCGGAGAGGGTAGAGGACGACTGCCCTAAGGTAACATAACCCAGACCTACATCCTGAAGAGCTTTTAATTTACCCACAATCCGTTTCTGGTTAAACTTTTCGAAGAATTCCACCGCATTGTCGATGGTCATATTGAGCACGTCGTCTATATTGGCTTCTTCGAACTGTACTTCCAGGACTTCTTTTTTAAATCGCCTGCCCTTGCAGGTATCACATTCCAGATGAACGTCTGCCATAAACTGCATCTCAACCGTAATTTCACCCTCACCTTTGCATTTCTCACAACGTCCGCCATCTACGTTGAATGAAAAGTGTTTGGCCTTATAGCCCCTTATTTTACTCAATCGTTGCGATGCATATAAGTTTCGGATGTCATCATAAGCTTTTATATAGGTTACAGGGTTAGATCTGGAAGAACGGCCGATAGGATTTTGATCAACGAATTCAACATTTTTAATCGCCTGGAATTTTCCTTCGAATGTAGTATACTGACCAGCGCGCTCGCCATAGCCCCCTATTTCTTTTTGAACGATCGGGTACAGCAATTTTCTAACCAGGGTACTTTTTCCACTGCCCGAGACACCGGTAACCACAGTAAGCATATTTAGAGGAAAAACCACATCGATATCTTTGAGGTTATTTTCCCTCGCACCTTTTATAGAGATGAAATTTTTTGATGTACGCCGCGATTTCGGAATTATGATATTGAGTTCTCCATTGAGATAGCTGGCCGTTAGCGAAGAAGATCTCAATATGATATCAATATTGCCATGAGCCACTACTTCACCACCATGGGTGCCAGCCTCAGGGCCGATATCGATCACTTCATCGGCAGCGCGCATAATGTCTTCATCATGTTCTACAACAATAACCGTATTCCCCAGGTCTCGGAGCGATTTGAGTACGTCAATAAGGCTTTCGGTATCCCTGGGATGCAGGCCAATGCTGGGTTCATCTAGAATATACATAGAGCCTACCAGGCTACTCCCCAAAGATGTGGCCAGGTTGATACGCTGACTTTCGCCACCGGAAAGACTATTAGATTTCCTGTTCAGAGTGAGGTAGTTCAATCCTACCTTGTTTAGGAATCCAAGCCTGGTTGTGATCTCCTTGAGGAGTCGCGCAGCGATCTTTGTGTCGTGTACCTTCAATTCCAGCTCATCAAAAAATGCGATAAGCTTATCGATTGGAAGCTCTACAAGGTCGGAAATAGAACGTCCTCCTACTTTAATGTAATTGGTCTCTTTTCTCAGCCTACGTCCGTCACAAGTATTACAACGAGTTTTGCCCCTGTACCTCGAGAGCATAACCCGATTCTGTATTTTATAGCTCTTTTCTTCAAGTTTTTTAAAAAAGGCAGTGATCCCAATAAAAAATTCATTTCCTGACCACACCAGCTCTTTTTCTTCTTCACTGAGCTTAAACCAGGGTTTATGTACAGGAAAATCGAACTTATAGGCATTGTTTACCAACTGGTCGCGGTACCAGCTCATACTTTCGCCTCGCCATGGGAAGATGGCATTTTCATATACCGATAAACCCGTATTGGGTACCACTAGTCTGTGGTCGATACCGATGACATCGCCATAGCCTTCACATTTAGGACAGGCTCCATAGGGGTTGTTAAAACTAAAAAGGTGGACGTTAGGGTCGGGGAAGCTAAGGCCATCGAGTTCGAACTTAGTGCTAAAACTGTGCTGGTTGCTATTTTCCACTTCTTCGATAATACATTCTCCTTTTCCTTCAAAAAAAGCGGTGTCGATCGCATTGGCAAGTCGAAAGAAAAAATCCTCATCATCTTTCATCACAATACGGTCTACGACCAGGAAAAATTCCCTGCCGAGCCCGGGTAAAGGATCATCTAACCGATGAATTGTATCATCTACTTTTATACGGGCATAGCCCTGTTTGGATAAAACCCGAAGTAATTTCTGAGGATCCCTGTCCTCTGTTACTACTATAGGTGCCAGTAATAAGAGCCGCGTACCCTCGCTAAATCCTTTTAAGTGATTCACAACATCCGACGTGGTATGCTTTTTTACCGGATTTCCGGAAATGGGTGAAAAAGTATTACCGATACGCGCGTACAAGAGTTTTAAATAGTCATAAATCTCGGTAGAAGTTCCTACTGTTGACCGAGGATTGGTAGAGTTAACTTTTTGCTCTATCGCTATGGCCGGGGCGATGCCTTTTATAAAATCGACCTTGGGTTTGTCCAATTTCCCTAAAAATTGCCGGGCATAAGATGATAAACTTTCAACATAGCGTCTTTGGCCTTCGGCGTAAAGCGTGTCGAAGGCCAAAGTGGACTTTCCTGAACCCGATAAACCAGTGATTACCACCAGTTTATTTCGTGGGATAACAACGTCTATGTTCTTCAAATTGTGCAGCTTAGCACCTTTGATGATGATATTGTTTTTGGGGTCTGCGTCGGAGATGGAAATCGGGCTTTTCATGGAATTTGCAAAGATACAACATGACCTTTTCAATAACTAATAAGTGTTATTTTACCTCTAAAAACCGTAAGATCACAACATTGTTTTTTTATCAACTTATATTTTTTCTATATTTGAAGCATAATAATTCTTAAAAGATCGCCTATACAACGACAATTACTTTTTTGTGATTTAACCTAATAACTGAAGTCCCTGCTTCTTGAATAGGGCCCCTTATTAAACCAAAAAAGTAATGTGTATGGAACTACAGATCGAAGATTCTATTCTAGTAAGAGATTATATCAGCGGTGACGAATCGGCACTTGAAAAGCTTATACTGAAACATAATCAGCGCCTTAGCAGTTTTATTTATTCCAAAGTTTTAAGCAGAGATATCACCGAGGATATTTTTCAGGATACCTTTATCAAGGTCATCAAGACCCTTAAAAAAGGAAATTATAGTGAAGAGGGTAAGTTTTTGCCCTGGGTTATGAGAATTGCCCATAACCTTATTATAGATCATTTCCGAAGAAACAAAAGAATGCCCAGGTTCGAAGGTTCAGAAGATTTCAATATTTTTTCTGTTCTGGGCGACGATAAGCTCAATGCTGAAAAGCAATTGATAAAAGATCAGATCGATAGTGACCTGAGCATGCTAATCGAAGAGTTGCCCGACGATCAGAAAGAGGTGCTGATGATGAGGATTTACAGGGATATGAGTTTTAAGGAAATTTCTGAAAATACTGGTGTTAGTATTAACACAGCCCTGGGTCGGATGCGATATGCACTGATCAACCTGCGTAAAATCATCGAAAAGAACAATATTGTTTTGACGAATTAATAGGTTTTAGATCGATTAATCCTATTGGTTTTACTTCTCCTGTCGTTATTTTATGGTAATAACAAGCATTATGGAGCAAAGCTACCCTAATTTTGAAGATTGCTGTAAACTGGTAAAAACAGGTCCTGCAAGAGTATCATTCCTTTTAAAGTACTCGGAATCGCTGAATATTGTAAAACATAAGGAGTTTACCTTTGAGAATAATCTTAATTAGGTTACATATCTAATATAGTTTCAACACAATAACAACGATCCCTCTGATTCCCGAATCAGAGGGATTTTTTGTTTTTAGGCTGGTCTATGGCAACCAGATCTCATTAATGCCAGCATTAAGCCGCCCAACTGCAAATAGACCGATTTATTGTATCAAAAATGCCAAAAATGGTCTTTTACATCATAAATCGGGGGTTACACAACATAGTTTTTTTGGCAGTAGCCTATTTATCTACTTTTATTCCATGACTCAGAGGAAATTAATAAACAACCAACTCTAATGAAGTTGCTCTTTTTCAGACAAGAGCAGCAATTAACCGAAAAATACTTTTTATATGGAAGCGCAATTAGATGATTCAATACTTGTAAGGGACTATATTAGTGGAGACGAGGCTGCCCTTGAAATCCTCATTAAAAAACACAATCAGCGTATCACCAGTTTTATTTATTCCAAAGTACTGGATCGCGATATCACAGAAGATATTTTTCAAGATACCTTTATAAAGGTCATCAAGACCTTAAAGAGAGGACGCTATAGCGAAGAGGGTAAATTTCTACCCTGGGTAATGCGTATCGCTCATAACCTTATTATCGATCACTTTCGCAGAAACAAGCGCATGCCTAAATTTGAAGGCAATGACGATTTCAATATTTTCTCGGTAATTGGTGACGATAAGCTAAATGTTGAAAAGCAACTGATCAAAGAACAAATCGATAGTGATCTTGGATTGTTGATCGATGAATTACCAGACGATCAGAAAGAGGTTCTTCTGATGAGAATTTATCGTGATATGAGCTTTAAAGAAATCTCAGAAAATACCGGTGTAAGTATCAATACAGCACTTGGGAGAATGCGTTATGCATTGATCAACCTTAGGAAGATCATTAACAAACACAAAATAGTATTGACGAATTCTTAATTCGTTCAAATAACCAAGCAATATTTCCATATTAGTGACGTTATCTTAACATAACGATACTATAATCATATGGAAAAAATTTACTCTAAAGAAAAAAGTGTTCGAAGATCTCTTAAGGCTAGGCCTGAAACGATTAAGTTTCTAATGGATTTTTCAAGATCTTTTCACTGCGTAAATTATGGGGATCTCAAATTTGAAACAAATTTGAACTAAGAAAATTACAGACCCGCTTTTAGCGGGTCTTTTTTTTGTAATACTCCCGAATAACCGTCTTTCTACCCACAGTTTTTGTAATAATATCCCGTTCTAAATTCCAACCTCTGGCCTGACTATACTGTCGGCCGTACCAGATAATCTGCAGATGCAGTTTATTCCAGTGCTCCATAGGAAACAATCTCCTGGCGTCTTTCTCGGTTTGCACCACATTTTTACCATTGCTTAGACCCCATCGATACATAAGACGGTGTATATGAGTATCTACCGGAAATGCAGGAATGCCAAAGGCCTGGGAAACAACAACACTTGCTGTTTTATGTCCTACCCCGGGCAATTCTTCCAGCAAGTCCAATTCCTGAGGCACTACTCCCCGGTATTTATCGATGAGTATCTGCGATAGACCCCAAATAGCTTTAGATTTTGATGGGGATAATCCAACGGGTTTAATGATTTCCCGGATCTGCTCTACGCTGAGCTTAACCATTTCAAATGGCGTTTCTGCCTTTTGAAAGAGTAATGGCGTGATCTGATTCACCCTTACATCCGTACTCTGGGCCGATAACAGAACGGCAATCAATAATGTATAGGGGTCTTGATGCTCAAGTGGAATGGGAACCTCGGGATAAAGTTCTTCCAGGGTATCAATGATAAATTTTGCTTTTTCGGCTTTGGTCATTTTGTTATTTTTGAACAAAATTGAACGCGAATTTAACTAAAAATTGACTATGAAAACATTAAAAGAAGGGGACAAGGCACCGAATTTCAGCGCTAAAGATCAGGATGGGAATACGGTAAGCTTATCCGATTTTGAAGGAAAAAAATTGGTAGTATTTTTCTACCCAAAAGCCAGTACCCCGGGCTGTACTGCAGAAGCATGCAATCTAAGAGATCACTATTCGGAGCTCCAACAAGCCGGATATGAACTTCTGGGTGTTAGTGCGGATTCTGAAAAAAGACAAGCTAATTTTAAAAACAAATACGAATTTCCTTTCGCCCTTATTGCAGATGAAGACCGTCAGCTGATCGATGGCTTCGGGGTCTGGGGACCGAAGAAATTTATGGGCAGGGAATACGATGGTATCCATAGAAAAACGTTTATTATAGATGAGAAGGGCGTAATAACAACTGTTATAGACAAGGTAAAAACTAAAGACCACGCCGCTCAGATCCTCTGATGGAAATAAAAAAGCCCATTCGGAATGAATGGGCTTTTTAATAGATTTTAAGTGTTCAGGAAGATAATTGCTGTTTTTGCACCTTTTCCTCCTTACTGGTGAAAAGGTTATCTTCCATGATTATTTCAGCGATTCCTTCAGGCAGCATTTCCTCCCATCCGTTTTCGCCATTTTGTATCTTTTTCAAAACATCCCGTGAAAAAATATGCATGATCTCCGGATCGTAATCAATAATATCCATCACCTTGCCATTATACTTAAAGAACTTGTAGAGTTCTTTCATTCTAGGATGAACTTTAATATTATTGCTGGTCATCACCTGGCCGGTTTCGGTATTCTTCATGGGATAGAGATAGACAATAAGGTCTTTAAAAAAGAGCTTGCCAAAGGCTTCGAGAATACCACCACTCAGATGGCGGTAATATTTTTCATCAAAAACATCTACCAGGTTGTTGACACCCATGGTCAGGGCGATTTTGGCCTTGGTGTAATTGTTAAAATATTCAACCAGTTTAAAATACTCCTGGAATTTGGAGATCATTACGGTATGCCCAAGACTACATAGTAGTTCAGCCCGGGCCATAAAATCCCTTTCATCTATTTCTCCGGAGGCCCTGAGGTTTGCCAGAGTAATCTCAAAAATCACCATGGCGTTATCTTCATCTACGCTGGGGTCTCTGATGAAGATCTCATAGGATTTCTCAAGCATGTCCATATTTACCTTGGTCACCGGCCTGAAACTTCCCCTAAGTGCCAGAATATTCTTTTTATAGAGTGCAGCTGCAGGAAGGAGGTTGTTGCCATCAGGCCCAAACATTACGGCATCGGTCATATCGTTCCTGATGAGCTGCAGGCTCATAAGGCGGTTATCTACATCCTTGAAATTAGGCCCTGAGAAATTAACCATATCTACCTCGATGGTATCCCGATCTATATGATCGTACAGATATTTCAGAAGTTTTCGTGGTTTGTTGTATTTATAGAAAGCGCCATATAACAGGTTCACCCCAACAATTCCAAGTGTTTCCTGTTGAAGTCTGGCTTCGTTCTGTTTAAAACGCACGTGGAGGATGATCTCGTCGAACTCCTCCTGCTGAGGATCTAACTGGAATCGGATTCCTACCCATCCATGACCTTTATAACGCTTCGAAAAATCAATTGTGGCAACGGTATTGGCATAGGTGAAGAAAAGTCGGTCTGGATGTTCCTTCCTGTCAATACGTTGAACCATCAGGTTCATCTCATGCTCCAGCATCCGCTTTAGCCGACTTTGAGTTACATAACGATTGCCTACTTCAGGTCCGTAAACGGCATCACTAAAAGATTTGTCGTAAGCACTCATAGCCTTGGCTATCGTTCCCGAGGCACCCCCTGATCGAAAAAAGTGCCGTGCCGTTTCCTGCCCAGCGCCTATTTCGGCAAAAGTTCCATAAATATCTGGGTTCAGATTTATCCTGAGGGCTTTAGCCTTTAGGGAAGGGATATTCTCAAATGCAGATTCCTTGTTGAGTACAGAGGCCATTAATTAGCTACTTGTAGGCACAAAGTTAAGATTATTAAGAAATCTATTAAATAAATAAGTTATAAATTTGATTTAAATAGATGAGGGGTTGAAAATTACATTTTTGGGTACCGGTACATCTCAGGGTATCCCTGTGATCGGGAGCAGCCATCCGGTGTGTCATAGCAGCGATCCCAGGGATAAAAGACTTCGAGTATCTGTACTGATTTCCTGGAAAGATTATAACTATGTGATAGATTGCGGACCCGATTTCCGCCAGCAAATGCTTGCCCATTCTGTAGATCGCTTAGATGGCATACTATTCACTCACGAACATTCCGATCATACCGCAGGAATAGATGATATAAGACCTTATTTTTTCCGGCAGGGTGATATCCCCATCTATGCTCACAAACGGGTTATTGATAACCTTAAAAGAAGATTCGACTATATTTTTGCTGACAATAATCGGTATCCTGGCGCACCAGCAGTGCAGGTCAATGAAGTATTCAACGATGAATCCTTCACATTGGGAGATAAAAAGGCGATACCGGTTGAGGCCTATCACAATCGGCTGCAAGTATTCGGTTATAGAATAGAAAACTTTGTTTATCTGACTGATGTAAAGACAATTACTAATAAAGAGATAGATAAGATAAAAGGAATTAAAATATTAACTATCAATGCTTTGAGAGTAGATCCACATCATTCTCATTTTAATCTGGAAGAAGCGCTGGAATTCATTGAAAAAGTGAACCCTGAAATAACCTATCTCACACATATAAGTCATTATCTGGGATACCATGAAGCGGTGGAAAAGAGTCTTCCGAAAAACGTACATTTGGCCTATGATAATCTGGTAGTCTCAGTAGCCTGACGGACCAAGACATTGGATCAGATGTGGCAATACCACTGTCTATCAATACTAAATTATCCAATAATCGGTTTAAGTCTTCAAATCAATTAAAATCCCATGAAACGAAATATTTACTTATACCTATTTATCTTTTCGGCACTTATCGCTCTTTACCTGGCGGTTAGTGGGAACAATTTTCAGAAAAATAGCCAGGCAAAGCTTGTCGGGCTCGAATCGAGAATCGATAAAATTCAGGATACACTACAGGAAGTCAGGCTAAATAATCTTGATATGCAGTATTTTTCGCTTGAGAATAACGATGATGCCCTGGCGTATTACGATCATCTTGATCTGTCTGATCCCTCCCGGTATATTAGCGACAAACTACTGGAAACCAATGAGAAAAAAGGTGACAATCCTCTTGTGCCCTATGAGGGTATGGAGAATTATTTCAAGATCAATAAAATAAAATTGCTCAATCACCGCTGGCTAATTGCAGATTTTTCCGATGGTAAATTTTGGGGAGAACTCCTGATCAGGTATGAACTAAAAGATGATCTGGCCGTTGATTTCACGCTTATGGACCATCTTTTGTATACCAGGAGTAATTAAGAGTGTTCCTCCAGCCATTTATTGAAGGAATAAAAGTTTTGAGGAGAAACTCCATGACCTGTTGGAAATTCCTGATAGATAAAGTCAATCCCTAAGTTTTCGAGAAATTCTGGGATCTTTTGAGCCCAGGAGGGAGGGATAACCTGATCTACCTGCCCATGGGAGCTATAGATATGCAGATGGTCATGATCTTTTTTCACATAGTCCTCCATCAGTAAATTTTCATCGATATAACCACTAAGTGCTACCACATTAGTGATTTTTTCCGGGCAGGACAAAGCTACTGCATAACTCAAAACGGTACCCTGACTGAAGCCGAGCAGACTTACCCGTTCCGGGTCCAGATCATATGCCTTAATAGCCTCATCAATAAAATTAAGGATCAAATCCCGGGATTTCCCGGCCTGATCAACATCACTCCATTTACCAAAATTGGCCCCGAAGTTTATTCTATACCAGCAATATCCGAATGGTTGCAGGGCAAATGGTGCTCGAACGGAAATAATAAATAAATCATCAGGTAATTCTGAGGCAAAGGAGAACAGGTCTTGCTCGTCGCTTCCATAACCGTGAAACAGAAATAAGACCGGTGGTTTCTGCTGACCTAGGGCAGGAGGTCGTATCAGGTGATAAAGCGATAAGTCTTTGGTATCCATAAGGTTGGTCGTAATTCGTTAAGCAGGTCTTGGTTTTGAGTCGAGATACTCTGTATTATCAGGTCCCATCCTAATATGAATCACAGCAGGATAAAAACCAATTGCGCAATCACTGGATAAAAGTAAACCATTTTTGAAAATATTCACCCAGCAAGGGCACCGGTTTTTTGGTGTTATTAAGTGCACTTATAAATCCATAGAACCACAGTACGATGTAAAAAATATATAATCCGTACCAGGCATATTCATTGAAGGATACACTCAGGAAGATCGCACACCCTAAAAATACAAGATGAAGACCAAAAGCCTGACGGGTATGGAAACGTGCAAAATCATGTTTAGGTTCAAGGTTCATGGTAATAGCGATTAACGCACCTACCATGGTGAGATATGCAATAATAGCGGTCGATTTACCTTCTGTTTTGCCTGTCATGGTTTGTTTAATCATTTAATTTGAGATGTCCATGAGCATATACGCCATATATTTTTCCTTTCAGCATTTCATTGAGGAAGATGCTATTTTTGGAAGTAGATTTTATATCCTTCATGCCAGGGGCAGCTGTAATCTCAGGATCGAAGAAGGTAATATTTGCAGTTTTACCTTCCGATATTGCTGTTTCAGGAACCCCAAACCGATGGCGTCCCCTGGTGAGGATCTCAATGGTGGTGGGGGTATCATAAATCTGGTTCAAAATCCCAAAAGCCGTTTCCAGTCCTATACTGCCATAAGCAGCGTTGTCGAATTCGACCCGCTTTAATTCTATATCCAATGGGGTATGATCTGATGTAACAAAATCGATAATACCGTCTTTTAAAGCACGTCTTAAGGATTTCAGGTCTTTATGATTTCGCAAGGGTGGCATTACTTTCGTATTACTTTCAAACCCCTCCAGTATTTCATCGGTAAACCACAGGTTGTGTATAGCCGTGCTGCAGCTCACATCGAGTCCTTTTTTCTTCGCCTCTGCGATGAGTTGGACCGATCTGGCAGTTGATATGGTAGGAATGTGAAGCGAACCTCCCGTATATTCCAGTATAAAAAGGTCTCTTGCGATCTGCAGCTCTTCGGCCAGTGCAGGAATTCCTTTCAATCCTAAAGCAGTGGATATTTTACCCTCATTAACGATCCCAACTCCTGCGATCTGAAGATCCATGGGAAATGATAAGATCAGTCCATTAAAAACCTGACTGTATTGTAAGGCCAGTTTAAGCAAATTTGCATTCTCCATAGGCTTTTTAAAATCGTAAAAACCTACGGCACCGGTGTTTTTCATGTCGTAGAGCTCCGCCAGTTCTTTACCTTCGCTCTTTATAGTTAAAGCACCAAGGGGGTATAAACGGCTAGGGCCTTCCTCAAAACGATTGGTCAGAAAGGCGATATCACCACTACTGTCGGGTACCGGATAGGTATTGGAATTCAACACGATATCGGTAAATCCGCTCGATGCAGCAACTGCCAATCCGTTGGCTATTGTTTCCCGTTCCTCATACCCGGGTTCACCAAAACTCACGCTACTGTCGAACCAACCAACGGATACATGTAAATTAGGCTGTTCTACTATTTTGATTCCTCTTACATTCTCAATACTGGCCGCAATTTTCTCGATCTTTCCACCCTTGATAAGAATATCCCTTTTCTTCTGATCGAGCTTTTTATTGGTATGATCTACCACAACGGCAGATTTTATGAGTACGTTCATTTAACGAATTTTTGTATAAGAACCTCTGATAGCAAAAACAGCAATGCTAAAATAATAAACCATTGCCAAAGCTCTTGCAGTTTATTTTTGTCTTCTATATTGGAAACTAGCTCTGGAATATTCTCGTTAATACTGGTAACTGGCGCATTGGATAGATCGGCATAGGATAAATCGCTCTCGGCCCTTGGGTAGTTAAAACTGATCTTGCTTATTGTTGAGTCTTGTATAACAATATCAAAAATGCCATCCTCCAATGGATACTCTTCGAAATTGAGTGTGGTTCTATTCGAATATGACTGCTGCAGTGGGATAAATTCGTAATCTTCTTTAACAACCCTCGCTATTTCATCGTTCTTCAGCGATTTTGGAATATCTATATGGGTACTTGAACTCAAAGCATGATAAAGTGACGGAAGATTCAAGCTAAAAGTGCCTATATTATAAAAACTTGGAACGACAAGTGGTGAATTCCTGAAATTGGAATTATTTGGGTCTAAAGGTGCCGAAAAGAAGTACAACCCTTCACCACCAGATAAAAACGGATCCCCATTTTGATATCTCAGAATAGAGGGTGCCCGGCTTCTCATTTTATAATAGCCGGAGACTCTGGGGTATTGGAAGTTGCTAACCGATTTTTCAAAAACATCTTTATAGAGTGGATGATCGAATGATATTGAAGTAATCATCTGTTCTGTATCTATGAATTCGGAATAATATGTTCCTAACTTATCTCCGAGTAAGCTGTTGTAGCTCTCCATGTCTGCCGCGTCACTGGGTATAACTACAAGGCTACCTCCATTATCCTTAAAAGATGCCAGGGCGTTTTGCAATGAATTGGGTATGCGCACTAGTTGATTCAGGACAATAAGGTTCTGTTGATCAATAGAGGTATAGTTGAGATTGTTGAGGGTATAGATGGTTAGTTCAGATTCTTTGTCAGTAAATATCCGTCTGAGAAACCCGGCGGAGATATCTCCCACGACCAGGATCTTTATTTTCTTTTTTGAGTTGATATTGAAATACAATTGATTGTCATATGCAAGTCCACCATCATTGAGTTGTATTTTACCATCAATTACGGCATCCTTGGGAAGGCTAAAATCAACTTCAGACTTACCGTTTTCAAGAAATTTAGCTGCTGTTTTGGCGATAAGCTGATCTTTATTCCAGATAGATATGGGAGTACTTTCCGATTCGCCACTGCTGCTTAATAGAGCCTTTAATTCCAGTTGGGTTGGTGTGGTAGTACTTATGTATACCGAATCGATACTGGTATTGGAAATAGGTTGGGGTAGCAGATGTACCAAATGGACATCGGTATCGGGTATTGAATCCCTGAGTTGGTACATAGATTCTTGGAAATCCGAAATAATCCAAAGTTCTTTTTTGCTTCCCGGTCTGGAGTGAAACAAAGAATTAGCTTTTATAAGCACTTCCTGAAAACTTAATTGGCGGAAAGTGTGCTTAAGGCCCAGTAGCTCATTTTGAATACCCTCCAGGGTTACCTGTGCAAAAGTACGCTCATTTGTAAATAAGCTCAAATTACGGTTGGCGGGAAACTCTCTGATCAGATCTTGAATCGCCGCCTGCATTAGATCTGAAGATTTTGAACGGGCCTGCATACTAAAAGAATCGTCTAAGTAAATAACGGTATCCTTTTCTATAAGAGCTGATTCAGAAGCCCAGAAGGGCTGGGCAAAAGCGAATATCAGTGCCGCAAGGAGCAGTATTCGGCTAAAAAGGAGCAACCATTTTTTCAGAGCACGACTTTTGCGTGTTTGAGCTCTGACTTTTTTAAGAAGGCTGACATTGGTAAATGCTGTCTTTTTAAATTTTCGAAGTTGAAAAAGATGAACCAGGACCGGGATAAGGAGTAGTAGTAGGGCCCAAAGAAGTTCCGGATATTTAAACTGCATTCACAACTTTGATTTGACAAATATAATAATTTAGAAGGCGAACTTAGAAGGTCTAATCCTGATAATTAAAAGTTAAATGTCTAAGGGTTCCCGAACTAGAACAGTGTATTAGCAAAAGAAGAAGAAATCTGCAGAATCCAGTCCAAGGCCTTTTAAATAATGCCTGATATCTTTTTGAGCCTCGGTATTGGCTACACTGATAATGCTCTGTGGATTTTTTAGTGTTTCCATAAAAGTAAAAGGGAGCAGTTCGCAACCATAAATCTTCTTGCCGATCTTTTTTGGGTTATCGCATAACCAGTGGAACTCCACATTATTTTTTAGTAATAGTTGGGCTATGGTCTTACCCTTGGCCCCGGCACCCCATATCACCAGGGGTCTGTGAAGATTTCTGTCCAGTTTTAGAAAATAATGGACCTTGATATCAAGAAAGTAGTTTTGGGCATAATGTTTACTGGTTCGTGAAGTTCTTGTCGGGTAATCGCGCCACATGTGCAATACCTGACTGCAGGGGATGCATCGTAAGCGGTATTGATAAAACCTAAATGTTAGATCATAATCCTCGGGATAGCGGTTTGGGGTAAATGCTCCAACAGCATCAAGGTCCTGGCGATATACCATCCAGCAAGGTGAGGGGATGACACATTCTTTGTAGATCTCATTGTAATTATTGCCATTTGCAGTGAGGTCATTGATCCATTTTTCATACCGTGCGTATCCATCACTGATCCCTGTACTGGAGAAATACTTCACTTGTCCGAGGGCAACATGTCCTGGTCTGGCCATAACAAGCTTATTGGCCATGCGTTCCAGCTTTGTTTTTGCCATCAGGTCATCAGAATCCATTCTCGTGATCAGGTTTCCATTGCTGATGGCATAAGCAGTACGTAAGGCGGGAATAATTCCACTGCCATCATTGTCAACCACTGTTACTCTTTCATCCTCTTTTGCATAACTAGTCAATATGGCTCTGCTTTGATCTGAACTGTGATCATCAACCGCCAGGAGTTCCCAGTTAATATAATTCTGTTCAAGGACTGAGTCTAGGCATTCCGGAAGGAATTCCGCGGTATTTTTAAATGGCATCAGGATGCTGATCTTATCTAAACTCATTGGGGTCAGATGGTAATTATCGATCTATTTTTTCTTTCCTCTGAAACGATATTCATATCCCAGGCTTAGTTCTGTAAAGTCGGCCTGACCAAAATTTGCGCTGAGATGGGCACCTATAAAAACATTGTGAGTGGGCGATTTACGTGTGCTTATAAAATACCACCTCAGGCCAAGCCTTGTTGGAATGGATCGTTTGATCTCATAATAAGAATCGAGTTCTCCGAGTGTCCTGACCAGTTCGCCTTCACTGAAAATAATATCTCCTTCGTTCAGTTGCCAGTCGATCTTATAAGCAGGCTTGTATATGTTGAGCCCTATACCGAACTCAGCGCCAACATGACCTAAAAGTAATTCCCCTTCGGCCATCACCCCAAAATTGGAGGCATAAACAAATGGATTGTCGGCAAAATAAGGATAGAATTCTTCCACCAGTTCTTCACCCTGGTCTATATAATCATAATAATGTTCGTAAAATCTATAAAAGAAACCGATACCCAGTTTAAAAGTTGAATTGATGATTTTACCGGTTGAGAAGGCGAAAGAGTACACTTCCTTTTTGTCGTTATAGAACTCAGAGAGAACATTCTGGCCGATCCCCGTCCTGATGGTTAGGTACCGTTCTTTGGTTTTCACTGCAGCCGTATCTTTTATATAAGGTTGAAACTCCTGAAGGGCTTTGGTGCTCATAAATTCTGCTTCTATACTGGCCACAAGGGAGTTCAGGCCCTGATTGGGCAACCGGGTATGACCATTTGAATTGTGAGTATAGCCCAGGCCTATCCTCCAGCTGGTCTTTTTACGTTTAGAAAGATCATAGTACAGTAATGTCCTAAAAGCCCATTTGTAGTCCGTGCTAACCGCCCGGTTAAATGGATTGGATATAGAATCGAATTCCTTGCTCAGATAAGAAATACCAAGAGATGTTTTTAATCGCCAGCGTTGAGCGTCTTTGGAAAATGGATACAACTCAAGATAGGGGAGGAGGCTTATAGCATAACCGATGCTCTCACTATTTCCAAAATCGGTATAGCCGAACGTAAGTCCGGTTCTGGGATTTCTCAATCTTTTGGCCCATTCCCGATCTTTTTTCTGTTGTCGCCACCCTATACTTATAAAGGCACTTTTTTGCAACTTGGTTTCCGGAAAACCGGTATTCGCTTCCTGGGTCTTGCCAATGTTGATCTCGGCTGATAAATGGAAAGGATTTGTGTTTCCAGGCCCCTGGGAATAGGCATTACCACCAATCAATAAAATCATGTATGTGGTCCAGCTTAGAACAGAATAAACCCTGCCGGCGAAGCCACTTTTTCTTAAATTAACCCTTTGTGTATATCGCACAAAGAAATCATTTCCTTTCTGGTTTTCCGGATTGTCTGAGCAATAAGTGCCGCCAGGCAAAAAGTAATAGGTTGAATTTTTTAGAAGCATTCGATCAGTGCCCATTTATAAAAAATATCATTAGGGGGATTCATCTTTAAAGAAATCATTCCAGATTATTGTTTCACCTGTTTCGGCAGAGTGCCTGGCGGCGTGTAAAATTTGCATCACGATTTTATTGTTCTGCCATCCTGAGAGATCATATTCTGGCAATTGATGCCCTTTTAATACCACCTGATGAAGCAGCGCAAAAGGATCGTGCAGGCCACTTGGCAATCCGGGTGCTTCAAAAGCGTGTTGTTCTTGTGTCTTGCCGTTGAACTGAATCATATCAGTACCATTTTTACAGATTATAAAGCCTTTATTTCCATAAACCTCCATGTCTTTTACATTATGAGGCCAATTCCATGACGCCTGGATAATGACCTGCGCCTTAGGGTAGGTGAGGATAATGGTTGCCTCGTCTTCCACTTTCGGATAAAGCAGGGGTTTAAGTTGTTGAACCGTACACGAAACAGTTAGTGGCACCACACCTTTCATCAACCATGTACTAATATTTGCGCCATAACAACCAAAATCTGTAAGAGCACCTCCACCATTTAACTTTGGATCGGTTAACCACTCCAGGAACTCAGGATTACATCCAATCTCAACCGGTCCGGGATGACCGGTATGGAAAACAATTTTACGTATATCTCCAATTGCCTTTTCCTCGTAAATTCGCCTGTAGGCTTCATAATTACTCCCATACCATGAGGTTTCATAATTGGTGAGCAAATGGATCTTGTGCTCGTTTGCCAGCTTTATCATTTGCTCGGCATGTTCCCAGCTTACCGCCAGAGGTTTTTCAACCATCACATGAATACCACGGGGCGCACAATACTGCACCACTTCGAGATGCCCGTAAATAGTATTAAAGGCGGTTACCGCCTGAGGCCGGGTTTTGGCCACCATCTCTTCCATGGTATCAAAAACAATATCCATAGAATACCCATGTCTTAGGGAGTACTCCTCAGCCAGTGTCCTGTTGGGTTCTACAATACCAACGATCTCGATATCACCCTGTTCTTCTCTGCCCAGAATCCAGTGCACATGGGTATGTACCAACCCGATAACACCGATCCGAAGTGGTGAATCCTTTTCATTGTCACCTGGTTGAAATTCCGTATCCTTTTTCAGACTTTTTAAGAGCTGGTTATCATGTGCGATGCTCATTTGGAAAGATAATAGAACAAATAAAAAAACGATTTTCCCGGTCATATACTATTTGTCTTAAGGCTGTAAAACCTTCTTAATAGCTACCTCGGTTAAAGGTGCCATTGTTTGGTATCCCTTTACATTTGGATGAACACCGTCATACGCCAACTCTTTTTTCATCCCATTCTTGTCGTCTTTCATAGCCGAGAAATAATCCAGGTATACTAAATTTTGTTTTACCGAGTAATCTTTTAGCATTCTATTGAGTCTTGGTATTTTAAGATGGGGGTCGCAACTTGGATTCCAGGGAAAGTCGGCAGCGGGAAGCACTGAAGCCAAAACAACTTTAATGTTGTTCGACATGGCTATCTCCACCATGCATTTAATATTATCCATGATCATTTCTAGGGTCGACGGCCCGGTATTTCCCGCAATATCATTGGTGCCTGCCAAAAGCACCACTATTTTAGGATTTAAGGCCACGACATCCTGACGAAAACGTATCAACATCTGTGGGGTGGTTTGACCACCAATGCCACGGTTTATATATGGTTTGTTTTCAAAAAATTCTGGATAATGCTCCAGCCAGCCAATGGTTATAGAATTGCCCATGAAAACTACCCGGTTTTCATCCTTATCAGCAGGACTCAGCGCTTTATTAGCCTGGGCAAAATGGTCCAGGGCAGCCCAATCCTGGGCCTGTATTTCAGAACTGTTTAGGATACTCACAATCAATATTATTAGGGCAAGGTGACGATGAGTCATGAGCCAGTTGGATTTATGCCTGGTAAGATACAAAATGTGAATGTTCTGCTCTAGTATTCTATAGAGGGTATTAAAAAACCCTGCAGTAATACTGCAGGGCTCGCTTTTTAATTTAATTTATCCTGATTATTCACAGGCAACATCATCTCCCATGCCATCCCAGCAATGCCACAGTTCATCCTCAAAATATCTAGGGGCCCGCACTCGACCAAAATAATCGGCTCTGTTCCATTCTATCCGGATACTGACGAAGGCCTCAGTGCTTTCATCATAAGTATACGCATCGAAATATGCATCGTAATCACCTTCCTGTAAACCATATTCCAAGTAGCTGTCTTTAAACAGATCATCATTTTCATTGGCATCCAGTTCTCTTACCCAGGTGTATCGAATACTTCCGATATCCTCTCCTTCCCGCTCCCAATCGATGCGGAGGATCGGATCTGGATGTTCAGGACCTTCGTTCAGCAACCAGTGGCCTGAGTTTCCATCAAGGGCAGAAACTCCTGTAAACCAAAGAAATTCATCAAAACCTTCAATACCTTCTTTGGTGATGTACATTTCCCAGAGGACTTCCTCTCCTGAAATCTCACCTGTAAGCCTTGCTGTATATTCACTGGTAAAGCCATCAACGGAATAAGACCATTGCCATTTAAGATCACCGATAACTTCAGGGTCGTGATTTATAGCGGCATGAAAAGACGCAACCGGAACTGCAAGTGTTGTGAATAATGCGGAGTTCCAAACTCCGACAACAAGTCTGGAAAAGACCCAATTGCCATTTGGGGCGGCTTTTTGACTAATGCCCTGAGCAGAACCCGGGTCGGCTGTAAAACTCTCAAAGTCGTACGCCATGGTTTCAAATGATGGTATTGCTATCGCCGTGTTATCGGAACCGGGATCGTCCGAGCTCTCACAGGAGATAAAGAATACCAATAGAAAAGCGGCTAAAATGCCGTAAATTTTGTTGTTTATCATAACGGATAGGGTTATAGTAAGATTATATCTAACCCTTTAACGATCTCCCGGGCATATTATTATGAACTGTGGAGGAAATACGCAGGTAAGTTAGCCATTAGTTATACTATACAGTATACTGAATATCAGCATTCTATATCGGGATTGCTAATATTTGGCACTTTTGCCATCCGGAAGTGTTCTTTGAATAAAACTACGGATATCATCATTGGCTTTCTTTAAATCTTCCCTGCGGAGGTACATCATGTGTCCGCTGCGATAACCTTTAAATTCAAATCGATCCTTCATCCGACCGCTTGGATCGATTTGCCACATGGTGTATTTCGCGTTAAAATAAGTGGTGGCGCCATCGTAATAACCACTTTGTATCAAAACGTTGAGGTAGGGATTCTGCGCCATAGCTTGCCTGAGGTTGTCTCTGGTATTGTCGTCCTTATTGTCCCAGGGACGAACCGGGCCAAACATATTGTACTTGACATCTGTTTTGAATTTTAATTCTTCCTGCAAATAGTAGTTTATCGCCGGAGTAAAGCTGTGGAGCCACGAGGTGATTTCCGAGTTGTAATCTGGTTCATCACCCGCAAGTTGCTTATCGATCCCCAGATAGCGACTATCGAGACGCCCAACGGTATAACCGCCTTTATCGCGCAACAATGCTTTCCAGAAGAAAGAGGTTGGCACCACCAGGTTATGGTCCAGTATATCTTTAGTGCTAAGACCTGAATAATAAGCCATTTTTTCGGCCACTGCCTGCTTTTCCGTTTCGCCGATAAACCCACCTTTGGCAATAGCCGGGATGAGGCTATTAATGGTATAATCCTCAGCTTCGGGCAGTATTTCCAAAAGGTCCTTCGACTGCAGTGCTTGTGGTAGCGCTTTCTGATGCCAGGCCGCCGCGGTATAATATGGCAGGTTCATTGCGCTGCTCACCGGGCCACCTACACGTATTACCTTGTAATCAGCAGGAGATACCATAATCACCCCGTTGAGATACATCCATTGTTGATTCTGCAAGGCCAAAGACAGACCCATCACTCGAGTTCCACCGTAGCTTTCCCCGATGATATACTTTGGTGAACGCCAACGATTATTCCTTGTAACAAATGTATTGAGCCATTCGGCCAGGTATTTGGTATCTGCATTGATCCCGAAAAATTTGCTGCGATCTACTTCTTCGCCTTTTTCAGGAATGGTACGGGAATATCCTGTATTGGCCGGGTTTACATATACTATATCGGTAACATCGAGAACCGAATACGGATTTTGCCTTACCCCATAAGGCTGTACCGGATAGCCCTCATCATCTATTTTGAGAACTCTTGGACCGGTATAAGCCAAATGCATCCAAACCGATCCGGATCCCGGCCCTCCGTTAAACGAGATCAATAATGGCCTGTTGGCGCGATCTTTTATATCATTCCTTGTGTAGTAGGTATAATGAAGTGAAGCAATCGGTTTTCCCATCTCGTCCCATACGGGCTGTGTTCCTGTTTGGGCAGTATAATTGAAAGAGGCGCCATTTGCAGTAACACTGTGCTGAGTTCGGACAACTGTATCGATTACCAGTTTTCGCTCCTGAGCAGTTGTAGCTATTGCCATGCAGCAGGAAAGCAAAAGTAATATTCGTAAAGAATTTGGCTTCATAGGGTTTTGGTTTGAATCCTAAAAATAGGAATTTCTGTAAATCAACCGGACATTTTATTTCAGACTTAGCACAGGATTAGTGAAGACGCTGACAACGGATTGTTTGTTATCTTTAATGTAATGTTTGATTTTGTCGGGAGAAATGAAAAAAATAACAAGAAGATCTTTTACGAATCAATTATCGAGTGGAATGGCAGGTGTTGCTCTTGCTTCGGGTATGCCTTGGGCCTGTGGAATGAACAGCAAGAAGAACGCGCAAAGGTCGCTGGGTGTTGCCCTGGTAGGTTTGGGAAGTTATAGTACCTACCAGCTTGCACCCGCCTTGGAACAAACCCAATACTGCCATCTTGCGGGCATTGTGACCGGAACCCCAGCAAAGGAAAAACGCTGGGCTTCGCAGTACGGACTGGCAGAGAAGAACATCTATAATTATGAGAATTTCGACTCTATTGCGAGCAATAGTGAAATTGACATTATTTATGTGGTATTGCCCAATTCTATGCATGCCGATTTCTCTATTCGTGCTGCCAGGGCTGGGAAGCATGTTATTTGCGAAAAACCCATGGCTATCAGCGTAGCGGAATGCGATGCCATAATCAATGCCTGCCAGGAGGCACGGGTCCGCCTTGGAATTGGATACCGCTTACACTCTGAACCCTATACACGTGAAATTAAACGATTTGTAAGAGAGCATACCTTTGGGGATCCCCTTTATGTAATGGCTGAAGCTGCATACAGATCTACCGGAAACCCTGACCAGTGGCGGCTTAATAAAGCCTTGTCCGGTGGTGGTGCACTAATGAATATGGGCGTTTATGCGATCCAAAGCACGATTTATAGTACAGGAAAGAACCCGATATCGGTTTCTGCCCAGGAATTCAGTACGCGTCCTGAATATTTTAAGGATACCGATGAGACCATTACTGCCCAATTTGAATTTGAAGGGGGAGTAATTGCTAATATTATGACATCGCATAATATAAGGGCGAATCGACTCCGTGCTTCTTGTACAGGAGGATGGTTCGAATTGGATCCCGCGAGTACATATATACCCCTCAGTGGAACCACTTCTAAAGGTAAAATTGAATTTCCACAGGAAAGTCAGCAAAAACTTCAGATGGATGATTTTGCACTGCATATTCTGGAAAATAGAACGAACAGGGCTCCGGGGGAAATGGGGAAAAGGGATATGATTATCGTGGAAGCGATCTATCAGTCGGTGGCAAAAGGAGGAAAAAAAGTGCCCCTCGACTTGGGTGGCTTAGGCCTTGCCAAGGATTGAAATCTATAATTAATGATTCGAATTATCGAATACGGGCTCGTTTTCTTTGTCTCTTAACAACCAGATCTCTGCATTTTTCTCAGATCTGAATACCCTTAAAAGAGCCGCCCTGTTGGTGGCTACCGATTGGAAGAATCTGCTATGATATAACCCATTCCAAACTATGGCAATTTTGATATGGTCCTTGAATACCTCGGCAATATGCTCCCCTATAAAGAATTGTTCAACGACAGGCATCTGCCTGATTTCCATATCTCTAAGATCTACGAGAATTTTGTAAACATGTACCTTTAAACACTGATTTCTTATAATCTTAGGGTATTTTATAAGATCCCAATACTGATACTCCCCCGAAATATTCATCTCAAGGAATTCCTTTCTCTGCTCTAAGGAATAACGCGTATACATACGTCTGCAATATTAAGACGTTCAGTATCATTAGTCAGTAAAAGGTTGTTTGAAAAGACAGAAATAAGTTACAAAATATATTTTAAATACTTTAATGATTTAGCAGAATAATTATTAAAAATTTAATATTTTAAACAAAATAATGTTGAATTTTCATATTTATTCAAATAATATTTCAATTATCACAATGCTATTAAGAATAGCATAGATGCCTCAATATTAAAGCCCATTAGAATTTTTCGAATACCCCCAGGCCAAACAAAGCAAAATCGTATTTAACCGGATCTTCAGGATCCAGTTGACGCAATTTTTTGTCCAACTCTACTACGGCTTTTGCATCGTTCTGTTTCCGTTCTAATAATCCCAGTTTTCTGGCCACCCTTCCTGAGTGAACATCTAAAGGGCAGGAGAGTTGTTTAGGATCCAGACTTTTCCATATTCCAAAATCAACTCCTCCGGAATTTTTTCTGATCATCCACCTAAGGAACATATTGATGCGTTTTGCTGCCGATCCCTTGCCGGGATCTGAGATGTGTTTTGTGCTCCTCCCGGGGTGATCCAGCTCAAAAAAGTGACCTTTAAAAGCCGTAATGGCCGATTGAAGATTGTTTTTCGACTCATACCGGGCAAAGATCGGTTCGAGTCCACCGTAGACAGTATAAAGATGTTTAAGTGCACCGAAAAAGTAATTTAAGTCTTCATCATTAAAGGTGCGATGCACGAAACCTGATAAGGTTTCGGACTGATCTTTGTGATATGCCATAACATATCTATAAGGTTCCCACTCCATGAGTTCCATTAGCCGATTAGCGCTTTTTATGATGCTTTTTCTGTTTCCCCAGGCGATGGTAGCGGTCAGAAAACCACAGATCTCGATATCTTCCTTTTTGCTAAAGCGGTGAGGTATGGAAACAGGATCGTCTTTTAAAAATTCAGGCTGGTGATATTGATAGACCTTTGCCTCCAGAAAATCCTTTAATTCTTTGTCATTCACGGTATGGCAATTTCAAGATATCGAGCCAGAATAACTGGTCCTACTAAGACAATATTATAGAGAGAATGCAACAATATAGCCCATAATAGGCCCAATTTTACACGGATATAGCCTAAAATAAAACCTATACATAATTGGGGGGAAACAAGAAGAGGAGCGAAGTAGATTACAGTCGGACTGAGCTCGAAATTCGTTATATGATAAAACCCAAAAATAAAGGTACTTAAGTAGAAGATGATGGCGAAATAGTTACTTTTCCTAAAAAGGTATAATGGTCCCCGAAAGATCAATTCTTCAATTACCGGTGCCAGTACAGCTACTACAAGAAGAATAAAAACCGGACTGTATTGTTCAAACAGTTGGTCGATCGCATGTTCTCCCAGCTCCAGTTCGGTGATGTTTTCCAGGACTGATAGCAATATTGCTATGCTAAAACTAAGTAAAAGTGACAGGGCCAGTAACGCCGCAAGCAGTGATAAACTGGTTTTTAGATCCGGGTGTTCAACCTGATCATAAACCGGTTTCCTGATGAATCGGAATAAATCCTTATAGGTTTCCATCTACAATTTGACCGTCTATCATTGTAAGTTTTCGATCGGCCATATCTGCTAACTCTTCATTATGGGTAACAATAACGAAGGTCTGACCAAATTGGTCCCTTAATTGAAAGAACAACCTATGTAAATTATCTGCACTTTCCGAATCGAGATTACCGCTGGGTTCATCGGCCAGTACTATTGAAGGATTGTTAATAAGCGCTCTGGCCACAGCTACTCGCTGTTGCTCACCACCCGACAGTTCATTCGGGCGATGATGTTGCCTGTCTTTCAGGCCTAAAAAATTGAGCAATTCCAAAGCACGGGATTCAGCTTTTTCTCGTGCCGTCTTTTTGATAAAAGCAGGAATACATACGTTTTCCAGGGCTGAAAATTCGGGAAGCAATTGATGGAACTGAAAAATAAAACCTACCTCCCGATTGCGAAAGCGTGCTAAGGACCTATCATTTAAAGTGGTAACGGCTATTCCATTGATCTCAAGGCTGCTTTCCTTTTTATTAGATGGAACATCAAGCGTACCTAGAATTTGTAGCAATGTTGTTTTTCCAGCACCAGACGCACCCACTATCGATACAATTTCCCCTTTATCGATGTGAAGGTCAACCCCTTTCAGTACCCTGAGATTTCCAAATGATTTTTCAATATTGGTCGCTTTGATCATCGCCCTGCTATTAGGCTGTGAAAGTAATCATTACCCCTTATTCTGCAAAATACCTACAATGGCAATTCCCTGGCAAATTAAGGTTTGATGATAAGTACTGCTTGGGTTTAATATTCGGATTTTAGCCCGAATGCATTACCTTTAAAGCCAATATTAAAGATAAAGTATATTATGGCTCCATATCGGCAACTGGAAGAATACAATATAGAGATCACCAATGAAGTAAAAGAAAGATATTCTAAAATCATTGATGAGATCGGTGAGGATTTAGATAGAGAAGGGTTGGTTAAAACCCCTGAAAGAGCTGCCAAAGCTATGTTGTTCCTCACCCAGGGATATAAACAAGATGCTGTGGAAATCCTTAAAAGTGCCATGTTTGCAGAGGATTATGACGAAATGGTGCTTATAAAAGATATCGAAGTCTATTCGCTATGTGAACACCATTTGCTGCCATTTTATGGAAAAGCCCATGTTGCCTACATCCCCGACAAATATATTGTTGGGTTGAGCAAGATTCCCAGGATAGTTGATGTATTTGCGCGCAGGTTGCAAGTTCAGGAACGACTTACACAGGATATCCTGGAGTGCATTAATACTACAATCCAACCCAAGGGAGTTGCGGTGGTCATCGAGGCGGCACATCTTTGCATGATGATGCGCGGTGTACAAAAACAGAATTCGGTCACTACAACCTCCGGATTCAGAGGCCAGTTCGAAACTATTGAGACTCGGAACGAATTCCTAAAACTGATAAGTTCTGATTTACACTGATCAACCGGTAAAAGAACAACTAAAACTATATGAAGGAAAAGAAAATAAAGTATCTCATACTGGGACTTTTGTTCGATGCCATAGGCATGTCTTCTTTTATCCTGCCCGGAATTGGTGAGTTCTTCGACCTGATATGGGCACCTGTTGCGGCCTGGTTAATGACCCGTATGTACAAAGGAAGGATTGGTCAGGTAGCAGGGGTCATTGCTTTTGTAGAGGAATTGGTGCCCGGATTGGATTGGTTTCCCTCTTTTACACTGATGTGGATTTATACCTTTTTATTGAAAAGAACCGAAATCGGGCAATTAGAAGAGCTCAAAAAATAGGTCAGGACTCATCTTCCCTAAAATAATTTATACCCATTCTGCTCAGCATCTTCTTTTCGAACCCCCAAAAAAATGTAAACTGCCCAAAAAGCCATCCAAATACCAGTAACAGCACCTGATAAATAGGAAAGATAAGCAGAATCCTAAGCAGCCAATACATCCATTGGCCCCACCATACCTCCGGGAAGCTGGCTTTATTCATCCCGATCCATACCAAAAAGGGCTTGGCGACATAAACAGAGGCCGATCCCGTAATCGCAAAAACTATAAAGATTATAATGAGCTGAAAATTGGACTCAATTCCCCAACGCTGTTTCAATTTGTCCATAATTGCTAATTCGGCAGCAAATATAGGGTTTAAATTCTGGGCACAAAGAGACTCAAACGTTGATTATACTTTCTTTGTATGTAGACGAAATAATTGTAGAGTTTATAGTTTACATCATAACCATAATCAACCCAGGGATCGTAGTTTATCTGCCACATATAGAGCTGAGGATCGTATTGGGTGGGAAGCATTGCTCTGCGGTTCCATTCGAGTACTAGAAGTTCATTCCGGTTTTCAAGAAAATGTTGAGAATAATATCCTTCTGGCCGCGCAATGCTGTTTAACCAGTTATAGAAACCAGGTTCGATGATAAGGATTTCGTATTTGCTTTCAGCATCTGCGATCTTAACTGTATCCTTATCACCATTTTCAAATACTGCTTTTTCTTCTTCGCTGAGGTCGATCTGATTTTTTGAGCTACCACAGGATAACAAAACAAGAGAAGTGATCAGGACTGTAATAAGGGTGCGGACAAAATATTTCATAACGACTGCTTTTATCTTATAAGATACAAAAAAACCGCCTGCGAAAGCAGACGGTATTGTTAAATAGTGTTAAGCCGTTTAGATGGCTTTTTTATTTGCCAAACAATCCTCCCAGCAAACCGCCTATTCCACCTTTCTTTTTACCACCATCCATAACCATTCCCGCAACGTCGTCGAGTATGCTTCCATCGCCATCAGCATCGAGAAGAGTGGTGATGAGGCTTTGGTTCTGTGATGGCTGGCCACCTAAAAGGCCTCCTAGCAAATTATTCATACCGGAAGCATCTTTTACATTGTTCTGCGCTGTTTCGCGTCCTAGATATCCCATTACAATAGGCGCTGCAATTTTTAGGATACTGGCTATCGTACTTGAGTCTACTCCTGCCTTCTGACTCAATGCCATCTCAACAGTGCTTTGTTTGTTTCCAAAGACATGGCCTAAAATTCCAGCTCCATCTTCCATAACAGAGTTGTCTACACCCCCTCCGAAAAGTCCGCCCAGATTATCCAGTATACCGCCATTGTGTTTTGAGGAAAGTGCGCTCATGAGACCTTCTGCACCACCCGGAGTGGAAACATTTTTCTTCATTGCTCCAAGCAGCAACGGCATAGCCATACTAAGTACGTCGGCCGTCTTGTTTTCCGATTCACCGGTCTGACTGGCCACTCCGCTAATCACCTGCCGGCCGGCCGGACTGTTTAATAAATCTAATAATCCTGACATAGTTGTGTTTTTATAGTTTACCGGTGGAAGATAAAGAAAAAGGGACAGAATTGCCGGATGGTTGGCAATATTAATCGGGTTTTGGTTAGTTGATCCGACCAGGTCCATTGAATGAGCAGCCGAGGAACAATTATTCTTATATTTGGGCATGAAAATCCCCTATCTTCCCGAACAACCTCCGCTTTATAGGTCATATCTGAGGGTAGGAAAGCTTCTGCATTGGTCTCTCTTGCTTTTTGTTCTGGAATCATGTATTTATTGGTATTTATTAATAAGAGCTATAGAGTCGGAAGCAATTCTACCAATTGTTTTCTGGGCTTTTTGTTTTGTGTTCTCCTTTGTGCATATAGGATTGGTTATTATGGATGGCTGGTCGAGATTCCAGGATTATAAGAGAGTAAAAGATCTGTTTTTCATTCACGGATTTTCTTATCGTATCGCCTCCCTTTACCTGAATTCAAAGTGTCAGCGCTCAGCTGCAATTGTCGCGGCTGAAGAACTCGGAATGAAAAATGAGGTTATCAGATTTTTCAAGGACTATGGGGTAAAGTGGTACCACTATATCCCTTACTTTATGGTTCGGGATCCTTTTTTTCTTGTGAAAAAGGCTTTTTGGGAACGGACCTTCCTGGAAAAAAATTATGTTTCTAAAATCGATTACAGGAGACTGCAACTCGAGCGATTTTCATGATCCTTCATGTCGATAAAATAAACAAATCATTTGGTTCGAGACAGGTCTTGAAATCGGTCTCTCTAAGTTGTGACAAAGGCAAAGTCAATGGTTTGATCGGCCCCAATGGCGCCGGAAAGTCCACACTTTTCAGGATTATTTTTGATTTGATACGTCCCGATTCTGGTACTGTTTCCGTCTGCTCCACCAGCAATAAGCCTTTGGGTGGCTTTGTTGATAAACCGGCCCTTTATGGCTATTTATCGGCCAGAGATAATTTAAGGGTTTTCGCAAGACTCCAGAAAATAGATCTCAGAATTGAGCATTATAAAGAATTAATGGAACTGGTAGGACTTGATGCTTTAAGGGACGATCCGGTGAAATATTATTCAACAGGAATGAAACAGCGACTTGGGTTAGCTGTATCGCTTATGAATGATCCCGAATGTATAATTCTCGACGAACCTTTTTCCGGACTTGATCCTTTTGGAAACCGATCTTTTCAAAACCTGATTCGAGAACTGGCCAGAACAAAAAACATAGCCGTTTTGATCGCCTCACACAATCTTTATGATCTGGGCGATCTGTGTGATGAGCTGTATATTGCTAACCAGGGCGAGATCGTAAGGCAGGGTAATGCAACCGACTTGTTTCACATGGCTTCCATAAGTTATCGCATCTATGGTGATTTATTTTTTCAATCCAATACGTTGAAGCAGTTGGGAGCTGAGATATCAGAGGGAAATGCATTGGTTATACCCGGAAAAGAAGGTATTGAAGCAGTGATCTGTAATATCATAGAAGAAGGATGCTCCGTTTCGGCCTGTATACCACAAACCAGCCTGGAATTGTTATTGCAAAAAGAATTTCCATGAAAGAACTATTGGCAGTTGAACTTTTTAAAATAAGGAAGCAGCGCATGACTTTCTATGGATTAGCAGCTGTGCTAGTGCTTGTGGCTTTTATTATGGTCAGTGCATTTTTCCAGGGAAGAGGGTTTCTCGATATCATGCTTAAAAATATCCAGGATTCATTTGAATTCCAGGGTGATCTGCTCAATGCCAACCTCATTATATATCTGGTTCTTAACTCATTATGGTTTCATATACCCCTGATTTTGATGGTCGTAGTGTCTGGATTTCTAACTACGGAATACAAAGATGGAACTGTGGAGGCAGTGTTATTGCACCCTGTCTCCAGATGGAAGTTTATCACCAGTAAATATCTGGCAACGGCTATTTTTACAATCTTACTGGTTGGGATTCTTATGATGGCAACTTTTATATCTGCCTATATTTTTTTTGGCGGTGGCGACCTGGTTGTTTTCCTCGATGGATTAAGCTTCTATGAATCAGGAGAAGCGCTTAGACGACTATTCGGTGCTTTTCTATCAGGCATTTTTATTGCACTGTTCTACGCTGTTGCAGGGCTTACCCTGGCAGTCTTGTTTCGCGAGTCTACCATTACCTGGATCGTTTCTGCCTTTTTTCTTATCGTAACCACTATGCTTTTAAAATATGATTTTGGTTGGTCAGTTTTGAACAGCTACTTTTTCCCGAAACTGATCGATAGCTGGCAGTATTTTTTCTATTACGATATCCCCTTCAATACAATTTGGATCAAGAACGCTGTTTTGTTCGGGTATACTATTCTTTTTGCCCTGACAGGCATCTGGATTTTTAACAAACGAGATATTAAGCCATGAGGTGGACTCTGATTTTTTCCTTTTTATGTATCAGCCTTTCAGCGCAGAAACAGGATAGCCTGCTAATATCTCTGCAGGCTAAACTCGATTCTCTTGATTCCTTCGAAGCAACTGTTCATCTCAATGTGGATATTGAGCATGTGAATATGCCTGCCAAAACAGCACGAATACGATTTGAAAAAGGTAAAAAACTGGAAATCGACTCAGAATCTTTTATCATGGTGCCTAAAAAAGGCCTGGATTTCAACCTGGAGGAATTATTTCGCTACCCCTATATCGCACTTCGAACTGGTCAGCTAAAAATTCAGGGGCATGATTGTGAGGTATTCAGAGTGATTCCTGAAAGCCCAAAGGCCGATTTTTCGATTGCTACTTTGATGGTTGATCCCAAAGCCATACGCCTTGTAAGATCGGAGATCAGTACCAGGAAAAATGGGGAATTTACGGTTGAGTATTCTTATGATTCTCCAACCAATGCCCTTCCATCCGAGGTTGTTGTTATACTCTCGGTATCCGATATCAGGATCCCACTAAGGTTTTTAGCCAAAAATGCCGATATCGATCAGAAAAGCCTACAGGCCGATGAACGGCAAGGCAAAATCAGTATACTATTCGAAGACTACGTCGTCCAATGGGGCAGTCGTTAAACAGATTAATAGGAAGGTTATTTCAAAAGCGAAATGATCTGGTTGGCCAGCTCTTCCCCAATACGATCCTGGGCTTCCCCGGTGGCGGCGCCAATATGGGGAGATAAGGATACTTTTGGGTGCATCAGAATTTTTATCTGAGGCGAGGGTTCGGTTTCAAAAACATCGAGGCCGGCGAAAGCTACTTTGCCGCTTTCGAGCATTTCTACAAGTGCCTTTTCATCTACCACGCCACCTCGGGCAGCATTGATTATTCCAACACCCGCTTTCATAATGTCGAATTCCTTTTTGCCGATAACATATTGATCCTGGGCCGGAACATGCAGGGTAATCAGGTCTGAAGATTTTAACAGTTCTTCCTTCGAAATGCTCTTAAAATCGAAAGTTATCTTCTGCCCATCGTAAAAACTCAGGTCGATTTGTGCTTCGTCTATAAATGGATCGTGATATTGGACTTTCATACCAATCCCCAGGGCAATACGTGCTGTAGCCTGGCCGATCCGACCAAAGCCGAGGATGCCAAGGGTTTTTCCCCTTAGCTCAGTACCTTTGGCATATAGTTTTTTCAACTTCTTAAAGTTGCTGTCGCCTTCCAGTGGCATATTCCTGTTGGCATCGTGCAGAAATCGCACTGAACCAAATAAATGAGCAAAGACCAATTCGGCTACAGACTCAGATGAAGCCGCCGGGGTATTTATCACGTGCAAGCCCTTGGAGCGGGCATATTCCACATCAATATTGTCCATCCCTACGCCACCACGTCCGATAAGTTTTAATTCCGGGCAGGCATCTATAAGTTCCTTCCTTACCTGCGTAGCACTTCGTACCAGCAACCCTATAATACTATTTTCGTTTATGTATTGCGCCAGTTGCTCCTGTGCCACATTAGTGGTCTCTACCAGGAATCCGGCGTTCTGCAGAGTGGTGATTCCTTTATTGGAGATCCCGTCATTGGCTAAGATCTTCATATTATATCTTTTTTAAATTAAAATATTTATCTTATTCTATGCATTGCGTTCCAAATCGCTCATCACATCGACCAGTATTCCAACACTCTCAAGGGGAAGCGCATTGTACATGGAAGCACGGTACCCGCCTACCGAACGGTGCCCGCTTAATCCATTGATCCCGGCCGCTTTCCACATGCTGTCGAAAGTGTCTTTTAGATTTTCATCGGCCAGCGTAAAAGTGGCATTCATATTAGAGCGATCTTCGGTTTTGGCAAAACCATTAAAAAGTGGGTTCAAATCAATTTCCGAATAGAGCAAGTTGGCCTTTTTCTCATTGATCTCTTCGATTGCAGCAATACCTCCCATATCCTTGAGCCATTGTAGCGTTAACATACATACATAGACCGGAAAAACCGCAGGAGTATTATACATACTGTCCTTTGAGATATGTACCTGGTAATTCAACATTGCCGGCACTTTCCGACTTACCTGACCCAATATGTCTTCCTTAACCACTACCAGGGTTGTTCCGGCAGGCCCCATGTTTTTCTGTGCGCCGGCGTATATGAGGTCGAATTGTGAAAAATCTATCTGGCGGGAAAATATATCGGAACTCATATCACAGACAAGAGGGACCTTGGTTTTAGGGAATTCCTTAATCTGAGTCCCGAAGATGGTATTATTAGAGGTCAGATGGAGATAATCCAGATCGTTAGGGATCATAAACCCTTTGGGGATATAGTTGTAATTCTTATCCTTGGAAGAGGCAACCTCTAGTACTTCGCCCATCAGCTTGGCTTCCTTTATCGCCTTATCACTCCAGGTGCCCGTATTTACATAGCCCGCTTTGGTCTCCAGCAGATTATAGGCCACCATCAGGAATTCCAGGCTGGCGCCACCCTGTAGATAGAGTGCTCGATATCCTTTACCTTCCAGTCCGAGTAGTTCCAGGGCAAGAGACCTGGCCTTTTCCATGATGTCGACAAAATCCTTGCTACGATGCGAAATCTCAATAAGCGATAATCCAATGTCATTGAGTTCGATAACGGCTTCAGAGGCTTGTTTCATTACCTCCTGCGGCAGAATGCAAGGTCCTGCGCTAAAATTATGCTTTTTCATTTTTCGAGTTTTGGTTCAGAGCGAATACTTCAGGCCAGTTAAAGCACCGATGATATCCTTCTTAGAAAATGGAAAAAACCAATGCAAAGCAGCCTTTTTCCAACAAGCTTCAAAGGTCATAAATTATCATGAAATAGCGGAAGGAAAACGTAGAAAAATCAATCAGTTTCTCAACAGGAATTCAACAGTATCCACTCCGTCTGCATAGTCGTTCAAACCTGGGCGCTGTGTTTGCCCGAAAGGAACTTCATCATCAGTAAACCCAATTGCGACCAAACACTGTATTTGCTCCTCATCTTGTTTCAATCGTTGTTTCAATTGTTCTACCGTGCCGTAGTATTCATAAAAGAGGGTTGCAATAGGTGACCCATAACGCTGGTCCTCCTTTAGCATTACAAATCCATTGTCGAGACTATCGAACTCACTCATTAGGTACACCGCCTTGTTATAATCGTAATTATTGGTGTATTTGACATGGTCAAGTAAATTCCGGTACCCATACAAAGCCTTGAACAACTTGTCGAAATCATAATCCCGGGGAAGAAATAGTTTTGATACCGAGCGACACCCCAATCCAAAATACCTGAAAACATCTTCTCCCAATAACTTTAGTTCATCTTCCGATTCATTACCCTTGAGAACAGCCACGGAATTCCTGTTTTTTCTTATGATGTGCGGTTTCTTACTAAAATAAAATTCGAAATATCGGGCGGTATTGTTACTTCCGGTTGCGATCACAGCATCGAAATCCTGAAGTACACCATCGCTGAATTCGATTTTACCCCTGAATTGATCTGACTGAGCGATCAAAAAATCTGCAACAAAAGGCAATAATAGCTTGTCGTTGGAGGAACATTTGATCAAAGCTTTATGACCCGTTATAAGCGTGCATAGTACATCGTGAAATCCTACCAATGGTATATTTCCTGCAGTTATAATGGCTATTGTTCTGGGTGGTATTTGTTTCAAATCATAACTATAGAGCCAGGTTCTCAAACGGTCTTCCTGCAATAGCTCTGCCCAACATTCCAGGGCATAGACTATGTTTTCATTGGTAAACCATCCATTATGTGATTTTGCCTGACTGACCAACGGCTCCAATTTCTTTAGCCATTCCAGTTCTATATCAACGGCTGGTTTATCTGATGCTGTCCATCGGACGAAGTCGCCAAAACACTCACCAAGTTTAACAAAAGCTTGTATTCTTTCCTCGATACCCGATATTAAATTTGTCTGCAAGACCTTTTGGAATTAATTTTGCGCAAAAATAAGCATTAGAAAAAGAAAATTATGGCGATTATCATTACAGATGAATGTATAAACTGTGGGGCCTGTGAACCTGAATGCCCTAACACAGCGATTTACGAAGGCGCCGATGAATGGCGTTATAGCGATGGCACCTCTCTAAAAGGGGACGTTGTTTTGCCCGATGGTAAGTCGGTTGATGCAGACAACATCCAGGAACCTATAAGTGATGAGTTCTACTATATAGCCCCGGATAAATGCACCGAATGTATGGGATTCCATGAGGAACCTCAATGTGCAGCGGTTTGTCCCGTAGACTGTTGTGTTCCCGATGAGGATCGTGTGGAGACCGAAGATGAACTGCTGGCCAAACAGCAGTTTATGCATCCTGAATAACACCTCTATATGGACTCCAGCATTTTAGCGCTGATCTCTTTCAGAAATTTTGCACAGAGCATGCCGGTCATTCGATTGATGTCTCGTGTTGGATTGTATTCTACGATATCTGCTCCCACAAGCGGCACATTTATTTGCTGGATGATGTCTAAAACCTGCCGGCTTGTTAGACCACCTGGTTCATAGTGCGAGATGCCAGGGGCGTATGCAGGATCGAGCGCGTCCATGTCGAGGCTTAAATAGAGCGGGGTCTTAAATTCTGGCAGGGAGGCCTGAGAAAATCCAGCTGCCGGAATTACTTCTACAGAAAACTTTGCTGCTTGCTCCTGCTGATGGCGTGTCATAGTGCGGATACCTACCTGAACAAGTCGACTGCAGAGTCCTTCTTCCATAATACGTGCAAACGGACAGGCATGGCTATAGCGATCTCCTTCAAACTCGTCGTATAAGTCAGCATGTGCATCGATATGAAGTATATCTACAGGACCTTTCAGCTCGTGAAAAGCCCTGAATACTGGAAAGGTAATGGAGTGGTCTCCACCAAGGGTAATTATATTAAATTGTTTATTAAGGTTATTCCTGGTAAAGGTTTCTACATCAAAATATTCACCCGGATTTAAATCTCCAGAATCATTGAATATACCGGGAATAATCTCCATGCCATTTTCGGCATAATAATTAGCAGAAGCACTGTGGTAACATTCCCTGATAAGCGGAGGCGCCTGGGCGGTTCCTTTCATAAAGGAGGATTTATCGTCGTAGGCGATGCCCTGAAGTACTATTTTTTGCATTCAAAACTAATCTTATACGCTAAATATACCAGTAAAAACTATATTTGCACGCTTAAAACAGATCGATTATGAAAGCAGGAATTGTGGGATTGCCTAATGTTGGAAAATCTACACTTTTTAATTGTCTTTCGAACGCGAAGGCACAAAGTGCAAACTTTCCGTTCTGTACGATAGAGCCGAATATTGGAGTAGTTAACGTACCCGACCCCAGACTTGAGGAACTCGATAAGCTTGTGAATCCTGAAAAGGTGATCCCGGCGACAGTAGAGATAGTAGATATTGCCGGGCTTGTTAAAGGAGCTAGCAAAGGGGAGGGGCTGGGCAACCAGTTCCTGGCCAACATTAGGGAAACCGATGCTATTTTGCATGTCCTGCGCTGCTTTGATAATGATAACGTGGTTCATGTAGACGGTTCGGTTGATCCTGCAAGAGATAAGGAAACCATCGATATGGAGCTGCAGCTTAAAGATCTGGAATCTGTAGAGAAAAGACTCGACAGGGTGGGAAGGGCTGCTAAAACTGGAGACAAGGAAGCTCAGAAAGAAGTTGCAGTACTTACCCAAATTCAAAAAGGTCTTGAGTCTGGTACTTCAGTGCGGGCCTTGAATATTTCGGAGGAAGACCGACAGGAATATGTAAATACACTTCAGTTGATCACCGATAAACCGGTACTCTATGTATGTAACGTTGATGAAGCTTCGGCAGTTAGCGGAAACCAATATGTAGATCAGGTACGAGAGGCTGTTAAACATGAAGATGCAGAGATAATAGTATTGGCCGTAGGTACAGAAGCCGACATAATGGAACTGGAGACCTATGAAGAACGACAAATGTTTCTGGAAGATGTAGGATTGGAAGAGCCGGGTTCCTCTAAGCTCATACGTGCTGCGTACAGGCTCCTGCATTTACAGACGTACTTTACTGCCGGACCCAAGGAAGTCCGCGCCTGGACAATCCCCATTGGCGCTACAGCCCCGCAGGGCGCAGGGGTGATCCACACAGATTTTGAGAAAGGATTTATCAGGGCCGAGGTAATCGCACTGGCGGATTATAAAAGTTATGGCAGCGAAGCCAGGGTAAAGGAAGCCGGTAAAATGAGAATCGAAGGCAAGGACTATGTGGTTAAGGACGGGGATGTGATGCACTTCAGGTTTAATGTTTAGCCGTATATCTGTACGGTACGGATGGCTGGGATTACAGAAATATCAACAATTCCGGCGTTTTTATTGTTAATTACTTTCTTTAGGCGGCATTTTGATTTCTGGGCTAGAATTATATATTAGCAAGTATAATCCCCAAATTATATGGCGCAATCCCAATATACAGAGGAAAATATCCGCTCGCTCGACTGGAAAGAGCACATCAGGATGCGGCCCGGTATGTATATCGGTAAGCTGGGAGACGGCTCATCTCACGACGATGGCATCTACATACTCCTTAAAGAAGTCATCGATAATTGTATCGATGAATTCGTGATGGGCGCCGGTAAAACCATCGATATTTCTATTCAGGGTGATAAGGTTAATGTACGCGACTACGGGCGGGGTATCCCTCTGGGTAAAGTGGTAGACGTGGTGTCTAAAATGAATACAGGCGGTAAGTACGATACCCGGGCATTTAAGAAATCGGTCGGACTTAACGGGGTGGGGACAAAAGCGGTGAATGCGCTCTCTGCTTATTTCAGGGTAGAATCTACCCGTGATGGAAAATCTAAAGCTGCTGAATTTAGCTCGGGGGAGCTTGTGGATGAGGAATTCCTGGAAGAAACTTCCCGCCGGCGTGGCACAAAGGTCACCTTTACGCCAGATCTGGATATTTTTAAAAAATACAAGTACCGCAATGAGTATGTGGAACGCATGCTCAAAAACTATGTCTATCTAAATCCCGGACTGACCATTGTTTTCAATGGTGAGAAATATCATTCAGAGAATGGACTGAAAGACCTTCTGGAAGACCAAAATAGCATGGATGATATGCGATATCCTGTTATTCATTTAAGAGGCAAGGACATCGAAGTGGCGATGACGCACAGTAAAACCCAGTACAGTGAGGAATACCAGTCTTTTGTCAATGGCCAGCATACCACTCAGGGCGGAACCCATCAATCGGCTTTCCGCGAGGCTATTGTAAAAACAATTAGAGATTATTACGGAAAGAATTACGATGCCTCCGATATTCGTAAATCGATCATCGCTGCCATCGCAATCAAAGTGATGGAGCCGGTTTTTGAAAGCCAGACCAAAACCAAGCTGGGTTCTACAGAAATGGGTGATGGCCTGCCTACTGTCCGTAGCTATATCAATGATTTTATCGGGAAGCAACTCGACAATTTTTTACATAAAAACACCGAAGTTGCCGATAGTATACAGCGAAAGATCGTACAGGCGGAAAAGGAACGAAAAGAACTTTCCGGAATCCGGAAACTGGCTCGTGAAAGGGCTAAAAAGGCCAGCCTCCACAATAAGAAACTCCGGGATTGCCGTATCCATCTTGGGGATATGAAGAATGAAAGGAGACTCGATTCAACCTTGTTTATCACAGAGGGAGATTCGGCCTCAGGGTCTATTACCAAATCGAGGGATGTTAATACTCAGGCCGTATTCAGCCTTAGAGGAAAGCCTTTGAATTCTTATGGTATGAGTAAGAAGATCGTATATGAAAACGAGGAATTCAATCTGCTACAGGCCGCATTGAACATCGAAGATTCCTTGGAGGATCTCAGGTATAATAATATTGTGATTGCCACCGACGCCGATGTGGATGGAATGCATATCCGTTTATTGTTGATTACCTTTTTTCTGCAATTTTTCCCGGAACTGATCAAAGAAAATCATCTTTATATCCTTCAAACACCTTTATTCAGGGTACGCGACAAGAAAGAAACAATATACTGTTATAACCAGGACGAAAAAACCGAAGCGATAAAGAAACTCAAAGGAAAACCCGAAATTACAAGATTTAAGGGGCTGGGGGAGATCTCACCCGATGAATTCAAACACTTTATCGGAGACGATATAAGGCTGGAGCCCGTGATGCTCGACAAGGCCATGTCTATAGAGGAGCTGCTTAAATTCTATATGGGGAAAAACACCCCCGACCGGCAGGAATTCATTATCGAGAACCTTAAAGTAGAAGTAGATTTAATAGAAGAGAACTAATTGTAAATCAGAAATTAAGTCTTTCCTAATGGAAGAGAATGGAGAAGTGAACGAAAATTGGGAAGAAGGCCAGAATGCCAGCACGGAATCGCTTACCAGGGTTACCGGGATGTACAAGGATTGGTTCCTGGATTATGCCTCTTATGTTATTCTGGAAAGAGCGATTCCGGCCATTGAGGATGGGTTTAAGCCAGTGCAGCGAAGAATCATGCATGCCCTGAAGGAACTCGATGACGGTCGGTACAACAAGGTGGCTAACGTGGTAGGGCATACCATGCAATACCACCCCCATGGAGACGCAAGTATCGCCGATGCCATGGTTCAGATCGGCCAGAAAGATCTGCTTATCGATACTCAGGGAAACTGGGGAAACATCCTTACGGGCGACAGGGCAGCGGCTTCACGATATATAGAAGCACGACTTTCTAAATTTGCACTCGAGGTAGTATTTAGTCCGAAAATAACCGAATGGCAACTGAGTTATGATGGACGGAAAAAGGAACCGATAAATCTTCCGGTTAAATTTCCACTTTTGCTCGCTCAGGGGGCCGATGGGATTGCCGTGGGTCTTTCCACAAAGATCCTGCCCCATAATTTTAATGAGCTGATCGATGCTTCAGTTAAACATCTCAAAGGTCAGCGGTTTAAAATATTTCCCGACTTTCCTACCGCAGGGATCATCGATGTAACCAACTATAATGAAGGGAATCGTGGCGGTAAGATGAGGGTGCGTGCCCGGATCAATCAACTCGATAAGAATACCCTGGTAATCAAAGAAATTCCATTTACCACTAATACCTCCTCACTTATCGATTCTATTCTGAAAGCCAACGATAAGGGGAAGATCAAAATCAAAAAAATAGAAGACAATACCGCGGCAGAGGTCGAGATCCTGGTGCATCTGCCTTCCGGTATTTCACCTGATAAAACCATCGACGCCCTATATGCCTTTACCGCTTGCGAATCCTCCATTTCGCCCCTCGGATGCGTTATTGAAGACAATAAACCCCTTTTTATAGGGGTTAAGGAGATGCTGGTGCGCTCTACCGATAATACGGTGGCATTGCTTAAGGCCGAATTGGAGATCCAGTTGAGTGAACTGGAAGAACAATGGCATTTTGCTTCCCTCGAACGCATTTTTATTGAAAACCGTATCTACAGAGATATCGAGGAGGAAGAGACATGGGAAGGTGTTATCAGTGCCATCGATAAAGGGCTAAAACCGCACATAAAGCACCTGAAGCGGGCTGTAACCAAAGAGGATATTGTAAAACTCACCGAGATTCGGATCAAGAGGATCTCAAAATTCGACCTGGATAAGGCACAACAACATCTCGAAAGCCTTGAAGAGAAAATCGCGGAAACCAAACATCACCTGGAAAACCTGGTTACCTATGCTATTAATTATTTTAAGGAGTTAAAGAAAAAATATGGCAAAGGCCGTGAGCGGAAGTCTGAGATTCGCATTTTCGACGACATCGAAGCTACCAAGGTCGTAATCCGTAATACCAAGCTTTATGTGAATCGTGAAGAGGGCTTCATAGGCACTTCGCTCAGACGCGATGAATATGTCACCGATTGCAGTGATATAGACGATATCATCGTTTTCACAAAAAGTGGCCAGATGATGGTGACCAAGGTCGATTCTAAAACCTTTGTGGGTAAGAATATTATTCATGTGGCCGTTTTTAAGAAGAAAGATGCGCGCACTACCTATAATATGATCTACAAGGACGGTCGCGGAGGTTCGAGTTATGTGAAACGGTTTAATGTTACCGGGGTTACCCGCGACAAGATCTACGATCTCAGTGGGGGTAAGGCAGGATCGGATGTGCATTATTTCTCAGCTAACCCTAACGGTGAGGCCGAGGTGGTTACTGTTCATCTCAGACAGTCAGGAAGTATAAAGAAACTAAAATGGGAACTCGATTTTGCCGATGTGATGATTAAGGGACGGGGATCTAAAGGGAACATCGTGACCAAGTATTCGGTAAAACGTATCGAGCTGAAAGAAAAAGGGATCTCTACCCTGAAACCGAGGAAACTATGGTTCGATGATACGGTCCAAAGGCTCAATATAGATTCGAGAGGCGAGTTGCTTGGTGAATTTACAGGGGAGGATCGGCTATTGATCATCAGTCAGAAAGGTGATGTAAGGACGGTGATCCCAGAGATAACTATGCGCTTTAAAGACGATATGATCGTCTTGGAAAAATGGAAGCCCAATAAGCCCATTTCGGTTATTCATTTCGACGGGGACAAAGAACGCTATTATGTTAAAAGATTTCTGATCGAGAAGGAAGAAAGGGTTGAAAACGTGATTACCGATCATGCTAAATCCCATATGGAGCTGGTCTCTACAGACTGGCGACCATTGGTGGAACTGGAGTTTGTAAAACCCAGGGGTAAAGATGCGAAACCCAACCTCCAGGTAGATATTGAACAATTTATCGTTGTAAAAGGGATCAAAGCCCAGGGGAATCAACTCACCTCAGATAAAGTTAAAAACATCAATATTCTGGATCCATTACCCTTCGAGGAACCTGCCGAACATGATACCCGGGACATCGAGGTGGTCGATGAGGAAAGCGTTGGATCTGAAGATAAATCTGCGGACTCAAAGCCCAAAAAAGCGAAGCCTACAAAGGCGGTTAAAAAGGATGATGAATCCAAGTCATCAGAAGGACAGACAACCCTTTTCTAGATCAGTCGAAAATGAAAAAACTGTTTCAGGAGTTCAAGAATTTTGCGGTCAGGGGAAATATGATCGATATGGCTGTGGGGATCATTATCGGTACGGCCTTTAACAATGTAGTCAATACACTTGTCAGGAAAATAGTAATGCCCCCGCTTGCTTTAATTACCGGAGAAACAAGCTTTGCTGACCAGGAATGGATTTTAAAACCAGCTACTGAAAATACCGAGGCCATCGTCATAGGCTATGGCCTGTTCATCGAAGTGGTGATCGATTTTGTTATCATCGCCCTTACCATTTTTATGGTGATCAAAGCAATGAACAAGCTGAGAACCAAGGCTGAGGATCCTAAAGATGTCCAGGAGGTCACTCCTAAAGATATAGAGTTGCTCGATCAGTTGAAAAACCTCATGGAAGAGCAAAACGAATTGTTGCGGAATTCACGCAAGAACTAATCCAATACTCTGCTCACCTTTTTACTCTTCATCCTCGGCGGGGATGTTTTTCCTCATCTTCATATTAAGAAATTCTACCAATAGCGAAAATGCGATCGCGAAATAGAGGTACCCTTTGGGGATCACTCCGATCTCTGTATCGAAGATCCGTGTATGGCTCAGGTGCGCAGCTTCGGCAATCAGCATAAAACCTATCAGGATGAGAAAGGAAAGTGCTAATAGCTGCATGGAAGGATGCTTGCTGATGAATTCCCGAATACCATTTGCAAACACCATCATAATGATGATCGATACCACTACTGCAATAACCATCAATACCAGGGCATCGATAGGTTTTTCTCCAATACCGTTGGTCATTCCTACCGCGGTAAGAATAGAGTCTATGGAAAATATGAAATCGATAATTATGATCTGAACGATAGCGCGCGACAGACTGGTAAGATTTTTGGCTTTGATGCTATCTTCATCGTGCATGGGCATTTCTACCTTTTCGTGAATCTCGGAAGTACTTTTATAGATCAGAAAAAGCCCGCCAACGAAGAGGATAATGGCCTGCCAACTCACCCCAATGGAAATCCAGGAGGAATTGATATAGTAGAATGGATTTTTAAGTCCTATCAGGAAGGAAACGGCGAAAAGCAATATGATCCTTTGCAACATAGCGAGCAGCAGCCCGATATTTGTTGCGCGTTTCTGGTCTTTTTCAGGCAGCTTGTTGGCTGCTATGGAGATAAAAATAATATTGTCGATACCCAGCACGATTTCAAGAAAAGTAAGCGTTAGAAGGGCTACCCAAGCATCGGGGCTGGAGAGAATGTCAAACATATTATTTAATTTTTATAGCAGTGCCTTTCGATTTGTTCGAACTGCCTACTATACCATATTCAAACGTATATGAATCGGCCGTGGTAGACAATATTTTCATATGGATCGATTTCTCCTCCGATTTGCTTTTCGGATTTAGTTTCCTGACAATATATTCGCAGCTATTGATCCAGCGAACAGCCGATGTATCGCTCTTGCCTTGAAAATAATCGATCTCAATATCACCCTGCCTGACAAATGTGGTTGTGACCTCTTCTCCATCCAGTTGGGCGGTAAATTCGAATGTTCCTTCTTTGAAAACCTGGCAATCTCGCTGTGCTTCATAACATGAAACCATCAATACAAGACAGCCAGCACACAGAAATCGGCTAAACATGGTCACAAAATAACGAATTAGGACCGATATTTCATAGTCTGATCGGGGCTTAGGGGGAAGTTGACGATCCATTGGGCTCCTCAAAGGCCTCAAAGCTGCCGTCATCATAGAAAATAACAATCTTTTGGATCGTTTTTTTGTCGACAGGCCGACGTGAATCTTCAGGAGGACGAGAAACCGTAGTAGAAGCAGAGGCTGTTTTTTGTGGAAAGCTTCCTTTGCCATTAAGTAACCAGTAGAGATTTACATCGGGGTAGGTGCGTATCACCTTGAGCACAAATTCAAGACTCGGTTTATTTCTTCCCGATAGGAGATGGGAAATACTGGACCGCTGCACACCTATACTGTCGGCAAATGCAGAAGCTGAAAGGCCATAATATTGAAGAATGTGCTCCAATCGTTTGATGAATGCTTCATTGTTTACCATTGTGACATGTTTTGGCCCATACTATACTTAAATAATTCAAAATTGAATCAATATCAATCTAATAATACTTTATATAATATTTATTAAATAACTGATATACAATAATATAACACTATTTTTTATTTTGCTAACAAAATTTTAACAAATATGTTTACAACTGTGTATTAAGTAGCGAATTTGAACTACTCATATGGTTTACAAATGTAATTAAATTGATAACAATTGTAATTATTTTTGGATGTACATTTGTGATAAAGAATAGCGCACACTCTTGAATATTTCTGATATATACTATGAATCTGTAAAAGAAGAAGAGGTCTCAGGCAGATATTTAAACCCCCATCAACTCGATTTGTTTTTAATGAAAAAACATTCTAATTGGTCGGTAAGTACTGAAGGGAAATCTGTTGAAGGAAGGGAGATATTTTCACTTTCTTTTGGCCAGGGTCCTCTGCGCATTCTGATTTGGTCGCAGATGCATGGTAATGAGACTACAACTACCAAAGCGATATTCGATATTATTAACAGCCTGGGAACTGATACAAGTCTTGCCAAACAGTTTCGAACGAGATTTTCCATCAAAATTATCCCAATGCTAAATCCTGATGGTTCTTTTTGCTATACAAGGGTTAATGCCAATGAAGTAGACCTTAACCGGGATGCGCAAGAGCTAAAGGAACCAGAAAGTCGGGTTTTAAAGAGAATATACACCGACTTTAAACCAGATTACTGTTTTAACCTTCATGGGCAGCGCACTATTTACAGTGCAGGCGATTCAAAACGGCCTGCAACGCTATCTTTTTTGTCACCGTCAGCGGATAAAGAGAGGGGGCTGACCCCTGCACGGGTCAGTAGTATGAAACTTATCGCGGGGATGCACAAAGAGTTGTTGCCACTGTTGGGTCCTCAAATAGGGCGTTATGACGATAACCATAATCTGAACTGTGTGGGCGATACGTTGCAGTCTGCCGGTATTCCAACCCTTCTTTTTGAGGCAGGTCACTATCCCGGTGACTATCACAGGGAGGAAACGCGTAAGTTTATGTGGTACGCCATTTTGACTGCTTTGAATATTCTTGCCAATAGGGACCTGGACGAATATTCTGTAGAAGACTACCATGCTATCCCTCCGAACCAAAAAAAGTATTTAGATGTCCTTATCCGGAATGCGGAGCACCTGGCTGGTAAATATAAAAAAGGGGAGAGTGTTGGAATCCTCTATAAGGAGATACTCCATAATAACCGTATCGAATTTCATCCGGTGGTGGAAGAAGTTGGAGGATTACAAGATAAGTTTGGTCATGTGGAGTACAACTGCCAATCCGACCATGATCTGCTGCTCCTTAAATCAGACCACCTATTGAATTCACTCTTTTTTGATTAAATCATAAAATAGACCTATATTTTTACATATTATTCAAGAAAAGTAGACATTCATTGCATTAATAATTGTAATTTTGTTTTTTTACCAAAAATTTTATTGTAATGGGAAAAGTCAAACTAGATGAAATAGACCATCAAATCCTCGATATGTTAATCGATAATACGAGGACCCCGTTTACCGATATTGCTAAAAAATTATTGATCTCAGCCGGTACCGTACATGTTCGGGTAAAAAAAATGGAAGAAGCAGGAATCATAAAGGGTTCTTCGCTAACACTTGATTATGTTCAGTTGGGGTATTCTTTTATAGCTTATGTCGGTATTTTTCTGGAAAAAACCCATCAAACCAAATTTGTACTTGAACGACTTGTGCAAATACCTTACGTCACTGTTGCGCATATCACCACAGGGAAATTCAATATTTTCTGTAAAATACGGGCTCAGGATACTACCCATGCTAAAAATATCATTTTCAGGATCGACGATATTGAAGGTATAAGCAGGACCGAGACAATGATTTCGCTGGAGGAAAGTATCAATGATAAAAAACGATTGATGCATACGATTTTTAATGAACTCTAGTATTAAAGTCTGCTCCACCATATCAATGCTTATTTGCCTGGATTCTTTTTAATGCCGCTATGAAAGCTTCAGATTTACACAAAGACGACTATCATCCCTTCTATCATCCTTATATAATGGAATTGGGGGATGTGGATCTGATAGAAATCCTTAAAAAGCAACTTATAAATTTCCCGCAATTCATCGCCAGTATTCCGGATGAAAAATGGCATAGTTCATATGGTGAGGGAAAATGGACTATTGCTGAGGTTTTAGTACACATCCTGGATGCCGAGAGGGTTTTTCAGTACCGTGCACTAAGGTTTTCCAGAAACGATAACACCGATCTTCCAGGTTTTGATCAGGATGCTTATGTGCACTTTTCAGGAGCATCGAAGCGGACAAAGGATGATGTTACTGAAGAATATGAGGCGGTAAGGGCTTCTACTATCGCCCTATACTCGAAGTTTAGCAATGAAATTTTAAAAAGGAGAGGTAAAGCCAATAATTCTCTGATGAGTTTGGCAGCATTGGGCTTTATTATCTGCGGCCATCAAAGGCATCACAGAAATGTGATCAGAAGCCGGTATTTAGCCATTTAATCCAATTCTATATCTTCCTCGGATCCTGTTTCGAAATTATGTTCAATTTCAGGTTCCTGTGCCGCTTTATCCTCGTTAATGTCTAATTCCTTTTCGATAACATCTTCAAAATTTGATATGAATTGGCTTAGGCTTTTACTGATCTTAACCAGATAAAATGCTTCTTCAGTGCGTAATTCCACAGCCTGCACAATTTCACCTCGAGCATTGGAGAAGGCGATGATATCATCGTCTCCATAGCCATTGGGATAACTCTCTATGAGCAGGGCCGCTAAATTACGGTCGAGTTTTTTGTAATCTACTAGTATTCGCTTCATCGCTGGTTTATTGTTGATGACACACCGGCAAGGTGTAAATAGCCATCTTGGTTATCTATAAACCTAAACTAGAATTTTTTTTAAAAGGATTTTTTAAAGAGTTGTGAAAGTGCGGAATTAGTATATGTAATCCTTATTCTTTGTAGTATGCAAAAGCGTGGGCAAATAATTCTTTAGGTACACGATTATCGATAACAGCTTCTCCAATCCGCTGGATCAAAACAAAGTTTATATTTCCGTGGGTATTCTTCTTGTCGAATTTTAGCAATTCGAGAATATCTGCAATGTCTTCTTCTTCAAAATCGATGCGCTTATAGCGTTTCAGAAGGGTAGCTTTGATATCATCGAGCTGATTGGTGCCTAAGCCAAGCAATTTATGAGACAGGAAACTCTCGAGGATCATACCGGCTACTATAGCCTCGCCATGAAGCAAAGGATGATATTTATCTTTTTCCAAAAAGTACGATTCGATGGCATGACCTAAGGTATGCCCGAAGTTCAGGATCTTTCTAAGGTTTTTCTCATTTGGATCCTGGGAAACCACTCCGTTCTTGATCTGGATCGAATCGTAAATAAGGTCATTAACATTGTCAAAAGGCATAACCTGCCTGAGCATGGCCCAATGTGGTTCGCTTTCTATCAGGCCGTGCTTGAGCATTTCAGCAAAACCACTCAGCCATTGGCGTTCTTCCAGCGTCCTGAGAAAGGGGGTGATGACCAAAACCATAGCCGGCTCATTGATTACCCCGATCTGGTTTTTCAAACTGCCAAGATCTACTCCGGTTTTCCCACCTATTGAAGCATCAACCATCGCCAGTAGGGTAGTAGGTACATTGATAAAATCTATTCCCCTTTTAAAGGTCGAAGCTACAAATCCACCCAGGTCTGTAATGACGCCGCCACCCAGATTGATCAGCAGACTTCTGCGATCGGCATCGAGTTCGGAAAGTGCTTCCCATACCTGGGTACAGGTGTCGATATTTTTAAAAGCTTCACCAGCCTCAATTTCAATCACTTCAAAGTCAAAGACCTTGTCGAGTTGTGCGGAGAATTGCGGGAGACAGTGTTTATTGGTGTTCTCATCGACCAGAATAAAGACTTTGGAATAATTAGCCTTGTTGATCTGTTCTTCCAGAGATTCGTATGCCCTATAGTTGAAGTGGATCGCACATCTGCTTGTAACTATCGATTCCATATCACCTTCTTACTTGATTGCTACTGGTTCTGCATTAAATTTGTAACACAAATTAAGCGCATTTTTACTGAAATGAATACAATTCCAGTGATTATATTTGATACGTTTATTTAATTGAATTTATGGAAAGGATTTTTGAGGATACCCAAACAGCATTTGCTTTAAAATCGGACTCGGAACTGGAAAGGGCCTATTTCCTTTTCAAGCTCATCGCCAACGAGCCGTTGGTTAAAATAGGTACAGCCGTAACCCATTTTGCGATAAAAGCACACTTACCTGTTGAAGGATTGATCAGGGCTACCGTATTTGATCATTTTTGTGGTGGGGTGAATGAATCGGATTGTATTCCGGTGGTTGATAAGATGTGGGCAAAAGGGGTTTATTCCGTCCTGGATTATTCGGTGGAGGGAAAGGACAGCGAAGATCCATTAGACAATGCGCTGGCAAAGACCCTTGAATTACTCGAATTCGCTAAAGAAAAAAAAGCGATGCCATTCGCAGTTTTTAAGCCCACCGGTTATGGGCGGATTGGGCTCTATCAAAAGATTGGTGAAAATAAGGAGCTTACCACTGCAGAAAAGGCTGAATGGGGAAGGGTAGTAGCTCGGTTCGAAACAACATGCAAAAAGGCCTACGACCTCGATGTGTCATTGTTGATCGACGCCGAAGAAAGCTGGATGCAGGATGCCGCCGATCAGTTGGTAGAGGAGATGATGCGCAAATACAACAAAGAAAAAGCTATAGTATTCAATACCTTGCAATTATATCGATGGGACCGGATGGATTACCTGAAAGAACTCCATCAAAAGGCATTAAAAGAGGGTTTTAAAATCGGGATTAAAGTAGTTCGTGGGGCCTATCTTGAAAAAGAGAACGAGCGGGCTGAGGAAATGGGTTACCCTACACCAATATGTCCGTCTAAAAAGGCCACAGATGAAAATTTCGATGCCTGTGTGGCTTATATAGTTGAGAATCTCGAAACCATCTCACTCTTCAACGGCACGCATAATGAGGAAAGTTGTTATAAGTTGATGGAACTAATGGAGGATTTTGACATTTCCAGGGATGATCATAGGGTTGGATTTGGCCAGCTCTATGGCATGAGCGACCATATTTCGTTCAATCTGGCACAGAAAGGATACAATGTTGCGAAGTATTTACCTTTCGGGCCTGTACGCGATGTTATGCCTTATCTGATACGCAGAGCTGAGGAAAATACCTCGGTGGCAGGGCAAACCAACCGTGAACTCGAGCTTATAAAAAAAGAGCGTAAAAGACGGAAGCTGTAATGCAGAATTGTCGGTATGGTAGAGGTTTATTTCATTTCATCATCAATCAGCCGGTTTAGCAGCTCTAGATCCGTATAAAAACCCTCAAACATCTGCTGAACTCTTCCTAAATTGTAAAAATGATCCTCGAGGATGTTTTCGGTTTCAATTCGGGTCAGGGCTAATCGGTTATCAAATTCAAAAGCAGAAGGCGGCATGACCACATCCTATATCGGCCGAAAGTTGCTCAAATTTTACCGGCAGTGGTCTCAGAGATGCGGTTTAAAGTCGATATTGCCGCTTATGTGAAATTTTGAATAGGGATTATCTCCTATTTCTGTGCTGATAATTTCTTCAAGACCATCAATTTCCTTGATGGCTTTTTCATAAATGGTGTCTTTTCCCATAGAGAGATAGCGGACCTCGTAAATGATATTCTGTAATTCATGTGAATAAAGTTTGTTGGGTTTAATTATCCGATCTGGCTCAAATCGTTCAAATGATTCATAATTTAAAACACCGCGTAACTCTTTGGAAAGTTCTTCAATGATAATAGACCAATTCAGGTCTTCCAGGTGGTTGATTCTATTATAGGTGTTTTCCAGCTTCTTGATTCGCATTGGAATCTCATCATTTTTGAGGAGTTTTAAGTCACCACTGTTTACCAAGGTCTCATAGATGTTGCCATTTCCATTAAAGTCGGAATACTGTGACATCATCATGACCAAATACGCCAGCGTATCAATAGCTCGCCTGTTTTTATTACTGATAAGCCTGTTCGCATGCTCTAACTGTCCCAAGGTCATCCGGTTGAACGCCTGAATCTCCAGAAGTTCTTTTCTATCTTCAGAGATCTGGGACTTTATGTTCTGGTAAGTCCTGGTTTCCTCCTGTCGTTCAATTCTATGATTATTCCAATTATTGATTTGCAGTGCGATAAGAATGCCGATCACCACTAGAAAAACCTCGCCAATAGCATATAATGCATACGTGCTGAGCTTTTTATTGTTCAGTAATTGCTTTCGTATTCTTCTGAAAAAATGAATCATTGCATTAACCTAGTTTCTACCTGTTAGTTTAAAGCCCTCACAATATACTTCTCCATAATTTTTTTGGGCGGTGGAACAGAGCTGTAATTCCCTCCTGTAAAGACTACCACCAGCTCATCTCCGGGAATGATCATTATATTCTGACCTCCCCAGCCGCCGGCAAAGAACATTTCTTTTTCCTCATCTTCAAAAGATTTGGTCCACCAGGAATAGGTATAACCATGTCGCCAGGAGCGCCGTCCAGGCACTTTAATCTGTAGGTTGTTACCAAAAGGTGTAAGCGATTTTTCAACCCATCGTTCGGAGAGGATTTGTTTTCCCTTCCAACCTCCTTTATTAAGATAGAGCATACCAATTTTCATCATTGCCCTGGGGGTAAGTTCCAGCCCTCCGGCCGTATCGTGTGGCCCGTCATTAATCCTGGGCCATATATAATTATCTATACCCAGCGGCTCAAAGAGATGAGTAATTGCAAAGTTCTCTACGTCTGAGCCGGTAGCATTTTTCAATATTTCTCCCAAAAGGATCTGATTTCCTCCCCAATAGGAAAAATGAGTTCCGGGTATAGCCACCATCCGGTTTTCCAGAATATAACGTATCGGATCTTCACACATCCATAATTTTATAATAGGATTTTCCAGATTGCGATAGGAAGAAGTCCATTCATTGCCTTCGATACCGGAAGTCATGGTAAGTAAATGTTCAATGGTGATTTCTTTCCTGCTACCGATTGCATAAGCCTTGTAACCAGGTAAATAGGTAAAAATAGACTCTTTTTCATTTATAATAAATCCTTTATCGATAGCAATCCCGATAAGGGCAGAGGTAATACTTTTAGTATCGGACATGATATTATGAAGACTATCACGGTGCCATTGGAACTCTGGCCCCCAGAAATTGTCGCCCTGCCAGTCGTAATCATGCCCTTCAAAGTACTCTTCCAGAACAAGTTTGCCATCCTTGTATACCAGTAAAGAGTGAACCTCGTCGAATTTATCTTCGGCAATATCTTTTATTACACTGAAAATAAGTGATGTATCAAGTGGAGTTTCATTTATTGATCCAACTTTAATACCATCCCCAAACAGACCGGGAATATGGTATTCGTACTGGCCAGAAACATCAGTACGGCATCCGGCCAAGAGTATCAATAATGCCGGAGGCAGGGCAAGGCTACTGAAGAATGTTCGCCAGGCTAACATATGATGGATAAATCATATCAAAAGTAGGTGCTGTTACCCTTTCAGGTCATGACAAATGTCATATCAAAAAGCAGGAGGATATTGAAATTTCTTGACTCTGGGCTACTGTTTCACATTGATAAGCACAGATTCGCAGCTTTTAAGATCCGAGTTTAGTACAATTTCCTCGGTACTGCTCTTATCCTTGATCTTGATGGATACAGTATTCGGTGGAAACTTGCCAAGGTTGTGGGCATAAAGAAACAGATCATTTTTTTGTTCTGTTTCCAGGTCTATTTCGAAAATCACTTCGCGATAGGTCAACAGGTGCTTTTTAATTACCTCTTCACCATTGAGGTAGATGGAAACCAGGTCGCCATCCTGCCTCCCGTGATCCCATAGAATAATCTGGATCTTTTCGCTGTCTACCACCAGTTCCTTTACATATGAGATAGTGCGCCCTGCAAAAGTTTTCCTCATAGGAGTAGCTTCGATAGCATTTTTCGTTATGTCGGCTGATGACTTTATAGGCAATTCTGTTTCGACCTCTACTGGCTTTGCTTTTTCTACCTTTCGCGGAGCTTTTTCAATAGTAAAGAAGGGCGTGGCAAATTTAGCTACATGGTACTTGTTCACAGGCTGTTGTTCTATACCCATTATCCTGTAATTGGATCCTCCGGGAAGTCCTCTTCTCAAGGATATACCTTCCTCATATTCAGAGTTTTTAAACGTGCCAAGGTCCTGCACCACCATATCGTCTTTCACCAGGAAAAATCTGATAGGTTTGGTTTTATCGATATTCGAGGCTTCCCATTTTATATCTACAGGGCCAGGTTGTGTCCATGTAGTAGTAGCGTCGGGATAGGTGATCTTTATACCCGACCTGAAGCTAATCCGGTCGTTGATCCTCGATTGATTTAACCGATCCATGGATTTTTTAAAGTCCAGATATGGACGATAGCCTGCCAGACCAACTTTGCCCTCTTCCAGTAAACGATACCACTCCTCCAGTAAGGGTAATGCCTCTACCCAGGCTATCTGATCGGGATATTTCTTTTCAATTTCGCGAAGTTTGGCTAATACCTTTTTCTTATTCATTTCGTCTGCTGCAGACTTCTGCTGGTCCAATGGGCTCTCCAACAACTTCCTGGCAACATCTAGTTTTGAGTAGCCATATCTGTTTTCAAGAAATTGTAATGATGATTCAAGACTTATTTCATCGGTTTGCTGATAGTTTTCTGCAATACGGAAAGCTCTATTGTATTCAGTCAGGCTACGATTGATGGTAGCCTTAGCAAGTTTGGAAACCACAGCTTCAGGGCTGTTAAGTGCCTGGCTGAGCATTTCTAATAGGAGACCTTTGGAGATATTGTCTCCCATATTGCTATAACCTCCCTGATAATAGTCGAACGCTAATCCCGGAGATTCCAGCAAAACATATTTATCATCGTTCCGGCCCAGTGATGAAACATCCCCAAAAGCCGATAACAGTTTTGCTTTTGTACCGGCATCCCAGGCAGACGGTTCTTCCGAAATGATCTGTTTACATAGGGAAACGGGATCTTCTGTGAATCCGGTTTCCTTGCCATTATTGGGGAAAACCAGCTGTAAAAATAGGCTGCAGAACAGCCAGATTAAGCCTTTCATTTTAATCAGTTTGGAACGAATGATCACCTATTGGGCCAATCGTATATAGATAACAGAAATCGTCGATGAATATTATGTTTTTATCGATGAAATGCAGAAAACTATCTGATTTTCGCATTCAGGAAAGTATGGACACTCTCCACAGGATAAAAGAAATACAATTTTATCGAAGTTCTACTTTCTTACCGGGATCCAGATCTTTTCTTCCGACAAGGGATCATTAAGTTTAAACTTTTCGCCTAATAGCTCAAAATGGGGGCGGTTGTCTAAAAGATAACCCGAGGCGGGCAACCATTCGCCATATATATAATGAAATATTTCGGGATTACCGGAATGACCCTTGTATAGAAAAACCGCATATAATCCTGCAGGAACTTTTAATAACTCCATCCCTTCCGGGATTGTTGTAACTTCATCGACCTCTACGGCCGCCCATTTTAAGAACTTGGTGGTGGGATCAAATTGTTCGAAATAGTGCGATGGGTAAACCTGTACGGCCCAAAGATTTTTAGAGACTGCAGATGGTATCTCATCCCTGCGAGGCATAAAACCCTGCCATAGCAAAGTAGTTTGGTTGGCCGCTACCGACATTTCTATTTTTCTACCCAACAATGTCTTTGCAGGAAGTTCCCTGATATCTGCTTCTATATCCATCTCTGTCTGCTCTACGGATCAGTCTTTGATCTCAGGCATGGGCTCAGTCATCAGCTTCGAACTCAGATATGAGTAGATGCTGGCCATTACAAAAGCTTGCTGTTTGTTCGTAGAAGCTGCACTATGACCACCTTCAATGGTTTCGTAATACCAATAGGGGTGACCCATAGTTTTCATTTTAGCCGCCATCTTCCTTGCATGCCCGGGGTGAACTCGGTCGTCTTTTGTAGAAGTGACGAAATAGACCTCCGGATAGACATTGCTTTTCTTCAGGTTGTGGTAGGGTGAATATTTTTTAATAAAGGCCCAGTCTTCTTCTTTGTCCGGATCACCATATTCGCCCACCCAACTGGCTCCAGCCAATAATTTATTGTAGCGTTTCATATCGAGTAGTGGCGCGCCGATGACCACAGCGTTGAACAGATCTGGTCTTTGTGTATATAGTACACCAGCCATTAGTCCGCCGTTGCTCCAGCCAAAGGCTCCGATATGTTCCGGGGAGCTAATCTTCCTGTTGATAAGGTCTTCGGTCACAGCATAGAAGTCGTTATAACAGTTTTGCTTGTTTTCAAGTCGACCCGCCTGGTGCCAGGCCGGTCCGTATTCTCCACCTCCACGAATATTGGCCAGTACATAGACACCACCTCTTTCCAACCAGCCAAGTCCGGTCGTATAACTATAATTGGGTTGAACCGAAACCCCGAAACCTCCATAGGCATAGACCAGTGTTGGATTCTTGCCATTGAGAACAATGTCTTTATGGCGAACTACAAAATAGGGCACTGAGGTCCCGTCGGACGATGTGGCAAAATGCTGATCGATGACCAATTCTGAGGCATCGAAGAAATCTTTCAATTTTTTAACCAGGTTTATCCCGTTCTCATCGGCATGATAGAGCGTTCGGGGTGTTATAAAATTGCTGTATAACAGAAAATGGTCGTTAGTCTGGTTGCTGGAAGACATCAGATTTATACTCCCAAATGTGGGTGTTTCGAGCAATGTGCCCTTCCAGGCGCCATCTTCCAGCCGATAACGAAGAAGTTTATTTTGCACATCCTCCATAATGTTAACTGTGATAAAATCCTTTGATCCGCTCATCGCCACATAGCTCGACTTCTCATCGGGTATATAGAGCATATTTACATCGTATTGCCCCTCAAGATTTTTGTTGAGATCAAAGCTGACCAACGACCCCAGTTCATAGTTCGTGCTGTCGTGTTCCCAATCGGACTGCAACGACATCACAACCTGACCTTTATGAAAGCCCTGAAGCTGGGCATCCTTTGGGTAATCAACCTGCTTAAATTGATCGCCGACCAGATAATACAATTCCGATTCCCAAAAGGTTACCATCCGGTAGAGAAAGAGATGTGTTTTACCAGCGTCATAATAGGAGAGACCAAAAACCCCAACGTGTTCCGGATCGGTTTCAAAAATGGTTTTAGCATTTTCGAGCTCATCACCGCGCTGCATCAATTTAACCATCCTGGGATATCCTGAGGCGGTAAGGCTACCATCACCAAAATTTCTGTAGACCATAACCTTATTGTGATCTACCCATGAAGCACCACCTTTACTGGATTTAAATTCGAAGCCGTTTTTGGAAAATTGCTTTGTTTCTGCATCGAATTCCCGGATCACATTTTCGTCGGTTCCACCATCTGATAGTGAGAGCAGACAATATTTGTTGCCAGGGGCTAACCAGGTGGCTCCGGCAAATACCCATTTTTTGTCTTCTTCTTCAGACAATTTGTCTAAATCGAGAACTATTTCCCATTCTTCACTTTTATTGAGGTAAGAAGATTGGGGCATACGACGCCACAGGCCTCTTTCATTCACATCATCCTGCCATAAGTTGTATACATAATCACCTACTATGGTAGGAAATGCGATCCTGTCTTTATCATTAAAGGCCAGTACATATTTCTCTCTTAGATGCTCGAAACCGGGATAAGCTTCGAGTTTCTCAACTGTTTGGGCATTTTCAGCTCGTACCCAGTCTAGAGGCTGTTCTCCTTCCACATCTTCAAGCCAAATATGAGGATCCTCTTCCTGCTGGGAGGTTATAAATTGTGTGGAAATAAATAGGGTGGTTAAAAGAAGGGGTAGTGCTTTGAATTTCATAGGGTATACTTTTAATATTTTCATAACCTGCGGTTTAGAGCCGGCCTAAAATACAAATTATGAGTGGCAGTTGTGGTAGGGCTGGAGAGTTTAACATTATCAGGGCAAAGGCGTAATAATCCATTACCAGGACTTTTTCATAAGGAAATCGTCCATAACAAAACCATTTCCGATATCCATGACAAGGGGTTTTATTTTTTTAAAGCCCAATTTGATGTAGGCCGCGATACTTCTTGCGTTGTTTTTATTGACTGTGAGACCTATCTGATGCAAACCGTTCCTTTTGGCCTCATCTTGTATAAATCTCATCATCATACCTCCCAGGCCCTTGCCACGCAGGTTCTTCCTGACATATATCTTGCTGAGGAAAAGCTCGCTTTCCTTTAAATAAAAACTACAATATCCTGCGGGGTCATTGTTATGAAGCAGCATGTAATACCTTGCCCCTTCGCCGATTTGAGTTTTGATCGCATCGGCCGACTGAAACTTATGGAGCATGTAATTGACCTGATCCTCGCCAATTATGGAAGTATAGTGCTCCCTCCAGATATCATCTGCAAGTTCAACAACTTGCGCAATTTCTACAGGTTCAGTAACTGCTATTATTTCTTTATCCCTGTCCATGGTGCTGTAAACTGGCTAAAAGTAAAAAACTTAATGATTTATTCTTCATTCAAATGGCTTTAATCTATTGCTTTTCTGGGTATATGAAGTGATATTTATCATATTTTCTCGACGGTAGTTCTCCTATGTTTGTTCAAGTTAATTTACCTCTAAAATTAAATCATAAGCAATGAGAAGAAAAGTCCTGATCATGGGGGCCGCCGGCCGAGATTTTCATAATTTCAATACGGTTTTCCGCGATAATGAGCGTTATGATGTTCTGGCATTTACCGCGACCCAGATTCCCAATATCTTGGATCGTAAATATCCCGCCAGCCTTGCCGGAAATTTATACCCAAATGGTATTCCTATATATGATGAAGAAGACCTAACAAAGCTGATTAAAAAGCTTCATATAGATGATGTTGTTTTTTCTTATTCCGATGTTTCTTATGATTATTTGATGCATAAATCCGCCATGGTTAATACCGCCGGCGCTAATTTCGTGCTCCTGGGCCGCAAAGATACGGCCATCAAGAGCAGGAAACCCATTATTAGCGTGGGCGCTACACGGACGGGCTGCGGTAAAAGCCAGACATCAAGGAGACTTGTAGAAATTCTTATGGAACAAGGTTTAAAAGTTGTGGTGATAAGGCATCCAATGCCATACGGAGACCTCGAAGCACAACGGGTACAGCGATATGCGCAGTTAGACGACTTGAAGCGCTACGATTGTACTATTGAGGAAATGGAGGAATACGAACCCCATATCAGCAGAGGTAATGTCATTTACGCTGGTGTGGATTACGAAGCTATTTTAAGGGCGGCCGAAAACGATCCGGATGGATGTGATATTATTGTCTGGGACGGAGGTAATAATGATTTTCCATTCTATGAACCAGATTTTCACATAACGGTAACAGACCCGCATAGACCCGATGATGGCGTGAAATATTATCCGGGAGAGGTTTGTATTCGCATGGCTGATATGGTGATCATCAATAAAATAGATAGTGCCCGACCAGAAGATATCGCCAGGGTAAGAAAACAGCTGGCGCAATTGGTTCCTGCCGCTACTGTGGTTGAAGCGGCTTCGCCTATTAGTGTAGCCGACCCTTCTGTCATTGCAAATAAAAAAGTACTGGTGGTGGAAGATGGCCCTACGCTTACCCATGGAGGTATGACCCTTGGAGCTGGCACAATTGCTGCAGAGAAATTCGGTGCAGCGGAAATGTTAGACCCACGACCTTATTTGGTTGGCGAACTCAAGGATACTTTTGACAAATACCCGGGGATTGGAACTTTACTACCCGCTATGGGTTATGGTGAGCAGCAGTTAAAAGATCTGGAAGAAACCATTGAAAAGAGTGAAGCAGAGGCCGTGATTATAGGTACCCCAATCGATTTGAATCGAGTTATCGATATCCGAAAGCCAAATACCAGGGTATATTATGATTTACAGTCTATCGGCCATCCGAATCTCGAAGGTGTGATGATAGATTTCCTTGCCAAAAAAGGTATTGTGGCAGGTGCAGCAGAAGAAGTCGGTTAGGAAAAGCAGGAGGCTTGTTATAAGTTGATGATGGATTGATCAGGCGTTTTTAAGAATACGATCAGCCAGCCTGGGGTATATCCGCCCGATTCGCCTTAGCCATTTCGCCTTGCCGACAGATATTTCATATCGATTTTTTCTAAAGCCGATCATAAATTCGTCTACTACTTCTTTCGGACTTAATTTATTCTTTCCGCGTCCTTTAGTCATCGGTGTATCCACGAGGGGCGGAATAATTTCGAATACTTTTACTGAAGTTCCTTCCAGCTGATATCTCAACGTTTTGCTAAGGTTGTGTAATGCAGCCTTGGAGGCGCAATAGACCGGAGCAGATCTTTTCGGATGAAAAGCCAGGGCGGAGGTTACATTGACAATTGCAGCCTGTTCTTTGGTACTAAGCTGAGGCAGCATTCCATAGATGAGATGCATCGGGCTGGTGAGGTTTACCCTGATTTCACGGCTTATTCTGTGAAAACCATCATCTTCTTCAATCCATTGGTAGTTATATTGGATACCTGCATTGTTGATCAGGATATTTATCTCTGGATAGGTATTCAGACAGTGCTCCAACAATTTCCGCAACGATTTAGGATTGGCCAGATCACATACTACTGTAGAAACTTTTGGAAATTCGGTATGAAGTTTATTCAGCCTATCAGGGTTACTAGAAGCTACAATGAGTTTATTTCCTTCGATGTAAAACTGCCTTAAAAGTTCCAATCCAATGCCTGAAGTTCCCCCTGTAAGTAAAATCGTGTTGCCGTGTGCCTGCATTTGATGATTTATTATTAGTATCTAATATCTTCAGCTTTAAAAATAACAATATTCAGGGTCTAAGTCGTACGGATTCATAAAGTTTGGCCTACCGGATCCTTTTGGGTGGCTGTTCTCAGCGTGCCCTTTTTCTTGCTCCCTTCGGGTATGAGGTAGTTAGGAATACGTTGGAAGAATCTTTGATGGCACGAACAAGCTATGAGTTGGGTATCAGCTACTATCTGCAAGCCAATTATTGGATAATTGTAGTCCCCCGAATAGGAATGATGGGTTTTTACGGAGATCGAGACCTTAGTGTTAATTTCGGTCTCAGCGTAATGTTTAGGGGTAAAAGAAAGGAAAAGACATACTGAGGTCTTTAGGTAGTCTTGGCTATTCAGGTAAAGGTATTTTTTTAAAATACATCAAATTATCAGGACAGTCGCCCGCATTAGACCAGCAATTCATCTTTAATGTATTACCATTGATGCTGCCTTTAAAATGAAGAGCATCTTTTTTCTTATCAGCAGATGTATTCGGCATGCGTCCGGCTAATTTCGACGACCCCACCGGCTTTGTTTCCATCGATTTTCGCTCACCCAGTATAAAGCTAATACTATCATTTTTGATACGAAATTTACTCAAACTATGGGCGTAATACCACTGACCCTTACCTCTTTTAGGCTGGGTTTTATAATAAATGCCATAGTGCTTCCTCTTCAAGGTATCGATTAGCAAATACTGATTCCGGTGGCCATTCGATGATTGAAACTCGTAGAATCCATTAATTGGAATACTGTTGTTGTTTACAATGTTTTTTTCACTCGATTTAGTATTGGAATTACAGCTGATGATCAACAATATGAACATCAGCATTGCTAATTTGCGCATATGCAGAAGTTATAAGCCAGTGTTGGATCTTAATTATAAAGAGGGGAACGCAAAAGAGTAGAATCTTCTTAAAAGTAAGAATATTCTTAAAAGAATCATCAATTTAAATTGATAATCGTAAAATTTTACCGGCTTTACATTCCAAAGGCCTGTAGTTGTATGAATTAAGAATTATCGAAGGAGTGGGGCGTTAGTCAATTTTATCCTTCAAAACAAAGATCTCCTCGCCAAACTCTTCTTTAAGGGTTAAATGGCTTGGCTGCCATTTCTCAGTGGTATAGACAAAATTACTGTCTAAGGGATGCCCGCCTGCGGAATGCACTAATCCCTTATCAGTGCCCCAGCGGGTAAAAGTAGAGCCTGAAACCGAACCATCGGGATGTGGCTGATAAAATAGATAAGGCCTGTAAAGTGAATCCAGGCCAAAACTCACCTCGAAGATGCTATCCCGATAAAAACCCAATCGGTCTTCTTCATCGGTGACCACCCGGTAACTTCCCGGATCACAGGCCAGGTCATGTAATAATACATAAACATTGTGTTTATGACCATAGGCCCAATCTTCCAGTTGTTGTTTTGTAAATAAACGCGTGGTGTCCCTTTTATCGTAATAACGAACACGACCGGATTCTTCATTGATCACTGCCTTTACATGAAAACTATCATTTTGTTGTTCAATTACCAATTCGAAAGTGTCGATGGCTCTCCAGATCTCGGAAGTATAGGGCAAAGGCATTTGAGGTTCACTATGGCGCGCTTTGATATAGAGACTTTTCAACTGGCACCATGCTTCTTTGCCTCCGATAGCCTGAAACATACTATCGGCCCTTGCAACGGAAGCTTTTTCTCCCTGGAAACTACTAGATTGTTTACTTCCAGTACAGGATATAGCCGAAACAAAACCGACCAACAGGCAACATTTAATAATAGTATTAAGGGTCATTCTCCAAGTCTTGACCTTAAATTAATACATCTTTCTGTTATACCTTGCTGAATTGGCAAAAGCTTAAGAAATCTCGTCATTTTCAACGGTCATATCATTATTGAAACCCTTCAAAAAAACAGCTGTGCTGAGACCGGTTAATTTTCTGTAAAGATAGATTTTGGAATATGCATGGTAACCAGAACATGAGGTACATCTACCACTTCAGCTATCTTTAGGTCTGCCGCCAGGGAACATAGCATATAAGCCTCTTCCCAGCTCATATCACGGGAACTGACCAAATGTTCAACCATATAATGCGTAGCTTTTTGTGCGGCCTCATCTAGTGTAGTGCCAAAGCCTGTAGTAGCATAATAGGTGTCCGATTCGTACTGAGGCTCGCTGATGTCCTTATCGCGTCTTATGCTTAGCCGATACCTGATCCGCATCGGACACTCAACAGCCGTTCCGCAAACTTCACCTAATCCCTGAACGGCATGGCTATCCCCGATGGAAAATAGAGCCCCTTTTACAAAAACGGGAAAATAAACAGTAGTGCCTTTTACCATATGAGGATCATCCATATTCCCTCCATTGGCTCTTGGGGGGATGGTATTTAACATCTCCTCCGTTGGAGGCGCTACTC
>CAMYIE010000009.1:0-34110 GCA_947258405.1 uncultured Eudoraea sp. | reverse complement strand
GGGCGAAGCGGGATACTGATGCCATCGGAAAACTGCACCGAATTCGTTTCCTTATTCAGTTTATAAGTTTTAAAAAGCGATTTCTCCATTTCGTTGGGTAAAAAGCCAAATCCGGGGCCCAGGTCGGTCCATCCCCAGTCTCCCGGTTCAAGGTCGAGCAACTCAACTGCCAATACATCACCTGGTTCTGCTCCTTCCACGTAGACTGGTCCCGTGAGGGTATGCACTTTGTCCATGTCCAATTGAAGTATGTCATCTTCCGTTGATTCGATATTCAATTGCCCGCCGGTGGCTTCATGAGTAAAAACTTCAATCACACTTCCATCCGGAACCCGGATTGCCGGAGGGATAGCGCTGCTGAACTTATTGTGTGTCTGGTCGGTAGTCAGACTGAAATCTGGTTGCGGAATGGCAACAGGATCAAGGACAACTTCCTTATCATTTATACCACAGCCTATTACTCCCAGCAATAGGCCTGTGTAGCATAGTTTTCTCATATTTACTTTTATTGGTGATTATCGATAGTGGGTTTAGATCTAAAAGTAGAAAATTTTTCGGTCACAGGTATCGCGAAGCTATTGCGCTCATTTTCGCAAAGGGTCTATAGGCCAATAGGCTTTGTTTTAAAAAGTAATTCCCTAAGATCTCAAGGTGTGCTTAAGTCAGGAAGTTCGATAGAACAGACCCCGTCACTTTGGAGCCGAATTTCATACCTGGCCTACGATAAGGACGACATGGGTGATCATATGGGCCAGCATGGCTGTTTCCAGGCCTTTCCTCCAATAGAGCCAGCCAAATACAATACCTCCCATGGTATTGGTCAGCATGATATATCCGAATACCATTGGGCTTGGTTGCCCAATCATAGCGTAGACCATCGGTAAGTGCATAAGTGCAAAGAGCAAGGATGAAAAAAGAATCCCGATCCAATATATATAAGTTGGTTTACGCTTAATAACACGAAAAAGCAACCAGATACCTGCGGTCATCAGCCCAAATCTAACGATGATCTCTTCTGTAAAACCTCCATAGAGCAAACGCACTGCCATATTAGGCCTGAAATAAGCCCCAATCTGAAGAAATTCTGCTGGTAAAAAGGGTTGGAAGAATAGTGTACTTAGGATTATGATCAAGCCTGTAAAAAGACCTCCGCCGACTCCAATGATCAACAAGGGGTATATATAAGGTAATTTTTTATTGGAGAGCAAGGCTTCTATTACCGGCAGACTGAGTCCGATTTGCTTATGGGTAAAAATTCCAAGTAGTATTCCCAGGATTAAAAAAAGAATAGGATTTACCAACAGTAATCCTTTGATCTGACCATTGGTATACAACTGACTCAATAATTCCCTGGCTACGCCAGGCAGGGGGAGCTCCGTTGTTAATAAGGACAACACGCCTGTGAAACCGAGGAAGAAGAGCACTAAAGCAAGTTTTAGCTTTTGATTCATCGGCCCGACACCCCCTCTTTAAGTTATTTTAAATGTAAGAAAATTCTGTTATATCCGAACTTAGTTTTGCAACTAATCGGTAAAATAATCTGATTTGGTGGTTTCATAACATACGCAATTAAGCAATAAGGGGAACTCTTTAAGATAAGGGTGTTCAAAGATCCCAAGGAATTGCATCCCGATCTTTTGCATAACATGAATCGATTTTAGATTTATTTCTGGCGCAAAAGCCCTTACCCGATTTAATCCTAAGGAATTAAAGGCATATTCAAGGTTTTTTAGAGCGCCCTCTGTGGCAAGTCCCATTCCCCAAAAATCCTTGTGCAATCTCCATCCGATATCCACACAAGGGGTAAACGGACTTTGGTATTCCTGATAACAAAGACCTATAAATCCCAATAAACGCCCACTTTCAAGATGGTCTGCCGCAAAATAACAATAGCCAGAAGCATTATACATATCCTGCATACGTCCAACAAAAGCACTGGTCTCATTGAATGTAGGCAGCGACGGGAAGTACTCCATAACCCGGGGATCATTATTGATCTCAAATAATGGGGCTAAATCCGACTCATGCCAGTTTCTAAATCCTAATCGATCTGAACAAAAGTCGTATTTATCCACCGGTCGATACTTGTGGTTGAGATAGGATTTTTTTGATCAATACGATCTGTCCGAGGTGATAGTAACTATGTTCCTGTAACACCAGCAAGTTCTGGAACCAGTTTCCGTACTTTTCCAATGCCATAAGTTCTTTCAATTGCGCCTCCGGCATCGATTCCACAAGATCAGCAAACTCAGTAGCTTCTGTTATGTATTGCCTAAGCATCTTTTGCCAGTCTTCTTCAGATCGAATCTCGGGCATATTGTAACTGTACTTATCATGCGCATCCAGAGCCCCGCCTTTTAAAACTTTAAGCACTGCACCAACATAGTAATGGATATGGAAGACCAGCATGGCAATGGTATTTAAACCATCTACCCGAGCAGTGGCCACATGCCAATCGACCCCATCCAGGGTTTCTTTTAAGCTGGAGCCGGTAAGGCTTGGACCAAAATGGAAATCCTTAAAGTGTTTCGCGAATTGTTTGTTCAATGACATAATGAATACTGTATTTATTGTTTATTAAGTACTTCAATAGCAGCGACATAAAGATCTTCTATCAGTGTTTCCTGTCCGGAAAGTTCCCAAAAACGGAGCTGAAATTGGACTAGGGTTTCAACGAGCTTATGCTTTGCTCCTGAAATGGGAATACCATCCATGAAATGGCAGTCCAGATCAACAGGATCAATGAACCTAATATTACAGTAATTACAGTTGGTTTCATTGCTTAGATTGATTTAGTCAGTTGTTTACAAGCCTTTTAAATGTATAAAAATGCCGCGATTTTAACAAGGGTGGCGCAGGATATCATACGAGGCGATCTGAAGACCATTGTCGTACACTTTATTTTCAGTTAATTTAAAAACTGCACTGGCAGTAGATGTTCCAAAAACAGGGACACCATCACCCAGTACAATCGGGTTGATCTTAACTTTTAATCGGTCTATCAATCCATGATCAAGCAGCCAACCGGCGAACTGCCCGCCACCGCATAGATAGACATCGGTAGGGGAGTCGTCGCGGATAGCGGTAATTCGATCGAGACGTAGTTTCTCTATATGAACCTGAGGATGGAGAACAGCTAATTCCAGTGAGTTTGAAAAAATAAAATGCTCCATGTGCGGATAAGCAGGTTGCCCCGCTTCAAGGCCAAATTTATAACCAAATTCATAGGTCTTCCTACCCATGATTACTGTTTTAAAGGCTTTAAGGTCACTCAGGTATTTCTCCACGCCACTGCCCTCACTTATAAAAAGGCTGACATCTTCCCGTGGTCCGCAGATAAATCCATCGAGGGAAGTGGCGACATAGTAAACTATTTTTGAACGATCTGACATTTGAATATTTATTGATTTTGTTTTTCGCTCTACCTTGTAAAAGTTAGCAAGAAAATTTTATAGCCGTAACAGAGAATGAAATGCAGAACGCATATCACCCTTTCAAGATACTCATAAAGGTTTTCCATGCCCTTTATATCTAATTCCCTCTACTACGTTTCAGTTGGTTCCATACAGATAACAATCTTTCCCAGGTGTTTCCCCAGTCCGAAATATTCCAGACAATCCGGGATCTCTTCCAATGTATAAGGCCCGTCGATCACGGATTTTAGTTTTCCTGATTCGATCCATGGTACAAGCTTATCCATTCCCTCATTGGGCTTCAGTGCTACCAAATTCACTCGTTTCGAGCTAAACATAGCCACTAAGGGTTTGCAAAGCAGAAGAAATAGGATTCTCAGCGGACTGCCACCTACGGTAACGTAACGGCCATGAGGATGTAAGGATTTCAGATAAGCAAAAGGCGAGCGTGTTGTCTTGGTATCCAGTATCAAATCGTAACGCTGGCTACTTTTGGTAAAGTCAATTTTCATGTAGTCTACCAAGTTGTCAAAACCTAGCTGGCGCATCATAGGAAATTTTTCACCGGAATCTACCCCATTCACCTCTCCGGCACCTGAATTATATGCGATCTGTACGCCAAAAGTACCTACACCACCACCGCCACCATTGATCAATACCTTCTCACCTTTATCGAGTAATCCGTATTCTATCAGACCCTGGTAGGCCAGGGCACAGGCATGGGGGAGTGAGGCCGCAGTTTCAAAACCGATCTGATCGGGCATTGGCAATAAAGCGGACTCCGGTACGGCGACATATTCGGCCCAGCCTCCATAACCCACAAGAGAAATGTCTCCGTATACTTTGTCACCTGGGACAAAGTGGGTCGCCCCGGCCCCCAGGGAATCAACTATACCAGCAATCTCAACGCCAAAGACAGTTTTTTTGGGCCTTAGTAAGCCATATATTAGTCGATATATATAAGGCTTGCCTCTTATCAAAGACCAGTCCCAATCGTTTATGGTGGTGGCCTTGATTTTTACCAGAACTTCCTTATCGCCTGGAATGGGGATATCAATCTCTTGTAATTGTAGCTCCGATGGTCTACCGTATCGCTTACTTACTATGGCTTTCATCTTATAAAAATTTAGTTCGAGGCGCTAAGTGGTTAAAATACTATCATTGGGATAAACATTCAGGTAGTTATAGATGTGCCAACAAGACTATATAATAAAACCTTAGGCTCACTGATGGCAATATAAATCTAGGGCGACTTTCTTCTAAAAATACAGTATAGAAAGTTCTGTGCGCTTCCTGTTGGTGTAAAGTGATCGATAGTCTTACAAGTAATAATTTCGAATTGTTTTTCTAATCTACGAACAAGACTTTTTGAAGAATACTGATTCACCGGGAGACCACTACATTGGTGCGGACCTTTTTCAGAAAAAGTACCCAACAGCAAGATTCCCTCAGGATTTATGTGCTGGTAAGCGGTTTGGAGATATCGATCAATTTTATTTTCGTGGATTAGAAAGTGAAAAGTTGCCCGGTCGTGCCAGAGATCAAATTTTCCAGGCGGATGAAAACGTGTGGCATTACCCTGTATCCAATTAACATCGGCACCTTTCGCACCAAGCCTCTCTCTCGACTTATTCAGGGCGGTTTCCGAGATATCGACAACGGAGATATTATTGAACCCCATTTCTAACAGGTTATCTACCAAAAGGCTGTCGCCTCCACCCATATCAATGATCCTGGCTGTCTTAGGCAGGTCTGATTGCTGGATAAGTTCAAGGGAAGTTTTAGGAGATTTCTGATACCAGCTAACCTCCTCCGTTTCTTTAGTCTGGTAGATTTCTTCCCAATGATCTCGTCTTTTAGAATTCTCCATGATCTCTGCAATTTTCATATAGTAACAGTTAGCATTGCTTCTGAATCTTCTTATTATGGAAGCCGTTAAGTTTATATTATTATACTAATGATTTATAACCAATAGTCATCCATCATCCATCAAAATTATCATTACATTTAATAAATGACTACTATTAAGGAACACTGTTGTGGGGCCGATGTATTTTTCGATGAAAAAACTGCTGAAAAGCAATATAGTCAATATCTCAAAAAGGGACCAGGCAGAGTAACGGCCCGGATGATTGATCAATTGAGTACGATCCAAGTCCATAATAGATCTTTGCTCGATATAGGAGGTGGTATCGGTGCACTGCAATGGTGGTTTTTACGGGAGGGTGGTAAGGAAACCAAAGCTGTAGATGCCTCTTCGGATTATTTGAATAAAGCTAAAGCGCATGCAAGCAAAAATGGCTGGGCAGACAGGACTAGTTTTATCTTTGGTGACTTTGCTGAAATTTACATGGAACTTGAACAATCAGACATTGTTACGCTCGATAAGGTGGTATGTTGCTACCCGGATTATCAACAGATTCTGAATGCGGTGTGTCATCAATCAATGGAGCTTATTTCCATTAGCTATCCAATGGACGGGATACTCTCCAGAATTGTGGCTTCAGTGGGCGTTATTTCAGCCAGGTGGAAGACCAAATCGTTCAGACCTTATATACATCCCGTCAATAAAATGAGAGAAGTATTTGAGGAAAAAGGTTTTAGCAGGGTGGCTCATAGCTTAACTTTTCCCTGGCATGTTGAAACCTATCGAAGAAAGTAATGTGCTTTCTACGCTTCATAAATCTGATGATAGGCCTTTTTCTTCCACATCTTGTCATCGATGATGCAATAGATACATAGGGCTATAACCAGGATTAAAAATACCTGATTCGAAGCCCCGAATAGCTTACCATTATTGTTGAGCATACTGTGCAAAATGACAAGTGCCAGCACCGAGTATGCAGATTTGTTATATAACCAGCTAAATACAATGGTAATGGGTATCGTAAATATAAAACGCGGCAGAAGATCCATAAAACCACCCGTAGAGTAGAACCCGTTGTAGTGCAGAGGAAGATGCCAAAAGCTCCAAAGTATAGAAATCACAAGTACAACGAGTATAGGAGCATATTTTTTTTGCATTTCTTTTTGTAAAAATCCCCGCCAGCCGAATTCTTCATTTCCACCAAAAAAGAAAAAGGTGCTGAAGAGGCCAACCAGCCAGTTTGCATCTGCATTGATAACATAATCTGTGGTTTCCATTCCCATTGCTTTCCCCAGGAAATAACTCACCAAACTCATAACGGGAAGAAGCACTATGGCTATGATATACCATTTTATTTTAGACCTGCTCATCAGGAACGACTTGATATAGTTTTCCTTTAATTCGGTGTTAAGGGCATTGCTGACATTCAGTCCCAAAATGACGAAGGTAATACCAAATAAAATATAGGCTACTGGCCCAACATCCCCCAGGGCAGGCATCTTACCATTAACATCATTCATCCCATGATCTATGAGGTATAATCGCAAAACCAGCACTATAAATGCACTCATAAATATGATCAAAAAGAGTGGCCAGGAGGAGACCTTAATTGAGGAACCTGAATTGACAACAGTTATTAAATACCCAGCCACCAGGGGTCCGCATCCACCCATGAGCATAAGTGCAAGCCCTATATCTTTTGGTAATTCCGTCCATACCGGTAGAAACCAGAATAAGAATGTTATCAAAAAAGTAACAAGGACAAAACTTAGACTGGGTTGGGATTTAAATAGCGCTTTCAAATTATGTTTCTTTGGGTTGATATATTTTGTATCGGGTAATGTCACATTCTAACAAATTTTAATTTAAAGATCAGGCCGAAATCTAGGGAATACTGTCGGATTTCTGCATCCTTTCAAATAAGGCTTTCCATTTGTGGCCAGCTTCGGTGGAATATACAAAGGCTCCATTGGGTAGGAGTTCGTAAATAACGGAGTCAGTGGCCTTGGCTGACCATTGGAATATAAGGCCCATGGCGGCTTCGATTTCCAGGCCAGTCTGTTGGTCAGGGTAACCGATGATGTGTTTGAACTTATTGTTGCGCATCACAAAAATTACCGGATCATGAACGAGGTTGGTGATATTCATGGTTCCGAACCAATCATTATTCTCCACGATCTTACAATAAATCGTATCGCCAGCTTCTCTTATATCTTTGAGCTCCAGATGGCTATTCATCACTGCATCAAATTCTTCCAAGCCGCGGATTTCGTCCAGTCCTTTCTTGGTCCACACCCCTTTAAGCTCAAATACTGCATCGGTTTGGTAATACCCAAGCGCAGCTTCCACATCATGCGCATTATGTGTGGCAATATAGGATTTGATCGTGTCCGTGTTTCGTTTATCGCCGCACGAAAATATGAGTAAGGAAAGGAGCCAGGGTATACTTTTGCTGAACTTCATTTTTCTATCTTTTAAGTTACAAATATGGGGTTCGATAGTAGTATCAACTATCGACGGGGGAGAGTATTTTATACAAAGTACGTGACTTGCCTTCCCTAAAATAAGAAAAAATCGCTGGAATCTTTTTTAGGATATCAGAAACGATAGAGATAGAAGATTTCATTGCTAATGGTTCTCTAATTTGGCCAGGTAAGTCTGGATGTCCTCTTTTAATTCCAGGGCGCCCTGCCGTCCACGCTCTGCGTATACTTTGTTCAACCCCTGAAGCCAGGTCTTCGCCGTCAGAAGGTTGATAATATTATTGCGGTCCGGGTGTTCAATATCCTGAAGAAGCGGTAATCCCGCGAATGGATTCACCTCTATGCTCTTCATGATATCCGGCAATCTTGTAGTAGCAGCCACGGTGGAGTTAAAGTCGAACTGTTCGGCATAGACTCTTGAACCGATGATATGGGATAATATCCAATCGTTATTCCGGTCATTGTTGTCGATGGTGTTGGCAGCAAGGGTATAATATGCGATGATTTCCTGTCGTATAGAATCCGACCCGATCAGATTGAGCCGCCCGGCCGATTTCATGTCGTCCATGACCGTATTTCTGTGGTCGATGCGAGATATAAGCCCCACATTGGTCATATGCTCAATCAGTTCTTGTTCGGGAAGAGTCCTTTGATCCTTATAACAAAGCAGCAAGGCGTCTGCGCTTTTCCTGTGATCTTCTATTTCCCCGATGCCCAGGCTGTAGGCCGCAATGTCGTAGTCGAGGTCTGAAATCAGGCCCCTTAAATAATTGATCTCCAGGGTCTGGTTCTTATTGTTTTCATTCCAGTTGTTGATCTGAAGCGCGATCAGTATTCCAATCACCACCAGAAGTATTTCCCCCAGAGCATAAAGCAGGTAGCGACTAAATTTGTTTTCGCCCAACAACCGCTTTCGGATCTTTCTAAAAAACTGCAGCATTTCTGGCCTTTTCTAATTTAAAGCTCAATGTAGCGAAATTATTAAAGAGCGGGAAGTAGGAAGTGGGAAGAGGGGTATATGTGGTTGGGTGATGGAATTACGATGTCAAAGGTCGGAAGACCGAGACTGGAAGTTGAAAGATTAAAGTTGAATTATTAAAATATGGTTTATGTTGATGTGACAACCTGGAGGAGACTCCTTTTTTGCAGATCTTTGGCGGTCAAATTCTGCGAGAGCTATCTGAGGCGATGGCATGCGGGGTAATTGAATTTTGTGAAGCCATAGTTCGGGGAGAGATTGATAAAGAAAACCAAAACAGAATCTTGAATATGGCTCACTGCGGTTCAAGCCGTTAACTGATGTTATATGATCTTATTTACTGACATCCAAGGGATGCTCTACTACCGAGACGTCTGCTCCTTGTATATGCCGGTCCAAAAAACCGATCAATCTGCTGGTGATAGACTCGATCTGACTGGCGTTACCATAAGACAGTGGAGCTACTGCTTCGGAATTGTAAGTGAAATGATTGCCATCCTCTACGAATAGTCCATAGCTGGGGCTAGGGGAATAGGTATAACAAAAAGCGGCATAAACATTATCCCTGCCATTGTTGACCGCTTGTGCGTACTCTTCTTCCCCATAGAAATAAACCGAAGGAAAGTCGAGCGACTGAAAGAAATCGGATTCAAAGTAGCGCTGACCGGCCAACAGCCAGTTAAGTTCGCCCATGGACAAAAGGAATGCCGCGCTGGGCCTGCTCCCGCTTTCTATGGCTTTCATGATCGTCCAACCTCCCATAGAGTGCCCGCCGAGTACCAGGTGATCAGGGTTGAGGTTATAAGCTGGTTGTGATGTAAAATGAGCTATGATCTCCTGCAGCTCGGATAGCCGGTAAAGGTAGTCCGCACCATTCCCGAAGGGGTTATCTTCCAAGTAGATGAGCGCATCGGCAAGTGTACCTGTTGCCCGACCTTCAATTCTCACACTGATCACCGCGTCTGAATGATCCGGAGCGACCACCACATATCCAGCCCTTGCCAGCGATTCACATATTTCCACCGAACCAATACCTCCACCGGAAAACCCGTGGGAGAATACGATCAAAGGCCATTCACCATCCGCTGCTTCTGCATTTTCGGCGACAGATCCACTCACCACCAGCTGCGAAGCCGCTGTATTGTAGTCATATGGACGCTCTTCTTCAAAAGTGGGATACCAAATGGCCAGATTGAGTTCGGAGCCATTCGGGATGTTGAGAGTGGTTTTGTCGTAAGCTGCGTAAAGTTGGGTTTCAACCGGGCCGTCATCATTACTGCAACCCAGTATGACGATAATAAGCCCTAGAATTATATTCTTATTCATCCTGAATTTTTTCTTTATAGGACTTAAACGAAGAAGAATGGTTTAAATTTTATATCTACCGAACTGGAAAGAAGCACTGATTCAATTTTTCAATGCGCATGAGGATCCCTTTGGGTTCCCTAACGGCATGGCCATTGGATTATAGCCTGAAATTATAGCGGATTTTCAGGAGGATCTGTTCGTTTTGCAACAGCAGTCCTCTGTTGATGTCGTTAAACTCATTATGGTTAATTACCAAAAATACTTCCCCAAGTGGTGAGAAGATCCAATGTACCCGGGCATTAATTCCCAAAACTCTACTCACGGTATCGTATTGAAGATAGCTATTGAGCTGGAGGTCTGAGGTAACATTAAAACGTACCCTTAAACCCGCAAGCGTCTGATCAAAATCCCCAAAAGGGAGGCGTGCCGAATTCCTGAGGCCGCTAAACTCAAATCCCAAAAGAGGCAAAGGGTTCCAGTTGATCAGCAGCTCGATCTCATCGAGTTGTCCGTCATAAAAGGTGCCAAACCACCAGCTGGCCTGTCCGCTAAGGCGTCGTTTGGCCGCAAACTCAGCCTCAAGCCGGTAGCGCATAAAATGATATTCCCCTTCGGGAATAGTAACTCCGTCCGAAATTTCAAAGGGCACCAGGATGTTTTCACCTACCGGTCTGATATTGAATTCCACACGGTCGCCGCTTTCCAGTCGCCAGTTGATCGGAGCTGTGAAGACGCTATACGACTGCCAGGGGCCTTCAATATTTCGTATATAAGTCACAAATAACTGATGGAACATCTGACGTACCAGCGGCCATGCCGGCCGGGGAGCAAATGTGGCGCCTACCCTTGAATAATGTACCCCAGGCCGTGGCACAAAACCAAGGGAGGGATCAAAGTCCTTTCCTATACGAGCGTAGATAGCGGCTGCATCCCATTTATCATTGGGATAGTCGACCTTAAAGCCAAAGGCCGATTGATCGTTGTTAAGATCCTCACGGTCAGTATATAAGGCCCATCCACCCAGCAAGAAATTCTTGTCCCCACCCATGCTTGTGGTCTGGTAGGTAAAATCGACCCCCGACATCCAGCTGTTTCCGCGGTTCAGCGGATCGCCCACAGAACCGATAAAGCCAATAGTACTTTCCTTAAAAACATTTTGGCGAACCCGGACCACTCCCATATTGGTGGCTTCATATCTGCTGGAATCAGTTTCTACCAGGTCTGTGCGAACTCCCAGACCGCCGAAGGCGGTCTTGCCCACGCGGCCGTTTACCTTGCCACCGACGATGATCGGAACCTGGTTGTCGTCTATAAGTCCTATCCTGCGACTGAAAAAGGGAAGTACGGTATTACGACCTGTACCAAAACCAAATTCAAAAATATCGGAACCTTCCAGAAAGAAGGTCCGTTTTTCCGGGAAAAACAGTGGAAACCGAGTCAGGTTGGTCTGGCGGGTATCCACTTCGGTTTCCGCAAAATCGGTGTTTAAGGTAAGCGTCGCCAATACATTGGGACCTATACGCTGACTGGCATCCAGGGCGCCGTCGACCGTGAATACGGAAGGATCACCTGTGCCGTCACGATTAAATTCACCTACCAATGAGGGGCGTACATTAAGGCCCAGCCCGTAGTTGAATTCGGGAAGGCCGGTGAGTAATCCGGCTTTACTGGTCTGGATAAACCACTGGTCGCGAAATACATTGGCCCAGCGAATGGTTTCCTGGTTTCGTTGTATCCTGCGCTCCAAGTTAAAACCCCATTCAGTGAGGCCCTTACCGTAGGAGATACTCTGGATAGGCAAAAGGATCTCTACCGACCATCCGTCCGATGTTATGGCTACCCGGGCTTCCCACACCGCATCCCAGTCTTTGTTTTCCGATTCACCCCGGTTGGATACCAGAGCGTCGTAACGGGCTGCCAGTGCGTTAACCGCCAAAATATAACCCGACTGGCCATCGAGGAAGGGGTCGAGAACCACTTTCACATGGTCCTCTTCTGATATATCTGCATCTCTGATCTTGGAAAATCGGACAATGTTGTGGGGTTCCGGGTCCGAACAGTGAATTCCTATCACCACGGTACGGGCATTGGCCAATACTCTAACCTCAGTAGGGTAGGAAGGGGTGCCCTGTTCCTCCGGAACTACAGTTCTGAAATCCTCTAACACCGGGGCGTTTTGCCAGTCTGCTTCATCCAGGATCCCGTCTACCACTATGGGTTGAGTAAGTTTCCCCGCACGAAAGCTTGGTTGCTCCGTATCCTGTCCATAACACATAAAAGGAAAGGTTAACAGGATGAAAAGTCTTGGAAACCGATATGAACTATGTTTAAATAACAGTGGATTATTTGGAAAAGGGTTGATTTGGACCTTCACTGGCATTTTGCTTATACAGCACAGAAGGTAAGTTTTTTTTATCAAGAAAGATGGTACGATCATTCACAAACCAGTGCGTTTCCATTTTATGCAAAATTTGATAAATCTAAGTATACTAAATCTCCATCAAGCCCAGGTTTGTATAGCTTATTCTTTCTTTCATAATCTGGAGGGAGGTAAGGAGTGTGAACCTGCCCATTGGTAAGGAAGGTCAAAAGTCCGAAGTCGGAAGTGAAAGTTGAAAAAATATAAGGAAGGGCGAAGGATGCTGGATGTAGGAAATGTTAGCTGAATGGTTAGAGGTGAAAGCGCTTATTGAAAATGGAGAATGAATAATGGAAAATACCTTAGCACCGACCCATCAACAATTCCCAATCCAAAACTTGAAACCCAAAACCCGAAACATCAACCCCCATCCCAAACCTCTTGGTACAATTCTTGTGACTATTATGAAAACCAATCTCATGTGTAGAACACTTGCAATCTCCATGGCTTTTTTATGTTTTTCCTGTATTCCCTATAAAATACCGCCTAAGATTGAGAGTCATAAGGTGATGAAGACCAAAAAGTTCAAAAGGGATCTTCCCAGTTCATTTGGATTTGTTTTTAATGATCCCAAGGAGGCCGATGAGTTTTATTATTATATCAATTCAAAATTTGATCTGGGTTATGATCAGGTGGAAACCAATGTGCCGATGGAAATCGACAATGAGCGTTTCTATTTGTCTTTCCACGAGCGGGAAAAAACTTCTGAAACACTGAACCTGATCCCGCTAGTTATTGATGGAATATTGAATTCTGAAGGTCATGATCCGATTTTTGAAGAGGTCCATACGAGCCGAAGCGGTTATTGGTATATAATACTTACCGTAGAAGACGAAGAGCTGCTGGATGTGCTAGACCCGACTCATGACGACCATAAAAAAGTGGTAGACTACCTGAGCCGGTTACGACAGGAATACCTAAACACCCATCATTATTCTGAACTCGCGTTTAAACAGAAATGGGACTGAAGTCAGAAGTGAAAAGAGATAAGTGATGAGTGACGAGTGCTTGATTGCTGTAGCCTGATGTATGGATCAACGGGTCATCTCCTTCTTAAAACGGATCTTCCTCACCCCATGATCGGTATCGTATTGGAGTACTTCCCGAAAACCAAATTTTAAGTATAATTCTGTGGCCGGACCATTATCCAGTCCGGTTTCCACTGTGAAGATAGTGGAGTTATAATTCCTAAGAACATAATGCAGCATTGCACTGGCGACCCCTTGCCTGAAAAAGTCCGGATGCACTACCAGGCTTTGGATATGGATGGAGTTGGCTGAAGCATCAATTTCCATGGCCCCGGCAATCTCGTCTCCTTTCTTATAGGCATAAAACGTATTGGTGCTGCTTATAAAGCTTTCCAGCCCCCTTTTTAAGGGGGGAAAGTCTACCGCATTAAGCAGTTCTGCCTCAATCGCATATGAGGCCCGGAAAACCGACTGGATCTTCCTGGCTGTATCACTATTAGTATGATCGAGTTTAATGATCAGGAGGCAGAAATTTAATTAGGAATAGTTATATACCGCTCTCGTTTGGTATTTATTGAATTTGTCAAGCTTTATTCTTTGGTGGCTGAATGTTCTGCATCATCACGATGCCATATCCTGTATTTCACCGCATAGCCCTCTGGTGTATAGACTACTATGGGCAATTTACTGTTATAGTGCACTAAGAGCGGTGAGGCTTGCACAAATTCCTCATGCATGGGATCTTCCGGACAGGCCATACGGGTGCTCATCACCAGGCCGTTCGTATTGAATTGGAAATAGGGATAGCCCCAGCCGGAGACCGTCTTTTCAACCAGCTCCCCGGAAAGTGTATGCTGGTTACAGTCGACCTCCATAATTTTTCCGGCAGAGAGCTCTATTTTATAGCCAGCTTCATTTTCTTTTTCAGGCAGGGCAATGATATGTCTTAGAAGCTCCTCTGTTGGCTCCGGGTACATACTCAGATCGTGCTCGATCTTCTCCGTTGCCCGATCGCCCGTTTCTTTTTTTTCAGTTGATCCCATATTTTTTGTTGACTGACAACCCATGAGTAGTGCTAACACCATAATAAATAGGTGGTTCTTCATCTTTATTCTGTTTCAGGGTTATGGAAGACTAAAATAACCTTTTCTTTAATATAGAAGATGACATTTAGGGTCGCCACCGGAGTTGGGTAGCAACGACCAGTGAATCGCAGTTTTGAAGCATAAGCACGGCATCCTGGCCCTCGATCTCGTTTTCAATCACATAGGTTTTACAGGGTTTGGCTTTAGTATCAGAGGCCCCGAAATCGATATCACCGTTGGTAAGGAAGCCGATGACTGCTGTGGAGTCGAGTTTCCGTTCTGAAAGTTGGCGGGAGAGAATTTCAGAATAGGAGAGCGGTTTGGAGCGCAATTCCTTTAACACACGACAGTTGGGCAGGTAGCAAAACTGGGCTTTTTTGCGGTTCAGGAAAAAGGCAAGGAAGATTAGTCCGATGGCCAGGCCGGTGAGGTAAAACCCCAGGCGTTTTAATAGGCTCATGCTAGAAGATCAGAAAATTGATATCGGAGAATTTAAGGTCGAACCATTCACCTACCGCCCTGCTGGTAAGGATACCATGATACATATAGAGGCCGTTGCGCAGGCCTTTGTCGAACCTCAGACTATTTTCCAATCCGCCGTCTTCCCCTATCTTTAATAAGTAAGGGGTAAATATATTCGAGATAGAGACCGAAGCGGTTTTGGGATAGCGCGCCGGCATATTGGGCACCCCATAATGGATCACACCGAATTTTTCTATAGTGGGATTATCGTGGGTGGTTACTTCACTGCTTTCGAAACAGCCCCCCATATCGATACTCACATCGATAATCACAGCACCCTTTTTCATATTTTCCACCATGGTCTGGCTCACCACCACAGGCGCGCGTTCCCGTCCTCTTACCGCCCCAATGGCCACATCGCAGCGTTTCAGGGCTTTTAAAAGGTTCTTGGGCTGGAGGGTGGAGGTATAAACGGTATTGTTCAGATTGGTCTGGATCTGGCGTAGTTTGGTCAGTGAATTGTCGAATACTTTTACCCCTGCACCCAGGCCAAGGGCCGATCGGGCTGCAAATTCACCCACGGTACCGGCGCCCAGGATCACCACCTCTACAGGAGGTACCCCACTGATATTTCCGAACATTAAACCATTCCCTTTATTGGTCGCTGCCATAATCTCTGCAGCAATAAGCACAGAGCTGATCCCGGCGATCTCACTGAGCGATCTGATAGCGGGAAATTTCCCTTCATCGTCTCGTATAAACTCAAAGGCTACGGCAGTAATACGCTTTTTGGCCAGTTCCTCAAAATAGGCTTTGTTCTGTGTCTTGATCTGGAGCGCTGAGATCAGGGTAGTCTGAGGGTTGATCATCGCAATCTCCGAGAGGGTAGGGGGTTCTACTTTTAGGATGATAGGACATCCGAATATTTTTTTGGTATCCCGACTAATAATTCCCCCGGCATCGCTGAAGTCCTTATCGGAAAAGCTGGCTCCTTTCCCGGCACCGGACTCGATCAGTACTTTATGACCGTGAGCGGTAATGGCGTTTACCGCATCGGGGGTGAGGCAGATTCGCTTTTCCTGATACTGGCTCTCTTTGGGAATACCGATAAAGAGTTCGCCTTTTTGTTTTAGGACTTCCAGGGTTTCTTCCTGGGGTAGCAGTTGTTGTTTGCTAAAAGGGGAGGAGGGTTGGTCCATAGGTGTTGTGCTTTGGCTCTGGTACGGCCTAACTCAAAATTACAACTTTTTTAAAAATGAATGAGGGCAAAAAAATACCCCCGCTATAAGCGGGGGTTGTTCTTTTTATGTGAGCACCTTTTATAACAAGCTTTGAAAGCCGTGCTTGAGTTGGTTCACCAATTTAGATAATACCGATTGTGGCATTTTTTCCGAAAGGTCGGTTTCCTGTTCTGGCTGGCTATCATTTTTGGCATATTCCGAAGGTGGGGTAATCCCGTGTTTTCTCAACTCGTCGTTTTCCTTATCCCTGTAGTATTGCAGCTCCACATCCATCGCTTCCAGGTCGATACCGTGTACGTATTTATCATATAGTTTTACCCTTACAAAGTATACAAAAGTTATAACAACCATACATACAGGGAGTAACCATAATATATTCTCAGTGTCTACAAATACATCCTTAGAGTAAACCACCTCAAACAACTGGAAGGCATACATACAAATAGGAATCAGTAATATATGGTACCACCAATGTTTACAGGTAAAGAACCAGATGGTAAGTAAATAAAGGGGAATTATTTTGCCAAATAAAAACCAAATGTGAGTACTTACATCCACAAAACCATTGGATCCAATTTCTAAACCAAGAAAATGTATCGTTTCTTCAGGTTCATGAGGCAAGTACTCATGAATCTTAAAAATGAAAGGTGTTATTATGATAAAAAAGATAATGACGGATTCCGTTACGAATCGTTTTCTCGCTTTCTTCCCTTTGTCTACCCAATTGATCATTTTATTAATGTAAGAATTATCTGTAAATATTGAAACGCCTAAATACAAGAAATATGATCAAATTGTCGATAAACTAACAAAATAATAGATGAAATAAAGATTTAGACCAAAATCCTTGAACCCGTTTCTAATAATTAGTGGCAAATCATATTTTCTAAATACATGTAGAAACTCGTCTAAAACTTAAAATTTTAAAAACAGATAATCTAAAAAAGATAAAAATTAATAATTTCAATCATGGGATGATCGTAATAGTGTTTCAAACGCAAACTTTTTCCTGATAAATTCTGGTTTTGATTATTGATTGAAAATATAATCTCTATTGCAGAATGAAGTTGTATTGTGCTTGAACAAATCAGATATTAATCTAAATAATTAATATCGGTCAAAATTGGCTACTCAATATGATTTTGGTGAAAGAAGTCTCCAGAAATAAAGCCGGTAATGTAATTGAGTATGAAGTCAAAAAAAGGGGATAAAACCCCTTTTAAAACTCATATCTAGTTAAGACAAAGATTGAACAATCCTAATTATTACTTGATCTTACTTTAGTTTTGTCAACGCTTTGACGACTGTTACTTGATCTTACTTTAGTTTTGTCAACACTATTACTTGACCTTACCTTAGTTTTGTCAACACTATTGCTTGACCTTACCTTAGTTTTGTCTACTCCTTGTTCGTAAAGTGCACTATCAGCAGAATCGTCAGTACAAGCAGCTAACACTAATACTAAACAAGCCAAAGCTCCGAATATTATTTTTTTAGCGTTCATCGTATTACGTTTCTCGTTTAAGATTTGATTTGTGGTATAACAAATGTAGGAAAAAAACCCTTTTTAATATGTTATTCGTCCGAAAAATACGACCTTTTAACGGATAAAACAAGCCGTTTATCGATTTTCTTGCACTTCATCGAATAATACACAATATTCAAGCTTTGATATCTTCAAGTTAATGCTTCTCTGAATTTTAGTTGTGTAAGATCGTTTTCTATAAACTACGAATTACAGATCGCCTAAAATCAGATAAATAAAAGAAATAAGTTTTATTATAATTTACCTTCATTGTACAATTTAGGATCGATTATTTTCTCTATAATTAGGATATTTACTATATTGTATTGATTTGGCGACAGTTATGAAACTAAATTCTCGAAAAGGAATCTGGAAAAAAAAATACAAAAGAGATATTTTTTTAGCTTTTGTAGTACTTGTTTTGCCTTTTTGCATATATATTCATTTATTATTTGAAGATGACAACAGCCAGTATTTTAATCTCTTTGGTAATTACTATTATCATGGTTTTATTACTACACGGGCATTTGCCTGGTTTATTTTATCAAAAATAATTCCACTTTCTTTATGCCTAATCTGGTTTCTAGTAAATTCAAAGTGGTGGCGATTTTCCATTCTATTACCAATTGGATTATATATGCATTCTATTATTTCATTCTTTTATGATAAAGTTTTTTACTCCGAGGAGACACTTTTAGAAACACTTATCATAACGGCTTTGATTTGTTCATTAATCATTCTTTTTGATGAGTCAATCATTAATAAATTTCTAATTAAAGGATACATAACTTCTTCATATCAAGCCTTGAAAATCAGGACATTATATAAAAGACTTAAGGATCAATTTGAGAATATTCAGAACCTACGACCCGTTTTGGATGAAATACAGTATGGATTAAGATTACAACATCTGGACAATCTATTATCCGAAAAGTTTTTTCAACAATATGGTATTAAGAGATATTTATCCTTAACAACGGCAAATAGAACAATTGTTGATGTATTTAGCTTTGTGCTGATAGTGCTATGCCCAATCATTTATAATACACATCATTTAGTCCCTTCGGGTATTTACGAAGTGGAATTGTTGGGTTTGAAGATTGGAAGTAATGGATTTCTTGATTTCAACACTTTCTATTGGTTTGCTATGACAAAGTTTTGTGTTTTACTGTTGATGATGGTATGGTTTATTTCTTCTAAAATTTGGTGGCGTTATGCAATCTTATCACCAATTATAATATACTCTTATCAATTTTTAGAAAGTTTATTAGATATACGTTATCTAGATTCTAGTAGCAACGTCAATGTTTTTCCTGTAGTACTCACAGTGATAATTGTCTTGAGACTTTTGTCGTACAATTTTAAATATAAATTTGGGATTCTAGATATTTATGAGGAAGTTGAAAATGAGCTTGAAGAATTTATAGATAAGACCGCCACAAAAGATTTAAACGAGCTACATGAATTCAGGTCACTGAGCGCCGAAAGTAACAAAGACAGGAGTACAGATCAGTACCTTGAAGAGTTATATCGTTTAAAGCAAAAGATCCAGTATGAGCTGAGGGCAAATACTTAGCTACTCTTTTTTCCGGGTTTTTTCGATCTCGGATGTCACTTCTTTCAGCAGGTCTTTTAGTTCTCTTTCCTGCCGTTCTCTGATCTTACTTTCAATTATACGCTCGATATCCTGCTGACGGGAAGGTGGAAGATTATCGAAGTCCAGATCTTCCGATTTCACTTTTTGCTTGATCATCCTACCTTCACCGGTGAGTAGCCAGACCACATCGAGCTGGGGATAGGTGCGGATGATATTTTCGATCACATCACTACCGATAGAAGCATGGTTCTTCTTCATCCTCAAGGTATAGCCATTGGCCGCCCCGATGGAAATATCGAACTGCCGGGCACTTAGCCCAGCATATTCAATAAATTGAATAAGTCGATCTATCGTTTTAAACATTTGTATTGTAACTGGAGGGGCGGTCTATCAAAAATACGATTTTATCCCTTTGATTTCTCATAGAAGCCCTGCAAAATCCGCCTCTTATACAAATATAGAAAAAAATCTAATTCTATTTGCATATATAGAAAATAATCTATATTTTTATTTTATTCAAGAAGGCCAACTAATGAAGACCATCAAAAGTCTGGAACGTTTACAACAGCTTCACCGTTTAATCGAAAACGAAAGTACCGGTTCCCCAAAGGAACTGGCCAGAAGAATGAACGTGAGCGAAAGACTGGTCTACCTGCTTCTCGAATATTTAAAAGACTATAATGCCTGTATCGAATACGACCGCAGCCGCAGGACCTATTTCTATACCGATGAATTTAAACTCGATATCCAGATCTCCGTAGCCGTGATCAGCAATAATGAACGCACCGAGATTTTTGGAGGGAGCTACTTTTAATGGAAAATTGAAAATTGAAAGATGAAAATGCAAAATAGATGATGAATTATTAGAGCTCATCAGAATACTTCAAATCTTATCTACCTCTTTATTCATTCTTCCATCTTCCAACTTTTTACTTCCAACTTCCCTCCTTCGCCCGCTATAACTATCGGGGCTACGGGTGGGCGGGCATATTTCATATTTCATCTTTCAACTTTCATCTTCTCGTCTCTTTTCTTTTGTATATTAGGAGACTTTTTTGAATGATCACAATCTAAACTTATGGCCAGGAATATATTTTTAGTTGCCCTTTTAATATCAATAGGGTTTGGTGCTTCTTACGCCCAGAAATCAAAGAAAAACACTGTAGTTCCCCTCGATTCCATCTCCCTTACTGGGTTGAAATGGCGTGAGGTAGGGCCGGCACTGACGTCCGGGCGGATTTCAGATATCGCCGTAAATCCGGATAACCCGTACGAATATTATGTCGCTACCTCCTCCGGCGGAGTATGGAAAACCGATAATGCCGGACTAAGCTATTCGCCAATTTTCGACAAGGAGGGATCGTATTCTATCGGCTGTGTTACCCTTGACCCGCATAACCCGAATGTGGTCTGGATAGGTACAGGCGAGAATAACAACCAAAGATCGGTTTCCTATGGTGACGGTGTGTATAAATCGGTAGACGGTGGAGCTTCCTGGAAACATCTGGGACTCAAATCCTCAGAACATATCGGTAAGATCCTGGTTCATCCTGAAAATCCTGATATAGTCTACGTGGCTGCCATTGGACCGCTTTGGAGTAAAGGTGGCGAAAGAGGATTATACAAAACCACGGACGGCGGAGTGAACTGGACTCCCGTTTTGCAAATCGATGAGCATACAGGCGTAACCGATGTGTTGATGGACCCTCGTGATCCTGATGTGCTTTATGCCGCTACTTTCCAACGTCGCCGGCATGTATTTACATATGTGGGTGGCGGACCAGGTTCAGGTTTACACAAAACTACCGACGGTGGCGCCAGCTGGGAAAAAATACAGAAAGGCCTGCCAAAGACCGAAATCGGGCGTATCGGTTTGGCGATATCCCCGGCCGATCCGGAATATATCTACGCCATTGTAGAAGCTGCCGATAAAAAAGGAGGTGTTTTCCTCTCTACCAACCGTGGTGCAAGCTGGGAAAAACAGAGTAAACATGTTACCAGCGGAAACTACTACCAGGAGATCATCGCCGATCCTGTTAATAAACACACGCTCTATTCCATGGATACCTGGATGACTGTTAGCCGTGATGGCGGAAAAACATTCTCCAAAGTAGGGGAGGATTACAAACATGTGGATAACCATTCGATGTGGATCGATCCACAGAACAACCGCCATTGGCTGGTGGGATGCGATGGTGGAATATATGAGACTTTCGACGCGGCAAAAAATTGGGATTTTAAGGAAAACCTGCCGGTTACCCAATTTTACAAGGTAGCGGTAGACAACGACGAACCCTTTTATAATATCTATGGGGGTACCCAGGATAATTTTAGTATTGGCGGGCCTTCAAGGGTAGTTACCGACCATGGGATCACCAATTCCGATTGGTTTATTACCAACGGCGGGGATGGCTTCGAATCGCAGGTAGACCCCAAAAATCCGGATATCGTTTATGCCCAGTCACAATATGGGTTTCTGGTGCGCTTCGATCGAAAAAGCGGAGAGTCTGTAGGTATACAGCCACGTGAACCAGAGGGGGAGAACGCATACCGATTTAATTGGGATGCACCCTTAGTAGCGAGTCGGCATGCGGGCGGAAGGATCTATTTTGCGGCCAACAAAGTGTTTCGCTCAGACGATTACGGCAACAGCTGGAAGGAGATCAGCGATGACCTTACCCGGCAGGTCGACCGAAACCAGCTAAAAGTCTACGACCGTATTGTAAGTATCGATGCCGTAGCCAAAAATGGCTCCACCTCGCTCTATGGTACCATCGTAGCCATGGCCGAATCGCCGCTCGATGAAAACCTGCTGGCTATTGGAACAGACGATGGGCTGGTACAGATCTCCGAAAATGGAGGTAATAGCTGGAGAAAGATCGACAATATTCCCGGCGCACCTCGCCGATCTTATGTAAACAGCGTATTCCTTTCGCGCCACGATTCCAATCTGATCTATGTAGCTTTTAACCATCATAAATACGGAAATTTTAGCCCCTATATTTTTAAATCCACAAACCGTGGGAATAGCTGGACATCTATAAGTTCCAATTTGCCTGAAAGGGGCAGTGTCTATGCGATAGAGGAAGACCCTGCAAACCGAGAATTGCTTTTTTGTGGTACTGAATTCGGGGTATTTTTCTCACCTGATGGCGGCAAACACTGGAAAGAATTGGGTGATGGGCTGCCTACTATAGCGGTACGCGATATTGCTATTCAGGAACGGGAAAACGACCTGGTACTCGGTACTTTCGGCAGAGGTTTTTATGTGCTTGATGACTATACACCATTGCGATCTGTAGAGAATGCTTATCCTTCCGAAAAAGCGGTGATCTACCCGGTTAGAGATGCCTTATTATGGGAAAAAAGTACTCCGCTGGGCTTGCCTGGCAAATCTTTTCAGGGCGACAATTTTTACACAGCGCCTAATCTTGGACCTGAAGCCATTATTTCTTATTACTATGGTGAAGAATACAAAACGCTTAAAAAGCAGAGAAGTGAAAAGGAGAAGGAGCTGGTGAAACAGAAGAAAGATAATCCTTACCCCAGTTACGACAGGCTGAAAGAGGAGACTTATGAAGACAAAAGGCAATTGGTGTTTACGATCCGTGATGCCGGAGGGAAGGTGGTAAAAAAAGAATTCGTAACCCCTAAAAAAGGACTACAGCGCTGGCATTGGGATCTTAGGTACACTTTGCCAGATCCGGTGAGTTTTGAAAAGCCTATGTTTTACAACCCCTTTTCAGGCAGGGATGAAGGGACGCTGGTATTACCGGGTTCTTTTACCGTAGAAATGCACGAGCTTCAGGAGGGTGTTCTGACCTCATTGGCGGGGCCTGTTAGTTTTAATGTTAAAGCACTGGATAATACGGTCTTGCCTGCAGTTAACCGCGCAGAAAAAGTAGCTTTTCAGAAAGATCTTGCCGCCCTGGTAGCCCAGGGTCGCATCTGCGATGCGCTGATCAACGATACAGAGGATAAACTGAAACATATCAAAAAGGCGCTTAAAAGAGCAGAATTACCAGTCGGGGCTTATCAGCAAACCGTGGTGGAAATTGAAAAGCAAATCCGCCAGACAGAACTACAGCTTTATGGAGACCCTGTAAAGCGCAGGCTCGATATCGACCAACCTCAAAACCCCATGTTCAGGTTGGGTATTATCTCCAACGAGCAAAAGTATTCTACGGCCACGCCCACTCAAACACATATTGACAGCTATGCGATTGCTAAAAAGCAGATCGCTGCGGCTAAGGCAGAACTGGAAGAATTGTACAATGTGAAAGTAAAACAGCTGGAAGAAGACCTTCTACAAGCAGGGGTACCGTACACACCTGGAAGAGGATCGGAATTCGAGGATTGATCAACGGTTTACGGCTTTTACCACCAGCTCAAAGAGCTTCATATCGTCATGGGAGCTGCCGGGCTCCGGATGTTGCGGGGTTTCAGCTTCGTATTTGAGTACTACTACCAGGTCGAGCGAGGGTACTACGCCTATGATCTGGCCTCCGAATCCACTGGCCAGGAAAGCCGGTTCGCCATCCACATAAGTGAGGTACCATTGGTAACCATAACTGTAACGGCCATAAATATTCTTTTCATGGTCTCGGGTAGAATTGTCTACCCATGATTCTGAAAGGATCTGCTGATTGCCCCATCTTCCTCTGTTCAGATACAGAAAACCAAATTTGGCCATATCCCTGGCTGTGAGGTAGAGACCAAAACTGGCGGTTTCAATACCCTGAGGATCTCTGCGCCAACGTTGTGGCAGGGGCGGAATATATTCATCCCAACTATTATATTCAATGGTTTCGCTAAGCGGTTCAAAGTCGATGCCAATCGGATCGAATAGTCTTTCCTTGGCGAGTTCGCCAGGATTCACTCCTCCTTTGTGATGTACAAGGGCCGTCAGGAAATGCGTATTTCCCGATCCGTATTTAAATTTAGTGCCTGGGGGTCGTTCGAAACCCAGGGAAAGCGCATGAGCTACCCAGTCATCAGACAAGATCCAGGCTACCCACGGAGGCCCTACTTCAGACCAGTTCAGGCCGGTGGTATGGGTAAGCACATGCTGAAGGGTGATGTCATCAAATTCTGGATATTGGGGCATTAGCTCTGCCATTCGTTGTTCTGTGGAGCTGATGACCCCATCGTCTATCAGAAACCCTACCAGAGCCGAAGAAAAGCTCTTGGTAACCGACCAGAGGTTGGTACTGGCATCAATACCGCCTTCGTCATAATAGTTCTCATAAACGAGATAGCCATCTTTCACCACCAACAGGGCCCTGCTGAGTGGATCATTCTCCGCAAAAGCGTTGGCCTGGTCCATTTTATCGATGTCCATGTCGTGGTTTTCGAGTCTGGCAGTCTGCCAGCCGCTGGAGGGCCAGTAGTCTCTGGTGGCCAAAGGCCACTGATACCCATCGGCAGGGACTATGATCCGTTCTTCATCCTTCTCGCAGGAAAACAGCAACAGGATCAGAAGCAGTATATAAGAATATCTAGAAACCATGATGTATAAAATGCAAGCTATATCAGCCCGCGCTTTAAAACAATGATGCAGATCATCAGTATCTGGTTTCTCAGCTTAAGGATTAATAAGACTTTTTCTTTAAGACAGATTTTTGTTTATTTATATCCATTATTGTAAGATCCCTGATATATGTCATATAACAAATTCAGGAACTGTTGTACTTTTCATTCAAATAAAAACCTTATTTTGAGGGTGGATTGGGACTACCCTCTCTAATAAGGTAAACGGGACCGCAAATGAAAATAGGCATCTTGAAGGAAACCAAGAAAGGAGAAAAAAGGGTTTCCATCTCACCGAAAATTGCTGCACAACTCATAGCTAAAGGATTTGAACTTATCGCAGAAGAAGGCGCTGGCTCCGACTCTTCCTATAAAAACTCGGACTACCGGGAGGTAGGGGTTCAGACAGAAGAACGGGGCGTAGTCTTTAAAGAAGCAGATATCCTGATCAAGATCAACCCTTTTGATAAGGACGACCTAAAACTGGTAAATGAAGGGCAGATACTGATCAGTCAGTTATTCCATAAATCGGATCCTGAACTTATCAGGGAAATCGCAGCTACCAAGGCATCAGCATTTTCCATGGATGCCATACCACGGATCTCCCGGGCTCAGGAAATGGATGTACTTAGCTCTCAATCGAACTTGGCGGGCTACAAAGCTGTGATATACGGTGCCTATCTGATGAAAAAAATCCTGCCGCTTATGATGACTGCGGCTGGAACGATAAAACCTGCCAGAGTGTTGATCTATGGCATAGGCGTTGCCGGATTACAGGCCATTGCCACCGCCAAGAGGCTGGGGGCGATCGTAAGGGCCACAGACATCAGGCCGGAGACAAAAGAACAGGCCGAATCACTGGGAGCCAAATTTATTTCGGTGAATGGTGAGAATAATGAACAGAATAGTGTTTATGCCAAAGCAGCCTCTGAAGATTATGCAAGGAAACAGCGGGAAGCCGTAAACAAATCACTTTTTAAATCCGATCTGGTGATTACTACGGCATTCGTTCCCGGACGGAAAGCCCCAACATTGATTACGACTGAACAGGTAGAACAGATGAAGAACGGTGCGGTGATCATCGATCTCGCGGCCACAGAAGGAGGTAACTGTGAGTTAAGCAAACTCAACAAGATAGTGCGCCACAAGGGGGTAAAAATTGTCGGAACCACCATTGCACCAGAAAGCGTTTCCTATAATGCCAGCGAGCTTTTTGCCAAGAACGTTTTTAATTTTATCATGCACCTTACCGAAGGGAATCAATTCAAGTGGGATCTGGAGGAAGAGATCACCGATGAGACACTCATTGTACATAAAGGAGAAATAAGAAAAACATAAATATATGAACCAGTGGATCGATCTTATCATCAATAATCTGGACCTGATCTATATTCTGATCCTGGCCATATTTGTTGGTGTAGAAGTAATTAAACATATCCCGACCATTTTGCATACACCATTGATGTCTGGGGCGAATGCCCTCAGTGGCGTGGTAGTGGTGGGTGCCTTATTGGTGATGCTCAATGCCGACCCCGATGATTACCTCGCCCTTTGTTTGGGTTTTATCGCGGTAGTTTTGGGAATTGTAAACGTAGTAGGTGGGTTTGCGGTTACCGGCCGAATGCTTCAAATGTTTAAAAAGAAAGATTGATGAACGCCATTCTCAGCGTGGTCTATTTGGTGGCCACTATCACATTTATCGTTGGGTTAAAAATGCTCGGACATCCGGCCACTGCCAAAAAAGGGAATTATGTGGCTGCCTCAGGAATGGGACTCGCCATCCTGGGAACCCTTTTGTTGCACGACCTGGAGGTTCCGACCATGATCTATATACTCATCGGCCTGGCTATATTGGTAGGTGGCGCCATTGGGGCCCTGATGGCCATAAAGGTTAAAATGACCAAAATGCCCGAACTGGTCTCATTGTTTAATGGATTTGGAGGTGCCAGCGCAGCCCTGATCGGTTTGGTTGCTTTTAGCAGGCAATTGGGCGATGCAACCCAGGCCACCACTGTGATCTCAGGGATCGTTATCGGTGCGCTTACGTTTTCAGGAAGTATCATCGCCTGGGGAAAGCTCGATGGGACTTTTAAAAGTGTGATTAATATCCCCAAGCGAAACCTTATTAATAACATTCTTCTAACGTCTATTGTAGTATTTGCAGGATTTATGGTGATCAGCGGGCAGCAAGAACCCATGTATATCTATCTCCTGCTCGGTGCGAGTTTATTATATGGTGTACTCTTTGTCCTCCCCATTGGCGGAGCCGATATGCCTGTGGTGATTTCCCTTCTGAATTCCCTGACCGGGATTGCGGCCGCGATTACCGGACTACTCTACGACAATATGGTGATGTTGGTAGGGGGTATCCTTGTGGGATCGGCTGGTATTATTTTAACCGTGGCGATGTGTCGTGCAATGAACAGGACCCTGCTGGCGGTGATTTTCGGGGCTTTCGGGGGTGGTGAAACAGTAGAAGGCGAAGACAGGGCAGTGGGTAATATTACCAAAACTAATGCCGGTGATGCGGCCATTTTGATGAATTACGCCACAAATGTGATCATTGTACCGGGCTATGGACTTGCTGTAGCTCAGGCACAACACGTGATACATGAATTAGAGGAATTACTGACCCAGAGAGGAGTTCAGGTTAAATATGCTATTCACCCGGTGGCAGGCAGAATGCCCGGACATATGAATGTACTTTTGGCGGAAAGCAATGTAGATTATGACTTATTGGTGGAAATGGAGGACATCAACCCTCAGTTCCCGCAAACCGATGTAGTACTGGTAGTCGGCGCGAACGATGTGGTAAACCCTGCAGCCCACAACGATCCGGCAAGCCCCATTTATGGCATGCCTATTCTCGATGTGGAAAACGCCAAGCATATAATTGTTAATAAGCGTAGCATGAATCCCGGCTATGCGGGAATCGAGAACGAGTTGTTCTACAATGCCAAAACCGCAATGCTTTTTGGGGATGCAAAGGCAGCCCTTACAGAGCTGGTTGCCGAACTCAAGAATTTGTAGAGCAGACCACATACACATAGACCATTACTTTAGCACATTAAGTCTTCTGAGGATCAGTTTATTAGGCGTATACTTTTCGCCCTTCTTCGTCGTTATAGCTTAGACATTACGTCTGAAACCAAATCATAAACCAAAAACCTACTATGTTTAGAACAACATTAGCGTTGCTTGCTTTGGTGCTGGCAACAGGCCTCAATGGCCAGTCTACACCAACCTGGACCTCTTCCTTCGACCAAAATGTAAATTGGCAAAAAGTCACTTCCCTTGGGAATTATATTGTACAAACCGATGCCGGATTATTCGGAATCGACACCGAATCGGGTAATATCCTATGGCAGGATGCCGAATTCGGAAGGGTAGAGGAGTCGGCCTTTGCCGAACTCGAAAACTCGCCTTTTGCCAAAATCGAAACCCCTAAAGGGCTCTATATCATCAACAGTTTTGATGGCAGCCGCTTGTTCAATTCTTTCGATCATGGGTTTAGCAAGGTGCAGAATCACTTTGTACTCTATAGATCCAATACTATTATAGTGGCCGGAAAGTCCGACCTGGGGCCTAATACAGTGCTTTCCATCGATATTGCTTCAGGAGATGTACTCTGGACCTCCGAAGGAGATGTAGGTAAGTTATTTACTGTAATAGAGCTCACAGATCAGGATTTACTGGGGGTAACACTGGTAAAAAATGTAAGGATGAAATCCAGGAGTGGCGAGATCGTCTGGAGCAATGAAAATTCAGCGGAAGCCAAACAAATAGAAAAGCTAGGGGCATTTGGTGATCTGCTAAAGAAAGCCGCTGAAACTGCTGCAGAGGGAATGGAGATCAATCTCGACTTTGCGCTGCATCCATCAGGAGACTCGTTTGTGATCGGTGTGGAGCAACAGCAGGAATCTTCCTTTGGCAGTTCAGGACAGACAACAATTAATTACACTTCTGAATATCGTGCCTATGATGTGCACAGTGGTGAATTGCTATGGGGGAAACCAATTGAAGCTAAAGGCCAGCTTGGCCATACCACATGGGTAGGCGAGGATTTACTCGTACTGCCTTTTGGAGCACAAAATTCCAGGATCAATCTTCACCACATGAGCGACGGGGCTGGTCTCTGGGGGAAAAAGGGTCGTGGAATAAGCATTAAGGGGGGAATTTACGACTACACCCCTACCGATGGTGGGATGCTGGTGATCACCACCCGGAACGACAAACATTTTTTAAATTATCTGGATACCTCTTCCGGGATACTGACCTTTGATAAAGCCATTAAGGTGCAGGGTGATGTTGGATATACCATCAATACGGATCATGGCATCGCCTATGTTACTGCAGAAGAAATGAATATAGTGAATATCAGTACGGGTGAGTTGCTCTGGGATAAAGACCTTAAAACAGATTACCACCTGGTCGCTCAGGATCGGGAAATACTATATGCTTTCGATACCAAGGCCGAAACGGTAAAGGCCATAAATCTTGCCACCGGAGCTGTTGAAATGGAAGGAAACCATCCGCTGGATTTTCAGGAAAAGGAATATCCGCAGTATATGGAGTTGCGGGAAAACGGCATTTTTATGGCCGCGGATCAGAATTTTGCCCTCTATGGATACGACGGCTCCTTAAAATATCACAGTTACTTCCCATCGCCAAGGGAAGCAGGTTGGAAACGCGCTTTGCTCTTTGCTAATACCATTTATGCAGGATATTACGCTGCGGCCAGTTCTATGGCGGCCGGGGCATTTAACCAGGCGGCATCACAGCAGGGAATGGACACAGTAGAAGGACAGGTTTTTTCAGAGATCGGGAATGCCTATAACGAGATGAGCCAATCGGCTGGAAGTGCAGCAAGTATGGCATTCAAGGCGGCCCAAAGACGATTTAAGGCTACCAGTGAAGCCAGGGACTATGTGGTTGTCCTTACCAAGGGAGAAGATGGTATTTCCCTGCTGAAGATCGATAAAGACAGCGGAGAGAGCAATAGCAATATTCCGCTGGGCAAGAACAGAAAACCTAACTATGCCATCGACCTGGTGGCCGGGGAGGTCTTTCTGGAAGTCGATTCGAAAACCGTTCGTCGTTTCATCATCAAATAAACCAAAATTTTATTAAGCCATAAAGTCTAAACGAATTAGTTATGAATAATATCAAAAATGCAATTTTAACCCTGGCCATAGCGGTATTTATGATCACAGGAGGCCTGGCCCAGGACCTATACCAGAAGGGCACCATCCACCTGAGCAAGAAGAAGTCTATGGAGGCCTATATTCAGATCGACTGGTCGTATCCTCAGCGATTTCAGACGAGCGTTACCTATGTGAAACCCAAGGATTACCAGAAAGCCATAAAAAAGGGTAAGATCAAAGGGAAGATCAAGGAAAAGATGCAACCCAAAGACCTTATCGGATTTGAACTGGAAGATGGCAGAAAGTTCCAGGTGATTAAATATGTAGATATGACTTCGGGAAAGATGCAAAAAATGTTGCCCAAAAAACTGATTTTACAAAAGGTTGCCGATGGCCCGATCGAGGTTTATAAATTCTATGCCCGGACCACAGGTAAGATCTCCAAGGAATTGTCCGACCTGGCCATGGATGCCCACACCGATGTGGAGGCCCGAAAAGTACTGCACGAATGGATACAGAATAATTTTGAGATGCTTGTTAGAAAGGATAGCAAGAACCCGAGGAATGTGGTCTATATCAACTTATTGAATTATATCGGGGATAACTATGATGTAAAGGACAAGTACGACGCAAATCATTATGGGCTGAGAAATCAGTTCAGCGAGGAAAAGAAGTTTGGAAAATATGTAGACAAGCAGTTCGAAGCGGCCCTGCTCCGGATGGTTGATGACTACAACAGCCAGCAGTTAGCGAAATAACCTTTTGCCGGATTTATCCGGCACCGATTAATATAAATAAGGGCACCTTCATTTGGAGGTGCTTTTTATTTGCGATAATAACAGCGCTGCAACCGGAGTCCGTCTTCTGCATCGTATCGCAGGCTACGGTGATCGTATTTCATGTCTAGTGTTCTCATGATAGTGTCTTTAATTAATAGACGCCAAAATTGGCGGTTTGTTACTATTTAGAAAGGAGCTTTCTTAGGCCTTTACCATTAGTCTGTGAACATAATTGAAGGTTAACATCCGAAGTGTTTAAAGTTTGGGAGCAGGCAGTCTCAACTTCATCATAGCTTGACTAATCTGTAAAAAAGTCAATAAGTCGCTTCATACGGGGGATCCGCTTGGAAGAGATTTATAATGTGCTGCAATCAATGATGCTTGTATTATTCTAAATCTAATTTGTGTTGAAACTAAAACAATATTACTCCTAGAGAATGAAAAAATACTACTAATATTAAATGACCAGTTTTATTATTATTATTCTTAAGCAATAACTCTGGTTGTAAAGGTTAGGCATAATCTAAAATTTTGTATCCACTTTTCTATCAATTATTGATGACATAGAATTAGGCTATAAAAATATTCCCTAACTTAAATGTGACTAGTTTAATATAAGATGCCCAGAACCTTTTGTGCTTAAATCAATTATTGATTTTTAATATTTCATTCCCTAGAATATTTTGAATGATTGAAGCTTAGAACCATGTGCCATTACTATAGTTATTTATTCATGAATAAATGGAGTCATTCACATACTGTATTTACACCAGTGCAAAAAACTATAATTGTACTTCTCTCTTGTGCTTTATTTTTTTTCGATTCCTATGGCCAATACTCTAGACCAAGAATCAAACACTTCACAACAGCGGATGGACTTTCCCAATCCATAATCAATGACTTGTTGATTGATTCCAATGGATTTGCTTGGATTGCAACAGAAGATGGTCTAAATAGATTTGATGGCTCTAAATTCAAGCATTTTAGATTCAATGAGGAAGATCCCAACTCAATTTCTGGTAACGTACTCAACAAGCTAGCATTAGATATACATGGGAATCTATGGGTAGGAACTATTGGTAATGGGTTAAATAGATATGATAAAGATTTGGATAAGTTCTCAAGAATTGATCTGGGCAACGATAAACTTACTATCTCAGATATTCAGCCATTCGAAGATGGGTCAGTTTGGGTTACTACAAGAAATAATGGACTTTTCAGAGTACAAAATCACAGGGATTCTTTGATTTTAGAAAACTATCTACCTGAAAAACGCTTGGGAGCATTATTGATAGATGATGAGAAAAATTTATGGATTGGAAGTTTCAATGGAGAGATTTATAAGCTAAACCTAAAAAAGGAAAGTTTGAAAATTAAAAATCCAATATTAAGCGTTGAAGGATATATACAAGCAATTTATAAATCTAAGTCTAATTTGTATATAGGAAGTGATGAAGGACTTTACATATTCGAATTAGAAAATAAAAGAATTGAGAGAATTGACCTGGATGGGGAGGGGGTCGAGACTACCAAACATGTTGTATCATTTTTAAAAGAGGACGACTCTAGCATTTGGATAGGTACTGGGAATGGACTTTTCTTATTTGACTGTTCTCAAAAAAAAACAAATAACAGAATTACATACAATCCAGATGGCAACGGCCTAAGTGCAAATACTGTATATGCTTTAGCAAGAACAGCGGAAAATAAATTACTCGTTGGAACATTAGGGAACCTTAGTTTAATTGATTTTTCAGAACCCTATTTTAAGAGCATCACGAAGGATTCTAATGGTTCATCTTTACTTAAGGATAATACGGTTTGGTCTATTTTAAAGGATGGTCAAAATTTATGGTTGGGTACTGCCGATGGTGGTTTAAATTTGATCAGAAACGGGAGGTCATTCTATTTATTCGAGCATCCGAAATTCCCAAAAAGTCTTAAAGGTTCTGCTGTGATGAGCATTGTTAAAGAGGATGCCGGTCAAAGACTTTGGCTTGCAACGTCTCGAGGCCTCGTTCTGCTAAATCTAAAAGGATTTAGCACTCAAAATCCTGATTTTAAAATTTTTAAACATAATCCGGATGTCTCAAATTCCATTAGTTCTGATCATGTGACTCATATCTTTATTGATAATAAGGGAAATGTATGGGGTACTACTTATGGAAAAGGAGTATTTCGTTTAGAAATGTCAAATAACGAGGAAGCTATAATTACAAGATATACCAATGATGATTCGTCAGATAATTCACTAGTTAACGATTTCGCATAGTGCATTAATCAGGACACCAAAGGTACATTTTGGATTGGAACCGAAGATGGCCTTTCTGCTATGTCGTTTCAAGAAAATAGTTATAGAAACCCTCATTTTGAAAATTTTAGAAATAATCGTGGCAAGTCAGAATCGCTTTCAAACAATGCTGTTTTAGAAATTCATATTGATAAAAAAAATAGGTTTTGGGCTGGAACAAGAAACGGACTTAATCTTTATTTGGGGGACCAAAAATTTAAGTCATGGATGCAACATCCACAATTTCCCAACTCAGTAGTAAAATCAATTCAAGAAGATAACCAGGGTGGGCTGTGGCTTGGCACTAACAGTGGCCTTGTAAAATTTAACCCTGAGGACAGTAGCTTTTGCCGGTATGATCTTGAAGATGGTCTGCCTGCACTTGAATTTAATATTTCTGCTAAATTTAAAGATACCGATGGCAGTATTTATTTTGGTGGAACTGGGGGGGTTACAAAATTTAACCCTTTAGATTTACAAAGTATCGATATTGCTAAACCACTTTATTTTTCGGGGTTACGAATTAGAAATCAGGAAATATCACCCACAAGATTTTCAAATAGTGTCTTAAAGAACAACCTAACAAACACGATCAAAATAGGACTGTTATACAAGCAATTTCCCTTTATTCTGCGATTTTCTTCAATTGATTTCCGTTTGAACAAAAATGTTGAATATGGCTATAAATTTCTGTCTACGGATGATGAATGGAATATGCTTACTGAATCCGAAATCCAATTTTTAGACCTCCCTTCAGGCGATCATACCTTGTTGATCAATGGATTTTCAAGAGGAATAAAATGGGAACAAGCCCCATTGAAAATGGAATTGCAAATACGTCCTCCGTGGTGGACATCTTGGTTGGGCTATACGGTTTACATTCTTGTTGCAACAATTTTGGTGTTCTGGATTTATCGCTTTCAGTTGTCTAGAAGACTGGCTTTATCAGAAAGCCTTCGATTAAGAGAGGTTAGTAGACTTAAGAATAGTTTATATACCAATATAACCCACGAGTTCCGAA
>CAMYIE010000008.1 GCA_947258405.1 uncultured Eudoraea sp. | reverse complement strand
TTATTTTTTCAAGGATACGAAACAGACTGGTGGCGCACCCGCCTTGGCGGGATGGTAGCTAGTTCGAATGACATAATGAGAATAACTTCGGGATGTGGCGCAGTCTGGTAGCGTACGCGCATGGGGTGCGCGTGGTCGCTGGTTCGAATCCAGTCATCCCGACGAACCACTATTTAGTGGATATCAAAGCACTGTTAACTGACTGATTGACAGTGCTTTTCATTTTTATTGATTTCATTTGATATCATCTGATATGCTTATAAAGGTGTAGAGTCCGGTGAATGGATTGGTACGTTCCTTGTGCATAATTTAGTAGTAGTTAAGGCTATTTAAGGTCGTCTTTGCAAACAGATATTGTTTCATCTAAAAGACCTGTATCATGCGGAACAACAGTACATTAAAGGTGCTCATCTTTACGAGAGACCACACCAATAATCCGGAAAACTTGACCATTTATGCCAGGATTACAGTTAACAAAAAACGGGCAGAAATAAGTCTCAAACGTTACACTTCGGTGAATGAATGGGACGAAAACAGAGGCCGAGTTAATGGCACATCTCAAAAAGCCCGTCTGTTGAATAGCTACTTAGACGAGGTCTATGTACAAATCATGGACGCCCATAAGCAACTTTTGAGTAAGGGCAAAGTCATAACAGCTCAGGCTATCAAAGCCCGCTTTCTAGGACAAGACGACCAAAATAAGACATTGAAGGAACTCATAGGTTATCACAATACTACTCAGGTTACAGTACTTAGATCTGGCACCATGAAGAACTACTATTCTACGGAGAGATACCTCATAAAGTTTTTAGACGACAAATTGAAGCTCCCCGACATTTATCTAAAACAGTTAGATTATAGGTTCATTGTAGATTTTGAATATTACTTAAGAACCTACCAACCTAAGAAAGCAAGAAAAACGTGTTCCAACAATGGGGCCATGAAACACTTAGAGCGCCTGATGAAAATGGTTAATATGGCAGTCAGGCTGGAGTGGATAGAAAAAGATCCTTTTAGAAATTACAAACTGAAATTTCACAAGACGGAAAGGAGTTACCTTACGGAAAGGGAGTTAAGACTAATCGAAGAGACCACCTTTAAAGGTACAGGCTACGAGAAAGTAAAGAATGTATTTCTATTTTCCTGTTATACCGGCCTTTCCTATATTGATGTAAAAGAATTAAAGACCCATCAATTGGTATTGGGCATCGATGGGAATTACTGGATTCATACCAAGAGAGAAAAGACCAATGAAACTGTAAAGATTCCGTTACTGCCTAAGGCCGAAGGAATTATCGAGAAGTACAAAGAAGATTCTCAAAAGGATATAATTGGAAAGTTACTCCCGGTTTATAGCAATCAGAAAACCAACATCTACCTTAAGGTGATAGCCAAAGCCTGTGGTATTCATAAGCATATTACTTTTCATACAGCCAGGCATACGTTTGCTACAACAGTTACACTTTCGAATGGAGTGCCGATTGAAACGGTTTCCAAGATGTTAGGTCATACCAAGCTTACCACCACACAGATTTATGCCAGGGTATTGGAAAGAAAAGTGGGTGAAGACATGCAGAACCTTATTGCGCATTTGGAAACTCAAAATCCCCTAAAGAGTGCTGAATCTAAGGCTTAAGAATTAAATTAATAGGCCTGAATGGTTTTTGATGATCTGCTATTAACGGTGTGATGTGATCTTGGATAGTTTGGCTTTCTTAGCACAGTTCTTTGTTGGCGGTAGTTTTTATTTTCTTGGCAGATACAATTTCATTTCTCCGATTTCCAATTCATCTAAATGTCCCATTTTACTTTCGTCTTTTGTTATCAAGTGCATATGTAAAAATGAATCGTGATGTGTAAAAATTCCTTTGTGTTCAGTAGAGAAAAATCCAATAATTTCAGCGTCTTCATTTTCAATATTATAATTTGTCTGTCCTTGATGAGCTTCATCCGGTGAAGATACTTTTGTTCCTTCTGGTAAATTCTGAATATGAATAATTACCTCCGAAACTTGTCCGATTACTTTGAAGGCAAAAGGTCTTTTAAAATCAGTTGTTTTGTCGTCAATGAATTTTTCTAAATCTTGGATTGTTTTAACGTCAGTTGGTAATTCAATTTCTTTCCATTCCTTCACGTTGCCATACACAAAGAATGGAGCGGAAATATCAAATGTTCTTTCAACGGTCATTGTTGAATCCGAAGTCACTTTTGACACATAACTTTTTGCGTTGTTAATCAGCAATTCGCCTGTCAAGTAACTTACCGGTCCAATCCCATAAAGAGCGTTTTTGTTCGAAATTGTGTCTAGGTTGATAATACCATCTAATTCTCCTTTCCACATCACATTTTTCATTGCACCGACAACTTTAATGTCAGAATAAGTTTCTTTTTCATTGGTCTTCTTTTCTTTGTGTGTCGAATTACAACTTATCAGTCCCATTATCAGAAATCCGAATGATATTTGTTTTATGTTCATATATTATTTTTCGTTTTTCTCAAATTACCGCCAACGGTATATGCTATGATTTAGGCCCGTTTTTAGTGGGCAAGTGAGCCAATTAGCGCTGGCCTTTACCTTTGGCCAGTGAACTGCCCACAATGACGAAATAATCCCCTTGGTGTTTTTGTTTAATGTTAGGTGTAGCCTATTCGTACTTATTACGCTTTTCTTCAATAAAGTCAGCTGAGATGTAGTAAATATTTAATTCTCCATTGTCAAAGGCATGATGTTTTTTTCTTATGTCTTCAAGATTATTGAGCGGGTTTGATAGGTATGGCTCAACCATACGACTACTTGCAAAAATGAAGAATTTTCCATCTGGAGTTACATATGGGCACATTTCATGGTCAGGAGAATTAATAGGTTCTCCCAAATTTTCAGGTTGTGTCCAATTGCCATTTATTCTAAAACTAATAAACAAATCACCAAATCCTAGGCTGTTGTTGTATCCTCTAAAAATGATATAATCCTCATCTGGAGAAATAAAGGGGTCCCCTTCAGCATCTTTTGAATTTAAGACTTCGGGTAAGGGCTCTGATTTATAACCCTCAGGCGTTTTGGTTGCTTTATACATATCACCTGTATTCCAGATATTGAAATAAATGTCTCCATTTTTGGTGATTGAACTATAGTAATTTCCTTCTTCCCCGAGTTCAATGTGCTGTGGCACACCCCATACAGAATCTTGTTTTTCCACATACCAAATGCCAGTTTTTCCCTTTGAATCTCCATCTTTTAAAGGACGTTCCGAACTAAAATAAAGCCGCTTTCCGTCTGGGGAAAAGAGCGGATCATATTCAGAATGATCTCCTGAAAATGAAGCAATCTTTGGTTTGGTCCATTGCTGGTCTTGGGCAATTTTTGTAAAGCATATTATTCCACTTTTAGGGGTATTGGTAGTAAAGAAGAATTCTGTGCCATCCGGAGAGAATGTTCCATTATATTCATCCAATGAACTTGCCAGGAGTTGGGGTGCAAGCATAATTGGGACCTTTGTAGGCGTCATATTCATAAAAGCCCCTTGAACTGAATTATTTTCATCCTCAAGATGTTTTTTGCAACCAATTGTAGATAACAAGAGCAGTATTAGTACGAATATGTTTTGTTGTTTGATCATATTACTATTTGAGGTTACACCTAACGGTCTAGTATATGAGCCGTTTTTAATGGCATATATACATTGTTACAGGAATTATTCAATCATTCCATTCTCCTGATAAAAACTGTAAGGTAACATTTGTGAAGGTATCAGCCCACAAGGGAACATCGTCAAAAGCACGATGTCCAAAATTGGGTACAATCCACAAATAGCTATTTGGGATAGCTTTATACGATGTAATTGGCATATCAACCGGAAAAAAGGCATCCCTGTCTCCATGAATGATTAATGTTGGTGTAATGATTGAGGAAAGATAAGGAGGAGTAAAGTTCGTATCATCATAAGATGACACTATTTTTTCCCAATTATTTAAAATTACCCTTATTTGAGCTTCGCCACCAGGGTGGTGCTCTTTCCACCAATTTATCCGGTCATCACTCATAGTTTCATAACTGATTGTCGCCAAGCGTTCTCTGGCTTCTTCAGGCATGAAGGAAGCCGACCCAATAATAACCATTCCCTCTATTCTTGAAGTATCCATAGTTGCCATATGAGTGAGTGTAATCCCACCTGAACTAAACCCAATAGCCTTAAACGTATTGATTTGGAGGGAATCCATCAATCCATAAATATCTTTAGCAAATTCTTTATGAGTGAAAACTTCAGTTGGGTTTGTGGAACGACCATGGCCTCTTAAATCAACCAGAATCACTTGATATTCCTTAGAAAAATTTGCTACAAATTGATCCCAAATTGTATGCGATAATGTGAATCCATGTAACATTACTAGTGGTTCCCCTTCGCCATGCACTTCATAATATAGTTTTACTCCGTTTGTCTCAACGAAATTTCCGTCTTGGGCACTAATTGTATTAAGTCCAAAAAATAGAATCGTGAGTATTAATAACTTTTTCATCATTAATTTGTTTTAATTGCCTGTAACGGCCCTGGCTATAATTACGGCGCGGTTACGGGGAGAAGCTGCGCGTTGGGTTTCCTGCGGAGCAGGAAAAATTAACGATGGCAAAAGCGAGCACCGACCTTTAAGCCTTAAAGCCAAGTTTTGTTTTGATTAAATGTAGGAAATTTCAATTAAGATTTAAAGATGCGCTGAATTATAGGCGTCCTAAGTTTACTTCACTTAACTTAAAGTCATAATCAGAAAGCACAAAAAGAGTGGAGTAAGGTTATAATAGGCGTAGGAACTTCAGCTTCCGTCAACATAGAAAATCCCCACTCTTTTTACTGTCCAAGTACGATCAGTTCTTTGTTAGCATACGTTTTATTCTACCTTAAATTCAATTTTTGGGTTTATCTTATTGATAGTCGTCATAAATTTTTCTTGATCCTTTGGAGAAATCAAAACCAATACACTATTTCCTGATTTGATTTCCAGTCTTTTTAGAGAGTTTGCGGGTGAGGAAATCCAGCTATTTGATTTTGATATTTTAGTGATTTTGGAAAGACTAATTTTTGAATGGGTCACCGGACCAATTTTTATGATTAATTGGTCATCCCGGACATAATATCCTGTTCCAAACCAAACTATACCCATAAAAAGAAAAATTATTATCCAGAACAGTAGTAGCATAATAAGATTTGATGTTTTGGAATCTTGTATGGCCGCATTCAATGATAATCCAAATACCACCAATAAAACACCCCAAATGATTAATCCAAGAATTGGACTTCTGGCTGATGGATAGTACTTCATTATTTATAATGTATGCTAACTCGTTATATGAATACCAAACTTAGTTTTTTATCCGTTAAAGTTCTAAGATAAAAGCAAGTGTAGATGATTTTTATCTCAACTTCAATCCCCAAATCTTACCTATGACTTTGCGCATGGATCCTGTCCGATTATTTTAGTATTCGGGCAGATAAGCGTTAAGAAATAATCGGATTGGGCGCATTCTACTATTTGTTAAATACCAGATTACTGGTTTTCATGTTTAGGATGCGAAGAAGACTAAATTGAAAAGCAAGAGGATAACACGCTAAAGCGATGTTATGTTGTTTAAATATTTGATTTTCTTCTACTTAAGTTTGGAGCCCAAGTACTTTTTTAGTAATTATTCCTTGAAAAACTCCGGAGGACCTCATAAACAGGGAAAATATTCCGTGAAAAATTAGTAAGAACTAAAATTGAAGGTATTTTGTGCATAGGCATTGCATAGTATTAGTTTGTGTAAGTTTTGGGACGGTTGCAGCGCGAAATACTATTTCGCTCGCTTTATACTCAACATGAATTGCAATTTGCTATCCTTGAATCTAAATAAAACTAATTTTATTTTCCTAACTTTACCTAGGCAAAAACGCCTTTAAATTTTGCTCTTAAATGTACTGATTTGAACCGAGTTTAGAGTATGGTGAATCAGTTCCGTAAAACAGTGTAAAATATTGAAAGTCAACATTATAGACTGACTACTTTAAGTCAGTCATCCCGACAACAAAGTAGAACCATCGACCATAGGGCGATGGTTTTTTATTTTCAAACTGAAAGGAATTTATTTCATGGAAGTATGGGAAATAAAAAATTAGACTTACAGCAAATTCTCCTTAAAAAATTCAATAGTGCGTTGCCAGGCCAGTTCTGCTGAATCCCTGTCATATCTGGGCGTGGTATCGTTATGAAAGCCATGGTTGGCATTTTCATAAATGAAGGCTTTATAAACTTTATTATACTTTTTTAAGGCTGCTTCATAAGCCGGCCAGCCTTCATTAACGCGCTTGTCGAGTTCACCGAAATGAAGCATTAAAGGCGCATTGATCTTGTCGATATTCTCTTTCGGCTGCCCTCCATAAAAAGGTACTGCAGCACTTAAATCAGGAACTTCTACCGCCATCATATTGGAAATCCAACCACCAAAACAAAAACCAACCACTCCTACCTTGCCGTTACATTCCGGATGGTTCTTAAGATGCTCAAAAGCCGCGATGAAATCCTGCAGCATTTTGTTTCGATCCCTTTTTCGCTGGAGCTCCCGACCTTTATCATCGGTTCCGGGATAACCACCCAATGGCGTCAAAGCATCGGGTGCCAGTGAAATAAATCCGGCAAGGGCAGCACGCCGACCAACATCTTCAATATGCGGATTCAATCCACGATTCTCATGCACCACCACAATTCCCGGTAGCTTTTCTTTGGCATCAGCGGGTCTCGATAGCAATCCTCTGATAGTTCCCCCCCCTTTAGGGGAATCATATTCGATAAACTCCGATTTCAATCGCTTGTCATCCTGTTGTATCTGAATCTTTTTTACATAATCAGGAGAAATAAAGCTAAGAAGCGCACCAGCTGTTATACCGCCCACAGCATATGCAGATAGCTTATCAAGAAATAACCTTCTGGGAATCCTGTTGTGGGCATAGTCGTCGTAAAGATCGAACACCTCTTGCTCGATGTCTTCTTTTTTTAATTCTTTCATCCATACATGTTTATAACTGTTGACCGAAGACTAAATTTACACATTAATTCTTCTCAAGGTAAAATCAATTGAAAAATAAGGATGTTCAGGAGGGGCCTTTAAAATATAAGGCGACTGGTTTCATAAAAGGTCATGGGATTTGAAACCAACAGGGCACTTACCCATCATTCCCATTATGTCACTTGTTCATCTTTCTTAGTCTGCAAAGAAATTCTGCGTTGAAACTCAGTTTTGGGAGCTTCATCAATAACATATTCATAGGCTTCAATGGTATTGACAAAGAAATTCTCTTTTCCGATCTTTTCGAGTAAACCGGATTTGTATATTATATCCCGGGTCGGGCCAATCACATTAGAAAACAGAATTTTAATATTCTGCTGATTGAATTCCTCGATCAGGTTCTCCAGCATGAAAACGGCACTGCTATCGATATAATTGATCGGTTCTGCCTTTATAATTATCGCCCGTAGTCCTTCTCCTTTTTCTTCGGCTAAGCGCATTAGCGTTTTCTTAAAATAATCCTTATTTCCAAAATACAATTGCGAATCAAATCGGAGGGTGAGTATTCCATCGGCAATTTCAACATCATCGGCAAAACGGTCTACGTTTCTAAAATAGGTTGTACCCCTGATCTTTCCCAAAACAGCAACATGTGGATTGGAAGTTCTATAAAGCAATAATAGCAAGGAAATCAACACCCCAAGTAAAATTCCTTCTTTAATACCAATGGTGAGGGTAATGATAAAAGTAACGATCAAAAGGACGAATTCATCTTTTCGATTTTTATAGAGTCGTATCGGATATCTTATCTCGATAAGACCAAAAACAGCTACCATGATGATGGCTGCCAACACTGCGTTGGGCAGATAGTAGAAAACCGGAGTGAGAAATAATAATGTAAGCCCTACAATAATAGCACTGATCAAGGCCGCAACTCCGGTTTTAGCACCGGAGAGATCATTTACAGCAGTTCGTGAAAATCCGCCAGTGGTGGGGTAAGACTGAAAAAGGGATCCTACAATATTAGAAGCTCCCAGTGCAATGAGTTCCTGGTTCGCATCAACCTCATATTCCTTTTGCTTCGCCTCCACCGCCTTGGCCACTGAAATGGCCTCCATAAAAGCAATAAGTGCCAATGTGATAGCTATTGGAAAGAGTTCAGTGATCCTGGCAAAATCGATCGCCGGAATCTTAAAACCCGGAAGACCACCGGGAACATCCTCCACTATTTGTACGCCCGATGAATTGAGATCGAGGAAGTATACCACGGTAATGCCCAATATCACTACAATCAGGGCGCCAGGGATCTTTTTCAGGTATCGCTTCATACCTTTTAGTAAGAGAATCGTCGTAATCCCGATTCCGAGAGTGTAAAAATTAACCTGATCGATAGTTTGCACAGCGTTCCTTAGTAAAAGATGTACCTGGTTGCTGCGCTCAATCTCTGTACCTAGTAAGTGCTTTAACTGGCTAAGGCCAATAATGATCGCCGCGGCAGAGGTAAACCCGCTGATTACAGGTTTAGAGAGAAAATTAACAAGGAAACCCATTCGAAGTATTCCCAGAAGAAATTGAATACTACCCATAAAGAGTGCCAGGAAAATGGCCATCGCAATGTATTCTTCAATTCCTGAAAGCGCCAGTGCTCCTAAACCCGAAGCGACCAACAAAGAATCCATAGCCACAGGCCCAACGGCAAGCTGTCGTGATGTTCCGGTAATAGCATAAATTATCTGTGGTATGAGGGCAGCATATAGCCCAAAAACGGGGGGTAACCCTGCGATCATTGCATAAGCCATACCCTGGGGAACAAGCATAATTCCAACGGTAATACCCGCAGATATATCGCCCGAAATATACTCCTTTTTATAGCCTGGCAGCCATTGCAGAATGGGTAAGAATTTCTTTAACATGGACACTACTTATCGGTAAAAATAGTATTAGCATATTGCTCCTGTCGTAACCTGTGTTACAAATACGATAAGAACCATGCCAGTCAATTGCCGGTAGCTGCACGATTATCTGCTAAGAATAAAAAGGCGAAACCCTGGAGGACGGCTCACATAACTAAGTTTTGTGAAAGTATCAAATAGTATTCTGGAATTATGATTATAGATGTTATAAGCTTATTACTAATATATAGTAAAGCGCATGCCGCTTGTTTTATGCAGTCTTAGACCATATCTTGATAAAGGGCAGGGGCTGGGCAGCCCCATGTCATCGGGCGCAATAAATTTTAGAATGACCAGTGTCTTCGAACAAACACATTTTGGCTGATGCGCATGCGATCTATTTCCACCATTCGGTATCGAAAACAACCAGGTTGTCCAGAACTATACTCTGGCCAATCTCAGGTGTCACCATAAAAGCATTTAGTTCCTGCGCTTTTTTTTCAGCACGCTCAACAGGGTCTGTCCATGAGTGAAGCGCCAATTGGAATGCCCCCCAGTGAATGGGCATTATCGCTGCAGCCCCAATATCCCTGCCAGCCTGAACAGTTTCTTCGGGAAACATATGAATATCCGGCCATAATTTATTGTACTGTCCACATTCGAGCATGGCAAATTTAAAAGGCCCGTATTTTTCCCCTATTTCCTTAAAATGAGGCCCATAACCGCTATCACCACTAAAAAAGATAGATTCCTTTTCAGAACGAATAACCCATGAGCTCCATAATGTAGATTGACGATTGCTAAATTTTCTCCCCGAAAAATGCTGGGCAGGAGTACAAATAAACTCAAGGTCCTTAAACTGACTACCTTCCCACCAATCGAGCTCCACAATTCGGTCTTTCTCAACTCCCCAGGCCTCTAAGTGCACGCCTACGGCCAAAGGAGTATAAAACATCAGTACCTTGTCTTTTAATAACTTGATGGATTCATAGTCCAAATGATCATAGTGGTCATGAGAAATTACAATGGCATCAATCTTAGGGAGCTTCTCGATCTCTATTGGCAATTGGGCTGTAAAGCGTTTTCGGCCCAATATGGGATGCGGAGCCGGAACTTCACCAAACATGGGATCCAGCAAGATATTCTTCCCCTGAATTTGGAACAAAAAAGCGGAATGCCCAAACCAAATTAGGCGCGTGCTGCCATCATAGTCAGCAATGTCAGTAGAATCTAGTCTTTGTACTTCGATATTTTTTTGTGGTGTCCCATTGGGTACTTCGGTAAAGAAGAATTTCTGTGCGATTTTTATTGTCTGCCAAAAACTGAGCTCTTCCGGAACGTTCTTTTGATTGATAAACGCTCCATTTTTGTAGTTTTTAGAGTTGGAATATTCGGTTTTTAACCCCTCAGACACTTCTCCACCGAAGGAGGGATAGTAGCTCACAAATAGTAAATAAGCAATGATTAGGAGCCCAAAGAGCACGAGAATGGTCATTGTGATTCGCTTTAAAAGGTTAGTATATCTCTTCAATGATCAAAAATTAGGCCTTATAGGCAAGTCGGTTGATATCCTTGTTTTCCAGATGTTTGAGTTTCATCGGATAGTAAAGAGTATTGATCATCGCAAGTCCAATCCTGGTTGTCGTGGTAATATTGGGCGATTTTTTAAGCATACCAAAAAATGGGCGCAGTAGAATATAAACAGCATTATACCAGCCCGTTCTCGATTTTATGCCTCTTTCAGGAATGATCATCCCCGGTCTGAATGCATAGGCATCCTGGAAACCCATTCCCAATACCGTATTCTCTGCTTTACCCTTCACACGAGCCCACATCGTACGCCCTTGTTCAGAACTGTCGGTACCTGTGCCTGAGACATAATTGAATGTCATTTGCGGATTGAGTTTAAATAATACTTTTGCAAAATTCCTGACCGTTTCATAGGTAATGGCCGTATATTTTTCTTCGCTCATACCAACGGCAGAAATCCCCATACAAAAAAAACAGGCATCATACCCTTTTAGCTGCTCACTAAGGATGCTGATTTGCGTAAAATCGGCCAGGAGTATCTCCTGTAGTTTGGGGTGTTCCAATCCCAAAGCATTTCGGTTTACCACAAGTGCTTTTTCAATATTGGGATGATCAAGGCACTCCAAAAGTACGCCTTTACCAACCATTCCTGTAGATCCTGTTATAATTACTTTTTTCATTTTATATCGATATCAGAAGGTGACTAACCCCTCTTGTTTGGTTTGTGAAAAAAGTTAGCCCCGGTCGCCCGGGGCCTGATAAACTAACTAACTCAAAATTTCTACAAATGAGAAACCTTTAATTATACATATAATTATTGAGCTAGTCTATTAAAGGTTTGTGAATATTTGGTTCGTTCATTATTTAAAATCTGGTCGAATACTAACTGTTTGAACTGTTATCCTCGATACCCACTGTCTGCAATGTGTATCGCCTGTTTTTTTGATATATTTTACCAAACGGCATCATCCATTTGATATTCTTTTTGCGTCTGAATTTCTTTTTCATAGTATAATTTTTTTAAGGTTCATAAATTTTTCTAGACTTCAGCGCCTTCAAGGGCTGGCCTGTGAACGAGTTCTAAATTCTTTTCGTTTTCGAACTGTAGAGTTCTAATTGGGAATGGAATGTTGATGTCATGTTGATCAAAAGCTTTCTTTAGCTCAATCATAGCCTGGCTTTTTGCTTTTAGCCTGGCTCGCCCATCTTTTCCGCGTATCCAAAATCTACAGATAAAATCTATAGAACTGCTGCCAAATGAAGTATAGTAGAATTCGAATTCCTTGTCCAGTTCTTCCTGATCGAAATGCGCTGTGATCACTTCACGTGCAAGATGTTTAACATGTTCAAGGTCTGATTCATATCCCACCCCGCAATCGAGGGTAACTCTCCAAAGATTGGTAAGTGAAAAATTCTTAAATGGGTTTTCAAGGATCGTCTTATTCGGTAATACAACAATGTTATTGTCTGCCTCCCTTAAGACCAGATAGTTGAGTTTAATATCCTTAACCTCGCCTTCATATCCGCTGGTACTAATCCAGTTTCCAATTTTGATAGTCTTCCTGAAAGACAATACAATCCCGGAAAATGTATTGGACAGCGTACCCTGCAGTGCTAGTCCGATCACAAGTCCAGAAATTCCTGCCCCGGCTAGCAGGCCATTCAGAGACTTGCTTAAATTCATAGCGCTGAGCGCCAGAAACAGTCCCAGTAAGACTACTAGGATAGAACAAACCCGGGCAACAAGCCGGGTTACCGATTTCTGTTCGATTCGGTTATTGATCAATTTAAGCACCGAATTATACACCAGGCGAGAGGTAAAATACGATATGAGTAGCACAAGTGAGGCTACGGCAAGATTTGGAAGATAGGCCATAAATGTCTCATACCAGCTCTCGAGCTTGCCTATAATTGTTGTAGTGGAGGATGTTAACTGATCATTCATTAATTAAAAGGATTTTAAGTTCTACTTCATTTTAGGTGCACTTAGAAATTTATTTACACCAGGACGTATACATCCAGTTTCTTTTTTCCAAGTCACTGATCAATTTATTAATCAGCAATTCAGTTGCCGAATCCCCTGTTTCCAGTGCTGCATTCAAAGCGTTGAGCATGGACTCGTGGATCACTTCATAATCCTTGAGTACTTCTCGTACCATATCCATAGCCGTAAAGTCTTTCTTAACTTCTTTAACTTCAGATAAAGACAATATATCTTCCATATTCAGATTTGGTTTGATGCCAAATACCCTGATACGCTCGGCAATGTCGTCGATATACTCTTTGGATTTGTTGTAATCTTTTTCAAATTCCTCGTGAAGTTCGAAGAAATCCGGTCCTTCCACATTCCAGTGAAAGTTCCTTAGTTTAAAATAGTGTACCTGAAAATTAGCCATCACCTTTTTAAGTGCGACAGCGATCTCTGCCGAGTCTAAATAGGTAAAGCCTAATTTTTTATATGGTTTTCTAATTGTGAGTGTATTTTCCATTGTATATATTTTTAAGGATTAAATGTATTGTTCCGAACTTCGAAGAAGTCCGATACAGATTTGAATTAATGTTTTCGGGAAGAGGGATTTGAATAAATCCTGTAGAGATAGGAGAAGCCTTTTCTTAGAAGGCTAGAAAGCTTTATAAATTGCGAATAATTTAATTTTCATACTTACAAACTACATAAAATTATCAAAAAAGCAAATATTTAACAGTATTTAACTAAAATCATCTAGTATAGTTAAACCTTGTTAAGGCTGTAGTTCAATATAAATTTGGTGATCAAAATCTGACAGGGTATTTTTTGATCATCTGATATTTCGAATATCAGAAGAAGCAAAATTTGCGAGGCTTGTTTTTTTGAAATTCAATACTTAGTAAAGACAAAAGCCCTGCTCCAATCTGAAACAGGGCTTTTGAATTGCTATAAATAACTATTAGTTAGTCGATGGCGCTTTAAGTTTATAACTCACCCCTACCATAAACATGGAGGTGGTCATGTCGTAAGATACCTCACTTCCCGGAATGGCACCATAAGGTGGAAAGCTACCGATAAATTCAGGATTGTAAATTGGTCCGGCGGTGGCATCGCCACTGGTCCCGTAATGGAACATACCGTCTATACCCCAGCGATCACTAATTTCATATCCCACACCGATCTGAAAGGCATTTTTAATAATGGCCGTAGCAGGGATATTAAAGAAAGCGGTTTCAGAACTTATAGGATTGGAGCTATAGGTGTACCCCAGCCTAAGCGGTAGACGATCGACTCCTTTGTATTGGAATCCTGCGCTGATGACATTGATGTTTTTCCAGCCAAAACCGGCTACGGAAAATGTTGGTGTCCAACCCGTGGTACTAAATCCATCGGTATTCTCGTAATCCACGAGGCGGTAATCCACTGCCAGATCTACAACTCCCTTAGAATACCCAAGCCCAACGGAATATATCGCCGGATAATCCAATGCAAGTTTATTGGTGCCGGTAGAATTATCCAGATAAGTATTGTCCAGTTCGAAATCACCAAATGATTGGACTGTTTTATATGAAGCACCTGCTTTAAAGCCCGATCCTGAATCAAAAAAAAGCCCGATCTGTCCTCCAAATCCGAAAGCGGAAGCCGCATCGGTAGAAGGATATCCGGCTGTAGGCGATGGATTCGCAGTCGGGTTCGGCATTAATTCCAGACTGGCAAAGTTGAAATTGGGCTGTATGCCCACTGAGAATTTATCTGATAACTGATAGGCGTAGGTAAAACTGGCTTGCAATAGACTATAATCAGACTCTACCCTTCCGAAGCCGCCCATGTTTTGTGGAAAATTGATCGGGTTGCTCATACTTTCAGGAAATGTGACACCAAAGCCACTGATACCGAAAGCGGAAGCACCAAAAGTGTGCCGGCTATCCGGATTGCCCCAAACAAAAGCAAGGTTGGGCAATGGGGATATCCCCCTGTCGTCTTTTGTGGTTCCGCTGAAAAAGTTACCGGTGGGCGTACCGGTTGAATCAAATTCTGGCACAGTGGAACTCAACTCGGGAGATGAAAAAAACAACCCGATATCGAACCTCGCAAGGCTCTCATCGAAAACGGAAATGGATGCCGGATTCCAATGAAGGGCACCAGAAATATCTATGGGCTGACCCGTTGCGGCCCCGCCCATAGACATATTTACAGCACCTACACCCTGCATAATATGACCTGCCTGGGAAAAGGCGGCCATAGTAAAGAGTGAGAAAAAAAGTTTTAGAAGATAGTTACGCATAGGTCCTATGATTTATGCAACAAAAAACCTACCCAAAAAAGAGCAGGAATGGCGTGATTTATTGTTCACATGTTGCTGGTTATTTCCAAATTTTACTGCGAAAGTATTAGCGCCAAAACCGAGGTTTCATGATAAAAATCATATTTCTGTGCAGGTCAAAACAGGCGTAAAAATTGTATTCATAAAAGCCTGTGATACAAAAGATTACATTTTCTTCTAAAAATGGGTTTAAGCCCTTTTGTAACCTAGGTTACGGCATAATTCGTGTAATGGGGATAATTTTATAATCACTTTAAACCAAATAAGATTTATTAAGATGAAATTAGAACAGATTTATACCGGATGTTTAGCACATGCCGCATATTACCTTGAAAGCAATGGCGAAGCAGCCATTTTTGATCCGCTTAGAGAAGTGGGGCCTTATATAGAAAGAGCACAAAAAGACAAGGCTAAGATCAAATATGTATTTGAAACACATTTTCATGCTGATTTTGTTAGCGGCCACCTCGACCTTCAAAAGAAGACCGGAGCACAGATTGTCTTTGGTCCGACGGCAAAACCGGGATATGAGGCGATAGTCGCCGAAGATAACCAGGTTTTTGAAGTAGGAGATTATAAGGTAAAGGTGATACATACTCCGGGTCATACCATGGAGAGTACCACTTACTTACTGATCGACGAAAAAGGTGAAGAACACGGTATCATTACCGGCGATACCTTATTTATCGGAGATGTAGGTAGGCCCGATCTGGCTCAGCATGTGATTTCTGATCTGACCGAAGAAAAACTGGCAGGACATCTTTTCGAATCCCTGAGAAATAAGATTATGCCACTAAGTGATGAGCTGATTATCTACCCGAACCATGGTGCAGGTTCAGCTTGTGGTAAGAAGATGAGCGATGAAACCACAGATACCCTGGGCCATCAGAAAAAAGTAAATTACGCTTTGCGCGCCGATATGACCAAGGAGGAATTCATAAAGGAATTACTCACAGGACTTACCACACCTCCCGGATACTTTCCTCAGAATGTTCTGATGAATATTAAGGGTTATGAAAGCCTGGATACCATTATGGAGCGTGGTGAAAAACCACTATCACCGGAAGCCTTTGAAGCAGCAGCCAATGAAACGGATGCGCTTATGCTCGATACAAGAGATGAAAAAGTATTTGCCAAAGGATTTGTCCCCAATAGTATTAATATCGCCTTGGATGGCAAATATGCCCAATGGGTCGGAGAAATGATACCCGATGTGAAACAACCTATCCTTTTGATTACCGATCCTGGTTATGAAGAAGAGGCTATCACCAGACTGTCGCGTGTGGGTTACGATAATACGCTTGGATACCTGGAAGGTGGATATGAGCGCTGGGTAAAAGCCGGTAAGGAAACAGACCATGTTGATCAAGTCTCTCCCAAGGAGTTTGAGAAAATATACAAAATAGATAAACCCCTGGTATTTGATGTAAGAAAAAAGAGCGAATTCGATTCTGAGCATGTAATTGGTGCGGTGAACATTCCATTAAATGAGATGAACCAGCATCTGGCTCAGTTCCCTAAAAATAAAAAGTTCTTTATTCATTGTGAGGGTGGCTATCGCAGTATGGTAGCGTCCTCGATTCTTAAATCAAGAGGATGGGAAGATTTTGTAGATGTAGCCGATGGAATCGATGGTATTAAAAATGAAACTAAGGTAGAATTATCGGAATATATCGCTCCGACTACTATGTTGTAAGGTTGGTTTATATTGTTTTAGTTGGTTGTTAAGGGGGGGTGATGGTAATTCAATTTACCATCGCTTCCCAATTTTAAATTTTTAGAAGATGACTATTTTCAAATCCTTATTCAGTACTAAAAATCATGAATCTGAACAATTCGAAGTTTTGGGGGTCAATGCATATAAGGAAGCAGTAATAAACAAAGATGTGCAATTGATTGATGTGCGAACCCCAAGGGAATATCGAAGCGGTCACCTGGGTAAGGCGATCAATATTGACTATCATAAGCGCAAAGAATTCATAGATGCTTTCGAGACCCTGAACAAGGAAAAACCGCTATATATTTACTGTCGCTCAGGAGTCAGAAGTGCGAAAGCAGCTCATAAACTCATCGCAATGGGTTTTAAGAAGATCTATGACCTTGAGGGTGGTATTATGAATTGGAGATAATTTAAGCTCCTATGGTAAGGATTATTGGAGTTCTTAAAAGGTTATTCCCCTATAAATGGTTGATATTATGAAAACCCTGGGACTTATTGGCGGAACTTCATGGCATTCCACGCTCGACTATTACAGGCTGATAAATACTCTTGTTTCTGAAAAGATTGGTACGGAAGGAAATCCACCGCTAATCCTCTACAGTCTCAACATTGAGATCATGAGATCACAAGACTGGGAAAAGATCAACCAAAAATATCTCGAGGTGACCAGAATATTGCATAAAGCAGGAGCCGAGGCGATTGTGATTTGTGCAAATACTCCTCATACGGTATTTAAATATGTCCAGCCGCTAATCGACATTCCCATTTTACATATTGCCGATGCTATTGGTAAATCGGCTGCTGAGAATAAATTGAAAACCTTGGGCCTTCTGGGGAATAAACCTACTATGACGGGCGAATTCATACCCTCTTATCTCGACATACATTACAAGATCAAAACGCTTATACCAGAAGGGATGAGCGTTGCCAGGTCTCATTATTTTGTATCTAAGGAACTTACCCGGGGTATATTTTCTGATGAAGCCAGGGAGTTTTATCTCAATCAAATTGACTTATTGCTTAACAGGGGGGTAGAAGGAGTAATTCTTGGCTGTACAGAACTACCCATACTCCTGTCACAGGAAGATACATCGGTGCCATTAATCGCAACCACCGATTTGCATGCTCAAATGGCCGCTGATTTTATACTCGGTTAATCCCTAACAAAATTCTTCATTCTCACTATTCTTTTTGCTTGCCAAATCCGTAGATATTCTGGTGAAGGAAATCTTGAGGAAACTTTTCATCTCCCGGGAAACCCAGTTCAATAGTGCCACTGTCTTCCGGAATATAATTCGTTTTGAAAATATAATCCCATAGGCTCAGGCTGATCCCAAAGTTAACCCCATACGACCCCTTAGGCAATACAAAGGAATGGTGGTATAAATGCATTACCGGGTTGTTGAAAACATATTTTAAGGGCCCCCAGGTAATCTTGATATTAGAATGATTAAAATGCCCAATAGCAATGGCTGCAAAATGAACCACATAGGCCTGTTCGGGCTCGAAACCTCCTAAAATCATAACGCCGAACACTTTTAATGGTTTATACAGTATATTTTCCATCCAGTGATACCTCAGGTGGGCAGCAAAGCCCATCTCTTTTACCGAATGATGAACTTTGTGAAAATTCCACAACACTTTGTATTTATGCAACAATATATGTGTAAACCACTGAACAAAATCAAGTATAATAAAAAATACAAGCAATTGGGCCCAGGTTGGAAGTGATTCAAGGTTAATTATTGAGAGGCTTTTTGCTGTAACTCCAAGATCGGCGAATAGACGTTCAAGTATTTTGTAGAATCCACTGATCGCGATAGAAAACATAAAGAAATTAAAAAACATATAAAAAGCATCGAGCCAGAAATCCCGTCTGAAGATCGACTGGTCCTTTCTCCAGGGAAAAAGGATCTCAAGCAACCATACCAGTACCGAAATGGCAATAAGGCCCCAGAAATAATTGGTGTACCATGGTACTTCGAAAAGTATGGACTTCCATGTCCATTCAACACTTCCTAAAAAAGCATTGGCAAAAGCTTCTAAATATTTTGTCATAGTGATTTTGTTTTTATTAAACTGTCATGATCATACGGTAAATGGTCAAAGTGACTCCACTCGGTCCAGGAGCCGTCATAATTCCTGATATTAGGATATTCCAACAGTTCGGTCAGTACAAATGTAGTCAGTGAGGAACGCGACCCAGAATGACAATAGACCACTACTGTATCACTTTCTGTTATTCCATGTTTCTCAAATAAATCCCTTAGCTGATCTGCAGATCTGATCTTTTTGTGATCCTTAAAGTCTACGGCTACGGCCCAGTCGATATGCAGGCTCCCTGGTATTCGTCCGGCCTTTTTTGCCCCGGGTTTAAGGGTATTTCCCAGGAACTCATCTTTTGTCCTCGTGTCTATAAGGATCATCTTGCTTTTTTTATTATTCAGGCCTGCAACTAAGCTTTCTTTGTCGATCCAGAGATTCGTATTGCTCGAATCAGGGAGCTCAAATGTCGCAGTGGGATAATGGACGGCATTGTTGCTGAGTTTCATGCCTGATCCCTGCCAGGCTTCCAGGCCACCATTTAGCAAAGAAATTTTGTTATAATTATGGAATTTCAATAACCACCACAAGCGCGCCGCATCAGGGCAGCCTCTGTCATCATATATTACCAGGCTATGCTTATTGCTTATTCCCAGACTACCCAGAAGATCTTCTATAGAATCTCTGGTGGCCATCATACCCCCATATGGATAACGGTTATCTACGAGCTGATCTCGCCAGACATTGACAGCTCCTTCGATATGACCCTGTTCATAATACTCGGGTTTTCTCATATCGATAATCATTATCTCTGCTTCCCCCATCCTCTTTTGTAAGTCCTTTACTTCGATTAAAGGTGCCAGCTGGATCTCCTCGGAATCGACCATAGCCTGGCGGCTTTCCTTACAGCCGAGGAAAGTCAGAAATAATAGTCCTAATATTATGCTACTCCTGGTAATCATACCATTGTATATCTTTCAAGTTTGCCCTGCGACCTTTTTTTTCAACCGGGTAATTTGTTACCAGATAGTTTACGATGATCTCTTCATTTTTGCCCAGATCCCATAAATTCTGGGTTTCCTGCATCCATTTGATCGTGGTGAACCAACGTTCCCGATTCATTCTGTTTTGAGTAACCAGCTGAGCGGAATGGCAATTCGTACAATTATTAACAACAGCCATAAGCCCTTCGGCATCTACAAGACCTGTTCGCTGATGTATGCCATCCACGATCTTATCGAAATCATCTTCTTCCGGTGCCTCAACTTCAACATATTCCGAGTCGGGCGCCGTAGACCGGAAACTGCCCAGATCGGGGTTATAGACCAGGTAGAGTACGCCCGCAGCTGTAATGATCATAAAGAATAGCACAAGCAACATCATCCGATAAATCGCCCGGGCTTGTTGTTTAAACTTGCTATAGTCTTCCATCGTTTAAGAAACTTTCACAGCAATCCGGTGGCAGGCATTATTTAAATAACCCTTCGGATTCCAGCCCGGCAGGACCATAGGCTGACCCATACCACTGGAATCTGTAGCACGACTCCATAATTCATAATATCCTTTTTTAGGAAAAACCACAGTGGCCTCAAATCGTTGCCATGCAAGTCGATTGGCAGGCGGATTTGTTCTACATGCATTCCAGGTGGCCCCAAAATCAAGGGAATATTCCACTTTTGATACCTCCAATTCCCCCGCCCAGGCATGCCCCCTTATTTTAAGTGACTTGCCATTGCTAATGACAGCTCCGGATTTAGGGTGTGTGATGAGAGACTTTACCGGCATCGATTCAATAATACACATATCCTCATCCTTTACTTTTTCCCCTGGTGCTACTGTATTGCATGGAACTCTGTAGGAGGTCCCGGTCATCTTAGCACCGTCATGAACCTGATTCCTGATACTTAGTCGGTTGAGCCATTTTCCGGACGTCGAAGCGGGCCAGCCCCCGGCGACAAGGCGTAAAGGATGCCCGTGTACTAATGGGATATCCTTGCCATTCATCGCAAAGGCCAATAATGTTTCCTTTTGCATTGCTTTGGCAATTGGGATTCCCCTGGAAATGGGCTCTTTATTTGGATCGCGACTCAGATGAATATCCGCCGCATGATAGCCTACGTAAATGGCTTCAGTTGTCATTCCCACATCCTCCAAAAGATCTGCCAAGTGAATCCCCGTCCATTCAGCACATGACACAGCGCCTACCGTCCACTGGTTACCCTTTGCCGGAGGGTCGAATTCATTCCGGCCGTTGCCTCCGCATTCTAATGTAAGTTGATAGGTGTGAACCGGAAATTTCGATTTCAAATCACTCAGGCTATAAACCTTCTTTTGACGTACCGCCTCACCGTCGATGGTAAGGGTCCAGTTTTCTACGTCTATATTTTCGGGTACAAGGCCGTTGTTCCGTATAAACATAAATTTTTCGGGGGTAACAGGATCGTCTAACAGATGTGCCTGGGCTTCCATGTTCCAGGGTCTGTCATTGAGCAAAACCATCTGTTTGTCCTTTCGAAACAAGGTATAGGGATCCGGGTCCTGTAATACCAGGGGAGTATAACCTTCAGGCATCTTTATTCCATAGACGATATCCATGCCTAAAGCTGCCGAAAGTGATCCAAGAACACTCCTTTTAACAAACTTTCGTCTTTCCACAAATAGCTATTTTCTAGATTCCACTAAAATAGTCAAATCTTTAGGGAAGTACACGTAACTTTAGTTACGCTTGCTATGGTAAAGCTTGCTTATTTTTATACCAATCACTAAAACAACTTAAAATGAAATCGCATTATCAGATCCTCGTTATTGGCGGAGGTACGGCCGGAATAATGACCGCTGCCCAGCTGAAGCGTTTGGATAAGAATTACGATCTGGCTATTATCGAACCTGCCGAGACTCACTACTATCAGCCCGCCTGGACCCTGGTGGGTGCCGGAACCTTCGACTTCAAAAAAACGGCAAGGCCTATGGCTGACCTCATTCCCAACGGTGTCGACTGGATCAAAGACTATGCAACAGGTTTCGATGCCGCGAATAATGTGGTTACCACTAAAAGTAGCGGAGACATAAGCTACGACTATCTCGTGGTTGCACCTGGTCTGGTTATGGCACCAGAACTTATCGAAGGATTACCGGAAGCACTGGAAAAGGGAATAGTTTGTAGTAACTATACCAATTCTGAACATACCTGGGATATCCTCAAAAATTTTAAAGGAGGTAATGCAGTATTCACACAGCCTACAACACCCATTAAGTGCGGTGGTGCCCCTCAGAAAACTGCTTATCTCTCTGCAGATTACTTTAGAAAAAAGGGGCTGTTAGATAAGACTAATGTGATTTTTGCTACTCCGGGGACAGTTATTTTTGGAGTCAAAGAAATTAAGGAAACCCTGACCAAGGTTTTAGACCGGTATGGTATGCATTTTAAACCGTTCTATGCTCCATTTAAAATTGATCCGGATAAGCGGATTGCATACTTCAGGTATACTGCCCCTGAAGATAAGTTCAAGGAAGTAAAAAGCGGAAATTCCTTGTCGGAAGAAGTTCTCGATGATGGAGTTCGGGCAATCCCTTTCGATATGCTACACCTGGCCCCACCCCAACAGGCACCAGACTTTGTCCGGAATTCAGACCTGGTAAATGAGGGAGGCTGGCTGGATGTGGATCATTATTCCATGCAGCATAATAAATATCCGAATATCTTTGGCCTGGGCGACGTAGCCGCCTTACCAACGGCCAAGACCGGGGCGGCGATACGAAAACAGGTGCCCATAGTGGTCGATAATATTTCAAAACTGATACAGAATCAGGATGCGACGAATGCTTCGTATGACGGTTACTCTTCTTGTCCGCTAATTACCGGCTATGGGAAGATGGTCCTGGCTGAGTTTGATTATGACAACAACTTCACCCCTGATCCGAAACTTAAGCAGATGCTGGTATTTAACAGCGCTAAAGAACACTGGCGCTTATGGATGCTAAAGAAATATGGCCTTCCCTATCTGTATTGGAACAAGATGATGAAAGGTAAAAAGGTCTAGTAATCTTAAAAAAGGCCGGCGGATTAATAATACCAGTTTCCCCTCTCCAGCTGGCCTTTTTACAGATTAATTACTCCCAAATGACGCTACGATAATGCTAAATTATCCTTGATCTACCGGCGTGTCAGGATATCCCGACTTATGTTCAGGCGTTTTACTATATTTAAATACCATCAATAATGGTATATATGGGATCCCGACACGCCTGGACATTCTTATGGTTTTTCCTTCCACTTTGGTTGGTCTATGGTCAAAAATTCCAATATGTGACCTACGAGGGCGAAAATGTCCCCTTTGGAAAGGTTAACAGGGTGATAGAAGACAGTCGTTCCTATATGTGGTTGGCTACGGATCGTGGACTTTTCCGTTTCGATGGTACTGTTTTCGAGGATTTTAATACTTCACTATCGAGCAAATACATAAAATCGCTTGTTGCCTTCGATGAAAACAACATTCTCTTTTCTAATGACACCGGGGTTTATCGATTGAATTATGAAGATAAGGAGGTGGTTATTTCCCCTTATGTTGAAGTTGATGAAAGTATTAGTGATCTGGATTACCCGGAGGATATATTGGTGGATTCCAGGGGCTGGTTGTGGATAAGTCAGCGTGATGGACAGGTCTTTCTTTTCGATGATAAGCGCAAGTTTGTACAAAGATTTAGTCTGTTTACAAAAACCGATGCTGCCCCCATACTTTTTAGTCGGGATAAATATCATCGAATCTGGGCCTTCAGCCCGGGGGAGGGCCTCTTTTTATTTAATGTGGACAGTGGAAAATTTGAGCAAAAACCAGGGTTTAAAAATTTCAACTGCTTTCATATTATCGAAGACCGTATTCTTCTCGCCGGAGAACGGGTAATTCAACTTCAGATCGATAGTGATGGCAAGACCTTAAGGACAGATTACCTCACAGCTGCAGGTCATTCTTTTACCTATCTAACAGTAGATAAAACGGGAATGATTTTCCTCGCATCAGAAGAGGGATTATTTACGCTATTATCCGACAGGCCCCATGAATTAAGTCAGGTTTATGGATCCAATGATCCTCATCGTATAGAAACACTACCCTTTAAAGAGATAAATCAGATATATTTTTCTTCCGATCAGGTACGTATAGGAGGCAAGATATGGGTCTCCACCCCTGAAGGGCTGGCTTTGCTCTACTCAGGTTTTTTCCGCAGTGTAAGTGGTATGGCCATGGATAATACAGTAGCCATAGGTACCACGATCAGGAACGAGATATTGGTCTCACAGGGTAATATCTTTAGAATACGCAACATAGGAGGGGAGGATATTTTTGATGAATTTGATACCGGTGAAATAAGGGTAACGGCTATAACCTCTAACGGCCCGTATATCTGGCTGGGGACTTCTGAAGGCAGGGTTATACGGGCAAGAGACGGTATACGTAATCAATTTGATATCAGCGACCGGGGAGGCGGCATTTTCTATATGTTTGAAGATAGCGCTGGAAAGATCTGGTTCTGCCAGGCGCCGGATGAGAAACCCATAGTAGGGGTAGGTCAGTTAAACAGACGGGGCGAATATAAAGATTACAGTAATAACAAAGGGTTATCGAGCAGAGTACTGGTATTAGACGAAGGGGGAAAGTCTGAACTTTATGCAGCCGGGATAGGACTCGAATCATATCTGTACAAATACGACAGGGATGCAGATCGGTTTGAAAACAAAAGTTTGCCCTTTCCATTTAAAGTAAGCAGGAATTTTGAGGTACATGATATTGCAGTAGATGCAAGAGGTATTGTTTGGATGGCCACAACCGATGGTTTGCTTCAATACGATACGGAACGAATACACAGGATTGATCTTGGACGGCATACATACGGCGAAATACGATCGGTTTGCTCCCTGCCTGACGGATCGATTTGGATGGCCACAGCCACCAATGGGATGATTCACCTCGACGCAGCCGGTAATTTTGTTCTTTTTGATGAAAAGAGCGGGACACCTTCCAGAATTGCATCTTACAGGGCCATGGTACTTGATAACGCTAACCGCCTATGGGCTGGGACAGCAGAAGGAGTTGTGTATTCGGTCATGCCGTTTCCTGCACCACTGAGCACCAAAAACCCTTCCTTGGAAAGATTTTCAGTGAATGCCAGAGAGCAATCACTTGAGAAGTCGCTGGAAATGAGCAGAGAAGATATAGCCGATTTCTATTTCACATCAATCTCTTACCCGGGAGATGAAAATAAGATTCAATATAAATATTACAAATCAAACTTACCGGAAGACGAAATTGAAGACATTCACTGGCTGGAAGGGGAAATAGACTCCAGGGTGCGAATTCAACCTTTATTTGCAGGCTTCTACATCCTGGCGGTACGGGCCCAGAAACCGGGAGGTTCTAGCTGGAGTATCCCTGCCACTATTGATTTCAAAGTAGTAAAGCCCTGGTACGCCACCTGGTGGGGTATTATCACCTTATTGCTGCTTGCCGGACTGGTATTCGGCTATATTTTAAGGTTTTTCGGAAAGATAAAGACGGCAGAATTGCGTTCACTTTTATCTTCCAAAGAAAAAGAACTCAGCGCGAAGGAAGAACAATTAATTTCTCAGGGAGACGCTATTAGAAACCAGGAAGCGGCACTGAAAAGTGCCGGTGTTAGTATTTATTTGTTATTCCGTCTGCTTCGGCAGATACCGCTTAGGGCGAAGTGGATCAGGGTCCTTCCGGTTTTATCCAAGCTGGTGGAATTGCCTACGGGGATGGACGCTTTTGAACTTGCATTTCTAAAAAAAAATACAGTGCATCACCTTGGTTTCCAAAGAGGGCTTTCGGGGATACAGAAGCGGCAGGAGGATTTTAATGAAAAGGAAAATCTCTGTAGCTATGTGTTGCATAATAAAAGGGCTGTATTGATAAGGGATAGCGATAAAGAGTCAGGACAATATATTGGTTTGAAAGATAATAGAGGCTACCGTTCTCGTATTTATATACCTTTTGAACAGTTTAAAGGAGCTGAAGCCGTGCTATGTGTTTATGGGGAAGGCGTGGACAGGTTTTCGAAGCAGGACCTAACTATCTTACAAATACTGGCAACCTTCCTTTCGGCAAATGTGACAGATCAATTAAAATGATAAAAAGCAGGAATTACATAGTATTGGTGCTTGTTGCGATCTTTTATAACACAGTTTTCGCAACTGGAATTCAGGATACCATTCTTGTAGGAATACACGAAGATCCTCCATTTATTATTAAGAATGAAGAAGGGGATTTTGAAGGCTTGTCAGTGGCACTTTGGGAACATATTGCGCTGGAGATGAATCAGTCTTTTGAATATAGAGAATACAGCGACGTCATTGGAATTATAAGGGCGCTGGACTATGAGGAATTAGACCTGTCGATCAACCCTCTGGTGAATAATCCATCTAGAATGGACAAATTTCAGGTAACCCAACCCTTTTATGTTTCCAGTATAGGGGCAGCCATTACAATTTCAAGCCAAAGTCAGTTCCAGATTTTTGTAAACAACTTTTTCTCGCGAGCATTCTTAAATGTCATTCTGCTTCTGGTACTGATTTTACTTTTTTTTGGCACTATTTTATGGCTTTTGGAACGGAGGAATAATAAATATCAATTCAGGCCAGGGGTCAAAGGGCTGCTCGATGGTCTTTGGTGGGCAGCAGTGACCATGACCACTGTTGGATATGGAGATAAAGCACCCAAAACTAATGCCGGGAAAACTATCGCCATTATATGGATGTTTACCGCAGTGATCATTATTTCGAGCTTTACAGCTACAATTGCATCAACTCTCACTGTGAACACGCTTGCAGCAGATATCGAAGGCCTGGCCGACCTCGCCGTAGTCGAGAAAATAGGAATAGTCGGAGCGTCAGAGAGCGAAAGCTTTCTAAGAAAACACAATATGATTCCTTATCAGATTTACCGCACTCCAGAGCAGGGTTTGAGAGCGCTGTCGAGAAAGGAAATCGATGTACTGGTTCATCACAAATTACAACTGAAATATCTGATCAGAACGAACCAGTTCGAAGGTAAGCTACAGCTGTTAAATCTAGGTTTTGAAGACCGTTATCGAAGTTTTATGCTCCCGAAAGAGCATCCTATTTATGATGAACTTAATCTAAAGCTGATAGAAAATTTAGAGGAACCCTGGTGGAAAGAGGTAATTAACCAATATACCTCGGAGGTAAAATAAATAAATCCAAAGACCTGAATATTATTCCATGATATGATTATACATCGATTTGATAAAGAGAATACCCTGATAAATCAATTCCTCTCGGAGCTTAGAGATGTGCAGATACAAAAAGATTCCATGCGTTTCAGAAGGAATATTGAACGTATCGGCGAGATATTGTGCTATGAACTCAGCAAGACATTGAGTTATAAAACAAAATCGATACCCACTCCTTTTGGGAACAAGACAATGTCATTACCCTCAGACAACCTGGTACTTTGTTCGGTTTTAAGGGCGGGACTACCACTGCATCAGGGACTTCTTAATTATTTTGATGCTGCGGAGAATGCATTTATTTCTGCCTACAGGCATCATCCGGAAGGCGGTGATGAGTTTGAGGTTGTCGTCAAATATTTCGCTGCGCCAGTACTGGGGGCAAAAACACTCGTTCTTACCGATCCTATGCTGGCCACCGGTAAAACATTGGAGAATGTATACAAATCTTTGCAATCACATGGTCATCCATCGCAAATCCATATAATTTCTGTTATAGGTTCTCAGCCTGGCGTAAATTATGTAAGTAGTATTTTCCCTGAGGATACCCACCTGTGGATTGCTGCGATCGATCAGGAGCTTTCGCCTAAAGGTTATATAATACCGGGGTTGGGTGATGCCGGAGACCTTTCCTTCGGAGTTAAATTATAGCCGGTTATTAAATGATTAGTTCAGTAGCAAAGCATTATTGTTTGAGTATCAAATCATAAAAACTTTTGATAACTTTAGAAGTAAGGATTTGGTCTAAAATCCTACTTTTACAGCAGTAAAAATAAATTTTTAGAATTTCGAATATGACGGAGAAAGCAGAACGTGTAAAAACATTGATACTGGGATCAGGTCCTGCTGGCTATACAGCAGCGATTTATGCCGCGAGGGCAGATCTCAAACCTTTGCTTTATACAGGTATGGAACCTGGAGGGCAACTTACCACCACCACAGAGGTGGATAATTTCCCTGGATACCCCAAAGGAGTTGACGGCCCAACTATGATGGTAGAATTGCAACAGCAAGCAGAACGCTTCGGCACAGAAGTACGCATAGGCATGGCTACTGCAGTGGAATTTAGCGATGAAGTTGGAGGGATACATAAAGTAACCATCGATGGTTCCAAAATAATAGAAGCTCAGACTGTCATCATTTCTACCGGTGCAACGGCCAAATATCTCAATATACCCAGTGAACAACGTTTACGTGGCGGAGGTGTTTCTGCATGTGCCGTATGCGACGGATTTTTCTATAAGGGACAAGATGTGGCCATCGTTGGCGGAGGAGATACTGCGGCAGAAGAAGCTTCTTATCTCGCAAATATTTGCAATAAGGTGACCATGCTTGTTAGGAAAGACTATATGAGAGCATCCAAGGCGATGCAACATCGTGTTGAGAACTTGCCCAACATAGATCTGCGCTATAATACTGAAGTTGAAGAATTAGTAGGCGAACAGGTTGTGGAAGGTCTGCGAATGTTTAATAATCAAACCGGTGCAAAAGAAGAGATTCCGATCACAGGATTCTTTGTAGCGATCGGCCATAAACCCAATACCGATATATTTAAGGGACAATTGGAGATGGATGAAACCGGATATATCGTCACTGAAGCTAAGTCTACCAAGACCACTAAACCAGGTGTTTTTGCCAGTGGGGATGTACAGGATAAGATCTATCGTCAGGCGGTCACGGCCGCCGGAACTGGTTGTATGGCGGCACTTGATGCTGAACGTTATCTTGCCACGGTAGAAACCGAGGAGAAGGTAACACAACAATAAATAAGTGAGAAAAATAAAAAACCGCTATGTAACATAGCGGTTTTTTTTGTGCAGTAGGATTAGTCTACGCGCTTATAGTTCTCCGAGAAAGTACGGTTTCCGTCTTCGTCAAAGGCTATCTGGCTAAAAGTGTCGTCTTTAAGTACAAGTTCAAAGGTAAATTCACGTAAAGTGTCTAGAGCCTGCATCATTTGATAATCACCGAACTCGATAGTTTCAATCAAATCCTCATTGGTAATTCTATAGGATCCGAAGCCGAACCTGCCCACAGTATCATTAGGATCTGTTCTCGACCACATGATCTTGCCATTATAGTACATTTTAACTTGTCTGTAACCCTCAGGCAAGTTTACGGTATCTGTTACTGTCTGATCGTCAAAATTATAAAAGCCCTGTAGTTCCCAGGTTCCTTCCATAGTATGCATGGTAGGGGGAGTTGATGAAGTGATGGCCATGGTGGTAACAAAGACTACCGCCAATAAAACCAATCCTACTAATTTTTTCATGGTTGCGTGTTTTAAAAATGAATCGAGATTTGATCTAAAAAGTTACAATTTTTTTTGTTAAAACCATTAAAATAATCATCCTATTTAAGGATTAAAGTCTTTATGGCCTATTTATGAGTGTAGGCTATAGTAGCTATTGATTTTTTCTGCCAAAGTGGAGATATCATCTGGTCCGTGTTGGGCATTTATAACCAGACGGCATTGCCACGAATCAATCTCAGCAGGATAGTCAAAATCAGTTACAAAGATTCCCTCCTTGCTTAAGTAGGCAGATAATTTATGGTCATCTGATTCATAAACAGGATAACGATGCATGTATCGAAACTTTTCAGGATGATTCAGCGAATTATGAAATTTTTCCAATAAAGCAAATAAAATAGATCTTTGGGCCGCATAAATTGGAGCTGCTTTAAGCAAGGTCGACATAAGGGCAGGGGCGGGCGGACTGGCCCCAATGTATAATGAGGTCTCCCTTAAAGCGTCGAGTCGGGATGAAGTTCCGAATACGGCTCCGGCTTGTACCCCCATAGTTTTGCCGAAGGAACTGCAGACCAGAAGTTCCATGGGTAACATTTCTTTTAATTGCCTGAAAGAACCGCTGCCTTCGGTTCCCACAAGACCAATCCCATGAGAATCATCGGCAATAACAATGCAGGAGTCCAGGGGAAGGTCATTGAGTCCCTTAAATTTCGGAAACGCACCACTGCTAAAATCAATCGTATCTAATAGAACTACAGGCGTTCTTTTATCATTGGAATTCAAATAATCTATCAACTCCTTTCTGAGAACTACATAGTTTGCGTACGCTTCGCGATCATCTGAGTACAGGGAGGCGTGGGTATGTGTGGAATAAAATAATTTATAATCCTTTGGGTTAAAATAACGCGCCAGCAACTGTCCTGCCAGGAATCCGGAAGACAAAACGATACTGGCTTCGCTACCTACCCATTTGCTGAGGTATTCTTCTGTTTTGTTGTAGATTTCCAGTCTGATATTCGATATTCTGGATGCCCCATAGTTTGTACCATACTGGCGGATATCATCGATCAACAACTGCTGAAATTCTGGTAAAGTTTGTATACCAAGGTAGGAGGTCCCTCCAAAATAGAGAAAATGCCGATTGTCTAGGTGGATTTTACTTCCTGGAAATCCAGGGATATAGATTGGTTTCATAACAGCTGAATTCCACTTCCCCCCATTTCAGCAAATTTCACTACCCCTCCATCGAGTAGTTCTACCCCGGTAGCGATATCCTCTTTTAAGAGTAATGCACCATCCATATCCACATAGTCGAGCTGAGGCAGCAATTGAGCTATGGCCGAAATACCTACGGTAGACTCAGTCATACAACCCACCATGACCTTTAAACCCAGATCCCGTGCCCGGCCGATCATGCGCAGGGCAGGGGTGAGGCCACCGCATTTTGTAAGTTTGATATTAATGCCATTAAAATGAAGTGCACATCGATCAACATCTTCTTCCGTTCTGCAACTCTCGTCTGCGATTACGGGAAGTACACTATGGTGCTGTACCTGTTCCATTCCTTCCCAGTCTTCGGACTCCAGCGGTTGTTCTATGAATTCCACCCCAAGCTCTTTCAATACAGGGGCGTAGTTAATAGTCTGCCTGGCGGTCCAGGCACAGTTCGCATCTATTCGAAACACCGACTGGCTGTGCTGGCGTAATTCCCTGATGATGGCAATGTCTTGATCTGTTCCCAGCTTGATCTTGTAGATTGGCCAGGGTTGTTCTTTCATCTTGGCGACCATTTTCTCTATCGAATCCAGCCCAATGGTGTAATTCGAAATCGGATATTGATCGATAGAAGTATCCCATATTTCGTAGAGTGGCTTACCAAGTTTTTTCCCGTAGAGGTCCCAGGAAGCAAGATCGAGTGCACAGAGGATAAAAGGATCTGATATTAATTCACTCAGGAACTCGTAAAAAGACTTGGGCTCTTTAAAATCATAAGCTTCAATATTAGATCGTACTGCCTCAATACTTTCCATCATAACCGCGATCTCCATACCGTAATAGGGATTAGCCGTAGTTTCACCAAATCCAACATGCCCCTTCGAGCCCAGGCAAACAATCAGACTTTCCTGCTCGTTGTAGGCATCACGTGATATCCTGAACCTATGTCTTAGTTTTAGACGATAAGGTTTTAATTCTAACTCCAGCATCCGGTATAATCTATCGATACGAATATATGGAAATCTACACAACCTAAAACAGTAAACCCCGTCGAGACCGACAGGGTTTAAAGTGGTTGGTGTAGAAATGAATCAGACTGTTCCTTAATGATTGTTTTACTGCTGTTTTTGATTGAATTTTAATATTTATGGACGCTTCCCGAAACCGATTTTTTCTTTTGAACACTGGCCTCACCCATATAGGAAATATCCGCTCCACTACTGGCATCTGCTGTGAGTGATTCGGAGACATTTACGGTAATATCGGCTCCACTACTGGCATCGGCATGGCAAGTTTTCACCAGGAATTCCTTGGCTTTAATATCAGATCCACTACTGGCATCGGCCAAGAACAAATTAGCCTGGCCTGTAATCCTGATATCTGCACCACTGCTGGTATCCGCATCCACTTCATCGGCGTTGAGCTCTATCCTAAGATCGGAACCGCTGCTGGCGTCAAGGGAGATTTTGTCGGCGGTGATCACACCTTGTGAAACAAGATCGGCTCCGCTGGAGGCATACATGGCGGTTACTTCCGGAAGAGTAACATATACTTTCTTGGTAGCTCTGCCGATATTCTCAATTGTATGAACCTTTAGTTTCCCATCGGAGATATCTGTACCGATCAGGTCGATAATATTTTCATCCGCTTCAACGGTGATTTCATAGTCTGATCCCTGGGTAACAAATACATCCAGTCCTTCTGAGGCCGAAACCACTGTAAAATCTTCTGTTGTTTCCCTTCTGTCTTTTACCACTTCACCATTTCCTTTTTTCCCGGCGCCGAAATTAACGTCAAATGCGCAGGAAGAAGTAATAAGCGCTACAATAAGCGCAATTGTTATTTTAGCGAGAGTTGTCATGATTGTTGTTTTTAGATTGTTGATAATTTTTATTTCTTTCTGTATGTTGTTGATTCATGGTGTAAAATTGCAACGATCACCATAGATCTGCACATAATTTATACTCAATTGTTGTTTTTGATGTCCGAGTTGTAATCTGTTAGTCTTTTTCTTTAGCTTTTATTTTTAAACCGTCCTCGTCGATCTTCATTTCAAATGAATCTTCATCGTCATTAATATTAATATCGACCCCGTCTTCGTTGATAATGATCCGACCGTCGTTGTTATTATCATCACCGATATCCTCAGGACAGCCAAGGCATTTAAGCTCACCATCATCGGCCATTGACCAATAATAATCTACCATATCCGACCGATAAAGGTCCTGATCGTACCGCATGGTTCTTGCAATATTACGCCGGGTTGATTCATCGAGCCGGATCACCTGGCCTTCTGGCACATAAAGTGTTACACGGATTTCCTGGTCACGTACTTTGTTCTCCACCCCAGTGGTAAGAAAGTCATCGAGTATAAGTGAGTTGTCTGCTGATGCAAAGGAATAGGCAATCTTTGAAGCGCGGTCCCTGGCATTTTTAAAGGAACTGCCGTCGGCATCTTTTCGGATCCTGATTCTGCTCAGACTATCTTCAGATTTTTTAATGTCGAAGCGTACGTCCTCTGAATACAATAGTCGCTCACCACTTTCGGTATAACTGATCACCATATCGGCAATCCCGATATTTTCCTGGTTTTCATATAATTCACTGCTGCGCATGGCGATATTGAGTGTGTCTGAAGGGAAATACAATTCTTCCTTTTCAGTCATCGTACCGGTATAGGCATGAGCCGAAGCCTGTTTTACACCCAGGATCGTTAACCCTATTATAGATAATAACCAAAGACCCAGCAGGGAAAACTTGGCAATATTGCCAATAGATTTCAGGTTGTTTACCAATATTTTCAATCCCAGGTATAAAAGAAAGAAAAATGGAATACCAATGGCGAAGAAAGCGAGTAGTGAAACCAACCAAACAGGCGTACCCGTAGAACTCACCATATCGTAAAAATCTATACCTGGGATATGTACTATATCCAGAACGCCAACGGTGAAAAGGCCTATAAACAAGCCTATCAAGGTGGCTGCTCCTATAATAATGAGTAAGATCCCAATGAATTTCCCCACTACTTTAAAAAGGAACATAATAATGTCGCCAAGGGTATCGAAAAAGGTATGTGTACTGCTTTTTACCTTTTTACCGACCTTTTCATAGTCTACATTCTTGACTTTTTCTGTAACATCTTCAAATCCTTCCTTGACTTTGCGTTCGATATTGCTGATGTTGACCGGCTCCCCCTTCATATCCAGTTTTTGGGAGGTAGTACCTGCTTCGGGTACCAGTATCCACAAGAGAATGTAGGCGATAAATCCAAAGCCGGTAAAAAGAGCGAAGAAAATAAAGAACAATCGAATCCAAAGGGCATCGATGCCAAGATAGTGCTCCAAACCAGAACATACCCCACCTATATATTTGCTATCTATATCTCGGTAGAGCTTTTTTACTCTCTTTCCCGTGGGTTCCGAAGTCCTCGGAGCATCCTCAAAAATGTCTTCGTCTACCATGTAATCCTCGGGTTGTCCCATCACGTTGATCACTTCGTCTACTTCCTTTAAAGTGATAACCTGTCGTTCGTTTTCCAGTTTTTCGTGGAATAATTCAGCTATTCGCGCTTCTATATCGGCGATGATCTCATCACTTCCGGTAGTCCCCTGGAAAGAGCGTTTAATCGATTCCAGATAACGCTGCAGCTTGTTAAATGCTTTTTCATCTATGTGAAAAAGTATATTAGCGAGATTAATATTTACTGTCTTGTTCATTTTTAGATCTTTTTAGCTTTAGTAACCAGGTTTACTGCTCCTCGTAATTCGTCCCAGGTGGTATTAAGTTCTTTAAGAAAGACCTTTCCTGTTTCCGTTAATCCATAATACTTACGGGGTGGTCCGGAGGTTGACTCTTCCCAGCGATAGTTGAGAAGGCCGGCGTTTTTAAGCCTTGTGAGCAGCGGATAAATAGTACCTTCTACTACTAGCATCTTGGCGTCTTTAAGGGCTGATAAAATCTCGGAGGTATATTTATCTTCTCCATCGAGGATGGAAAGGATGCAGTACTCCAAAACCCCTTTACGCATCTGTGCTTTTGTATTTTCTATGTTCATAATTTTACGATTCTGGTGTCTGCCGGAGCGGAGTTCTTATCCGACTCCGGCATTCGATTAACTGTTCATTTTTTGTGTTTCCATTTGATTGATGAATAAACTGCTGATAGGTGATTGATGAATATTATTAGTTCTTTATTTGCTGTTTTTTTCCTGATAGGATACATGGTCGTAACTCAATTCGCGTTTTATTTTCCAATGACCGTCTTGCAAGACCCAGACATGGGTAAATTTTGCTGTATCGCCCTGCTGGTATTTATTATCCTCGTTCAGGAATTGAAAACTATGGATTCCGTGTTGTATGGCCCCATAAAGATCCCCGTTCTTATAGAGCGGATATACTTTAAGGCTTCCCTCTGTGAGAATGCGTTTGGCAGGCTGCGCAGCATCAGGAACTAGCCTGGCACATCTTTCCCTGGTGGGAGCGAGGAATGCTTCCCGGCCAAATGTGGCACCCCCTTTATCGTGATAGAACTCAAAGTCTTCGGTAAAAAGCGCTTCCATCGTATCGGTGTCGCATTGGTTAAAAGCGGCATCGAAAAGAAGGCTGTCTTTCTGTTGGAGCAGTACATGCAGAGTACTTTGCTGATGCTCCTGTGCCCGACTGAATAAAAATGAGCAGAGCAAAACTATGAGAAATACTAAATGTCTGATAAGTGCTGTCATTATTTTATGAATTTTATAGTGATGGGATAGCGAAATGCTTCACCCTCATTAGTTCGTATGGTCCCTAAAATGGTATAGACGATATTGATAATAAATAACGAAAACTGGAGCATTCCTGCAATTCCGATGGGCCATAACATCCGTCCCAGACTGAGCCAATCGCTGTCCCAGTGAAAACTTATATTGTTAAACTCATTAAAGTCGCGCAAATTCAGAATCCCACCCTCAAAAATGTTAGGCAGGAAACCCAGTAAGAACGGAACTGTGATCATCCCCAGAACGACAGAGTAGAGCAGTAAGCTTATTTGAAAGTTCAGCACCTGCTTACCGTTGTAATCTACATAGGTGTATTCATTTCTATTGGCCAGCCATAATACCAGGGGAATAAAGAAATTTCCAAAGGGAATAACGAACCTGCTAAAGGTCGAAGCATGGATTATTGCCGATAGGTTTCTCTCGTGTTTGGTCAATGTCTCTGTCATGGCATATTAGTTTCTTATGCAAATATATATCCAAAAGAAGGTATTATGCAAAACATAGTACTATAATTTAACATATATTTAACATTTAATAGCTCAGATAATTTCGATACTTTTAGTGGCAAGAAGCATTGGCATATGAGTACTGCAAGCAGGTTCAATACATTTACTTTTTTCAAATTACCCGCCGCCTGGTGGTGTGGGGTACGCCTGAGGGAGCTGGGTAAACAAAAGGCGGTGGTAACCGTAACATACCGCTGGATAAATCAAAACCCGTTTAAATCGATGTTCTGGGCCGTTCAGGGAATGGCTGCGGAGCTCAGTACCGGGGCCATGGTTATCGATCAGATAAGGCAAAACGATCAACGCGTATCCATGCTGGTGGCCAGTAATAAAGCAGTCTTTACCAAAAAAGCCAGAGGTCGGATTACTTTTACCTGCGAAGATGGCCACAAGATTAAATCGGCACTGGAACAGACAATAGCAAGCGGAGAAGGGCAGACGTTCTGGATGAATTCCATCGGGCGCGATGAATCCGGAGATCAGGTGGCATCGTTCGATTTTGAATGGTCCGTAAAGTTGAGATCGTAAAAGACCAGGCCGGTTTTGTAACAATTTCTTCCCCCTGGCAACCAACAAGTATCAATCTTTAAAAATGTAAACAATGAATGCTCATGAAATAGATTATCAGATCTTCGGTGAGGAGATGCAATATGTTGAAATAGGGCTAGACCCCCAGGAGGCCGTGGTGGCCGAGGCCGGAAGTTTTATGATGATGGAAACCGATATACAGATGGAAACTATTTTCGGCGATGGCTCAAACCAGGACAATAGTGTTCTGGGCAAAATATTTTCGGCGGGCAAAAGGGTGCTGACCGGTGAAAGTCTATTTATGACTGCCTTTCTGAATGTGGGAAATAGTAAAAGACAATTGAGTTTTGCTTCGCCTTATCCAGGTAAAATCGTTCCGATCGATTTGTCGGAAAAAGGAGGGAAATTTATCTGTCAGAAGGATGCTTTTCTCTGTGCAGCAAAAGGCGTTTCGGTAGGCATTGAATTTTCTAAAAGACTAGGGCGCGGACTTTTCGGTGGAGAAGGTTTCATCATGCAAAAGCTGGAAGGAGATGGAATGGCCTTTGTTCATGCTGGGGGTACACTGGCCAGAAAAGAACTTGCCCCGGGCGAAATGCTAAAAGCAGATACCGGCTGTATAGTGGGCTTTACTAAAGATGTGGACTACGATATTGAATTTGTAGGTGGGATTAAAAACACCATATTTGGGGGTGAAGGACTATTTTTTGCCACCTTAAGAGGTCCCGGAGTCGTCTATATCCAGTCACTGCCATTTAGCAGGCTGGCCAGTCGTGTATGGGCTGCCGCACCTAAAGGTGGTGGAAAACGAAAAGGAGAAGGCAGCATTCTTGGGGAACTCGGAGACCTAATAGATGGTGATAAACCCTTCTGATTGGAAATCGATGAGCACCGATGGATTTTAAACGACTATTTACATTTCTGGAAGAGCTCGAAAAGAACAATTCCAAACCCTGGATGGATCAGAACAGGGGACGATACAGAGCACTCCGAGACGAGTTTATTAGATGGATCGATATGCTCAATAGCCGATTATCTGAAGAGGATCCGGATTATTACGATACCTCAGGCCGAAGATCCATTAACCGGATCAACAACAACCTTATGTTCCATCCGCACAAACCGGTCTATAAAGATCATTTTGGAGCCGGACTCGATAAGGCTCCGGGCACCGGTGACTTTTACATACAGATCGGTAGTAGGGAATCTTTGCTGGCTGGAGGTCTCTGGAGACCTGCTGGTCCGGAATTGAAAAGTATCAGGGAAGCCATCGATTATAATGGAAAAGAATTGCTGGCCATACTCGAAAAGCCATCATTTAAGAAGACCTTCGGGCACTTGTATTTGGATGAAAGGCTGCGTTCTTCACCTAAGGGCTATACAGCCGATCACCCTTATATAGAACTACTAAAAAATAAAACCTTTGCGGTGGTCTGTCCGTTGAGCCGAAAAGAAGTCCTGGCTGGGGGTTTCGAAGATCGTATTATAGCAGTTTATTTAGAAATGTTGCCGTTTCGGCGCTATCTGAATCATGCGCTTACCGTATGAAAAGACTATCATCAAGTAACATTGAACCATCATACAATATAAAAATCTATACTCTATGCAGGCAAAAATCAGGAATATCGATAAAAAGCTGCTGTCGGATAATTGGTACCGACTTTATAAATACTCGTACGATTACTGCAGACCAGATGGGGTTTGGGAAAAACATCATCGGGAAGCATATGACCGTGGTAATGGAGCGGCTATCCTGTTGATCAATCCTGACAAAGAAGCTGTGGTGCTGACGCGGCAGTTTCGTATGCCGACATATGTTAACGGGAATGAAGATGGTATGATGATCGAAGCCTGTGCTGGCTTATTGGATGGCCTGGATCCGGAAGAGTGTATTAAGAAAGAAGCAGAAGAGGAAACCGGTTATAGTATTTCCAAAGTAACCCGGATAATGGCACCCTATATGTCTCCTGGTGCGGTCACCGAGATCCTATATTTGTTTATCGGGGTCTACGAAGATGATATGAAAACCGGTCGCGGAGGAGGAAACGAAGAGGAAACAGAGTATTTGGATGTTATTGAGATTCCCTTTAAAAAAGCCATGCAAATGATCTCCTCGGGGGAGATTAAAGATGCTAAAACAATATTGCTATTGCAACATGTAGCCCTGTACAATTTGCTCAATAAGTGAGGTGATCAATAGCTGTCTCGTACCATCTCCAGTATTGAGGTCATTTCCGCTTTAAGCCTCTTGCTACCTATGGTAAAGTGGTTGTTCATAAAGCTAAAGATCAAAAGTCGCCCCGATTTAGACCTCAGATAGCCGCTGAGACAATAGATATTTCCTAAACTACCGGTTTTGGCGTAGATATAAGGATGCGGATTTCCACTGAAATCATCCTCCAAAGTTCCCGACACACCGCCTTTTGGAAAAAAAACAAAGATGTATTCTTGATCATATTCCAGGTAGAGTTTGTTAAGAACGTGTACCATGGCTTCAGGTGTAAAGATATTGTAGCGCGAGAGCCCTGACCCGTCTACCCACCGGGGTAATGGGTTGAGGTCTGAAAATTCCACTTCCATCATATGGCTGATGGCTTCTTTACTTTTTAGGGTATCGGAAAGTCTTGCCGAAGCTGCCAATAGCATTTGTTCAGCAAGAAGATTATCGCTTTCCACCATCATCCGTTTTAAAATACTATCCCTTGAAAAACCAAAAAGTACCTCCTTCTTTCCGTTGGGCATCGCATTGACAATGATTACATCCCTGTCCAGACGATCCTGCAGAAGTCTGGCAGTCAGATCCGGGTTAAGCTTAAATGGGATCTCTATGGTGTCTGAATTACCGGGTGGAACATAAAAATAGTTCCTCTTATCCAGTCTTCTAAAGACACTCTCCTTCAAGGAAATACTGTCCTTAAAATAATTAGGATATACCGGTTCTATGGAATTGGGGTATATCGATACTACATTGCCATAAAAGGGGAAACTACTTCTCGGAGCGGCATATGACTGATCATAATCTTCCCAGGCCCAGCCAGGCCCGAAGGCTGTGGATGCTATATTCTTAGGGCTATACCTGATAAATTTAAAATCGCCAAGAAATTCAAGAGCGGTACTATCCTTAAAATAGGGGTGAAGACCAGCCGGATCTGCCTGGCCTTCAAAGTATAGGGTATCCCCTGAAATGGAGTACTTCAATACAGGCATCTTTTCAGGAAGGAGTTTTAATGAAGTGTAGAGTGTAAAGATTTTGACATTGCTGGCAGGTATGAAATATCGTTTCGAGTCTTTGCTGATAAGCGTATCTTTTGACAGAGGGTCATAGAGCATGAATCCCGTATGATGATTGGAAAGTGCATCGGAATTGAGTTGTAAACCAATAGAATTTTCAAGGCGGCGATATTTTGCGCTACCACAGCCAAATTGAAGACCTAATAAAAGAGCGATAACACTAAGTAATAGGAAATTACGTATATACTTAGAAGTATTTTCTGTAATAATGTTAATCGATTTTAACATGAAATTAGCCAATTTTTAACTCAATATGAGCAATAATTTGTAACTTAAGGGGGTTATTTTGTATCAACAATCTAATTAAAACAATCACATAGTATGGCTAGACCAATGCTGGAGTACTATAAAACAGTACTTCAAAAAGTCAGTTTTGATCTAAAATTATTTAGTAAGGAACTAAAAAAAGCAATTTCTAGATTAATGCCAGAAGAAATTGAAGAATTAAAAAATTGGCTTCAGTTATTTATTTCCGACAAACCGGAACTGCAGCCGAGTTTAATCTATCTTAAAGCATAACAAAAACCGCCTTCGGGCGGTTTATTTTTTGTTCAACGGACTGACGATCTTCACGTCCTGAAAGGCGATTGCTCCTCGTACAATCGCAGATATTACCTCCTTAATAGCTTCGGTAATTTGAATTTTTAGTTCATTCTTATGGTAGATCAGACTCACCTCCCTCGCAGGAGTAGGAGTATCGAAGTGTTTAAGATTTCCCCTTTTGGTTTTGTCTAATTCCAAGGTGTTTAAATAGGGGAGGAGGGTCATTCCAAGATCTTCATCCGCCAGATTGATTAATGTTTCGAAACTTCCGCTTTGCAACTGAAAGTGCTCTTTCCTTAAGTTTTTCGATGTCTGGCAAAGATTGATAACCCCTTCGCGGAAACAGTGCCCATCCTGAAGTAGTAGTATATCGCTTATATCCAGATCCTCCACACCTATCTTTTCCATTTTCGACAGTCGGTGGCTTTTTGGTACATATCCCACAAATGGCTCATAATATAAAGGTCTTTCCTTAATAAATTCTATTTCCAGCGGGGTGGCGGCAATAGCTGCATCAAGGTGACCATCCTGAAGATTGCGTATCAGCTGGTCTGTATTCTGTTCCCTGATAATAAGATTTACATTCGGATAACGCTTAATAAAAGTTTTGAGGAACATCGGTAAAAGGGTCGGCATTATGGTCGGGATGATGCCCAGGGTGAATTCCCCTCCGATATAACCTTTATCCTGGTCTACAATATCTTTTATTCTTTCGGCTTCATTCACGATATTTTTCGCCTGCTCCACGATCTTTTGCCCTACTTCTGTGGTGCTGATGGGTTTCTTTCCACGGTCGAATATCAATACGTCGAGCTCATCTTCCAGCTTTTGAACCTGCATGCTCAGGGTAGGTTGGGTAACATGGCTCTTCACCGCTGCCAGTGTGAAATTTTGATACTCTGCCACTGCCAGTACATATTGCAATTGCGTAATGGTCATCTGCTATAATTTTAGATGATAAATGTATAAAAACTATCAATAAAATTTATCAAAATATTCATTAATATACGATAAATTTATAGTGAATTTAAATAAACTAAAAATGAAATTGAACAGTATAGGTTTAAGCGAAGAAATATCAGTACAACTGGCAGAGGATCTCAATATCCTCCTGGCTAATTTTCAGCGGTACTATCAGAATCTCAGAGGTATACACTGGAATATCCGTGGCAAAAGTTTTTTTGATCTTCATGTTAAATTTGAAGAGTTGTATACAGATGCTAACGTTAAAGTAGATGAGATTGCAGAACGGGTGCTAACCTTAGGCGGAGTACCCTTTCATACTTTCGAGGAATATATGGAGAATTCCAGGGTACCTGTGGGCAAAAACGTTACACAGGATGTGGAAGCCATCAGGCTTATTGTAAATTCATTAAAAGAATTACTGATCATTGAAAGACAGATCCTTACAACTTCCGATGAAGCAGGAGACGAAGGGACCAATGCTATGATGAGCGACTTTATCACCGAGCAGGAGAAGACGGTATGGATGATGCGGGCATGGCTTGATGAGGATATATAAGCCGGCTCAGGGAAAATTTATTACATAATCCATAGAAAAAAGCATTATGCGGGAACTCATGTCCCGGAAGGTTAAATACTAATCCTGGACAAGACCTGGCGATACTTCATTATCTTGTACAATAAGGCATAAGAACCCGGCAAGGATCAAAGAAATTCCTCCGATGACCAAAGCATAGATCGACACGTTGCCAAAGAAGTTTTTCAACATAAATCCGAGGATACCCGCTGCTACAATCTGAGGGATCACAATGAAGAAATTAAAAACACCCATATAATAGCCCATCTTGTTGGACGGTAGAATACTTGAAAGCATTGCGTACGGCATGGATAAAATACTTGCCCAGGCGATACCTACACCGATCATAGAAACCAAAATAAGATTAGGGTCCGAAATAAAGAAGATGGAAAGCAATCCGATGCCACCACAGAATAGCGCAAGCAAATGGGTAATACGCCGGGTCAGTTTCTTCGCTATAACAGGCAGTAAAAATGCTACTAATGCAGCTACGCCATTGTATATAGCGAAACAGATCCCTACCCAATCTGCACCTTCATTATACAAAGCGGAAGAGGCGTCTGAGGTTTCATAAATATGGCTCGTTACGGCCGATGTGGTATAGATCCACATCGCAAAAAGTGCAAACCAGGAAAAGAATTGTACAAAAGCGAGTTGTACCATGGTCTTGGGCATCTTAAAAATTCCCATAAACGATTCTTTAAGTCCTGTAAAAACACCTTTGGAGGCATTTTCTTCTCTTAACTTTTCGATATCATCAGGAGGGTATTCCTCCGTTTTAAACACCGTCCACATAACCGCTGTAAAATAGGCGATACCTCCAATGTAAAAAGACCACTTAACCGAATCAGGAATTCCGCCCTCATCCGATATATTACTTATCCCAAGCCAGTTTGTCATGATATAAGGTAGTGCTGATGCGATAATCGCTCCCAGGCCGATAAAGAAACTCTGCATAGCGAAACCGCTGGTCCGCTGTTCGTTGGGCAGCATATCTCCAACAAAGGCTCTAAACGGTTCCATACTTATGTTTATCGAAGCATCCATAAGCCATAACATGATAACAGCCATCCAAAGCACCGTTGAATTAGGCATTCCAAAGAGAGCCATGGTCGCCAGGATAGCACCTATAGCGAAGAAAGGTCTTCTGCGCCCCCATTTGGCATGCCAGGTTCTATCACTGTAGTAACCAATTATCGGTTGAACTAAAAGCCCGGTAACCGGAGCGGCAAGCCATAGAATGGGCAACTCATCCTTGGAGGCCCCCAGGGTCTCGAATATTCTGCTTACGTTGGCGTTTTGAAGGGCAAATCCGAATTGAATACCCAAAAAACCAAAACTCATGTTCCAGATCTGCCAGAAGGAGAGGCGGGGTTTTACGGAACTTATAGAAATTTGCGACATGATTTTAAAATTAGTTTGGTTGTGGTAGTCTCAGAGTCAGGCTAAAATAACTTTTTTTTATCAATGCCAAGGATGGGGTCTGGAAGTAACAATGCTAATTCGTCGTAATTTAGAACAGCAAACAATGTCTTAATTCATAAAGTAAATTGGTACAACAAAGATTCATATTTTTAGATAAATGAGAATACACCCTAAATACCGGCATTGGTTTTCCCAGGCATTTACCTTTGCGGCAATCTGGGCTTTCTTTGGACTGATTTACGTGATACTCGAAAAAGGATTATTAGGTGATAGTGACTACTACCCGGCCACCGATAATATCTATGATTTCAAGAGTTCACTATTTTTTACTGTACCCGGAAGCTTCCTGATGGGTTTTCTCCAGGGGTGGATCGAGGTAGCCTGGTTAAAGAAGAAATTCATCAATAAACCCTTTTGGCATAAAATTCTCTTTAAGGGGATTTTGTATCTGTTGCTGATCGTGATTTTCCTGGTGTTCATTACGTTCGGTGTAAACGCCATCAGAAATAATTCAAGTCCGTTCAGCAGAGAAGTGATACAAAGTGTTAGGGTTTTCTTTACCGATTTTGCCTTCTGGAGTATTGTCATCTTTGTCGCAGTGATTGTTGATTTGGCCCTGTTCTTTTCAGAAATAAAAGATTTTGTAGGGGGAAACGTTTATTTTAATTACGCATTTGGCAGATACCACCGACCTAAGCAGGAGATCAGGATTTTTATGTTCTTAGACATGAAGTCTTCCACGACCATTGCGGAAAAAATTGGTCATTCAAACTATTTTTTTCTTATCAAGTCCTTCTATTCGGAAATGACCGATGCGATTTTGGAAACTTCAGGTGAGATCTATCAGTATGTAGGAGATGAGATTGTCGTCTCCTGGACTCGGGAAGCCGGACTTAAGAATAATAATTGTATTAATTGTTTTGAAAAGATAAGCGCCGCCATTGGAGCAAAAAAAGAATGGTACAAGAATGAATACGGTTTTGTACCTGAGTTTAAAGCAGGTTTTCATATAGGCGAGGTAACCACAGGAGAAATCGGGACACTAAAAAAGGAAATCATCTATTCTGGTGATGTCCTTAACACTGCGGCACGCATCCAGGCCCTTTGTAATCAATATGGCGCCCGTGTACTCATTTCCGGCATACTTAAAGAAGAGCTACAGGATAATGGAAACTCTGGATTCTCTGAAATTGGAGAGATAACCCTGAGGGGAAAATCCAGCACTATAACCTTATATAAGTCAGGAGCCTAGAAGGTGATCCCTCCAAAGGTAATGTTTCTGGGGTTTCACAGCGATGTATGATGATTTACGACGCAAAATGTAAGAAAATACCTATATTGAATCATCAGCTTTTTTACACTTTATATGATAATATGACAACAAAATACTAATTTATCAAGATATTCTGTATTGAAGGTTGCACTTCATCGAAAAAAGTTGGCCGTTTATCTGGATGACGTATCTTAGGAGGACAAATCTAATTTAGAACTTAATCTATGCTTTGAAACTACTCCTCCTGAGCATTTTATTACTAAGTTAGTTCACTACGGTGAATTACTTAAATGAGAAATGGCGTTTTGCACCTATTACGTAACGCTATGGATCAAATAACCCGCTCAACCCCGAATTTACTATTGCATTTTGGCTGCTATTGAAGTCAATTGCAGCTTTTAATTTTCATTTTTGATTCATCTTAAAATGCTCGGGAGGATTTTTAAAGCTTTATCGCAGTTCCTTCCATATGCGTTCTATCAACGATTTGGTAGTTTTAATTCCCATATCTTCACTTAATCTGCTACCTTCATATTCGATGCCAATATACCCATCGAATTCCGAAGATTTAACCAATTGAAGCATTTTGCGATAATCGATGGTGGTTTCATTCCCCACTTCATCAAAGTCGTAAGACTTTGCACTAACTCCTTTAGCAAATGGCAGCAATTCCTCCACACCTTTATATGGATCATATATTTCAGAACACTTACCTCCCTGGGTACTGCCCCATTTGGCGTTAAGGCACCAATTTCCAAAATCTGGCAGGCTACCAAGGAATTTACTGCCTACTTCGTTGATAATGCCCTTAATGTAATTGGCGTCCGAGCTGTTTAATCCATGGTTTTCAATAAGGATATTGATACCGATTTCGGCTCCGTACTCGGATAACTTGCCGAGACCGTCTACGAGTTGAGAGCACAGAGAATCACGATCTCCCGATCCAAAGGCGTTGACCCTAATGGAATGACAGTTCAAAATCCTGGCAGCTTTCAGCCATTTGATATGATTTTGAACAGCCTGGCTTCTGTTCTCCTCTAAGGGATCTCCCAGATCTCCCTCATCATCTACCATGATCAAAAGGTTCACCACATCCGAATCATCGGCTCTGCTCTTCATCCTACTCCCAGAATTTTTCATCCGATGCGTATTCGCTGTATAGCGAACTTACATATTCCACCGCAGGGATTTGGTAGGTATCCCTTGCAATCGAGGCAAAGTCTGCTGCGTTTAGCACCCCTTTTTCGAAAGACCTATGTAACGACCACTGGGCAAGGGATATTCTGGCAGCAGATATATCTGAATCCAAATATTGCCCCACCGCCTTTACCGGGCCTGGTGTCATTAGTACCATGGCGCCACCTAAAGATTTACTGATAAAACTTCGCCTTTTCATGCCCTTATGTTAGATTGAGTTTAGCCCGTACTGTTTCGTTTATTAACAATTTCTATAATCCAGTACAGTAGTTGAGAAATACTACCCATAAAAATGAAGAGTATTATCCAGACCAATAGCAGATTATTACCTTGTAAATTAGGGTTTTGTACAGCATGTATAATGTAAAAAACCAGGCTTGCCAGAGAGAGGAAAATCGCCAGGAAAAGCATAAAGAAAAACGTCCCCAGACCCCCAAAGACTGCAAAAGGAACCTTGTCCTGATCTGCTTCGAATTCAGGTACTTGATGGAACAAAGTGATCAGAAATACGGCATAGCCTATAAAAAACAGAAAAAATATGATCAAGGGCGTTAGGGCAAAGAATGCCTGCCAGAATTTATTGTGTAACATGGAAGTGTTGTTTAACTTAAAGATACTCAATAGAATCCAAAAAAAGAACCCGGCCTAAGCCGGGTTCTTCAGCTATAACAATGTAGAATTATTTGTAGGCGACTACCGCGCTGGTAGGACCTGTCAGTGTCATTTTTATCGTATTCCTAAAACCTGCATCGGTTGCCCAGCGGTCGAAATCATCAGAAGTAAAATCATAACCGTCGTGGGTTTCAATCAACATATTCAGCGAGGTGAGCAGGCCAAAGGCGTTGGTATTTCTATAGTCGTCTATAATGTTTTCTATAACCACAAGGGCTCCGCCGTCGGGCAGTGCATCATAAGCCTTTTTGATCAACTTCTTTTTAGCATCGGTCCCCATTTGATGAAGGATAAGCCCCATGGAAATCACATCGGCCTTAGGGAAATCATCTTCCTCAAAATCACCTTCCATCACTTTTACCCGAGGGGTGAAGTCGAGTCGTTCTATATTTTCCCTGGCTATGGCTGAAACAACTGGCAGATCGAAAGTCGTGCATTCCATGTGGGGTTGTGACGCGGCAACCTGAGTGGCCAGATTTCCTCCTGCTCCTCCAATATCACAGAAACTGTTGTAGGCAGAGAAATCGAACTCACGGGCAAATTTCATAAAATTCTCCATTTGAAACCCTCCCATAGCACCTATATATTCCCTTAGGCGTTTCTCATCGGCGTACAGGACTTCAAAAAAGGGTTTATCGCCACCTTTCACTTCATTCTGAGGCTTACCACTACGGAGACCGTCTTCAAGATTATCCCAAAAACCATACAGGCGATTGTTACACATCTCTAGGAGGCTCCCGATGTAGGTGGCTTTATTTTTGTCTAAATACAGATCGGCATCAGGGGCATTGCTGTAAAGGGCTGTTTCTTTAAGTCCCCTTCTATGCAGGAATCCCATAGCTACCAAAGCATCCAAAAAATCGTATAAATTACGTTCGTGCAGACCCAATTTTGTCTTGAGTTTTTCAGCAGATGCCGGTCCTCTTCCAAGACGAGTAAAAAGGCCAATATTCACTGCTGTTAGTAATACTTTTGAGGCCCAGAACCCCATCCCGGTATCCATGATCCTGGTGGGACTGAGCTGCTGCTGCTTTGGTACTTCGGTTGCTAGTGTAGATTCCATATAATGAGAATTTAGTGAGTTGAATATTCGAATTGCCGGAACAATATTATGTTTCTGTGAGAATCCATATACCGGATTAAATAAAAACCAGGACTGTTTTTCATACTAATAATACCAGCTTGTGCAAGTGCGTGCCGCGGATCGAAATGGGGTTACAGAATTGAGATATCTGTATTGGTTCTATTTCTTCCTAATGTACAAAAATTTAGTTGTCTTGACAATTCTCTTCGACATTCTGATTTAGACAATAGATGTTAACAAAAAAAGGGGTCTTTGAAGACCCCTTTTTAGAAAATGGTTGGTTAAAGTTTGGGCTATTCCTCAGCTGGCTCATCCGCTTCAACCGGGCTTGAAAGTTCACTCATGGCAGCTGCCATTTCAGCCATATTATAAAAGCCGTGTTCCTCCACGATCTTACCTTCTACAAATTGCAACGTAAGGTGTACGGGGATGATCAGATCCCTGTCCAGAGCCCCGATATTACCTTCCCAGGTACCCCAGAAGTTCACCCACTTCTGATTTTTATCATCGATGATCATTTCGTAATATATATCCTTGTCGGAAAAGCTGTATTCAGTAACAGGTTCCAGAGAACTACGAAGACCTTCCATGATTTCTCCCACGCTACTTGGCTCAATGGTGTTGTGATAAATTTTGGCGGTATCGGCATAATGTCCCTTCCAGACTTCCCAGTTGCCGTCTTCATAATCTTTCAACAGGGCTTTTACCATATCTATCTCAGGAGACTTATTGGTCCAGCGATCTGGACCCTGCTTGCAGGAAACCACCGCAATAATAATGATGAGTGCTAATATTGATCTTTTCATAATGTATTTTAAATCAAGTTTTTCCAAAGTCATGGACTTCAGGGTTTAGTATTTTATTTTTCCGGGCTATAGGCAAGATCCGGTCGCATCATACCTGTGACCTCTTCCATACTGGTTACATATTTCATCATACTTCCGAAAACTTCTCCCCTTTCATCACCTAGAATCGCATCGTTTTCTTCTCCCATGGTTTCGAATGTAATACCGTCCTTAGCGGCAACGGCAACCATATAAAAGTTGCCCATCGTACCAAAACCACTTTGGTAAACTCTGTATTGCATTTTGGAGCCTTTCTTGGCAAAGAACTCTTTTACCGCTTTCATTTTCTCTTTAAGCATGCCATTATGCTCTGGAGTGGTGCGCAGGTAGTAAAATCTTCTATAGTTCTGGCCCTCCGGAGTTTGAGTAAATCCATCCGGCATGTAAGTTAGTTCTTCATTCAGATGGATGACATAGTCGCCATGGGCCGTATAGCACTTATCCATGTCCGAGAACATTTTGCCAAATGCTTCTTCACCCATAGCTTCCTGTAGCCCTGTAAATCCGTCGTAATTGATATCCGACATCGAATTTATCGGAGAAACATAAAGATAGCGGTGGTCATCGGTCGACGTGGTAATCCAACCCGGTATTTGAGCATTGTGTTTTATACAATTATCCACCAATTCCTTTGCTGATTTTTCGTATTCCATCACCATCGATGGTTTTACCTGATCTTCATGTACCCAGTACATGGTTGGAGCCTCCTGGCTGCTCATGGCCAGTGGGGCCACAAATAATAGTCCGATAATCCAAATTTTAAAATGTTTCATAGTGTTTGTTTAAGATTTAATATTTCAGTTGTAAATATCCAATAATGTCGAACTACTCCAGGATGGGGAATGCTAAGGTATAGCCCAACTGTTGCAAAAGATCGAGTTCGTTGAAATAGACATCCTCGCGAAACAATTTTCCGATTTCATCGAAATAAAGCTGCGACATGCCATTGATCTTTACTTTTTTACCTGTGGCCCCAACCTCCCCATAGATACCTGTGTTTGTTCCTGTGGCCTGCCAGAGCAAGAATATTTTATTTTCCTTAATCTCTGTCTCCTCCAGTGAAATTTCAAGATCGGGGAAGGCCGTAAAAAAAACCTTCATATGGGCCTCCATTTCATTAGGGTTCTTAGCAATGCGTATCCCGTTAAGATTTCTTATAAAACCGTTTGCAGTGACTTGCCCCAAAACCCCTATGTTCTGTTCGTTCCAACAGGAATCTATATACCGTCCCAATTGTCCCTGGAGTTGTTCCTTCATTGCCAGATTTTTTCGATTCTGATTCTCCTGACAGGAGGCATACAACAAAAAAGACATTACGCTAAGAACTATTATGGTATAAATGGACCTTGACTTCACAAAGGAGCGTATTGCATCTAGATACAATGAATTGTTTTTCTGGCAAAACCTAAAATCAAAAGGGACGAATGAACCTAAAATATGTCCCAGCAGATAATTTCATTTATCGGGAGTATGTGAATCAATTTTTTGTATATTTAAAATCTTGCCTTTTCCCCCGCGGCTAAGACATGACCATCATGACAACCAGTTTGTTAAAAGCCGTTTTTGTCATCTTCTGTTCTTTGCTGAACGTTAACCATATCTTTTCACAAATCATCGGTAATGATCGCGAAAATTCCTACAAAAGGGTCTTTGTAGACACCGATAACTTCGGGATCTCATATCTTGACACCTTAGAGAAGGCCTATAAATATGTGGATTCTAACTCACTTAAATTCGCCATTTTAAATGATCTGGGCTATTACTGGCACACCCGTAACCTGATAAGGGCATATGACTATAACCGGGAAGGATTGGCACTGGCGGTTAGTGAAAAAGACAGCCTCTGGGAAGGGAGATTTCAAATCTCTCAGGGTGCCATTCTGCTTCGGATGGAAGCATTAGATAGCGCTTTGATTGTGCTGCGGTCTGCTAAGCAGAAGGTACGCCCGTCCGACCTGCCATTTTTATATACCCAAATGGGATATGTATATGAACGTAAGGGGCAACTGGACTCAGCGGCAGATTATGCACTTGAATCTTTAAAGTTGGGCCAGGAATTAGGCGATTTAAAAGCAATCGCAATTGCGTACAGCGATTTGAGCAACCTTTTCTGGAAACAATCCAAATACCTTAGAGGGTTGGAATATGGATTGAAATCGCTGGAAATATTCGAAAAAAGGGGGATAAATGATCTCGACTACGACTTTGCCCTCTATGTGGTGGGAAATAATTACCTGGCTCTCGAACAATTTGAAGAAGCTCTTAAATACTACCGGCATGCCATTGCTATTGGGGAACGTTACGGATTTTATAACAACTTGAGCGACATCTATATTTCCCTTGTTGACCTATATGCGACCATGAAGGAATATAACGCAGCAGAAGAGGCAGGTGAAAAAGCGTTGAAATATGCTGAATTGCTCGATAATAATTTTATGACCATGAGGTCGTGGCTCGCCTTGGGTAAATTACAGAACCTTCAGGGCAAATATATATCGGCCATGAATAGTTTGCAGAAAAGTATTGAAGTGGCTACCGTAGATTTTAGTGACGAATTTTATCTGAGCCAGGCTTATGAAAATCTTGGCAAAGCCTATGCCGGAAGCCATAATTATCAGGAGGCTTACCTGGCGATGGAAGAATACGATCGACTGAAAAACTCCATATTTACAACAGAGGCCGATCGGCACATATCTTTACTGCAGACCGAATTCGATGTTGCCGAAAAGGAATCCATGATCCTGGTTCAGGAATCTCAGATCAAGAAACAACGGTCAAGACAAACCTTTATCAGTATTATAGCAGCATTGCTTTTGCTGATCCTGGTATTGCTTTATAAGACAGTTCAAAGCAACAAGCGCAAGAATACACTCCTTCAGGAACAAAACAAGGAAAAAGAATACCTCCTGAAAGAAATTCATCATCGGGTAAAAAACAATCTGGAAATTGTATCCAGTTTGCTTGCGCTTCAATCCGAACAAATTACAGATCAGAAGGTGAAGGATGCTATGTTAAAAAGCCAGCATCGTATTCATAGCATGAGTTTGATACACCAAAAACTCTATCAGGGAAAGAGTATCTCGGTCATAGAAATGCGGGAATACTTTATAAACCTGGGCAATTACATAGTCGAAACCTTCGATGCGCAGGACCGGATTAAGGTTGAATGCCATATGGATCCCCTGGAACTCGATGTTGATATGGCCATACCCTTAGGGTTGATCGTGAACGAGCTTCTTACCAATTCCATGAAATATGCCTTTCCCGATCAGGGTAAGGGCACGGTGATGATCCGCGTTCAGGAAAAAGACACCCATCTATACCTCGAAGTAAATGACAATGGAATAGGTAAGCCACTCGCAAGGGAAAACGAAGGTGTCGGATTTGGCACCCAGCTCATCGCCCTGCTTACTCAACAGCTAGAAGGTAAGATGTCACTTACTGTTAAAGACGGTACATCAGTTTCGTTTAAATTTCAAAACCACCATAAAGCAGCCTAATCATGAATAGAAAAATTCGCATCCTGATCGTTGAAGACGATATGATCATCGCCGCCAATCTGTCCCTACAACTTACAAAACTGGGCTATGAGGTCACAGGGATTGAATCCAGGGGAGAAGAGGCCGTTTACCATGCGCAGGAAAACAGTCCGGATATCATATTGATGGATGTAAACCTCAAGGGTAACTTAGATGGTATTGAAACGGTGAGATTGATCAAGCAGCAAAGAGATTTTGGAGTGGTATATCTCACTGCTAACAATGATGAAGGAACTTTTAACAGGGCGAAAAGTACACAACCCCATGCTTTTATTTCCAAACCCTTCCATAAATTAAACCTCCAGCGTACAATCGCACTAGTAGCCGAACAGATCCGAGAATCGCTTCCGGAGACGCCGCCGCGCACATCCTTAGGGATGGAGGTGATGGACGACAGAATATTTGTACGGCATAGCGGGAAAATGGTCAAAATCCTGCTCGACCATATTCTTTATGTAGAGGCCGATCGTAATTACTGCAATATTGTAACGGAAAACAGAAATTATTTGGTGGTAAGCACCTTAAAATCGATTGAAAGTCGTTTGCGAAACGGTAATTTTATACGGGTGCACCGTTCCTTTTTGGTAAATATCTCTAAGCTCGATACACTTGCTGAAAGTCATTTGGAGATCAGGAGAAAAACCATTCCAGTAAGCCGGTCTTACAAAGAGTTCCTCTTGGGTAGGTTGCAAACCATATGATTTGCTATCAGCAGATCACCGGAGGCGTCTTTTCTTCATTTCCCTGGCAATATCTTGGCTTCCCGCATTAGGACTGTCCTTAAGATGATCTACAATGGCATCGTGATCTTCAGGCCTTCCTTGTGAAAGTTTGTAAGCGGCCTGAATCTTATTCACACTAATCTCAAATCCTACTACACCCTTGATTTGCCGCATGGTTTTTTTTGAAAACTCCGGTACAGATACCGGATGTTTACTGTCTCTTTCATATCTATCCACGAGTGCCACAAGGGATTTATAGAGTTCACTTTCAGACAGTATACTAATAGTACCATAGATATGCACGGCTATATAGTTCCATGTTGGCACTTCTTCCTTCTTGTATAACGAAGACGATATATAAGAATGCGGTCCGTTAAAAATAACAAGGACCTCAGAATCTGTTCTAAAGGATTTCCATTGGGGATTTGCCTTGGCCAGATGCCCAACAAGTTTGTAGGAATCATTATCATCCGAGGCCAGTTCCAATGGAAGGTGTGTTGCCCAGGATTGCCCATCGACCTGGTTGATGAGTATGGCAAAGGCATTCTCCTGAATAAACCCTTTGATTTCTTCAAGATCTTTGTTCTGATATTGCAACGGAATATACATGATGATACTTTATCGGTAGGATAGTCATTAGGAATTCAAAGATAGCCGCTTATACTTATTTCCTGGCATCAGCTGAATTATGAATTTAGGGAAGCTTTCCAAAACACAATTTGTTGGGCTCTGTCCTCAAAATAATACAAAAATTACATTCCAGCGGTTTTTCACGACAGTTCGGTATTTCTTTTTTTGGAATTGAGGGGTGTCTCTTCAGATTTGTACCAGAATTTAAAAACTATCAAATCACATAAAAATTTACATCATGAGAAATTTAAGTAAGTGTTACACGCCAACAGAATCGAGAAGACATAGTTACTTTTCCAATTTTAGAGAAAGCAAAAGAGTGCGCTGGACAGAAGCTAGAAATTATAGCGTATAAGCAATATGCAGAGGAGACAAAGTACAAAAAGATGGTTGGGATCGATCGGGTTAGTAAATAATTGGAGCAGATACAATCATCTTTTGGTAACTTTAAGGAGGTATAAAATTAGTATTGGACAACAAAAAGGGCAGTTGATAAAAATAGAACTGACAGGGATAGCATGAGATATTTAGGTAAAACATTAATGACAGGGATTTGGGTAGGTTTTATAATTGCCTTTGTGTTTATCGGGATACAGGTTTTAATGGGACGTAGTATAAGCTTTGATGCCGCCCTGCTGCAAGAGATCGGTTATTATTTTCTTTTTTCGATCGTACTTACCCTGGTGAATGCTTCCTATTTCGATTATATAAATCGGAAGGTAGTTTGGAAAAAGTACCGGGAGTACCGTATGCTGATCGCTGCTATAGGGGGCATTGCAATTACGATGCTCACAATTCTATGGCTTAGGATACTGATCAGGATGGGATTTGAAGGAGCCGATTGGCAAGATTTCCTGGACGGGGAGCGGGCAGCATACTATATCATCGCTTTGCTGATCACCATAGTGGTTTCGGTATTCTTCCATGCGGCCTACTTCTATCGCAGCATACAGGACAGGAGGGTGAAAGAACAAAAGATCATCGCCGGAACAGCATCGGCTAAATTCGATGCCCTGAAAAACCAGTTAGATCCGCATTTCTTATTCAATAGCCTTAATGTGCTAACCAGCCTGATAGAGGAAGATTCGCAGCAGGCTCAGAAGTTTACTACTTCGCTTTCGAAAGTATATCGCTATGTGCTTGAACAAAAAAACAAGGAACTCGTATCGGTGGAAGAGGAGCTGCAATTCGCAAAAACTTATGTACGACTTTTAAAAATGAGGTTTGAGGATAGTATTGTACTGGACCTGCCTGAAACGACCTCTAATCCGGAGGCTAAAATTGTACCTCTGTCCCTTCAGCTTCTCCTGGAAAATGCTGTAAAGCACAATGTGGTTACCAGTACAAAACCACTTAAAATAAGAGTTTATGAAGAAGATGGATTTCTTGTGGTAACCAATAATTTACAGGAAAAACAAGTTCTCAAGAAAAGCAGTGGTGTTGGGCTTAGAAATATCCATCAACGTTATAATCTGCTAACCGATAAAACTGTGCGTATCGATAAAAAAGCACAAGATTTCAGCGTCTACTTACCTATGCTCACCAAACAGGTATCTACAATGAAAACACAGGATTTATATATTAAGGACAAACGCTATCAGAAGGCAAAAGAAAAGGTCGAGGCTATTAAAGGATTTTATGGCAACCTCCTGGCATATTGTATTGTAATTCCATTTCTGGCATGGCTGAACTTGAGAACCACAGGATTTCCCTGGGTGGTCTTTCCGATGCTCGGATGGGGATTGGGTGTGGTTCTGCACGGTATGGAGGTATACGGATACAACCCTCTATGGGGCAAAAGATGGGAGGAGCGTAAACTGAAGGAGTTAATGGAGCAGGAGGATTTCTAAAAGAGATATGTAACCAGTGAAAACAACTGACAAAACCTATAATTAAAATAAAAATGGAAGATCTAAACAGAGAAAGCAAGTATTTAAGAGCAAAAGATCGAGTGGAATCCCTGAAAAAGTTTTACAGCAACCTCACTTCCTATATCATCGTCATCTCTATACTCGCTGGAATCAACTACTGGACGAACCAGTGGCGCTATATGTGGTTTCTCTGGGCTGCCTTCGGATGGGGTATTGGGCTCACATTTCACGCTTTTAAGGTTTTTGGATTGAATCCATTCTTTGGAAGCAATTGGGAAGAGCGAAAAATCCAGGAATTTATGGAAGAAGACGACAAAGATGAAAACCGTTGGGTTTAAGAGTTTTACACGGAATAATAAGAAGAAAGATTATGGAAGATAACAAAGACGATAAAATAAAAAGGGCCAAAAAACGGCTCGATGAGCTCAAGGGATTTTATATCCATCTTGCGGTATATATTGGGGTTAATGCCTTCATATTGATAAACATAGCGCTGAGGAGCTACAATGATTCTGATAGTTTTTGGGAATTTGGCACCTTTGTAACGCCAGTATTCTGGGGTATTGGCTTGCTGTTTCATGCCATTCACACCTTTAACCTTAATCCTTTTTTTGGTAAAGACTGGGAGAAGAAACAGATTCAGAAATTCATGGATGAAGACAAACGTGAAGCCGATAAATATCGATAATGGAAATTGAAATGGATTACTATCAGAGAAGGGAAAAAGCCAAAAAAAGAGTAGAGGAATTAAAAAAATTCTACACGCATGTCCGCGTCTACATCGTAATAAATATTTTGATCCTGCTGCTCAGAGGTTCCTTGCTGGATTTTCTTATGGGCAAGACCGATACCTACAATCCAGGCTTTTCGCACTGGATAGACCTAAACGTACTACTTACACCATTCCTGTGGGGCATAGGTCTGCTTATCCATGGGATCTGCGTCTATCGTTATAAATTCAGCTTCTTAAAGGATTGGGAAGAGCGCCAAATAAGAAAATTTATGGAGGAAGAAGATAAAAAAACTAACAGATACCAATAGAAGATCACCATAATGAATGTACTGATTATAGAAGATGAAAAGCCTGCCGCACGACGATTGTCGCGCTTGCTGTCGGAACAAGGGGTAGAAGTAGCTACTATGCTGCATTCGGTTGAAGAATCGGTGGATTGGTTCCAGCAGAATCCACATCCCGATTTAATTTTTCTGGATATTCAATTATCAGATGGCCTTTCATTTGAAATTTTTGACATCATCGAAGTTAATAGTGCTATTATTTTTACAACAGCTTATGATGAATATGCATTACAGGCATTTAAACTAAACAGCATTGACTATCTTCTTAAACCGATCGATTCGGAAGAATTGGAACAGGCACTTGCTCAATATCGAAACCTGAACCAGCCTAAGAAAAATTTATCACTGGATTTCGATGATATTAAAAAGCTTCTGGTAAATCCTTTGGAACGGGAATTTAAAAAGAGATTCACTGCGAGGGTAGGGCAACATATCAAAATTATAAATGCCGAGGACATCGAATGTTTTTACAGCGAGAACAAAGGAACCTATGCCTCCACTACAGAAGGCAGAAATTACCTTTTAGACAACACTTTGGAACAGCTGGAAAATGAGTTGGAGCCAGAGATTTTTTTCCGGGTAAGCAGAAAATTCTATGTGAACATCAAACATATAAAAGACATTATTTCCTATACTAATTCACGACTAAAAATTGTATTAAACCGGTTCACTGAGCAGGAAATCATCGTCAGTAGGGAGCGAGTTCGTGATTTTAAGCTTTGGTTAGAATAAAATATTTTATAATGTTGATAAACAAGTATATAGCTATAATTATAGATTTTTCTTATAGTATATAATTAATAGGAAATTACTTACTTTTATCAACTCTGTTCTCATCGAAAGCTGAAGGAAGTAATCTGGGAATCAGTTTGATAAAAATAGGAAGCAGGACTGCTCCGCCGGGCAGCATGAAAATAGCGAGCGAAGGGATAGTCTTAAATATGTCGAGTAACTGATTTTGTACTTTTTTCTTCTCCTCCCTGCTGAGATCTTTCACCGTAGATTTCGATAAAAGAAGCATCAACTCCTTGCTTTCCAAAAGTTCTTTTTGAAGACGTTTGCTGTTTCTTTGGATCAGCCTGATCACAACTTTAGACATGCCATCATAAAACTGCAAAGCCATATTGCTGCTTTTCAAAAATGGTATTATCCTCGAATTCTTATCAAAGAATGCGGTGATTTCTTCAAGCGCCCTCGAAATATCTTTATTCTCGAATCCCAGATCTTTCCCTATACCATATATAAATTCAGATTCTTTATATTCGAGCGTTTTATCTTCCCAAACCGTCACACAGGCCACATCCATAAAATAAGGTTTCTGCCATGAATAGTCATAATCGATCAATTGATCTCTGTATGAACCGTCAAAATCCTGTTCTCTTCCATCTATAAAAGTGAGCGATGATTCAAAAAGCTGGGATAGTTTTTCATCAGTTTTATTCTTTTCCTTTGAATTTAAGGCATGGTAGGCAATATTAATCACCAGGAACTCCAGGTGCTGAGCGTGCTGGCGTACTTCCTTTCCGCCATCGAGGTAGTATTTAAATGTCAGGACATCGATGAAAAGCAGACTGTTGGTGATAATATTGTTAAAGGTCTTGCTGAACAGGTTATCATCAAGATATACTCTCGAATTGATAAGTGTTTCGAGTTTGGAAGAAGTTCTTTTGCCCGAAAGGATATTGTCTAATAAGGACTTTTGATAGATGTTAAGCAGTTTGTAGAATTCGAATATAGTAGGGAGAAACTCTTTGAAATTGCCATTTTGCTGACTGAGTACAAAAGTGTAGTATAAAGCAGTGAGCAGATTGATCTTGGCTTTTTCATCTTCAGACAAGTTGTGCTCTACCTCAATAAACCTGGGTATTTTTATATTGAGTCCATAGACAAATCCTGCCTTTTTCAGGCCGGCATATAAGTCTTGAAAATCCTTAAATGCTTCAGGATTGTCTTTTACGACAAAACCATATTTATCGATCCAACCAGATGCAGAGGGATTCATAGTCTATTGGGTAAAACAAAATCAAAAATAAAAGAAAAACCAGGACATTATACTTTTGATCGCCAATTATCATTTTTTCCCCTTGGCTCAGTCCCGGGTAAATGCACCAATTAATAGGGCCGAACGTACCATATTTTACGTTCAAATGAACCACTCATCGAAAAGTTGACCGATTATTAGCCTTTTTTTAACATAATTATAGGAAAATATAGACCAAATGCCTATGTTTATCGATCAATTACCCAAAAATCTTACTTTTAGTTAGCCTCAAATAGTGCATGAAAATGGGTAATTGACCAAGGACGAGAAGAATAACCCAAATCACCTATGTTATGGAATATTACCTCTTTTTTGTTTGGATGTCCATCATGGTTTTCTTAGTGACCAGAGTATTACAGGCGTATATATCGCTTCAAAATGCTATCAAAAAAGGACCTCAGGACGGATAAACACCACAAATTCATCTTACATATTTTTTGGTATATCGCGCAGATTCCGGTAACCTAATCGTATGGTTTTCGTATTGCCCGGATCCGACAAATGGCAGTGACTTGTTACCATAAAAAAACCGCCATGAATGCCGGCGGTCCTACTTTATAGCGTTTTAAACTATTCTATTATACCTGTACAACTTATACGCGCACCTGCTGCACCACTCGGTTGTGAGGTAAAATCGTCTACACCCTGATGAACAATAACAGCTTTACCTAGAATATTTTTGCTATCATCAGCACAGCCAAGACACCATAGATCTGTGGAGAATTCAACTGTGGCGGACCCGTCTTCATCGGCCACAAAATTACCTATGTCGCCCCTGTGAAAGCCCTCACTTGCTCCCCATTTGCCATGAGGTTGGGCCGTGGGATTCCAATGACCACCGGACGATTTACCGTCATCGGAAGAACAATCTGCTTTTTCATGAAGATGAATGGCATGTTCACCCGGACTCAGACCCTTGAGTTCTGCCCGCATGGTAACTTTGTCATTTTCTTCCGTAAAAGTCACCATACCACTTACTTCGCTGCCGCTTTTGGCCTGCATAGTAAATGAAACTTTTTCGACCGTTACTTCTTCTTCAACATTTTCAACCTCCTTCATCTCTTTTTCCGCCCCTTTCTTGGTCTCTTTACAACCATAACCCAGACCGATTAAAATGCCAAAAATTACTATTATAATACTTCTCATTTCTGTTAGTGTTTTCAGTTTGGATTAAAGGTACATATATTTCGTACTGTTGTCAAACCACTTTGAACAAATCCTTTAAATCCCTTATCCCTCTGCGAAGATTTTCTGCCAGTACAAGCGATTTATCGATCCTGGTCTGAGAATTCTTAAAACGAACAATGGTATATATTATACTCCGAATCCGACCGGGTCTAAAAGAATGGAAGATATCAGCTACTTCCTGGTCACTTTGGAGTACTGCCTCCAGCTCTTCTGGCATATCTACTCCATATTTGCTGTTGTCTTCAATAAGTTGAAGCTGGAAATAATCGTTGGGAAATATATTTAGTTCCTTTTGATATCACTTCCCAAATATGATTGAATACTGGCCTTTATATTTCTGAAGGGCCCCATGAAAAACAAGAGATTTGCCCTCGAATTCAGCTATAACTTTCACTCTTGTTTTACCGGTATCAAGAAATAGTGATGCATACCGATCCGGAATAATCAACGAATGATTGCCTTTTAGACTCACTTCAAAAACCTTACTTTTTATCATTCAATGAGTTCTGTCTTTATATGTGAATGGGCTTCCAATGTTCGATGAACAGGGCATTTATCGGCGATTTCGAGTAAGCGCTCTTTTTGTCTGGGTTCAAGTGACCCTGACAATGCTATTTGCCGCTCAAAAGTGTCGATCTTTGCGGTATCCGATTCACATTCTGCGCAATCTTCAGCATGAACTTTGCCATATGAAGTATGGACTTTTACGTTCTGCAGGTCCCAATTCTTCCTCCTGGCATACATCTGCAGGGTCATTACAGTGCAGGCTGAAAGTCCGGCTGACACAAATTCATAGGGTGAAGGGCCAAAATCGTTACCTCCAAATCCTTCCGGTTCATCGGCAACCAAATTATGTTTTCCCACTTTTATCTGAGTGGTGAATCCATCATCAGTGTCGAGGCTGGCCACCACCTGATGTCTGGTTCTAAGTTCCGATGGATCAGGGACAACCAGATACCGCTCGGCCCAGCTGGCTATAGTTTTACCTACATATAGAGAATCTACCTTGTTACTGAGTAAATGATCTGCGCCATCGAGAGATATAAAACTCTTCGGATGCCGTGCATTATGATATAGTTTTTCTGCATTTTTAATCCCCACTATATTGTCCTGTGGAGAATGCATGATCAGAATCGACTTGTTCAAATTCTCCAGTGTATCACTAAGTGAATTTTTCTCCAAATCATTCAGGAACTGCTCTTTAACGGTAAAATCCCGACCACTGATATTTACCACAGCCTTTCCGTTAGATCTGATCTCTTCTATACTGCTTTTGAGAAGATGTTTTACATGGCTGGGGTCCGCTGGTGCGCCTACCGTAGCCACTGCCTTTACAGTATGTAATCTGGCGGCAGCATAAATAACAGCTGCTCCTCCAAGTGAGTGGCCTATTAAAAGGCTTGGGGCCTGGTAGTCTTTTTTAAGAAAATCTGCTGCGGCTATTAGATCCTCAACATTACCTGAAAAATTGGTATCCGCAAAATCGCCTTCACTTTCTCCCAAACCGGTAAAATCGAACCGCAACACCCCAAAACCACTTGAGGTTAAGCCTTTGCTGATATTTTTAACAGCTGACAGGTTTTTAGTACAGGTGAAACAATGCGCAAACAACACCATATTATGGGGGTGCTGGTCTACGGGAAGCTCCAGTCGTCCGTTCAATTTTTGCCCTTCTTTGTTGGTAAATGATACTTTGGTAAGGTTCATACTTTTAGCTATTTCATTACAATAAGTCGCGATTGATGTTCGGTCCTGTCATCGTGGTATTATTATAGCCAGCAAATTCTTTTATCTCCAGGAAAAAGAAAGAACAGAATCCAGTTCAGGAACCTATGAAGATCCCCAATGATGTTTTGGTTCCATGATCAGCTATAGCAAGCTGGGTCTGCTATTAGGGAGTTTTTATTCCAATTCGAAAGACTTGACCTCCTTAAAAGGCGATAGGCTAAGTGCATCAATTGCAGTTTTGTATTCGCTCCATTTAACAGCATAAAACTCGTTGGTCTCCTTAAGTGCCTTGCCGAGATCTTCCCTGGCAAATTGAACAAGTTTTTGCTCAGTGCTGCTAAACTCATTGCGGCTTGTTTGTATATAGCGTTCAGCGGTCCGAATCCTTTTCATAACCGTCATTTCCTGATTCCGAATGATACCCTGTCTTTTATCTTCTTTACCCAGGTAAAGGGCGAGCAGGCTATCGATGCTCTTGATCATCTCTTCCGATGACTCGATATTGGCCTCAAAAGCATCTTTATCCTGCTTTTTGAGTTTCTTAAGCAATTCTTCGGTGGTGGATTTACTTTCAACCAGCTGCTCCACGGCATCAGCGGCAAGCTGTTTATAATTTGTCAAATCTTCACGTGCACTGAAAATTTCCTCCTGAGCGGTTGGGTTTGTCTCCAGGCGGGGGTCTGCAAGTACCTCTATCTCAGTGGTATCACTATTCTCCCCTAATTCCATTACCAATCTGTATTTTCCTGGTCTCACCATCATTCCCGCGGCTTCTTTGCTGTCCTTGCTTATTTTTCTTGTTGGATTTTGAACCCCTCTTTGATCGAGATTCCAGTATACCCTGTGAAATCCTGCTTTTTCGGGTGTCTTGAACTTTAATGTACGGATCAGTTGATCCTTTTCGTAAACCTTCAACTTGATGGAGTCCTTCTTTACTTTCTCATCTGCTTTGGTATTATCCTCCTTACTGGCTTCATCTGCCTTGTTTTCAGAAGTTTTACCATCAACCTTTTTCTTTTTATAACCCTCTTTAAGGTAGTAGGTGATCATTGCTCCCTTCTGTCGATTTTCGGCATTATAAAGTGCATCACCGCCGAATCGACTCCCTGTGGGTTGCTGATAGGCAGCAAGATAAGCATCGGGAGGGGTAAACAATTCAATTTCCTGCTCCAAGAGGGCAGGGTCTTCTGCAATAGCCCGTAATGGACGTATATCATCGAGCACCCAGGCGGCACGTCCGAATGTTCCGATCACCAGGTCCTCTTCTCTGGGATGGATGACCAGATCTTTCGTCGAAACAGTAGGAAATCCTTCGTTCCACTTTTGCCAACGTTTGGCTCCATCGAGAGAAAAGTATAAACCGTCGTCGGTGCCAAGGAAAAGGAGTTTTTCAGAAATTGGATCCTCAACAATCGACAAAGTATACCCCTTTACATCCTTTTCGTCGACAATCCTTGTCCAGGTCTTTCCATAATCACGGGTCCTGAAGGCATAAGGGATATAATTGAAACGCCGGTAGTCGTTCGCGATCAACAAGGCTTCACCTTTATTTTTGTCGGATGCCCTGATCTGTGCAATCCAGCTTCCCAAAGGCATTCCTTTGATGTTTCCGCTAACTTCCGTCCAGTTTTGCCCTCCATTGGAGGTGATATGCACACGGCCATCATCGGTACCTGCCCAGAGCATATCTTTCTCCAGTTTCGAAGGTTCTATCACCAGTATTGTGCAATAATTCTCGGCGCCGGTAGCATCGAGGGTCAGTCCTCCGCTTTCGTGTTGTTTTTGTTTGGCCGGATCGTTGGTAGTGAGATCAGGAGAGATAATACTCCATGTAAGGCCCTTATCTGTGCTTTTATGAACAAACTGGCTACCAAAATAGATCGTTTCCCTGTTAAATGGATCCTGTCCTATTCCTGCATTCCAATTAAAACGCAACTCGGTTGAAGCGTCTGGTGGCGTTGGCCTTACCAAATAATTATTCCCGGTTTGCCAGTCGTAACGCGATACAAATCCCTGCTGGCTCATGGAATATCCAAAGCGTGAGTTATCAAGATCCGGGATTACATCAAAACCATCTCCAAAGGTAATTTCCTGCCAGTAGCTATTTCTGATTCCTTGTTCCCGCCAGACATAGGCCGGACCCCGCCAGGAGCCGTTATCCTGCATGCCTCCATAGACATTATAGGGGTATTCCTGATCTACATTGATATGGTAGAACTGAGCCACAGGAAGATTCCCGATAAACCTCCAGCTTTTACCTCCATCCCTGGTGATATTCAATCCGCCGTCATTTCCGTCGATCATAAAACGGCCATTTTCAGGGTGGATCCACCAGGCATGATGATCGGGATGGACTCCGTTGGTTACCCTGTAGGCGGGCATTAATTGTTCAAAAGTACGGCCACCATCCTCTGAGACATTCACATAGGTGAACACGGAATAGATCCTGTTCTCATTTTCCGGGTCTACATAAAGGTCTGAATAGTAGAACGGGCGATTGCCAATACTGCTTTGGTCATTGACCTTGGTCCATTTTTGTCCGCCGTCCTCAGAACGGTAGAGCGCATTTTTTTTCGACTCGATCAGGGCATATACAATATTGGGTTTGTTGGCAGCTATAGCCAGACCGATACGTCCGAGCTCTCCTTTGGGCAGACCATCGTCTTCGCCCAGTTTTTTCCAGTTCTCACCGCCGTCGTAAGTTATATGTAAACCGCTGCCTTTACCACCGGATTTAAAAAACCATGGGTCTCTTTTGTGTTCCCACAAGGCGGCGATTAGTTTATTAGGATTGCCAGGGTCCATTACTAAATCGGCCACACCACTGAGATTATTGCTATGGAGAATCCTGACCCAGCTGATACCCCCATCTTCAGATTTATAGACTCCTCTTTCCGGGTGTGCCCCCCATGGAGATCCTATAGCTCCAACATAAATCGTATTCGGATCGGTTGGATCGATTAGAATACGGTGGATATGTCGGGTTTTTTCAAGGCCCATCAGTTGCCAGTTTTTTCCTCCATCGAGTGATCGGTATATGCCATATCCTCCATTGAGGCTATTACGCGGGTTGCCTTCACCTGTGCCTACCCAAATCACAGAAGGATTAGATTGCTGAATGGCGACAGCCCCGATCGAGGCAGTATTTTCTTTATCGAAAATGGGCTCCCATCTAATACCGCCTGATTCCGATTTCCATAATCCACCGGAAGCAGTTCCTGCATAAATGATATCCTGATTGTTGTGGACCACATCGATAGTGGTTACACGTCCACTCATACCACCCGGACCAATATTTCTGGGTTTTATGTCTTGTAGTAATTCTGGATTGAATTGTTGAGCCGAAAGGGAAAGCGTGGAGAGGATCCACAGTGCCAAAGTAATTTTTCGCATTTAGGTATTAGGAATGGTTAATCAGTTAAAGGTAAATAAATCTAAGATGTTAATTCTTAACGAGGTGTTAAGTTGGGATAGGTCCCCAGCGCTTTTATTATGCAAGCATTCTATTTGTACCCTTGGAGTGAAGGATATATCTTTAAGGCAGCACTGCAGACAGAAATTAATCGATGTTTCCATGGAAATTTCATTTATTCTAAATCGTAAAACCGTCAGTATAGATGTGGATGAAAATACACCACTTCTTTGGGTGATCCGGGATGAATTAAATCTAAAGGGCACGAAATTCGGCTGTGGTAAGGCGGCCTGTGGAGCATGTACAGTGCTTATTAATGGAGAAGCTATCCGCTGTTGCAGTTATCCAATACGCCTTGTAGAAGGCACGCAGGTGACTACTATTGAAGGTTTAAACCAAAATGGCGCACTACATGCAGTCCAACAGGCATGGTTGGAGGAAGTGGTCCCACAATGTGGCTACTGTCAGCCCGGTTTTATAATGGCTGCTGTAGCCCTGCTTGAAAAGATTCCGGAACCTTCCGACGATGAGATAGACAATGAAATCCTGAATCTTTGCAGATGCGGAACTTATTTCAGGATGCGCAAGGCTATACATCGTGCAGCCGCGCTGAAAATGGAATCCCCTGAACCCATAGAAAAAATTGCCGATGGAGAAGAATAAAAAAATATCCAGGCGCAAATTTATTCTGCGTTCTACCCTGGGGGGAACTGCTATTATACTTGGGACGACCTATCTGGCAAGAAATCCGCTGCGGCGTAGAATAGCTGAAATGGCGAATACAGGTGAACTTCCTTATGTGGGTAATACCGACGACCCTCTTATGTGGTTCGAGCTTGGTATCGATAATACGGTAACCCTCCACTGCCCAAAGGTAGAAATGGGCCAGGGTACCTTTACAGGTCTTGCACAGATCGCGGCTGAGGAATTGGAGATTTCAATGGATCAGATCAGGGTGGTGCATGCTTCTACAGATACAGGGAATATAGATGGATTGAGTACGGGGGGTAGCAACTCGATATCGAGTTTATGGATCACCTTAAGAGAGTTGGCGGCTACCATGCGGGAAATGTTAAGAGTCGAAGCATCGAAAAAACTGGAAATCCCATTGGCTGAATTAAAGGCGGAGAACGGATCAATAACGGGGTCAGGGCGCGAGATTAGTTATGGTGATCTTGTGAAGGATACGGTAGACTGGGAAATACCTAAGATACCGGAACTTAAAAAACCTTCCGAATTTAAATATATAGGGAAGCCTGTACCCCGGGTTGATTTGATGGATAAGGTATGTGGATCTTCAATCTTTGGGATGGATGTGGAACTTCCCGATATGCTTTATGGTGCTATTGTCAGGCCAACTACTATTGGGGCAAAATTGGTTTCTGCAGATACCGGAGCGGCAGAAGGCATGCCGGGTGTTGTTAGAATTGTAGTCGAAAAAGATTTTATTGGTGTTGTCGCCAATTCATATACTGAAGCTGAAAACGCCAAAGAGGCCATTGAAACAAAATGGGACGCAGAGAAGATCTGGCAGACTGAGGATATAGAGCAGATGATCGAGATTGGTGCTGGGAAACCTTATGTAATCCAGAAAGAGGGTAAAGCCAGGCGGTTGCTCGATGAAGGGCAGAATATCATTCGGGCAGAATACAAAAGTCCGATTGGTGCTCATGCCCAGCTCGAACCTAATGGGGCAGTAGCTTTAGTGGAAGAAGAAACGGCAACGATCTGGATTTCAACACAGGTAGTCAAGATTACCCGTGAGGAGGTGGCAGAACGACTTGGAATGGATGAAGAGCAGGTAGTGATCAAACCTACATTTCTGGGTGGAGGATTTGGGAGGAGGTTGCATACACCTCATGCGGCAGAAGTAGCTCTGCTTTCGCGGGCTGTTGGCAAGCCTGTTAAATGTTTTTTCAATCGGAAGGAAGAATTTCAGCACGATACGTTCAGGCCGCCTACACATCATTTACTCCGGGCATCATTAAATAACAACGGTTCTATCAAAGCTTTTGAACACCAGGTTTCAAGTGGAGACGTAATGTTTGGCTCGCCTTTTACGCCACGTATTGCCGAGCCATTACTCGGGGCCGATATCGGCGCATGGCGCGGTGGTATGGTGCAATATGGAAAAATTCCTAACTACAGGGCTGTTTCCTGGAGGGTAAAACTACCTTTTGCCACAAGTTGGTGGCGGAGTCTCGGACTTCTGGCGAACACCTTTGCTATTGAAAGTTTTATGGATGAGTTGGCAGAACGCGCCTCTATAGATCCTGTGGAATTCAGACTCGCACATATTCAGGATGATCAGCGCGGGCACCGATTAAAGGAAGTGATCAAATCTGCTGCTCAATTAGCGGGCTGGCATAATGAGGTGATCGATGGCCGAGCGATGGGTTTTGCTGCTTCTACCGATGCCAATACACCAGTGGCTCAGGTAGCTGAAGTTTCGGTAAAAGGTAAAGAGATACTGGTTCATAAGGTATTCTGTGCTATCGACCCGGGGATGATTGTGAATCCAGACCAGGTTAAAGCACAATGCGAAGGAAGTATTATCATGGGAATCAGTGCGGCTATGTATGAAGAAATGAAAGTAGTTGATGGTGAATTGCAGCCCGAGATATACGGCCCTTACAGAATGGCACAGATGAAGCATAGCCCCCGTATAATCGAAGTAGCACTTTTGGAAAATGGAACGCACCCGGGCGCAGTTGGTGAACCTCCACTTGGGCCAATAGCCGCTGCCATAGCCAATGCAGCCTATAAGATTAAGGGCCATCGGCTACGACAAATGCCATTCATTCCTGCTTAAAATAAAACGTTCGAGCTTATCAAGGAGCACTAAATATCAGATAGAAAGTCAATACTTCTTTGTAATTCTAATACAGGAATAGATACCATTTCGTGTTCTCTATTTACTGGCATTTCCTTCTATTTCAGCAAGCCTTCGGTCTATCTCTTCTTTAGGTATCCATTTTCCACGGACCAACACCCCCTGGATTTCTTTCAAAGCCCCTATGTCTTCAAGAGGATTGTTACTTATCAGGAGGGCATCTGCTTCAAGGCCTGCTTTGATTTCACCAAACCGATCTTCCTTATCCAGATAACGGGCAACATTAATAGTTCCCGATTGAAGGATCTCCAATGGGCTGAGACCTGCCCTGACCATAGCCTGAATTTCTCTGTGTATTGAAAATCCCGGGACATTAAATATCTGAGGTGCATCGGATCCCAACAATAACCCATGGCCATTCTCCTGGATTTCAGTGATTAGCTTATTTCTGATATTGATAAACTCCTCCCAGGTTTTGTTGTCGAAACCACTCTGGTCGCCGGTAGCTTGTATTTTTCTTTCCCGCCAATTCTGAAGCGTGGCCCTAGGCATGTATTTCATCTCAGGTTGTGCGAGCATTTCATCGGCGGTGGTGGGGGCAAACCAACGTTCGAAGAGACTTTGGGTAGGGACAACCCATACCTTCTTTTGCTTAGATAATGCTACCAGTTTCGGAATCCTTGTGGTGTCGGCCAGCGGGGTAAAATTATATCCAAAAAAACCATTTGCATTTCTATCGGTAATTTTTTCAGGGGGCACTAAGCCTTCGAGAAAACCGTCTATGTGATCTATTGTCGCATAGCCGCTTTCCAGTGCTTTGACGATCCCCACATCTACTGGTACATGACCGGCGAAGGGTATCTTCTCCTGCTGGGCCGTCTTTACGAGCTGATCGAAAACTTCCAATTGAATACCCGGATGAATCTTTAAAAAGTCATAGCCCGCCAGGGCATACGCAGTCACTTTCTCCTGGGCTTCTTCCGGAGTTCGTATGGTATTCCCATTCAAAGAAGGACTTGAAGTGAATATCCTGGGGCTTAATAACTCGCCAGATAAAGCCTTTTGACGAAGGTCGAGGTGAGAAGGATGTCCCAGCATACCCCTGATGGTGGTTATCCCGTTGGAAAGGTATAGGAAAAGGGTCTCTTCTATCCTGGTTGAAGAAGTTGGAGGGGAGGGGATATGGGCATGCATTTCCGCCAAACCGGGAAGGATATAATATCCTTTGCCATCGATCTTTTGAGAATACAGTTCCGGTTGGTCGAGCCTTGAGGTAATACTTTTAATCAGGCCGGAATCAATCACAATGTCGCGGTCCTCGATAATTGTTCCGTTACGAACATCCACAACATTTACACCTGCAATGAGCATGGCCGTCGGGCTCACAGTATCCTGCGACTGGATACAGCTCAGGAAGAATGCGGTAAGGCAAATCAAAGCGGCTTTCTTCATCATCTTTTTTTTTAAGTTCTTGATTTGATATTAGCGCCACAGAGACCCATAATTTCTGCTATGCGCTTTGAACGGGTTTCGGCGCGCTTGGCTTGCTGCAGCCAATATAGATAGGACTTTTGATTAGACCAGGTAAAATGCTTATAATTATCATACGCCTTTGGATTGAGATCAAATGCCTTTTGCAGGTCATCAGGGATCACTCCGTTTTCAACATTATCGAGGGCGTACCACGACTTGTCTTTTTTGGCTTCTTTAATTTTTCTTTTCCCACTGCTATGCATCAGTCCTAGTACAGTCAATTCTTTGATATATGTTTTATTGAGCTTACTCCAGGTACTTTTGGGCTTCCTTGGACAAAAATATTGCCTGCGTTTACCATTACCCAGGCTCTTTACCGTACTATCAATCCAACCAAAACAAAGTGCTTCCCTGACAGCTTGTGCCCATCTCATACTGGCGTTCTCATGACCTACTTTGTAAAAAATCAAATACACACCGGTGCTTTTGTCATGATTCTTTTCGAGCCAGGTCCTCCACAGCTCAGAAGTTTCAAAGTACAATTCTTGAATTTTATCCCCGGTAAATGGCATTTCCTTTTACGACTGTTTTCAACTTGGAATTTTTCAATGTCTTTGGCTAAATTTAGGCTCTTCCTTAAAGATACATCAATAATCCGTTCAAAAGACTTCATCGGACACCACCTGGATAAACAAACACTACACTCTTTCGTGCTCCGGATAATTAAAAAGTAGTTTTTGTGTTTTACCCGAATGTCAAATTTTTTTCCCCTATTGATTTTCCTCCTGATACTTTTCTGAATCTTCGGATTAAAGGAATCTCAAACTGACTTTTAAGGGGCTGTTATCAGTCTTCGATCTTTTGGAAATCGACAAAGAAATTCCTGTCTAATTCTACCTTAGAAGTATTGAGTTCCAGGCTAAGCTCTGTCCATTCGGCTTTAGGAAAGACCCATTGGGGTTCATCGTTTATCAGAATCTGCACCGGCATGTCGAAGCCTTCAACAATTTCGGTATACCTGAAATAGAGGGTATTGTCCTTTGTTCTATATTCCAGAACAGGAATGTTGGATGTTCTTAAATACTGATTAAAAAAAGCAGTAAGATCCTTGCCACTTTGGTTGCTGATGTAATCCTCTATTTGTTTGGAAGTTACAGTCTGATGATAAAACTCTTCATTCAGTCCTCTTAAAATCTCACGCCATAAAGCGTCGTCCTCGATTAGCTGGCGGAGGGTATGAAGTAAGTTCGATCCCTTATAGTACATATCCGAAGACCCTCGTTTATTAACACCATAGGGTCCGATAACTGGACTGTCGTTCTTAATATTCATTCTGGTTCCTATAACATAGTCGGCCGCAGCCTTATTCCCGTAGTGATAGTCCAGGTAAAGATTCTCGGAATAGGCTGTGAACCCTTCGTGGACCCACATATCAGCTGCATCTTTATAGGTAATGTTATTAGCGAACCATTCATGACCGGCTTCGTGAATGATAATGAAATCGAATTCCATTCCCCAACCACTTCCTGAGAGATCTCGCCCCAGGTATCCATTTTGATACTGGTTGCCATAAGTTATAGAACTCTGATGCTCCATGCCCAGATAAGGCACCTCTACCAGTTTAAAGCTATCTTCATAAAAAGGGTAGGGGCCAAACCAGTATTCGAATGCTTCCAGCATCATAGGTACCTGAAGGAATTGATCCTTAGCCTTATTCAAATTATCCCTGAGGACGTAATAATCAAGGTCGAGTCGCCCTTTTTCACCTTTATATTGTTCATTAAAGTTTACATAGTCTCCTATGTTGACATTGACCCCATAGTTATTGATCGGGTTGCGTACTACCCAGTGATATACATTTTTTTCACCCTTCTCCTCAACCCGTTCGAGACGACCATTCCCAACACCCATAAGTTTTTTTGGAACCCCGATACTGATTCGCATACTATCGGGTTCATCATAGAGATGATCTTTGTTTGGCCACCATATACTTGCTCCTATCCCCTGACAGGAAGTGGCGACAAAAGCATTCCCGCGATTATCTGTCTTCCAGCTGAACCCTCCGTCCCAGGGGGGGAAGGAAGCTTCCCGGGGATTCCCTGAATAATGCACTAAAACCTGTTCGAGTTCTCCAATCCTTTGGGTTTTTTTCAGGGATATGAAATGTGCATTTCCAATCGATTCATATTCAAGTATTTCTCCGTCTTGTGTAATTTGGTCTATCAGCAGTGGAGGCTGCAAATCGATTTGAAGCCGGTCCATACTATCAATTACCCGGTAATGGATGGCATTCTTGCCTGAAATGTACTTCTGCTCCGGGTCTACGTCAACTTCGAGGTGGTAGTAGGTGAGATCCCACCAGGCTCTCTGAGGAGTTATACTGCCCCTTAGGGTATCCTGCTTTGTAAATTCACCCGACTGAGAAAGTGAGAATGCCGGAATTAACAGGATCAGAAAGCCATATACTATTCGTTTCATCGAATCAATTCTGCAGTGTTTTCCAGCTCTGGTTCCAGGAGAAAGGCATAGTCACTGCCTTTAAGAATGGAAACAACGTCGTCCGTATTTAGCAAATCATAAATGGCCTTTTTCTTATCCTCCTGATTGTTGTAGTAAGATTTAGTGATAAGATACCCCAGGGTATAGCCAAGATCATGTGGTCTGTCTTCTATTGATCCGCCATTATACAGCCATTTGGAGTTATCGGTAGAAAAGAGGTCGCTACGCAATTCAGACAGTATGAATTCCTTATTTTCGGGTATATTGAGATAACGGAGGTTATCGTTTTCCAGGTTTTTACCAGAACACAGTTCAACCAGGAAATCACAGACCCCTTCGCCAATTATCCCCATCAATACACTCTCACTTTGTTCCTCATCAGCATAACTTTGTTGGAAATGCATCAGTTCATGGATGGTTAGACCTGGCAGATCTTCGAACTTCATTATAGCACCATTCTGCCAGTCGGTAAGACCCCTTGTAGGCATTTTATCAGATCTCCCGTACATATCTCCTCCAACGAACATACCCATTTCGGTTGTTGTTCCGCCAGTATTCAAGATACCCGGTACTATATAAACCTTGGGGAAAACCGCCTGAGGATAATAGGATTTAAACCTGCGCATCCAGGATGTAGTTGTACTGTTCAGGGCATTAAGACTATCTGCATTCAGATATTTGCGCAGATATTGATAATAATGCGGGGTCCCGTTGATCATCTGGCCATACATATTATCGGTATTGTGATATCGTGCGACATAAAAATCGCGTACTTCCCTGGGTCCCTTGAAAATAAACTCCTTAAATAAATCTTTGGCCTCTACTGTATCTTCAAGAGCTTTTTCGAAATAAGGCCAAAAAGAGTTTATCGCATCCATTTCTAGACTGAAATGAGACACTTCCTGGAGTTCATTCTGAATAGAATCCAATCGCTTTAAAAGAAGGTCCATGTCCGGATCCTGACGATCGGTGCTGAGCCCGGGGAATTTTTGCAGGATCTTAGGGTTGGCCATACCACGATCTATCGCGCTGTGCAGCATATATAAGGTCGAATCCTGCATCCCGGCTTTTTGGTAGAACCATGCGGCCTCAATATACATTTGAGAAGCCTGCAGGTCCCTGTTTTCCTCCAGTATCTTATAGGCAAGCTTCCCATAGGCCTGAGTGCTGTCTACCGTTTCGTATAAGGGATCAAGAGCGTTGAGGTCAGGGAGGTAAAGCGATGCCATACGATCCTCATCCGATTGTCCGTCTCGAAGATTACAATGGCTCAACAGGAATATAAGCAATACCGGTAGCAGTATTTTTTTCATGCTTTGTATAAAATATTAGTCTCTAAAAACGCTATTCGGGAAAACCACCACACTTTCATGTCCTCCTTGGCCAACGGCTGCCACACCAAAGAAATAATTATCGATAACAATTCCTTCTAAGGTATGTTCAGTAACGTTTTCTATATAGATACTATTGTCCCAGGTTGGAGAAGTAGTGTCTCTCCAGTATATTTTATAGCCCACAGCGTCTGGTACACTGTTCCACCTCAATTTTGCGGATGGCCGAACAGCTCCCCCAATTTCAACTTTAGCTGGGGCTGGAGGAGCCCAGGCTATTGATGCAAGATTAATGGCGTTAACAGCCGTCAGCTTTGCCGCATAATTAAAGTTTACATGTTCCAGGACATCGCCATAGGCGATATTGTTTTCTACCCGTATATCCTGATGCTGTTGGGTGTAATTCTCATGTGCTTCCATTATTCGAATTCCTGCAAAACCTGCATCATTGAAGGGCCGGTGATGCCCCCCGCGTGCAAAGCGATCCAGGCGGTAGATCATTATCGGATTCATCTCGGGCATATATGTTTTGGTTGTAGAATGCACATAGCGTGCCAATTGCCTTGAAATACCGTCCACTTCACCTCCATAAAAACGCCGGGCTCTTCTTGCCTCTTCAGTTTCTGTAGGAGGCACAGGTTCGGAGAATATCCGGAAATCCCTGTTGCTCACTACCCCGTCTACGCCACGAATATTCCCGATCATATCATTATTGAAGATCCCTATAATTTCCCAGCCTTTTTCTTTTGCATATGCTGCCAGTCCTTTCCCTCCAAACAATCCCTGTTCTTCACCTGAAAGTCCGAGGTATATTATGCTATTCTCGAATTTATACTGACTTAGTACCCTTGCTGCCTCAATAGTGCCTGCCATACCACTTGCATTATCGTTTGCACCAGGAGCATCGGAGGTGAAATCATTCGGATCGCTTACCCGCGAATCGATGTCGCCACTCATGATTATAAACCCGTTAGGATTAGCAGTACCCCGCTGAATGGCAACAACATTTACAACATAAACATCTTTAACAATGCGCGATCCGGTTCCTTTTTCAACAAGGTCTTTTTGGTAAAAAACTTCCAGACAATCATTGCATTTTGAGGAGATTTGATCGAACCTGGATTTGATCCATCTTCTTGCAGCTCCAATACCCCTTGTGTTCGAAAGAGTATCGCTAAGTGTATGCCGTGTACCAAATCCCGCAAGCTCAGTGATGTCTTTGCGAATACTGTCTTCGGAAATATTATCTATAATATCGTAGAGTCGTGGATCCTGCTGGGCTGATAATAAAAGAGTTGCCAGAATGAAAATCAGGGTATAGGTTCTTTTCATAAAATATTTTTTGGATTAGATAATTTCAGTCGATAAATATAGGGCAACTCCATCGGAAATTAACTCCCCGATCCACGAGATGTCCTAAAAATAACTCAGGAATCTGTGAATTTTCTTAGTAAATGCCTTACATCCTTATTGCTGTCGAGATAGTATTTGGCGGTGGTTTTTTGTCGGCCTACCTTAACTGTTACAGCGCTTTCTGGTAACTCCTGAAACATAAATTCATCTGTCCAGTCGTCTCCGATGGCAAATACGAAATCGTATTGATCCCCATTCATCATACGCAAGGCTGCCCTTCCTTTATTTACATTACTGCTCTTGATTTCCAATACTTTGTTACCCGACATCACACTGATATCGTCGTTACCGATCAAACTGGTCAGTACGGTATCTAATTCATTGGCACGAAGGATCCCAAAATCCACATCAGCATTCCGATAATGCCATGCCATTGAATAGTTTTTCTCTTCAATAAAAGATCCGGGCGTGCGATCGACAAAGGATTCGAGTACCGGCCTGATTTTTTCCATCCAGTCGTTATTAACTTTTTCAAGCATTTTAAAATCTTCGCCACCCTTTGAGATCCAAACACCATGCTCAACAATCATATTGTACTTTTTTGGGAGGAACCACTTTTCAAATGTGGTGGTATCCCTTCCACTTATGAGGTACATATCGGTATTCTCCAAGGAGGCGATGCCATCTAGAATCTCATAAAGAGACTCATCGGGACTGGCCTTTTGGGGATCGCGGTGAAAATTGACCAGGGTACCGTCGTAATCGAGGAAGATCAATCGTTTTGTTGCTGCATGGAAGTCTTTTAATACCGTATTCCAACGACCAGCAGTCAGTTTTTTAGAAACGTTGGTATCATCTTTATTTATTTGGCTGATCAGTGAATCCATAAAATCATTAGCCCATTTCTCCACATTATAACGCTTCAATCTGCTTTGCAGTTGTTTGTTACGTCTTTGCTGTTCCTCTAAAGGCATATTGATAGCTAAGTGTAATGCAAGGGCTATTTCCTCGAAGTTGTTTGGATTGATCAGTACAGCTTCACTCATTTCCTTGGCAGAACCGGCCATTTCACTCAATATAAGCACTCCGGAACCATCAACGCGGGAGGCAACATACTCTTTGGCCACCAGGTTCATCCCATCTCTTATTGGCGTTAACCATGCGATATCGCTGGAAGTATAAAGGTCGATCAGGCTTTCAAATGGTACCGATCGGTAAAAATACCAGATAGGTGTCCAGCTGACGGTGGCTAGCTCTCCATTGATCCTGCCTACCAGTTCATCTACTTCTTTCTTTAGTAGTTTATATTGAGGAACTTTAGAACGCGAGGGAACAGCAAGAACGATCAGTCTTACTTTCTCTTTATATTCCGGGTACTTGTCCAGGAAATACTGAAAAGCATTCAGCCTTTTGGCAATCCCCTTGGTATAATCCAGGCGATCGATAGAAAGTATAAGCTTGGCATCGGGGGTGGATTTCTTATGAAGGTGCAGTCTTGTCTGCAAATCGGACTGACCCTTGCTTTGATCGGCTTGTTTTGCGGCTGCCTTGTTGAATTTATCATAATCGATGCCCATCGGGAACGAATCGGCCTTAACGAGCCTGTTATCCTTAAAAATTTCATTGAAATGAACTTCAAGGCCCAGCAGACGTCTTACCGAACTTAGAAAGTGACGTTGGTAATCATAGGTATGAAATCCGATGAGATCGGATCCTAACAGTCCTAGGAGTATTTCCTCCCGCCAGGGAAGGGTTCTGAAAATTTCATATGAAGGAAAGGGTATATGAAGAAAAAATCCTATCGCTACCTTAAGTTTCTTCTCCCTTACCATCTGTGGTACAAGCATCAATTGATAGTCATGGACCCACACAGTATCGTCGTCCTCCAGATGTTCGAGCAAGACATCGGCAAATTTTTGATTGACTGCCTTATACACTTCCCAATTTGGCAACTCAAACTCGGCATATTCCATAAAATAATGAAACAACGGCCAGACGGTACGGTTGCTAAAACCAAAATAGAAACCATTGACTTCTTTTTTGGTAAGCTGTACTTTGGCGCAGCCATGTTTTTGGAGTGCACGATCGATCGGGGATTCTAACTCGGCAGGTATTTCTTCATCAGTAAGACCACTCCACCCAATCCAGAGGCTATCACTGCCCGAATGAACCGATTTCATGCCGGTGGCAAGGCCTCCGACACTTGGAACGGCTTCAATTTTTCCCCCGCTGATCTGCAACTGAACAGGTAATCTATTTGAGATGATGACAGTTTTGCCCATTAAATGCTCGTTTTTGACGTGTTTTTGACCTATTATTATTTAAATTTCGTCAAATTGCAGCTCTTAAACAACAGACAGCATAGATTTAACCTATGGATAATCTGGATTATGGTTTTATCGGGAATTGCAGAAGTTCGGCCCTGGTTTCAAAGGAGGCTTCGATAGATTGGTGTTGTTTGCCCGAATTCAACTCTTCTTCGGTTTTTGCCAGGTTGTTGGATGAAGATATAGGAGGCAGTTTTGAGATCCTTACCGGGCCCGAATACAAATCCGAACAGCGATATAAAGAAAATACGGCCCTGCTGATTACCAGATTTTCGAACGGGACTGACTGTTTTGAAGTAAGGGATTTTATGCCCCGCTACCACAAGGAAAATGGCACTTATCACTCCCCGCCAGAAATAATTCGCTATATCAGGCATATCAGCGGGAAACCTCTTTTTAGGGTGAAATATGATCCCAAACTCAGATATGCACAGGGAAAGACAGAAACTTATATCAAGAAAAATTTTGTAGCCAGCCTCACTTATGAGGAAAAGTTCGATACCGTTTTCTTGTATACCTCTTTTAATAAGAATGCAGTGATGGAGGGTAGAGATCTCGAAGTTACAGAGGATGGCTTTTTCCTGGTCTCATACAATGAGAAAATATTTCAGCCTACCACCGATAAAATGTATATCGAGCAGGAGCGTACCAAGGTATACTGGCTTAACTGGAGTAACAATACTCCTAATTTTAGAAAATACAACGAACAGATTGCCAGAAGTGCTATTACATTAAAGTTGCTCAGTTACGACCGCTCGGGAGCTGTACTGGCCGCAGCGACGACTTCTTTGCCGGAAACCATCGGGGAAGTTCGCAATTGGGACTACCGTTTCTGCTGGATCCGTGATGCCTCTATGGTGATCAAGGTAATGGCTGGCTTGGGCCATAAAAATGTTGCCAAACGTTATCTGCGATTCATTATCGATTTAATTCCCGAAAAAGATGAAAAGCTGCAGATCATGTATGGGATCAATAAAGAGAAGAAACTTACAGAAGTTACCCTCGACCATTTAAGTGGATATAAAGGTTCCAAACCAGTACGTATTGGGAATGCGGCCTATATGCAGAAACAGAATGATATCTATGGAATTCTCATGGATGTTATCTTTACCCAACTCGAAAATTTCCGGACCAATATCGAAAACGGAGAGGATCTTTGGGGGATAACCAAAGGAATTGTCTGGATAGTAGCTAAACACTGGAAGGAAGCCGATAAGGGCATTTGGGAATTCAGGACTGAAGACCAGCATTTTACTTTTTCAAAGGTGCTCAGCTGGGTTGCGATAGACCGGGCAATAAAGGTGGCAAAGATTTTTAGGAAGTCGAGAAAGATTGAAAAATGGTCGCTTTTGGAACAGGAAATCAGGCAGGATATTCACAAGAATGCATGGAATCATGAGGTAAGAGCTTTTGTCCAGGCCTATGGATCTAAACACCTGGATGCTTCGGTACTCCTGATGGAGTCCTATGGTTTTATTGAAGCAAAAGATCCAAAATTCATAAGTACTGTAAAAGCAATAGAAAAGGATTTAAGTAACGACGGACTGCTTTACCGGTACAAGAATGAGGATGATTTCGGATTGCCTTCTTCCTCCTTTACCATATGTACCTTCTGGTTTATTAACAGCCTGTACAAAATAGGGGAAGTTGAAAAGGCCGAAAAATTATTTGAACAGGTTTTAAGCTATAGTAATCACCTTGGATTGTTTAGCGAAGACATCGATTTCAAAACGAAGCGATTGCTTGGCAATTTCCCGCAGGCCTATTCTCATCTGGCGCTTATCGATTGCGCTGTGAACTTTTCCAATAAGGAGACTTATGAAAAGGTGAGGGAAACCATGCGATAGACTGAATCACCATTTTTTACCTGATTAAACAACTGCAACATCTCTAATCATAGTTAACAATGCTCTGAAATGAGATGAAGTGGTAAACGGGTTCATGATAGTCGTTCTGATATACTGCACGCCTCTCAGTTTAGTCTGTACAACATAAAAGGATCCGTCATCGAGTATCGCCTGGCGTATTTTTTTATTCAGATCATTTAGTGATACTTCTCCTGAATTATTCGGACAAAAGCGGAAACAAAGGATATTCGACATGGGTTCTGATGCCATTTCAAAATCGGTCTCCTCCGATAAAATATCAGCGAATAGGGCTGCCAGATCATAAAGACGGGTTACGAATTCATCAAAGACCGACGGACCGTATAGTTTCAGAACCGCAAACCAGTGAAGGCTCATCATATGTTTGGTGCATTCAAAAGTCCTTTTAGCCAGGTTATACCAATCTTCTTCTTTCGAATCTTCCAGTAAATAATTGGCTTTCTGTTTAAAGGTATTATGTGAATGCTGTCCATCCCGGTAAAGTAATGCTGTGGTAATGCCCGGCATCATCATCATTTTATGACCATCGATGGTAATAGAATCGGCAAATGAAGAACCCTTCATCAGTTGCTTATATTTAGAGGAATAGATCACAGCCCCGCCATGTGCAGCATCTACGTGGAACCATATGTTTCTGGCTTTTGCGAATTTCCTAAGACTGTCGAGATCATCATAAATACCGGTAGCCGTAGAGGGTGCGCAACCTACCAGTGCAAAGACTTCGATGCCTTTTTTCCGTGCATCGAGAAGGCATTCTTCCAATAAACCGGTGCGGATCTGATAGTTTTCGTCTGTTGGAACGCTTATTATACTCTCCTCTCCATATCCCATAATTTTAACCGCCCTTTGGATACAGTAATGGGCCTGGTCGGAAACCATCACCCCCAGTCTTCTAGGATCACTGCCAGTTGAGTTTTCTTTAGTCAGATAGTGCTGACGGGCACTGACAAGAGCCGTCAGATTGGCCAGTGATCCACCGGAGGTGAGTAATCCCCTGGCCGATTCCGGGTAGCCTACCGCTACGCAAAGGGAGTCGGTCACTATACGCTCCATCACGGTGGGAGCAGCGCCCATTTCATATATACCCATGCCATTGTTCAACAGGGCGCTCATCATACCGGTCAATCCGGTTACAGGAAGCGAAGGGCTAATCTGATGTCCCATATAACGGGGATGATGTATATGAATAATCCGTTCAATGATATTCTGGAATAGGAGTTTTTGGTCTCCGTTTACTAAAAAATCGTTCCAATAACGGAGTTCGTCTTCCGGTTTTTGCCAGCGGATGACTTTGTCGGAATCGCCGGTCAGGGTAGTATCGAGATAGTCTGCCAGGATATCCACTAGTTCATGGGCCTGTTTTCTGAAAGACTTTGGGGAATATGCGTCTTTTAATATATCTGAATTCATGTTGTAAATGTAGAATCTTCTCAGGTGCAAAACAACTTTGCAAGCTCTTGATGGCAAGGTGTATTAGGTTATTGAAAGGGTCTAAGATTCATCGCAGAAAATAGCGGTATTCGCCTTTGTTTCGTTAAATTTGGGGTCGAATTAAAAACAATACAAATGAAACTCAAATACCTTATTAGTGGTCTGTCGATCTTAATTTTAATGATCTCCTGCAACGAAGCTACACCGGTGAAAGAGCAAGAACTCACCAGGGAGACTTCTTTTGACTATGTGGTTGATCAGTTTGCCGATCTGCGCGTCTTACGCTACCAGATCAACGGCTTTGACGAATTGACTTTAGAGGAGAAAAAACTGGTGTACTATCTCACCCAGGCCGGATTGGCAGGGCGGGATATTATCTGGGATCAGAATTACCGTCATAATATGGAGATTCGTTTTGCTTTGGAAAATATTTATACAAAGTATTCGGGCGACAAGCAGTCGGACGACTGGAAGGCATTTGAGACATATTTAAAACGTGTGTGGTTTTCTAACGGCATTCATCACCATTATTCGAATGATAAGATAAAGCCTGATTTTACTGAAGACTACCTCACTTACCTGTTGAAAGAGACCGATTCAGAGTTGGAAGGTGAAGCATTCGATGTGATCTTCAACGATGCCGATGCAAAAAAAGTAAATAAAAAGAAAGGGGTTGACAATGTAGCTGCTTCGGCAGTGAATTTCTACGGACCTGATATTACCGATGCAGAGGTGGAAACTTTTTACGCTACTGCTTATAAAGGCCCAGAAGGCCGGCCTGTTGAAGCTGGTTTAAACTCGACCCTGGTCAGAGAAAATGGCCAGTTGACAGAAAAGGTATGGAAATCCGGTGGCTTATATGGGTCTGCAATCGATGAGATCGTAAAATGGCTGGAACTGGCCAAAGGAGTTGCCGAGAATGAAGACCAGGCCAAAACCCTCGGACTTCTAATCGATTATTACAATACCGGAAATTTAGATACATGGGATGAATATTGTGTGGCCTGGGCGACCAATACAGGGGGTAATATCGACTGGATCAATGGATTTATAGAAGTGTATAACGATCCAAAAGGTTACAGGGGTTCCTATGAGAGTATTATACAGATTAAAGACTTCGAAATGTCTCGTAAAATGGCTGTTCTATCGGAAAACGCACAGTGGTTTGAAGATAATGCACCGATTATGGACACGCATAAAAAAGACAACGTGGTTGGTGTTTCCTACAAAACAATAAACGTTGCTGGTGAAGCCGGGGATGCTTCTCCAAGCACTCCTATCGGAGTGAATTTACCCAATAACAACTGGATCAGGCAGGAACATGGTAGCAAATCTGTTTCCCTGGGAAATATTATCGAATCTTATAACAGTGCGGGAGGTAGCGGCAGGCTAAAAGAATATGCTTATGACCAGGAGGAGATCGATTTAGAACTAGAATACGGTAAACTGGCCGATAAATTACACACTGCCCTGCACGAAGTAATCGGCCATGCCTCAGGGAGAATAAACGAGGGAATAGGACAACCTAAGGAAACCCTGAAAAACTATGCTTCAACTATGGAAGAGGGTCGTGCGGATCTATTAGGTCTTTACTACCTTATGGATCCTAAGTTACAGGAACTAGGGCTTGTAGACGACTGGCAAAAGCTAGGTAAGGCCGCTTATGACGGATATATCAGAAATGGTCTGATAACCCAGTTGATCAGAATTAAGCTGGGTGATGATATAGAAGAGGATCATATGGTAAACCGCCAATGGGTCTCGGCATGGGCATTTGATAAAGGAAGTGCTGAGAATGTGATCGAAAAGGTGGAACGCGATGGTAAGTCTTATTACAATATCAACGATTATGACAAACTCCGCGAACTATTTGGGCAGTTGCTCAGGGAAACACAAAGGATAAAATCTGAAGGTGATTTTAAAGCGGCGCAGGAGTTGGTAGAAGGTTATGGCGTAAAGGTTGATCAGGACCTGCATGCGCAGGTGTTAAAACGCAACGAGCAGTTTAAATCGGCTCCTTACAGCGGATTCGTTAATCCTATATTGGTGGCCGAAACGGATGCTGATGGAAATATTACAGATGTCGGCGTAGAACAACCCGATAGTTTTGAAACACAAATGCTGCGATACGCAACCGACCATAGTTATCTTAAACCTTAGTCATTAGTTGGCAAAGCAAAAAAACCGCTCTGGGAACAGAGCGGTTTTTTTATTTATAGAATCTTTGTGCTAATCAAAAGTATAAGCATTATCTGCTGCGACCTGATCGGCAATCTTTACCCTTAATGCGGCAACATTTGGGTAATTGGTATACTTGGTAAATCGCTTAAGACCCATGAGCATCATGCGAAGTTCATCGCCTTCGGCAAATGAAATAATGGCCTCTTTCCCTTTCTGAATAATGGTTTCCACCGACTGGTATAGGTAAAGCCGTGTCATGGCGATCTGTGTTGCCTGGTTTTCCTCACCAAAACGACCTGCATTTTTCTCGGTACGCAAAAGGGCAGATTCGGCCATATAGATCTCGATCAGGATATCTGAAGCCGCCATCAATAGCTGCTGGTGCTTTTCCAGATCAGGACCATATTTTTGTACCGCGCTTCCGGCCACCATCAGGAATACCTTTTTGAGCCTTGTGATAAGATCTTTCTCTTCTGCAAAAAGAACGGAATAGTCGGGAGTGTCAAAAGATGGGATACTCATGAGTTCTTCTCCTACTTTTGTTGCGGGCCCTAACAGATCAACCTGACCTTTCATCGCCTTTTTGATCAGCATACCAACGGCAAGTATTCTGTTAATCTCATTCGTTCCTTCATAAATTCTGGCAATTCGGGCATCCCTCCATGCTTTTTCCAATGGAGCGTCTGCACTGAAGCCCATTCCTCCGAAAATCTGAATTCCTTCGTCTGTAGTCCATTGAACATCTTCAGAAACCGCAACTTTTAGTATAGAACATTCAATAGCGAATTCTTCTATGCTCTTCAGCTCGGCTTCGGGGTGTGAAGCTCCATCGGCCAGCCTTATGGCCATCCTGTCCTGAATATCTTTTGCAGCTCTGTAGCAGGCCGATTCCCCTACATATGCATTTGTTGCCATATAAGCGATCTTTGCCTTGATCGCTTCGAAATTTATGATGGGAGTCTTAAACTGTACTCGTTCATTAGCATATTTTACAGACTCATTGATCACCCTTCTCTGTGCCTCAAGACATGCTGCTGCCAGTTTTATACGGCCTATATTGAGTACATTCAGGGCAATTTTAAAGCCATTACCTCTTTCCGACAACATGTTTTCAACGGGCACCTTGGTCTCGCTAAAAAATACCTGTCGGGTAGAGGAGGAGTGGATTCCAAGTTTTTTTTCTTCATCACCAAGGGAGATACCATTTTCAGGATCATTCTCAACGATAAACCCGGTGATATTCTTATCATCTTCTATCCGTGCAAAAACGATGAAGAGGTTGCAAAAGCCAGCGTTGGATATCCACATTTTCTGTCCACTGATCAGGTAATGTTTACCGTCTTCAGAAAGCACGGCTTTGGTTTTACCTGAATTTGCATCAGAACCAGCGCCAGGTTCGGTAAGACAGTAGGCGCCGAACCATTCTCCTGTAGCCAGTTTAGGCACGTATTTCTTTTTCTGTTCTTCTGTCCCATAAAGGGTAATAGGCATTGTTCCGATACCCGTATGCGCACCAAAAGCGGTACTAAAGGATCCCGTGGCTCCGGAAATATAGTCGCAAACCAACATAGTGGATACAAATCCCATTCCCATACCTCCATATTCTTCGGGTACAGCAATACTCAGAAAACCCATTTCACCAGCTTTTCGCATACAAGCTTCTGTATAGGCATAGTCCTTTTTCTCAAAACGTTCCCAATGCGCCCATAATTCACGATCAACAAATTCTTTCGTGCTATCGCGCATCATCTTTTGCTCTTCATTCAGGTCTTCTAATGTGAAGACATCCTCGCAGTGGGTTTCTTTCACCAGAAATTGGCCACCCCGTATTAGTTCTTTATTAATGGTTTGAGTACTCATGTTTAAAAAGATTTAGTTCAAAAATTCATAGATTCCGGCTGCTCCTTGTCCGGTACCCACACACATCGTTACCATACCGTATTTGCCGTTCATTTTTCGTTTTCTCATCTCATCGAACAGTTGCACAGAAAGCTTAGCCCCTGTACAGCCCAGTGGATGGCCTAAGGCAATTGCCCCGCCATTAACATTGATGATCTCTGAGTTGAGATTTAGTTCGCGGATCACCGCGAGCGATTGAGAGGCAAAAGCCTCATTTAATTCGATTAGCTCCAGATCGGATTGCTTCATGCCTGCCTGTTTGAGTGCTTTGGGAACCGCTTTTACCGGACCGATACCCATAATTCTGGGTTCTACACCAGCGGCTGCATAGTTTACAAGTCTTGCAATGGGTTCCAGTTTGAGTTCTTTCACCATTTCTTCACTCATCACCAGAACAAAGGCAGCACCATCTGAAGTCTGGGAAGAATTTCCGGCGGTAACGCTTCCGCCTGCAGCGAATACAGGTCGTAATTTCGACAGGGCTTCCACTGAAGTGTTTTTACGAGGACCCTCGTCCTGTTTAACCGTATAAGTTTTCGTTTCTTTTTTATCGGCTTCGTTTACAAAAGTGTGTTCCACTTCGATAGGTACGATTTGTTCCTCGAATCGATTGTTCTTTTGGGCCTTAAGTGCCTTCATATGGGAATTGAATGCAAATTCGTCCTGGTCTTCCCTCGATACCTTAAACTGTTGAGCAACGGCTTCGGCGGTAAGACCCATACCCCAGTAATAGTCTTCATGACCTTCTGCCGCCGTCTGATAATCCGGTGTGGGTTTATATCCTCCCATAGGAATATAGCTCATACTTTCGGCTCCTCCGGCGATAATACAATCGGCCATTCCTGATTGGATTTTAGCGGTAGCAATACCAATGGTTTCTAATCCTGAAGCACAGTATCGATTTACCGTAACCCCAGGCACGTCTTCTATGTTCAGCCCCATGAGGGATATTAAGCGGGCCATATTCAGACCCTGTTCGGCTTCAGGCATCGCATTTCCAACAATGACATCGTCGATCCGTGTTTTATCTAATTCCGGAACCTCAGATATCATATGGGCAATGGTTTCGGCAGCGAGTTCATCGGGTCGTTTAAATCGGAATAGCCCTCGTGGTGCCTTTCCGACGGCGGTCCTGTATGCTTTTACGATATAAGCTGTTTTCATTTTTTAGTTTCTTAAGGGTTTACCCGTTTTTAGCATATGTTGTATCCTCTCCAGGGTTTTGCGCTCTGTGCAGAGCGATAAGAATGCTTCGCGCTCTATATCCAGAAGATATTGTTCGCTAACGTAGCTCGCCTCAGACAAATCTCCTCCGGCCATCACATAAGCCAGTTTATCTGCGATCTTCTTATCGTGTTCCGAAATATAATGGGCCGCTTCCATAGAATCGGTTCCAACAAGGAACATGCCCAGGGCCTGTTTGCCTAATACTTTGACATCTGTTCTGGGTATGGGCTGTGAATATCCTGTTTCCGCCATTATTTTGGCATAGGCTTTGGCGGTAGCCAGCTGCCTGTCTTTGTTAACCACGATTACGTCTTTTCCCTTCTGAAGAATACCAAGATCGTAGGCTTCATAAGCCGAGGTAGACACTTTTGCCATTCCAATCGTAAGGAAATATTCCTGTAGTACATTGAGTTCGACATCGTTTTTCCTGAAAGAATCGGATGCTCGCAAGGACATTTCCTTAGAACCCCCTCCTCCGGGGATGACACCTACTCCGAATTCAACCAGACCGATATAGGTTTCCGAAGCGGCTACGACTTTATCAGCATGCAGAGAAAGCTCGCATCCACCACCCAGACACATACCATGAGGTGCCGAAATGGTTGGAATAGATGAGTAGCGCATACGCATCATAGTATCCTGAAACATTTTAACCGCCATGTTTAGTTCGTCGTACTCCTGTTCTACCGCCATCATAAAGATCATGCCAATATTGGCACCTACAGAGAAATTGGCAGCCTGGTTCCCCACCACTAATGCCTGGAAATCTTTCTCGGCCAGATCGATCCCCTTATTAAGGCCGGCAAGCACGTCTCCATCGATAGTATTCATTTTAGACCTGAATTCCACATTCAAGACACCGTCTCCAAGATCTTCTATCACCACCCCTTTATTTTTAAAGACTTCTTTTGAACCTCGAATATTGTCCAGAATGATAAAAGCATCCTGTCCGGGTACTTTTTCCATTGCCGATTGTCCAATGTCGTAGAAGTAGGTGGCGCCTTCTTTTACGCTATAGAAAGAATTATGTCCGGCCTCTTTAAGTTGACTAACCCAGGAAGCCGCTTGCTGGCCCTCAGCTTCGATCATCTCCAGGCCTTTATCCAGGCCGATGGCATCCCAGATCTGAAATGGCCCGTGCTCCCATCCGAAACCGGCCTTCATCGCATCATCTATTTTATAAAGATCATCTGCTATTTCAGGGATCCTGTTGGAAACGTAGGCGAAAAGCGAACCAAAGCTCTTGCGATAGAATTCCGAAGCTTTATCCTTACCCGAAATTAAAACCGGAAAGCGGTCTATAACGTTCTCAATACTTTTGGTTAATTCGAGGGTGGCAAAAGAAGCTCTCTTCTTCGACCGGTAATCCATGCTATTCAGGTCGAGTGTAAGAATTTCACTTTTACCATCCTTTCCTTTTACTTTTTTGTAAAAGCCCTGCCCGCTTTTACTGCCCAGCCAATTATTCTCAACAAGTTTTTGGATAAATCCAGGGAGTTCGAATAGTTGGTGGCGCTCATCTTTTTTGCAATTTTCATAGATGCCGTTCGCCACGTGTACCAGGGTGTCCAGACCTACAACATCAACAGTCCTAAAGGTGGCCGATTTTGGCCTCCCTATAACCGGCCCGGTAAGCTTGTCGACCTCCTCTACGGTAAGTCCCATATCTTTAACCATATGGAACAGGCTCTGGATACTAAAAATCCCGATGCGATTCCCGATAAAGGCAGGGGTGTCTTTCGCAATCACCGGGGTTTTCCCAAGGAATTTATCTCCATACTCATTAAGAAAATCAATCACTTCCGGTTTGGTATTCGGTCCCGGGATAATTTCGAATAGTTTTAGATACCGCGGGGGATTGAAAAAATGGGTTCCACAAAAATATTCCTGGAAATCCGCAGAGCGTCCTTCATTCATAAACGAAATTGGAATCCCGGAGGTATTGGAAGTTACCAGGGTCCCGGGTTTTCTGTATTCTTCGATCCTGGAAAATACTTGTCGCTTTATATCAAGGCGTTCTACAACCACTTCGATAATCCAGTCAGCTTCGGATATTCTAGAGATATCGTCCTCTAAATTTCCGGTTGTAATACGACTGGCAAATTTTTTATGGTAGATTGGTGAGGGGTTCGATTTCAGTGCATTGGCCAATGAGGAATTTACGATACGGTTCCTCACCAGCTTATCGTCTAAACTCAGACCTTTTGCTTTTTCATTGTCATTTAGTTCCCGGGGTACTATATCCAGCAATAAAACCTGGACACCGATATTGGCAAAATGGCATGCGATTCCGCTTCCCATAATTCCCGAACCAACAACGGCAACTTTTTTAATGTGCATATTCATTAACTAACAGCGTTATGTGGTGGTATTTCGATTATAGATTTTCTTTTCAGAAATGAGCTTGTTTATCACATCGATGACCTCAAAAAACCCTTGAAGATGGTCCTCAGATACTCCTGCCTTGACAACCTCGTTAAACCTTAGTACTACATCCTTGGAATCTGTTCTTTTTTCCAGGCCGAAATCCGTAAGATGAATCAATACACTCCTGCCATCCTCGGGATTGGGTTTACGAACAATCAATCCCTTTTCTTCCATGCTTTTCAAAATCCTGGATAGACTTGTAGGTTCCATACCCATTTTTGGCCCCAGTGCAGTTGAAGGAGTTCCGGTCTTGGGATCGATACTCAAAAGCGTAAATCCTACGGCCATAGTTGCCCCAAACTGCCTGGCCTCTTCATTATACATCCTCGCTACTGCCTGCCAGGTAGCTCTTAAAGCATAGTCTATGGTGATCTCCTTCATGAATAAGGTTTAGATCCCAAAGATAAGAAAATTTATTATGCATGCATAATAAATTTTAGTAAAAAAACCAGATACGATTGGAATAGGTGCAGAGGCCACCAGTGACTAATTCAGCCAATTAGAGGCATCAATGCTCGTAGATATCGTTGTAGAGATGGAGATACTTTTCTTTGATTATTTTTCTTCTGAGTTTCATGGTCGGGGTAAGATGGCCGTCATCAACATTCCAGACTTCAGGTGTAAGCCTGTATTGTTTTACCTTTTCCCATTTAGCGAAGTGGGCATTGGCCTTGTCTACTTCTTCCTGGTATTTTTCCAGCACCCTGGCATTCATCACAATATCGGAGTTTTCACCATAGGTAATTTCATTTTTTTCGGCCCATTCATACAAGTATTCATAATTGGGCTGTATAAGAGCTGCGGGCATTTTTTCACCTTCACCCACCACCATGATTTGTTCGATAAAAGGAGATTGCTTGAATTTATTTTCCAAAAGCTGCGGTGCAACGTATTTACCACCGGAAGTTTTGAACATCTGTTTTTTTCTATCGGTAATTTTAAGGAATCCATCGGCGTCTATTTCGCCTATATCGCCGGTATGGAAATATCCGCCTATCAATACTTCGGCGGTCATTTTCGGATCTTTGTAGTATCCCAGCATTACTTGTGGGCCTTTGATGCAGATCTCACCGTCTTCGGCGATCCGCACATCGGTACGTCCGATGGTTTTTCCCACCGTACCGACCTTAAATCCTCCATTGCGCATATCGTTCACAGAAATTACCGGGGAGGTTTCGGTAAGACCGTAACCTTCCATAACTCCCATCTCAGCAGCATTAAAAATTCTGGCCAGTCGGGGTTGCAATGCAGCACTACCCGAGGCGATCAATGACAGATTACCACCCAGTCCGGCTTTCCATTTGCTAAAAATTAATTTACGGGCAAGTTTGAGTTTTTGTTCATACCACCAGCCATTCTGGCCATAGGGTTCATATTTGAGCCCTACCTTGACTGCCCAGAAGAAAAGTATTTTTTTAATCCCGCTAAGCGCATGGCCCTTAGCGATTATTTTGTCGTATACTTTTTCCAGCAACCTTGGTACTGCGGTCATCACATGAGGTTCAATTTCCTTAAGGTTTTCACTGATGGTCTCAAGAGATTCCGCAAAGTAGATAGAAACAGAACGATACTGATAGAGATACATCAGCATACGTTCGTAAATATGACATACAGGGAGAAAACTTAAAGCCCGTACATTACCGTCATCTATAGGAAGACGTTCTGAACTTTCCAGGGTATTGCTCACAATATTGTCATGGGAGAGCATAACACCCTTAGGTTTACCAGTAGTGCCCGACGTGTAGATGAGAGTAGCCAGGTCATCTGCCTTTACTTGGGCCATCAACTCCTCCACTTGTGCCTGATTGGAATAGTCTTCGCCTTTGGCCATTACATCCTCCCAGCTGTCGCAGCCTTGAATCTTGTCGAATGAAAAAACCCCTTTCAGCGTCGGGACCTGATCCTGGACAGCCTTTATCTTTTCATAAACCTCCTGACAGGAAACAAAACAGTATATAGATTCCGAATGATTAAGCACATAGGCATATTCTTCCTTCGATATGGTGGGGTAAATCGGGACGTTCTGAGCGCCAAGTTGCAACACCCCTATATCTACTACATTCCACTCGGTACGGTTGGTTAATGAGATCACCGCTATCTTATCATTGGGACCCACTCCCATCCTCAGCAGCCCCCTGCTGATCTTATTTGCTTTATCGATGTATTCCTGAGTTGAGGTAGAGATCCATTGGCCCTCATATTTGGTGACCAGGGCGTTTTCCAGATTTCCTTTAGATAGTTGGTAATAAGGAAAATCAAAGAGCCGGGTGATATTTTGCATACTTAGTTTCTAAATCGTAATTGCAAAATAAGAAAAGGCATCGGCATTAGAAAATCCGATGTAACTATTTCAGGGATTTACATTGGTGTTTGAAGCTTTTCCAGATTGGTTTTATTGGGAAACTCTAAGCTCCTGCCGATGTTTTTCCACCCAGAGTCTGGCATTCACAAAGGCCTCGAGCCATGGCGAGATATCATCTGTACGATCCTCAGGATAATAGGCCCAGTTCCAGGGAAAAATAGATCTTTCAATATGCGGCATGGTCACCAGGTGACGTCCACTGGCATCACAGAGCATGGCAGTATTGAAATCGCTCCCGTTTGGATTTGCGGGGTACTCGTCATATGCGTATTGGGCTACAATATTGTAGCGATTCTCTTCATAGGGTAAACTAAATTTCCCTTCGCCATTAGAAATCCATACCCCAAGTGTAGTCCCTGCCAGGGAAGAAAGCAATACTGAATGGTTTTCTTTGATCGTGACCGAGGTGAAACCACTTTCGTGTTTATGGGAATCATTAAAAGTCATTTTGCCATGGTTTTCATGATCAGGATAGATCAGGTCGAGCTCCATAAAAAGCTGACAGCCATTACATATACCTATAGATAAGGTGTCGGGACGTGCAAAAAAGCGTTTTAATGACTCTTTCGCTTTTTTGTTGTATTTAAAAACGCCTGCCCAACCTTTGGCACTGCCCAGAACATCGGAATTCGAAAATCCACCTACAGCACCTATGAACTGAATATCCTCCAGTGTCTCTCTTCCACTGATCAGATCGGTCATATGTACATCCTTTACGTCGAAGCCTGCAAGGAACATGGCATTGGCCATTTCTCTTTCGGAATTACTGCCTTTTTCCCTGATCACTGCAGCTTTAGGTCTATAGGTTCCAGTCAATGGCTTTTTCCCTTTGAAATCGACGGGGAAGGAATAATTTAGAGGTTGAAGCTTATAATTATCAAAACGTTTTCGGGCTAACTGCCCTGCGGTTTGTTTTTTGTCGAGCAGGTAAGAAGTGTAATACCAAATATCACGTTGTTCTGTAATATTTAAAGAAAGCGTGTCTTCCAGGTTTTGCAAGCTTAATTCAGGACGATTGAGCGCCCTGCCGATTTTATGATAGTTCACTCCCCGACTGCTAAGTACTCCCTCAACTGAAGAGTCATTAGACTGGAATATCAGTGCTGGGTTTTCTGAAAACAGGAGTTTTACCGTATCTGACTCTCCCAAAGGACTAAGGTCTATCTCGAGACCCAGGTCTGTGTTGGCAAAACACATCTCTAAAAGTGAGGTGATCAATCCACCGCCAGACACATCGTGTCCTGCGCAGATATGTCCATTGCGAATAAAGTGCTGCACGGTTTCAAAAACCCGTATAACCTTTTGAGGATCACCAATATCGGGTACGTTTTGGCCAACTTTGTTGCGGATCTGAGCAAATGATGATCCTCCCAGTTCGAATTCCTTATCCGACAGCGGGATATAAAACAGATCTCCACCGTCTTTGCGAAGCACAGGTTCAACTACCTTTGTGATATCCAGGCAATGGGCAGTGGCCGATACAATAACAGTACCCGGAGCCAAAACTTCGCCATCCTGGTATTTTTGTTTCATGGAAAGGGAATCCTTGCCGGTGGGTACATTGATACCCAGGGCGATGGCAAATTCGGAAAGAGCTTGTACAGCCTTATAAAGACGGGCGTCTTCTCCAGGATTTTTACAGGGCCACATCCAGTTTGCCGAAAGGGAAACCGAGTGCAGGCCTTTTTCCAGTGGAGCCCAAACAATATTGCTTAGGGCTTCTACTACACTAAGACGACTCGCAGCTGCAGGATCGATCAAGCCCGATACAGGTGAATGACCTATAGATGTTGCTATTCCAGATCTTCCTTCAAAATCAAGCGCCATCACACCACAGTTGTTGAGGGGCAATTGCAAAGGTCCCGCGCATTGTTGTTTAGCTACCAGCCCTCCAACACAGCGGTCTACTTTATTGGTCAGCCAGTCCTTGCATCCAACAGCTTCCAATTGCAAAACAGCGGATAAATACTCTTCTATTCTATCGAAGGAGTACACTACAGGCTCGTAGCCAGCCGCTATATTTTTGTCGTTCAACACCGTGGTGGGTGAACTCCCGAAAATATCGCTTAGAGCAAGATCCATGGGTGCTTTGTTAGTTTTGTCTGACCAGAATGTAAATCTTTTATCACCCGTTACCTCACCAACTTCATAAAGAGGTGATCGCTCGCGTTCGGCCACTCTTTTTAGAAGTTCCATATCATCGTCGCCCATTATGAGTCCCATACGCTCCTGAGATTCATTTCCGATGATCTCCTTATCAGATAAAGTAGGATCTCCTATGGGCAATTGATCTAACTGGATAATCCCCCCGGTTTCTTCTACCAATTCCGACAGGCAGTTCAAGTGGCCACCTGCACCATGGTCGTGAATAGAAACTATTGGATTATCATCTAATTCGATCAATGCTCTGATGGTATTCGATGCTCTTTTTTGCATTTCAGGATTAGATCGTTGTACGGCATTGAGTTCAATTGCCGAACTGAATTCTCCAGTATCTGCACTGGATACTGCGGCACCGCCCATACCAATTCTGTAGTTGTCTCCTCCCAGGATCACAATTCTATCACCTTTTTCAGGAATGTCTTTGATGGCTTGCGAGGCCTTACCATAGCCTATTCCACCTGCCAGCATAATGACCTTGTCGAACCCTAATCTTCTCTGATCTTCTTCATGTTCGAACGTAAGCACAGATCCGGAAATGAGTGGTTGCCCAAATTTGTTTCCAAAATCTGAGGCACCATTCGAAGCTTTGATCAGGATATCCATGGGAGTCTGATATAACCAGGAGCGTTCTTTCATGGCTTTTTCCCATGGCCGGTCTTCGGCCAGACGGGAATATGCCGTCATATAAACGGCGGTGCCCGCTAAGGGTACCGATCCCTTACCACCTGCCATTCTATCGCGAATCTCGCCTCCTGAACCCGTGGCCGCTCCATTGAAAGGTTCTACCGTAGTAGGAAAATTATGGGTTTCAGCTTTTAGTGATATCACCGACTCAAACGGCTTTTTTTCATAAAAGTCAGGTTTGTCGGCCGACCTGGGCGAAAACTGAAGGACCCTTGGTCCTTTGATAAAGGCCACATTGTCTTTATAAGCCGAAACGATTTCATTTGGGTGGGCCTTTGATGTTTGCTTGATCATGGAGAAAAGGGAATTAGGCATTTCCTTTCCATCGATGACAAAAGTTCCATTAAAGATTTTGTGACGGCAGTGTTCGGAATTTACCTGGCTGAAACCAAATACTTCCGAGTCTGTAAGCCTTCGGCCGAGTCTATCAGAGAGACTTACCAAATACTCTACTTCCTCATCACTAAGCGACAACCCTTCCTCCTTATTGTAGGCGGCGATATCTTCAACTTCAATAATGGGCTGTGGGGGTACCTCTACGGTAAATATATTCTGATCTAGGCAATTGTATTTCTGACTGAGCATGGCATCAAAATCAGTAAATCCGGAGTCTACCGCAATATACTCTTCAATCCGGACTATGCCTTCTATTCCCATGTTTTGGGTAATTTCCGAGGCATTTGTACTCCAGGGAGTAATCATGGCCGCCCTGGGCCCAACAAAAAAGGCGTCTATAGACGCCGCTTCTATTTTGGGCAGATTACCGAATAACCAGCTGAGCTGCTCGTTTTCTTCCTGAGAAAAAGTCCCCTCTTTTTGAACTGCATAAACTTTAGTATTGGTCTGGCCGAAGAAATGAATCATTTTAAAATGACAATTGAGCGTTTCAAGAAGCCACAAATTTACATTTTTATTGCTGTATATGCATGCGAAAGTAAAGGCAGTTATAAAGGTCGATTGTTAATTTCTTTTATGTAGTCTGGCCATGTAAAATCCGTCATAGCCGGTTTTGGAAGCCCATAAGTGAAGATCTTTTTCAAGCTCGAAATCCTGTCCTGCATCAGACTTAAGAAATCTTTCAACCTGTACCTCATTTTCCTGTGGAAGAATGGAGCATGTGGCATAGACCAATTTACCACCTGGTTTTACCATTTTTGCATAGCGATGGAATATCTCGGCTTGTTGATCCAAAAGTGCAAGCACAAATTCATTCGAGAGTTTCCATTTCGCATCGGGATTCCTTCTTAAGACCCCGGTACCGCTGCAAGGCGCATCGATAAGTACCCTGTCTGCTTTTCCGTGAAGTTTTTTTATCACTTTATTCGATTCGATAAGTCGGGTTTCAATATTGTGAGCTCCATTCCTTCTACTCCGGCGTTTTAATTCCTTCAACTTCTGATGATATATGTCAAGGGCTATGATCTGTCCTTTATTCTCCATCAAACAGGCGAGATGCAAGGTTTTGCCGCCTGCCCCTGCACAAGCATCGATGACACGCATGCCGGGTTTTGGCTCTAAGAATAGTGCTACCTTCTGTGAAGATGCATCCTGGACTTCAAATAAACCCGATGAAAACGCTTTGGTTCTGAAAACGTTAGACCTTTGTTCAAGGACCAGTGCTTCAGGGTAATCCTTTAAAATAAATGTTTGAATACCCTCTTCAGCCAAAACTTTTTTGAGATCTTCACGCGTGGTTTTTAAGGTGTTGGTACGCAATACAACAGGTGCAACCTGATTCAGGGCTTTTAGCTCTTCGGACCATAAAGGCTCTCCTAAGGCATCACTTCCCATCTCGTCTAACCAATCTGGGATCGATTCTCTAAATTTTCGGATTTTTGAAAGCTCGTCGAATCTGCCCTTTATCCTCCGGGTGGGGACAAGCCGGAATTCATCCCAGGGGGGCAATGAAATCCCTTTAAGGGTTGCCCAAACCGCAAAAAGCCTTAACATGGCCTCTTTTTGAAATGGCTCCGAAACCGAAGCTATTTCCATATACAAACGCTTCCATCGAACAATATCATAGACGGTTTCAGCAATAAATCCACGATCCCTGGATCCCCATCGTGGATTGCTTTTTAGTATTTTTTCAACGGCCTTATCAGCATAGACCTGATCGTTAAATATCTGATTGAGTGTACGGACGACCGCTAATACAAGGTTTTTGTGTAATCGCATAGGAATATTGATCAGGCAAAGGTATCAATTTGATATAGATCAAATAAAAAAGGAAGCGGGTAAACCCCGCTCCCTCACACGAACACTCTGATCCTCTGAGAAGGAGGACTCCAAACCTAACCGATTTTTACTAGTGTATATTAGCCTTTAGATTTTGAATACCATATGCCGTTATATTTATAGTATTTCCTTCCGTTCACCCATACAGTTCGATATCCTCTGGGTAACCGTTTGATCCGGATACCGGCAGGAGCCTTTACGACAACGAATTTTTTCCCATTAGCTTTATACCAGATACCATTGGAAAAGTAGAAATTACTACCTCCTGGTACCACTATTTTTGGTCGGTGCAGTTTTACAACTACAGCGCCATACCTTGGCTTTACTTTTATATGGTGCGCCTGTACCAGGAAGCTTCCGCCCAGGAAAGCCATCATTATTAATACAAGTTTTACATTCTTCATCTTAATAAATTTTTGGGGTTATAATGCTAAGACTTCTTTTATCGCAAAGAGTTTAATAAAAAAGGAAGCCATTTGGCTTCCTTTTGATTCTTTTGATCGAAAATACTCTATCCACCCCCTTTTCTTCTTTGTTGCATTTCTTTTAAAAGCCTCCTTCTAAAATCTTCTTCCGCCTTTATCAACAAGAGAGTCTTCTTCGGGGAAATCACTGTACTCATCTTTTCTAGAAAAGCGATGTTCAGATCTTGCTTGGTCTTTTCCAGTTCCATCAATTGATTAAGTAATTCATTGGCTTCGGACTGGGTTAATAGATCCATGTCCATTAAATTAGCCTTTATTTCTACCCGCTCCATTCGCCTTATTCTCTGGATTTCTTTTTCGTGCTGGTTGTACACAGGCCAAAAGGCCTGAGCCTCATCGGAGGTAAGACCCAATCGTTCAGTGATAAAAGCTACTTTGAGCGTTTTTATCTTTTCCCTGCCTGGTCCGCCCTGCCCGAATAGTACAAGCGTGGCGAATAAGCATAGAACAAAGGCCCCCATTTTGCCGTATCTATTCATCATTATTAAAATTAAGTTCATCAATATTGTCGATAGTGTCTTCTAAATAATCCACTATATTCTCATCATTCAAATTGCGTTCCAAAATATCGTTCAGGTCCAAATCTTCAACAGCTAATACCTCCGCAATCTCGTAAGAAGTCAACCCCGAGGGATCATCCTCAAAATAAGCCTGTAATTCACCACTGGCGATATCCCCAAAGTCGACCGACTGATCGCTTTGCCATTGCCACCCGAAGATCAACACTATGGCGGCGGCTATTGAAGCTGCGGTGTAAAACAGTTTTTTATAGGGTTTAAGTCTGACTACTCTGGTCTCAGTAGTTTTGTCTTTAGTCAACACCTCTTTGCCCAGGGAATCAAAATATCCCTCCGGTGTTGTAAAACCATCCGATTTTGGCAAATCGGAAGAGATAGAGTCTAGTTTAGACAAAATCTCAGCGGATAAGCCTTCAAAATAGCCTTCAGGCGCTTTAAAACCTTCTTTTTTGTTTATTTTCCCCATTGCTTCAATATGACTTTCACTGCTTCAAAAGGTTTAATTTATAACCGTTCATCGGATTTTTGATGCTTCAATTTAGTCCTATTTTTCATCTTTAAGATACGATTCAATTTTTTTAACCGCTAAATGATATGAAGCCTTCAGGCCTCCTACAGAGGTATCCAAAATCGCCGAAATTTCATTATATTTCATTTCCTCGAAATACTTCATGGTAAATACAAGCTTTTGCTTTTCAGGAAGCGTGGCGAGTGCTTTTTGTAATTTTAATTGGATTTCGTCACCTTCAAAATAAACATCAGCTTCCAGGTTATCGACCATTCGTTCCTGTACCTCGTCCATCCCCAATCCCAGTTTTTTAGATTTTACTTTAATAAAGGTCAGGGCTTCGTTGGTGCCAATCCTGTATATCCATGAAAAAAGCTTGCTGTCGCCTTTAAAGCCATCGATACTCCGGAAAACTTTGATAAAAGTATTTTGCAGGACATCATCGGCATCATCATGATTCAACACAATCCTGCGGATATGCCAATATAATCGTTCTTTGTACATGTCAATCAGTACTTCGAACGCTTTGGAATCCTTCTGTTTTAACTGTTGAACTAAGGTCTCTTCAGCTATCAAGACTTGTTTCTTATATCCTTTAGACTATTATAGACCAAAAAGGTTTAAGGCGCAACTATTCTCAGGCTCCCAGCGACTGCATGTCAACGAGATTTCTATAAACACCCTCAGCGGTGAGCAGGTCTTTGTGAGAACCTATTTCTACTATCTTGCCTTTTTGCATAACCACGATCTTATCGGCATTTTGAATGGTAGACAAACGATGAGCGATTACAATGGAAGTACGGTTTTGCATCATATTCTCCAGGGCATCCTGAACCAGTCTTTCACTTTCCGTATCCAGGGCCGAAGTAGCTTCGTCGAGCAGCATCACCGGAGGGTTTTTAAGAACTGCACGGGCGATAGAAAGACGCTGTTTCTGCCCGCCACTAAGCTTATTGCCCCCGTCTCCGATATTGGTATCATAACCCTTGGGCAGATCTACTATAAATTCGTGTGCATTCGCAATTTTAGCAGCTTCAAGGATTTCCTCATCGGTGGCGTCGTGTTTTCCCAATGCGATATTGTTCCTAACGCTTTCATTGAATAAAATGGAATCCTGAGTAACCAGGCCTATTAAGTTTCGAAGCGATTTCTTTTTAAGATCCTTAATATTGATACCATCGATCTTAACCTGCCCTTCAGTGACATCGTAAAAACGTGTCACCAAATTAGCAATTGTACTTTTGCCGCTGCCCGATTGCCCCACCAGTGCTATTGTGCTACCCTTAGGAACCTCCAGACTGAAGTCTTTTAACACGTATTCATCCTCATACTTAAAGGATACATTTACCAGGCTGATCCCTGACGTAAAATCCACTTTATCAATAGCGTCTTCCTTTTCCTTTATGGGATTTTCTGTTTCCAGGATCTCAAGGACCCGCTCGGCCGCTGCATTTCCTTTTTTAACGCCGTAGGACGCCTTGCTGATCGCTTTAGCAGGGGTTAGGATATTATAGGCTAGTCCCATATAAGCAATAAATGAAGAAGCATCCAGGCTGTTTTCTACAAGCACCATTTTCCCCCCAAACCACAACAGGACACCAATGACCAGAATCCCCAGAAATTCTCCGGTGGGAGATGCCAGGTTTTGCCGGTTTAGCAATTTGTTCGAGAAGCTGAAAAAACGTTCGGTAGACCTCTGAAATACCCTGGAAAACCTGGATTCGGCATTAAACGCCTTTACCACTCTTAAACCGCTTAGGGTCTCTTCCACAATAGATAGGAATTCTGCCTGCTCAAGCTGAACTCTGGCCGATTGTTTTTTCAGAGATTTTCCTATTCGTGAAATGATCATACCAGCTATGGGGATAAAGATGAAGACGAACAGTGTTAGCTTGGTGCTGATAGTGAACATCACAATAATGGTAAAAACTATGGTCAACGGTTCCCTTACGATTAATTCCAAAATTGAGAGAAAAGAGTGTTGAATTTCAAGTACATCCGAAGAAATCCGGGCTATGACATCGCCTTTCTTTTTTTCTGAAAAAAATGAGAGGGGCAGATCTACAATCTTTTCGTACATCGCATTTCTAACGTCTTTCAATACTCCATTTCTCAAGAAAGTAATGAAGTACATCGCCAGATAATTAAACACATTCTTTAGAAGAAATAGTGCTAGTACCAGGCCGATGACAAGTACCAGTCCTTTCATTTCATCGTCACCTGCATAAGTTGTGAGCCGGTAATTCAGATAATCCGTAAGGAACTCTTTTATATTACCCATTCCGGAATAAACCGGCGCGGTAAATACCTTCCTGGTTTTGTTGAATAGCACATCGAGCATTGGGATCAATGCCGCAAAGGAAAGTGCACTGAAAAGGGCATACAGGATGTTAAAAAATATGTTTAGATAGCCATATCGACGATAAGGACCTGCAAACCTTAAGATTTTCCTGAAATAATCCATCAATTAAACTTAAGTTCGGCTATTATCCGGTCGATCTTGGCATCAAGTCTGGCAGAAGTCTCTTCCAATGCCTCATTATTCTCCAATGAGGTGTTAACGCTGAAATAGAATTTTATTTTCGGTTCGGTTCCACTGGGGCGAGCCGCCATACGGGTGCCATCCTCAGTGGTATATATCAGCACATTAGATTTGGGAAGTAATAGGGGAGTGGTGCTGCCATCGATCCTGTTGGTAGACAGAGAGCTGTTATAGTCGTCGATGCGCACTACTTTAGATCCGTCGAGCTCCTCCAATGGGTTGTTTTTAAGATCCTCCATCATTTTTACGATCTCCTCTGCACCTTTCATCCCTTTTTTGGTAATCGATATCAAATGTTCTTTATAATATCCATAGGAGACAAAACACTTGATCAGCTCATTAAAAAATGAACTTCCCAGGGCTTTGGCCTGAGCGGCGATCTCACATGCCAATAGTGTTGAGGTGACCGCGTCCTTATCGCGCACAAAATCGCCCACCATATATCCAAAACTTTCTTCACCGCCACCGATAAAATGTTGATCCGGGTAGTCCTCGATCATTTTCGCAATCCATTTAAAGCCGGTTAGTGAGGTTTTGCACCCTACCCCATACGCTTTTGCCAATTCGTCCATCATCGGTGTGGAAACGATGGTACTTGCGATAAATTCGTTCCCGGCAAACCCTTTTTTCTTTTGCTCTTCGAGCAGAAACCTGGTCATCATCAGCATGGTCTGGTTTCCGTTTAGCAATTGGAGATCTCCATCGTAGTTGCGTACGGCGATACCGAGCCTGTCGCTATCCGGGTCGGTACCTACCACCATATCAGCACCTATTTCTTCAGCTTTGTCCATGGCCATTTTCAGCGCTTCCGGTTCTTCAGGATTCGGTGAAACTACAGTAGGAAAACCACCATCTGGTTCTGCCTGTTCCTGAATTATCGTGACATTGGAATATCCTGCGCGTTTCAATACTTCTGGAATAGCCGTAATTGATGTGCCATGTAGTGAAGTGAAAACGATGCTGAAATCGTCTTTGTTTTCTGCGTTGAAATTTCCATTTTGGACAGAAGCTTCAAAGAAAGCCTCATCAACTTCCTTATCTATGAGTTCGATTAAGGCCTGATTTGCCTTAAAGCGGATATCTTGATATTCCAGGCCATTGATCGTATCGATGATTTCCTGGTCCTGAGGGGGAACAATTTGTCCGCCGTCGGTCCAATAAACCTTATATCCATTGTATTCAGGTGGATTATGAGAAGCGGTAAGCACCACTCCGGCATGGCATCCCAGATGGCGCACCGCGAAGGATAGTTCGGGTGTAGTCCTCAAGGCGGAGAAAAGAAATACCTTGATATCGTTTGCTGAGAATACCTCTGCCACGGTACGGGCTAGTGTATCGCTGTTATGCCTGCAGTCATATGCTATAACCACTTTGATCTGCTGCTCCGGATAGACCTGTTTGAGGTAGTTACTCAATCCCTGTGTGCTTTTGCCAAGTGTGTATTTATTGATACGGTTAGTGCCCGTACCCATAACCCCTCGCATTCCTCCTGTACCGAATTCCATGTTCTTGTAAAATCGGTCTTTGAGTTCGTTGATATCTCCATCAAGGAAGGCCTGAACTTCCTCGCGGACAGCAGGGTCGAAAAAATCACCAAGCCATTTTTGTGCCGTCGTTCTAATTGTATCCATCGATTTAGGTCGTATTGATATAGTGAATTTACAACAGATTAGGTAAGCTATTGGCATTGTTCGTCAATGCGGTAACTCTTTAAATTATTACCCACTGTACCTACGGCAAAAGTAGGTAGTTTTGGCAATTAGCCGCAAGAGTGTACATCTAAAAATTTAAATAAATAATAAATTAAGGGAGTATTTTAAGTCCTTTTCCACTCTGCAATGCCAATTGTACTATAGAGAAATTAAAAGAATGAAGCCCAGGCAACTCCGAAATTATGATCCAATATTCAGCTTTTTATAAATATTATAATTAGGTCCTTCTTTTTTTGCTCTGAGTATAATCTCCCCCAGGAAACCTGCCAGAAAGAATTGAGTACCTATGATCATGGCAGTGAGTGATACGTAAAACTGAGGTCGATCGGATAAAAGGCGGCCCGTAGGGTTGATAAAAAGCTTATCGATTCCCAGGTATATCGCAAATCCAAATCCGATAAAGAACATCAATACTCCGAGCGCCCCGAAAAGATGCATAGGTCGCTTTCCAAATTTGGAGACAAACCAAATAGTGATCAGATCGAGGAGGCCATTGATAAAGCGCTCTGCTCCAAACTTCGTTTTTCCATATTTCCGAGCCTGATGTTGTACAACTTTCTCGCCTATTTTTACAAAACCGGCATTCTTGACGAGCACTGGAATATAACGGTGCATTTCTCCGGAAACCTCAATATTTTTGATTACATCTTTTTTAAATGCTTTCAGTCCGCAATTAAAGTCGTGTAATTTTACTCCTGATGATTTTCGCGCCGCCCAATTGAAAAGCTTGGATGGAATGTTTTTAGCGAGGATCGAGTCGAATCTCTTTTTTTTCCAGCCCGATATCAGGTCGTACTTGTCCTCTTTTATAAGTTTATAGAGATGTGGTATCTCCTCCGGATTGTCCTGAAGGTCTGCATCCATTGTAATGACTACTTCGCCCTGTGCCACCGCAAAACCGGCATGAAGTGCCTGCGACTTACCAAAGTTCTTCAAAAATCGAATACCCTTTACATGCGGATTTTCTGCGGCGAGCACCTCTATAATCTTCCAGGAGTTATCGGTACTGCCGTCATCGATAAACAGGAGTTCGTACAAAAAGCGATTGGATTGCATTACCTGTGCAATCCAATCGTGCAGTTCTTTTAATGATTCTTCTTCGTTAAGTAAAGGAATTACTATCGAAAGGTTCATAGGCTGTTTCATGAATTCCTATCAAAAGTACAATTTTTAACCTTTTAATAGTCCGGTTTGGCTTTCTTCAGAATAAGTCCGCCGATCAAACCAATAACGAGTCCGGCAATGATATTAAAAATCAAAATGAACGGATATGTAATCCAGAAAAAGTTGATCGTTCCGTCGTACTGTTGTTGAATTTGTTCAGCAGTCATTTGACCATCGGCTTCGGCTTTGGCTTTGGTTACTTCAGCAATTTTGGTAGCGAATTCCGGATCCATAACGTTCGAAAGGACCATTGTGTAGATCACTGCTATTATTGCAGCGATAAGGGCAATTCCAGCTCCCAGTTTCATCGCCTGACCTAAGGCGAGGAAGCCTCCATTGGCTTTCCGGAAACTAATAATTCCCCAAATGATCACGGCCACCATAATCACGATACTGATTACTGTATTGGCGGGATCCTGTGAATAATGGGCATCCATAGTGTAGAGCATAACGCCAAAGACCACACTGATCAGACCCAGGATTAATCCGAAATTAAGGGAATATTTCCCGGTTTTAGGTTGATTTTCTTCCATGATTTCTTTCTTTAAGTTTGTAAAATGTTAGTGTTGGCTATTGTTTTTTTGTTACAAATAAAGATAACGATTTTAAGAATTCTTTTTTGCCAGCTAAATTGCTGTATAATAGAAAAATGATTAAATTTGCAGCCGCTAAAAGCCAGAAGAAGAGATATGAGAAAAGATATTCACCCTAAGAATTACAGATTAGTAGCCTTTAAGGATATGTCTAACGACGACGTATTTCTCACCAAGTCTACTGCAGATACTAAGGAAACCATTACTATTGAAGGTGTAGAATACCCTCTGGTTAAACTCGAGATATCGAGAACATCTCATCCATACTATACCGGTAAAGCCAAATTGGTGGATACTGCAGGTAGGATCGACAAGTTTAAGAGCAAGTACGGGAAATTCAAGAAAGCTAAACCGACATCGGACAAAGAGGCCGACCCTGCCGCTTCTCAGGAATAATGTTCCTTTGGTCGTAAAATGATAGGTAAACGCCCCCGATTCTCATTGGGGGCGTTATTTTTATACTTTTATCAAAAAATCCGAGATGAATTATATACTCTTTGATGGACAGGTTAGAGATTCTCTGCTTCCCTTTACCTTTACCAGACCAGTAGCCGACATCAGGATAGGGATCCTGACCATCAGAGAAAAATGGGAAACCTTGCTCGAAACTGTTACGAGTACCAAGACCGAGGAATACCTCAGCGTAAAATATCCTTTGAAAGCGGAAGCGGTTAATGTATTGATCGACGGCTCCTTTGTTCCCGACCGGGCGCTCGCTGATCAGGTTTCAAAATTGAAGGAAGGACAGGCACTCGCAGCAGGCGACATCACTGTAGCGTATTGTACAAAAGATCCTCATAAAGAATATAATACCGGAAGTTTTGATACTCTTGTATTTACGGGCAGAACTTTCCGTGTTGAAAATACATGGGACATATTTTCCCGGAATGGAGAAGCACTTCAGGCAGACTTTGAACTGCTCACCCAAGGTAGAAAGAGCGAGCCTATCCCTAAGACTAACAGCGTTATTCATCCCGAAAACATATTTCTGGAAAAAGGAGCAAAGGTAGAGTACAGTATTCTGAACGCCTCGGAAGGCCCTATTTATCTGGGTAAAAATTCTTTGGTAATGGAAGGGAATATGATTCGTGGCGGATTGGCCCTTTGCGAGAACGCTGTGGTTAAAATGGGGGCGAAGATCTATGGACCAACTACTATTGGACCTTTTGGTAAAGTTTGTGGTGAGATCAATAATTCTGTCATTTTTGGATATTCCAGTAAAGGCCACGACGGCTACCTGGGAAATTCCGTCCTCGGAGAGTGGTGTAATATCGGTGCCGATTCCAATAATTCTAATCTAAAGAACAATTACGCCAAAGTGAGGCTTTGGAATTATGCCACCGAGCGTTTCGAACAAACCGGCTTGCAATTCTGTGGGCTTATGATGGGCGATCACAGCAAAACTGCCATCAATACTATGTTCAATACCGGAACTGTAATCGGGGTGAATTCGAATATTTATGCATCCGGATTTCCCAGAAATTTTGTACCCAGTTTTAGTTGGGGAGGTGCTACCGGTTTTTCTACCTATTACCCGAAGAAAGCTTTTGAAGCTGCAGAGGTGATGATGGCACGGAGGGGAGTTGCTTTCGACAAGGTGGAGGCCGATATCCTGGACTATGTCTTCGAAATAACCAAAAAATGGCGTAACTACCCACGTTAAAAGGTGCTTAGAACTGCCCGGCCCGCTTCGGAGCTATTTGTCAGGAAGTTGATATCTTTGCAGCCCTAATACAGTTTATGACAGAATATGAATAAACGTGTGGCATTCCATACCCTGGGTTGTAAACTGAATTTTTCAGAAACCTCTACTATTGCTCGTCAGTTCACCAGTGAAGGTTTTGACCGCGTTGGATTTGATTCTTCGGCAGATATATATGTTATAAATACATGTTCGGTAACGGAAAATGCCGATAAACAGTTTAGATCGATCGTCAGGCAGGCACTTAAGAACAGTCCGGAAGCTTTTATAATCGCTATTGGTTGTTACGCTCAGCTAAAACCTCAGGAGCTCGCTTCCTTGCATGGGGTAGACCTGGTATTAGGGGCAACAGAGAAGTTTAATATTTTGGAATACCTCGACGATCTGGATAAGAAACACGAAGGAGTTGTTCATTCCTGTGAAATAGAGCAAGCAAATTTTTATGTAGGGAGCTATGCCATTGGCGACCGGACAAGAGCTTTCCTTAAGGTACAGGATGGATGTGATTATAAATGTACTTTTTGTACTATTCCACTTGCCAGAGGTATATCGAGAAGCGACACCCTAAAAAATGTCATAGAAAATGCCGGTAATATAGCGAAACAGGAAATTAAGGAAATTGTGCTTACCGGAGTGAATATCGGAGATTATGGGAAAGGAGAACATGGCGATAAAAAGCACGAGCATACCTTTTATGATCTTGTAAAAGCCCTGGATGTGGTTGAAGGTGTAGAGCGCATACGGATCTCATCTATTGAACCTAATTTATTGAGAGACGAAATCATTAATTTTGTGGCTTCAAGCAGAACTTTTGTACCGCATTTTCATATTCCATTACAGAGTGGAAGTGATCGAATCCTGAAACTTATGCGCAGGAGGTATCAGCGCGGCCTTTATACCAAAAAAGTTAAGCAGATCAAGGAAATTATGCCCGACGCCTGTATCGGGGTGGATGTAATTGTTGGATTTCCAGGGGAAACAGAAGAGGATTTTTTAGAAACCTACACCTTCCTTAATGAGCTGGATATCTCCTACCTTCACGTATTTACCTATAGTGAGCGCGAAAATACACTTGCGGCTCAAATGCAGGGCAGTGTTCTTCCTGAAATTCGAAAAAAGAGAAGTAAAATGCTCAGAGGTCTTTCAGCCAAAAAAAGAAGAGCCTTTTATGAATCACAAATGGGTACAAGACGCAAAGTTTTGCTCGAAGGTGAGAACAAAAAAGGTTATATGTATGGCTTTACCGAGAATTATGTGCGCGTAAGAACTCCCTGGGATCCGGAATTAGTCAATTCTATGATGGAAGTGGAACTAATTGAAATAGATGAAGAAGGAATGGTAAGGTTTAGGAGCCTGGAGCCGAAACTGATCAGGTTAGCATAAAAAAACCCGGCTGTTCTAAACCGGGCTTTGTTTCTTTTAAAGAAATCTTTTAAACTTCTAGGTATTAGACGGATATAATCAGATACGTATCCCAACCGGAAGCATCTCTTTATATTGTCTGTTCTTTCTTAAAAATCCGGCGATCTGCGGACTTGTAGGTACTACCCGAAGGTTTTGACCCTGAATATGATGTAAAACTCCTTTAATAAAATCTTCTTTAAAGCCATTTTGGGAGATTTCCTCCGGTATTACGAGTTTGGTGAGAAATACTTTACGTTCTTGTGAAGAGTATTCAATTTTGGCCAAATGTCCGTTAACCCTAGTTTCAAATTGTCGCAAGAAACTATTGTCCTTAATGATAACTTCATTCATATAGTTAGAATTTAGTGTGGTTTCAGATAAAAAAATTACGATGCTTAGAATCGTAATTTCAAACAAATACACGCCAGAGTAATTTTTTACAACCAGTGGACAAAAGTAGCAAAAAAAATGCTATTTTCCTAGAAATTACCACACTAAACATGGTATGACTCCATCAAAAATTCACGTCTATCTGATGCCTGGGATGGCGGCTAATTCGACTATCTTTAAGAATATTCACCTGGATGAAAGTCGTTTCGAAATCCATAAACTCGAATGGTTTGTTCCCAAACGCGGTATGACTTTGGTTGAATACGCTGAAGCGATGTGCAATCTCATCACCTCCAAAGAACCGGTTCTCATCGGCGTTTCCTTTGGGGGAATCCTGGTTCAGGAAATGGCCAGACTTATCCCTGTGAAAAAAGTGATTATTATTTCGAGTGTAAAGAGTCGGTACGAATTGCCAAAACGTCTCATTTTTGCCAAATACACCAAAGTCCATAAACTCCTTCCAACGGGGCTGGTGAACAATGTTGAGCTATTGGCGAAATACGCTTTTGGAGAAACGGTAACCAAAAGACTTGAGCTTTATGAAGAATACCTATCCTTACGCGACAAATACTATATAGACTGGTCCATAGATCAAATGGTCCACTGGGGGCAACGCGAACATGATCCCGAACTGGTACATATCCATGGGGACAAAGATGCGGTATTTCCAATTCAGCATATCAAAAATTGTACTCTTGTGGAAGGTGGAACACATATTATGATCCTCAATCGATTTAAATGGTTTAATAAGCGCTTGCCCACAATTATTTTGGAGGAAGGGAGTTCTATTTAATACCTTTGAATAAATAATCAATTTTATAGTTATGGGGGTGTTGAAGAAAATTTTGATGATTCTGGGTGTGGTCTTTGTGATCAGCACTCTTGTTTTTGCGGTTCAGAGAAGTCCGGTAGATCAGTTCGAGATTCCGATGGAATCTAAAGTAAAAGGTGGAGAGAAGAATGTAGCTCCTGAATATACTATCTCAGCGATCGACATACCGGAAAATTTGATCTTTGCCGGTGAAAAGGTTCCACAGGATGATCCGGAGATCATGGAACGGGTAGACAGGGAATTCCTGGTCAATACCTATTGGCAGTCCAACGCCTTGCTTCTGATGAAGAGGGCCCACAAATTTTTCCCTATTATAGAACCCATATTAAGGAAACACAATATTCCAGAAGATTTCAAATATCTGGCTGTCGCTGAAAGCGGCCTCCAAAATACTGTTTCACCAGCCGGGGCTACGGGTTTCTGGCAGATCATGAAAGCTACTGCCCGTGAGTACGGGCTGGAAGTCAATTCCAATGTAGACGAACGCTACCACTTAGAAAAATCCACTGATGTCGCCTGCAGATATCTAAAGAAATACAAAGAGAAATTTGGCAGCTGGACCCTTGCCGCAGCAGCTTATAATGCAGGCTATGGTTCCATAAAAAAGTTTATGAATATTCAACAGGCAGATGACTATTACGATCTGTTGCTGGGAGAGGAAACAGGACGATATGTTTTTCGTATTCTCGCCATTAAAGAGATCCTCAATAATCCTGATAAATACGGTTATGAAGTTAATAACCAGGACTTATATACTGCTGTGCCCACCTTTAACGTAGAGATCGATAGTCCGGTTGAAAACTTTGCTGATTTCGCTACGGAATATGGTATCAACTATAAGATTCTAAAGAGACATAATCCCTGGTTGAGAGAGCCTCACCTGAACAATTCTTCCGGTAAGAAGTATATTATTCAAATACCAAATAAGGGGTATTATACCACCAGTAGGTAGCTCAAATTTTCTTCATCTGCTGCTGCATCATCTTTATCTGTTCTGTCAGCATATTGTTTTTATCGAGCTTTTTGGCTTCCTGTAGTAGCGTTGTGGCCTCTCGTTTTCGCCTTTTCTGCATCGCGATCCCTGCCAGGCTTAATTTGGCCATCGCCAGGTCGTAGTCCATGTTCAATCCTAATTTCAATGCCTTCTTGAAATATTTCTCGGCCTGGGTAAGATTTTTTTGAGAATAGATGATCCCATAGAGGTAGTTATAATAGCCTTGTTGTTTTTGCGTCAATGCGGCTTCGGGATTTTTAATTTTTTCAAGCCATTTCTGCGTACCCTCCATATCCTGCTTCCTCATTCGTAAAAATGCCAGTAGAATAAATTCATTTCTAAAATAGAGGAAGATGAATACCAGGGCAAGCAGGATGATAAAAATACCATTACCGATATTTCCTTCTACGAACTGATATCCTGCATAGGCCACGAGTATTGCTGCAAGGATTATTTTTATGATTTTATTGAACATATCAATTTGTGATTAATTTATATCTAGTAGTCGATTTAATAGTTGTGGGGATTTCCATATCACCTGTGTGGGACATCATGGCCGTACCTTCTGAATAACCCTCTACCAACATATCGAGGATAAATCCGGTTTTAATATCCGCAGTAACGGTGGTTTCCTGCTTTCCACTCAAAGACATGCTTGTACCTTCATCCTCGATATCCATTTCGATATCTGCAATGCCTGTTATATAATTTTCCGCTGGCGTAGATTTCTCGAGAGTCCAGATATTTTTTGCTGAAAGTTTACCGCTGTATTCGTTTTCCCAACTGCCTTGTAAAGAGTTAGTACCCTCGGGATAGATGTAAGTCATTTGCTCGAAACTATTAGAGAGGGCCTCGGAACCAAATTCGTTTCGCAGTGATTCCTTCAGGGCATTTTTCGCAATTGAATCGGTAATACCAGAAGCCGTGGTCATTTTGTTGATCAGACTGTCACCTCCATGAACGGAAAGTACATTGCCGCTCCTTGCCAGGATCATACGCACTGGGATATTCAGCAAACTGTTAAAAATTCTTGATTGGGCATCTCCTTCTATCACTTCACTGGCATCAACACTCATTAGTTCGCCCTGAAGGTTAGAATTCATGTGCATCCCCAGATCCAGGAAGACCATGTCGATCTCATAGAGGTCGTCTTTAATTCCAGCTACCTTAAATTGCATCTTACCACTTATATTATTTTCCAACTCGTGCGTTATCCCTTCGATCTCTTGCGTGATAAGTTGCTGAGCATTTTGTTCTATAACATAAGTATCGCCTTTTTTCAAGGTATAATACAAAGAATGCTGACTCCACAAAGCGGTGCAAAAAAGTAAGAAAACAATCCTGATGAAGTAACTTCTCATAAGGAGAATGTCGGGTGATTATAAGATGCCGCAAAAGTAATAAATCTAACCGAATAATTTTTTCGTTCCAATTTGGCAAAGCAAAAACTCTTCGTATATTTGCGGCCAGATTTTAGTATCCTATGTCGCCATTGCGGCATTAATAAAAAAAATCTCCGGAATGAAAAGAACATATCAGCCATCTAAAAGAAAGAGAAGGAACAAACACGGTTTTAGGGAGCGTATGGATTCCGTAAGCGGAAGGAAAATATTGGCGCGGAGAAGGGCAAAAGGAAGAAAGAAATTAAGTGTATCCTCTGAGCCCAGACACAAAAAATAATGATAGTCAAAACTATAATAAATAAGGTGTTACTTTCATCAGGTAACACCTTTTTTTTGTCTATACCTCAATAATCAATATTTAAAATGCCCAGAAGAAAAGATTTGAATACCGTCCTGATTATTGGTTCAGGGCCCATCATTATAGGACAGGCTTGTGAATTCGACTATTCAGGATCCCAGTCGTTAAGGTCGTTAAGAGAAGATGGTATAAAAACGATTCTGATCAATAGCAACCCGGCTACCATCATGACCGATCCTGCTATGGCAGATCATATCTACCTGCTTCCTTTAAACACCAAGTCGATAATTGATATTTTAAAACGCCACCCTGAAATTGATGCTGTGTTACCTACAATGGGCGGTCAGACGGCTCTTAATTTATGTATTCAGGCAGACGAAAAGGGCATTTGGGAAGACTTTAATGTACAAATAATCGGTGTGGATATAGAGGCGATCAATATCACTGAAGACCGTGAAAAGTTCAGGGAGCTTATGTTAAAGATCGATATAGGGATGCCACCTCAGGCTTCTGCCACCTCGTATTTAACGGGAAAGGAGATCGCCCAGGAATTTGGATTTCCACTCGTGATCAGGGCCTCTTATACCTTGGGCGGCGCTGGTGCCTCCATCGTACACGACCCTGCTGATTTCGATACACTACTTAGTCGCGGACTTGAGATTTCCCCAATCCATGAAGTGATGATCGATAAAGCACTAATAGGATGGAAGGAATACGAGTTGGAGCTGCTCAGAGATAAGAACGATAACGTGGTGATCATTTGTACCATAGAAAATATGGACCCCATGGGAATCCATACCGGCGACTCCATCACTGTGGCACCTGCCATGACTCTTTCCGATACCACTTTTCAGCGTATGCGAGATATGGCTATCAAGATGATGCGTAATATTGGTGATTTTGCAGGGGGTTGTAATGTGCAGTTTGCTGTAAGCCCTGATGAAAAAGAAGATATTATCGCCATTGAGATCAATCCAAGGGTATCGAGATCTTCTGCGCTGGCTTCCAAAGCTACAGGTTACCCCATCGCAAAAGTAGCGACTAAACTGGCCATTGGTTATAGCCTCGATGAACTGGATAACCAGATCACGAAATCAACTTCAGCACTCTTTGAACCTACACTGGATTATGTGATCGTGAAAATTCCAAGATGGAATTTTGATAAATTTGAAGGATCCGACCGTACCCTTGGCCTGCAGATGAAGTCGGTTGGCGAGGTAATGGGTATAGGCCGCTCTTTCCAGGAAGCCCTCCACAAGGCTACACAATCGCTTGAGATCAAACGCAATGGTCTTGGGGCAGATGGTAAGGGATACAAGAACTACGACCAGATCATCAGTAAGCTCACCGTGCCAAGCTGGGATCGCGTTTTTGTTATCTACGACGCTATTCAACTTGGGATTCCTTTGAGTAGGATCCATGATATTACCAAGATCGACATGTGGTTCCTTAAGCAATATGAAGAACTACATTTTCTTGAAAAAGAAATATCGAAATACACCATAGAAAACCTTCCCAAAGATCTCTTACTGGAAGGAAAACAAAAAGGATTTGCCGACCGGCAGATCGCCCATATGCTCGACTGTTATGAATCTGAGGTTCATAACAAGAGGATGGCGCTGAATATTAACCGTGTATATAAATTAGTGGATACCTGTGCCGCTGAATTTAAAGCGATGACACCTTATTACTACTCTACTTTCGAAGAAGAGATAGAGACTTCAGAAGGCGAACGCTATGTCGCAAATGACAGTATAGTAACCGACAGGAAGAAAATAGTGGTCCTGGGTTCAGGACCTAACAGGATCGGACAGGGTATCGAATTTGATTATTGTTGTGTCCATGGAGTACTGGCCGCGGCAGAGTGTGGTTATGAGACCATTATGATCAATTGTAATCCCGAAACAGTTTCCACCGATTTTGACACCGCAGACAAGCTTTATTTCGAGCCGGTTTTTTGGGAGCATATCTACGACATCATCCTGCACGAAAAACCTGAGGGTGTAATTGTACAACTCGGAGGACAAACGGCTTTAAAACTGGCGGAGAAACTCGATAAATACGGGATCAAAATTATGGGCACCAGTTTTAGCTCGTTGGATCTGGCGGAAGATAGGGGTAGTTTTTCAAGATTGCTCAAAAAGAACAAAATTCCCTACCCTCCCTTTGGTGTTGCCGAAAGTGCCGATGAGGCTCTGGAACTTGCCAAAGACCTTAAGTTCCCACTATTGGTGCGACCGTCGTACGTTTTAGGCGGACAGGGTATGAAGATCGTTATAAACGAAACCGAATTAGAAGAGCATGTGGTTGATCTCCTTCGTAAGATCCCCAATAACAAATTGCTGCTCGATCATTATCTGGATGGAGCAATAGAGGCGGAAGCAGATGCCATTTGTGATGGGAATGACATCTACATCATCGGGATTATGGAGCATATAGAACCCTGTGGTATACACAGTGGCGATTCAAATGCTACTTTGCCACCATTTAATCTGGGAGAATTCGTTATGCAGCAAATAAAGGATCACACTAAAACCATTGCAATGGCCCTTAATACAGTTGGACTCATCAATATACAGTTTGCCATTAAGGGCGATATGGTATATATAATTGAAGCAAACCCAAGAGCTTCCAGGACGGTTCCCTTTATTGCCAAGGCATATGGCGAACCCTATGTGAACTATGCTACAAAGATCATGCTGGGGGAGAAGAAGGTGAAAGACTTTAAGTACGAGCCCAGACTGGAGGGATATGCTATCAAGCAACCGGTATTTTCATTTAACAAATTCCCGAATGTTAATAAGAATTTGGGTCCGGAAATGAAAAGTACCGGAGAAAGCATACTCTTTATCGATAGTCTTAAGGACGATCAGTTCTACAATCTCTATACTAGGCGTAAGATGTACCTGAGCAAATAATCTAAGGTTCGTAACCGGATTTAAAAACTGAGAGTAGCTCGGCTTATTTTCTGTGGAGTTCGAGATCTACAAACACCTGTACCTCGCGCGCAATTTTTTGAAAAACGAGTTGAGGTACTTCTATTCTGTGATCTTCAGGTTTTATTGTAAAGTTAGATTTGAGTTTCAGCAATTTTCCTTTTGCAGATATACTCACGATAGCGCTTAATGACCTTGTGACACCATGTATGTTGAGTTTTCCCTCCAATTCGTATTTTTTTGAGACCTGCCCGGCGGAACCCATTTCAAAACCCTTTAAGACACCGCTGAAAGTAGCCTTAGGATATTTGTCTGACTCCATGTAGTTCTCATTAAAATGTTCCTGCATCAGCTTACGGTCGAATTCAAATTCTTTAATCAGCATTACTACTGCAAAATTACCGGTAGCTGGGTCCAGTATGGCGTTTGAGGTATTGTTCAATGCGTTGATGTCTTCCAATGGGGTAGAGGCATTAATACTCACCTCACCCCTGGTGGTCTTATATCGGTTTTGTGCGTGTGAAGAACTAACCCACAGGCACAAGGCCATGAAAACTGTTAACATGCTCTTCATATTTCCTGATGATGACACATTCAATGAGTTCAATTATTATTCCAAACGCAAAATATGCTAAAATCTTTTCCAGCGGCATTAGAATTGATAGGCCTCTACAACCTGCATTTTTAGATAAATTGAGTATGAGGATGTAAATTTTTTTATTTGTAAGTTTATTATAACAACTGCTTATGTTCCATTTTACCAAAGCCCTTCTGTTATGAAATATCTAATCAGGCTATTGATATGCCTTTTATTTACCTCCCTATCCTACGCGCAGGACGATCTGCTCGATGAGATCGATAAAGAAGACAGTACAAAATTGGCCAATGCCGCGTTTAAGGCCCTTAAAATTGTCAATTTTGAATCCACAAAACTGGTAAACAAGCGCGAATTCTACTTTGTGATCTCCCATCGCTTTGGCAGTATTAAAAATGGAATAGATGATTTTTTCGGGCTTGATTTTGCCAATACCAGGTTGCAGCTTATATATGGGTTTACCGATGGGTTTAACCTGAGTATTTCCAGGCACTCATTCAATAAGACCTATGAGCTGAATGGTAAATATCGATTGGGACAGCAGCAACAGGGATTTCCAGTTACTATTGTCGGCTACAGTCAGATTGCTGTGAATACCCTGCTGGAAGAAGCATTGATCTTGCGCCCGGTAGACTTTAGTGACCGCATTTCATTTACCCAGCAATTGCTGATTTCCCGAAAAGTGACCGACAGGCTTTCTGTGGAACTCATGCCCACATATTTCTATGAGGGTTATGTGGAATACGAGCCCCAGGATAATAATCAGTATGCCCTTGGAATTGGCGGCCGGTACAAGGTGGGCAAGCGTTGGAGTATCAATGTGGATTATGGCTGGCACCTGAACCGAGCGGATGGATCGCCATTTGTTAACCCTCTCTCGATAGGGGTGGATATAGAAACCGGCGGGCATGTATTTCAATTGCACTTTACCAATGCCCAGCCCACCTTCGAAAGTGGATTCCTGGGTAATGCCGAAGGCGATTGGAGCGAAGGCGATATCTACTTCGGATTCAACATTAGCAGGGTATTTAATTTTTAGGTTTCTCTTTAATCACCTGTTTTCACTCCCATTCTGTGTGGAAGCTACCTTCTTTATCCAGGCGTTCGTAAGTGTGGGAACCAAAGTAATCTCTTTGGGCCTGGATCAGGTTCAGGGGTAAACGCCCTGATGAATAAGCATCAAAATAAGCCAGGCTATTCGACAAACCGGGTAGTGGTATCGCATTGGTAACCCCATATGCCACCAGCTCACGTGTTGCATCGAGGGTGGATTTTATTTTATCTGTAAAAGAGGATGCCATCAAAAGATTTTCAAGTTCCGGATCGTTTTGGTATGCGATCGCAATATCCTCAAGCAGGCCTGCGCGAATAATACAACCTGCACGCCAAATCTTTGCAATGGTAGCAAGATCGAGCTCATAGCTATATTCCTTAGAAGCTTCAGATAATTGATGCATACCCTGAGCATAGGTCATGATGAATGAAAAATACAGAGCTCCTTCAGCCATCTGGCCTAGTTTTTCTTTTTCAACCGGCTCCGGCATCTTTTTTGGATAGAGTTTTTCGGCAGCCATGCGCTGCTCCTTTAAGGCCGATATCTCTCGCATGCTTACCGATACATCGATGGTTGGTACTGGAATACCCAGATCCATTGCATTTTGAGAAGTCCACTTTCCGGTACCTTTCTGTTTGGCTTTGTCCAGAATGAGATCGATTAAGGGTTTTGAATCGCCGTCTTCTTTCTTAGAAAAAATATCAGAAGAAATTTCGACCAAAAAAGACTGAAGACGACCCCGATTCCAAGCACCATATAATTCGTGTAACTCTTCATTGTTCAGTTCTGCTGCTTTTTTAAGTACATCATAGATCTCCGAGGTCAATTGCATAAGGCCATATTCGATCCCGTTATGAACCATTTTCACATAATTCCCGGCAGATTTAGGACCGAGATATGCCACACATGGCTCTCCTTCAAAAGTAGCCGCTACAGCTTCGAATATTGCTTTAACCTCCTTATAGGCAGATTTCGACCCTCCCGGCATGATACTCGGACCGATCCGTGCACCTTTGGCACCACCGGAGACGCCGGCACCAAAAAAATAGATGTCCCTGGAACTGAGATATGATTCCCTTCGATCTGTGTCGGTAAAATAAGAATTACCTCCATCGATAAGGATATCATTTTTGTCGAGATGAGGCAATAGACTTTCTATAACCGAGTCCACGATTTTACCTGCCGGCACCAGCATCATAATTTTTCTCGGTGCTTGAAGGGAAGCTACAAATTTGGTGATATCATCTGTGGCGTTTACCTTGGAAGGATCCCCTCCTTCGCTGACCAGCGCATTTACCTGCTTTGTGTCCAGATCATATCCACAGGCCTTAAACCCCTTATCGGCCACATTGAGAATAAAGTTTCGGCCCATGACCCCCAGGCCAACCAGTCCAAAATCGTAATAGGATTCCTTCATAGGTAAGAATTTTATCGTTTGAGAAATACTTGCTGCTCCCGTTGAGACCTTGAATACATAAATAAATTCTATATTCGTTCTTAGGGATCAATTCAAATGTAAGTGAAAATTTTGTAACCCGATTTAGCACTTACTTCCTCAAAAAAGCGGACTCTAATTAGTAGATTCAATACCGGGAACATGATTAAAACAGAAAACCAAATGCTGATCATATTCGGCGCCTCAGGTGATTTAACGGCTCGCAAATTGATTCCGGCCTTATACGACCTGTATCTTGGAGGTTTTTTGCCCGAAAATTTTGCAATCCTCGGTACTAGCCGGAGTGATCTAAGTGACCAGGATTTTAGGGAAAAGGTAGTTACTAAAAGCCCGTATTTAAAAGATAGACTAGAGAAAGGAGAAAAAAAGCGCCTTGAGGAATTTTCCGGTTTGCTTTATTACCAGGATATCGGTGGTGATTATGCCGGTGATTATGGAATTCTGAAAGACCGCATCGAAGAACTGGATAAGAATCTGGGGACTAATGGCAATTATATATTCTACCTATCTACACCACCTGATATTTACGAAATTGTTGCAAAAAATCTATCTGAACAATCCTTGTCTGATGACTCAAAAGGATCGAAAAGGCTAATTGTTGAAAAGCCATTTGGATATGATCTGAAATCAGCACAAGAACTCAACAGAGGGCTTCAATCGTATTTTAAGGAATCACAGATATTCAGGATAGATCATTACCTGGGCAAAGAAACTGTTCAAAACCTGCTGGTGACACGCTTTGCAAACAGTATTTTCGAACCCCTCTGGAACAGGAATTATATACATCATGTAGAGATAACCAATGCCGAACAGGTAGGTGTAGAAAAGCGAGGTGGTTATTACGATAAATCGGGTGCGCTTCGCGATATGTTTCAAAATCACTTGATGCAAATTGTGTCTTTAGTGGTGATGGAACCGCCCATCAGCGATCAGCCCGAAGAAATTCGCAATGAGAAGGTTAAAGCCCTGAAATCCTTGCGGATAATGAAGGATGAAGAAACCCTATTTAAGAATACCATTCGCGCCCAGTATGTCGCTTCCCAGATCAATGGAGAGCATATTAAGGGGTACCGCGAAGAAGAGGGCGTTGACCCTGAATCTACCACGGAGACTTATGCAGCTATAAAGTTCTATGTGGACAATTGGCGCTGGAAAGACGTACCTTTTTTTGTGCGTACAGCCAAACGCATGCCTAGAAAGGTAACCGAAGTAGTGATCCATTTTAAAGGAACGCATCACCATATTTTTACCAGTGCCGGGTTGAGTGAAAAGGACAATAAACTGATTATCAGGATCCAACCCGATGAAGGGGTTTTATTGAAATTTGGGGTCAAGGTACCCGGGCAGGGATTTAAAGTGGAACGTGCCAACCTCGATTTCTATTACTCTAGCCTTGTGGAAACAAATGTGATGGCAGCCTATGAAAGGCTTTTGCTCGACGCAATGCAGGGCGATGCGACGCTTTATGCCAGGGCAGATGAGGTGGAAGCCGCCTGGGAGTTTGTAGATCCTATACTGGATTACTGGAAAAAGAGTCGGGATGTACGAATGTATGGGTATTCAGCTGGTGTTTGGGGCCCTCTTAATTCGGGAGATCTTTTTGAGGGCGCATATTCATGGAGGAATCCCGGAGAACAACTCGCCGCTGATCCCGGCTTCTGTGTAATTTGTTAAATTCTTAAAATTTTGACACTTAAAATCTATAATAGCAAGCAGGAACTTGCCGATCGGTTTGCCGATTTTTTCTTTCATTTTTCAAAAAGCAAAGAGGAGGTTTATGTGTCACTTTCTGGGGGAAGCACACCCAGGGTCTTTTTCGAATCGTTGACCGAACGCTACGGATCGAAAATCGATTGGAAGAAAATACATTTTTACTGGGGTGATGAACGTTGTGTTCCTCCTGCTGCCGAAGAAAGTAATTATAAGATGACCCGTGATTTTCTGCTCTCGAAAGTAGATATTCCAGATTCAAATATCCATAGGATCAAAGGAGAAAATAGGCCTGATGAAGAGGCCATAGCCTATGCTGAATTGCTGGAAGAGAACTTACCTTCAAAAAACGAATTACCTTATTTCGATTTGCTGATTCTTGGCATGGGCGACGACGGTCATACGGCCTCTATATTCCCGCATCAGATAGCATTATGGGAATCGGATAAATATTGTGAAGTGGCAAAACACCCCGAAACAGGGCAGAACCGGATTAGTTTAACAGGTAAAGTGATCAATAATGCCGCTTGCGTAGTATTCCTGGTCACAGGACAGTCTAAGGCAAAGAAACTCAAGGAGATCATTAGGGAAGAAGGAGCATATACTGGTTATCCGGCCACCTTGGTAGCTCCTGGATCAGGAAACTTGATTTGGTTTCTCGATAAGGAGGCAGCCTCCCAATTGGATTCGGCAGGCTAAAGAGGTCTTATTCCTCAATATGCGGGGATCGATTTTCTTCTACTTTGGTGATAAAGTAATTGGAGTCTCCCCACCAGAAAAAGGTCCGATACTTTTCAACATAGTAAAGTTTAATGTAACGCCCTTCATATTGCACCAGATCATCGATTACACCCTTTTCTTTATCCAACACTGAAAAGGAAAAGATCTGAGCTCCTGAAATACCCTGACTGATCTCACCCTCCCATGTTTTGATAAGTACTCCCTTCCGACTGAATTTAATGAGTTCACCAGAGCGAACACCTTCACTATAAGGTACGTAGTAAATAAAAGAGTACCCAGCCACTAAAAAAAGTATAACGAGTCCCAGAAATACCAATAAGATTTTTTTAAACCGTCGTCCCATAAAATTTTCAATAAGCGGTTACTAGAATTTTATCAATGGTTTTCATCGGCCCGTTTCATCAGTTTTTCCGGAAGGGACTTCTTGGCTTTTGCACCCATTTTCTTCAAATTCTCCACACGTGAGATAAGATTGCCATGACCCATGTATAATTTTTTCATGGCTTCTTCGTATTCCCCTTTTGCCGCATCCATTTTGGTTCCGACCTTGGTCAGGTCGCCGATAAACCCTTCAAATTTGTCGTATAATGCTCCAGCCTGTCGGGCAATTTCAATAGCATTCCTTTGTTGTTTTTCGTTGCTCCACATACTGTCGATTGTCCTGAGTGTAGCTAGCAGAGTAGTGGGGGTAACAATAACGATGTTTTGTTCGAATGCCTTATTGTAAAGATCGTTGTCGTTATTCAGGGCGATCGCAAAAGCAGGTTCTATAGGTATAAACATCAAAACAAAATCCGGACTCTCCATTTCGTAGAGATCTTCGTATTTCTTTGAAGAGAGTTGGTCCACATGTTTCTTAAGCGAAACCAGATGGCCCTTTAAATGTCCTGAACGCTCTTCCTCGTCGGCATTGATATATCTTTCATAATCTGTAAGTGAGACCTTGGAATCGATAACCATCTTTTTACCATCGGGCAGATTGATGATCACATCGGGCAAAACCCTACTCCCGTCTCTTTTTACAAAGCTCTGTTGTACACTATACTCCCGACCTTTTTCTAATCCAGATTTTTCAAGCACCCGTTCCAGTACCAATTCCCCCCAGTTCCCCTGTATTTTGCTATCGCCTTTAAGGGCTCGTGTAAGGTTAAG